>JAPLQT010000117.1:178116-408256 GCA_026399515.1 Pseudomonadota bacterium | reverse complement strand
ACATGGTCGCTTCCGGCATCGGCGTCAGCGTCATGCCTTCGTCCTGCGCCGATCCGATCCCGAAGAACGACAAGCTGTTGCGCGTCCGATCCTTTGTCGATCCGACGCCGACGCGCCGCATCGGCCTGGTCTGGCGTTCCAGCTTCCCGCGGCATCAGGCGGTCGATCTGCTGCGCCTGGCCTTGCTCGATTGCCGTCTGCCGGGAACCAGGCCGGTCAAGAAGCGATAGCGCATAGCTATTCAATCGATATTGATAATTCATTGGATCAATCGATGGGGTTTCCCTAGACTGCGCAGTGTCAACCGCTGCAGTTCAACCGAGTTCAAGGAGACCCGACATGCCTAACCCAGAAGCATCCGTAACCATCAAGAACCTCGAATCCGCCTTTGCTGGCGAGTCGATGGCGCACATCAAGTACCGCTATTTCGCCAGGCTCTGCCGCGCCGCCGGCGACGAGGCGACCGCCAGGACGTTTGAAGAAACCGCCGACCAGGAAGTCCAGCACGCCTGGGGCCATCTCGACCTGCTCTTTCCTGCCGCGACGATGACGCCCGCCAGATGTCTGCAAATGGCCATCGATGGCGAAACCTACGAATATACCGAGATGTACCCGTCCTTCCGCCACGCGGCCGAGGCGGAAGGCCATAGCGCCGCGGTCAAGGAGATCGACCAGCAGATAGCCGAGTCGAAAGAACATGCCGCCCGTTTCGCCGAAAC
This sequence comes from Pseudomonadota bacterium, assembly GCA_026399515.1. Classification (GTDB taxonomy): domain Bacteria; phylum Pseudomonadota; class Gammaproteobacteria; order Burkholderiales; family Rhodocyclaceae; genus JACRAR01. The sequence continues at coordinate 407,537 of JAPLQT010000117.1, read as the reverse complement.
CCTCGCCAAGGCGGCCAAGCGCTTCGCCGCCCTGGCGCGCGTCGAAGAGCGCCATGCCAAGCACTATCGCGCCCAGCTCGATAAGATTTCCGCCTAACCACACCCAACCAGAGGAATCGAACATGAAACAGTATCAATGCATCGTTTGCGGCTACATCTACGACGAAACCCTCGGCGAACCTGAACACGGCATCGCCCCCGGCACCCGCTGGGAGGATGTGCCCGCCGACTGGTGCTGCCCCGATTGCGGCGTGGCCAAAGCCGATTTCGAGATGATGGTGATTTAGGTCATGAGTCCAGCCATCGTCATCCTCGGCAGCGGCTTGGCCGGCATCAGCGTCGCCCGCGAATTGCGCAAGCTCGACAAGGAAGTCCCGCTGACCATAGTCACAGCCGACGACGGCGGTTTCTACTCCAAGCCCAGCCTATCGAACGCCCTGGCCGCCGGAAAGTCGGCACCCCAGTTAGTGCTTACTCAGCGGGAGGCGCTGGCGGCGCAGCTCAACGTGGAGATTCGTTCCCATACCCGCGTGACGCGACTGCTGCCTGGCGAGCATGCCGTCGAGACGGACGGTGGTCGCCTCGAATACCGCCGGCTGGTGCTGGCCTTCGGCGCCCAGCCGATCCGGTTGCCTATCGAAGGCAGCGGCGTGGGAGAAATACTGTCGGTCAATAGCCTCACGGACTACGCCGCCTTTCGCGCCCGCCTGGCTGGTGCCAAGCGCGTTGCGATCCTCGGCGGCGGGCTGATCGGCTGCGAGTTCGCCAATGACCTGCGCATCGCGGGCAACGACGTGGAGGTGTTCGACCTGGCCCCGCAGGCGCTGGGCCGCCTGCTGCCGGCCCAGGCTGCGGCGTTTTTCCGCACCCGTCTGGAAGCAGCCGGAGTGCGCTTTTACTTCGATACCAGCATCGTCCGGGTGGAACGTTCGGAAGATGGCTTGGTCCTGACCGATACCCAAGGCAAGAACTTCAGCGCCGACCTCGTTCTCTCCGCCGTGGGCCTGAAATCGGAAACGGAACTGGCGCGCGCAGTGGGGCTGAAGGCTAATCGCGGCGTTGTCACTGACATGCTGCTGGCGACTTCCGACCCGGATGTTTTTGCAGTCGGCGACTGTGTCGAATTGCAGGGACTGGTGTTGCCTTTCGTCCTGCCCATCATGCAGCAGGCGCGGGCGCTGGCGAAGACGCTGACGGGGACACCCACGACCGTCAGCTATCCGGCCATGCCGGTGGTGGTAAAAACACCCGCTTGCCCGACTGTCGTCTGCCCGCCTCCATCGGGAGCGGTAGGCACTTGGTGTGAGGAAGTCGAACCGGCCGGCGTGCGTGCCTTGTTCGAGGACGCCGACGGCAAGCCGTTGGGCTTCTCGCTGGTCGGCGAGGCGGTCAAGGAGAAGCAGGCATTGGCGGCGCAGATGCCAGCGTGGTTGTAATTCAGGCTGTCACCACCGAACCAATCAATTCCTGAGTTGTTCGGACACTCTCATCTGATTGGCAGTTGGCACTGTCGGGGGGCACGTGTCCCTGCTTTGCACCGACGGGCAACGTCCGTAGCGATTTCTCGACGAGTTCCAGGGGTCAGCGCGGGAAATCTTGGTGCTCACCTGGATGGCAAGAGGGACACTGTCAAGCGGAACTGGGAAGGGGGTGGCGTTTCTATTCCCCGGCCAGTGGCCGGAGCTCGGCCTAACCGGCCGTTCGCGTTCCACTGATTTGGTGGCACATATTGCTTTAGATCCACGCCACCGTGTCAAGCGAGTTGATGGCAGCGTGAGTGTTCCCTTAGGACCGCAAGGTCTGCGACAGCTTTTTTAGGAAGAGCCACGCGTATCGACCATTAGCAACCATTTATGTCAGGGCAATACGCGCGTACTTCTAAACGCGAACTAGAAATCGATACCATTGGCGAACATGGTCCGTTGCTTCTGCAATTGAATGTATATCTTCTTAGGTGCAGCTGACCGGAACGTACTGATCTTATCGGCAAACAGCACGTAATACCGCATGAAAAGCAGCCTATCATCGGCGTATCTGCCCGTCCAGTTTGCATGAGGAATGCGCGAGAGAATCTCGTTAAACAGGAAATTGTTTGTCGTCTTTACCAATCCAGTCGAAATTGAGATCGCTGCTTGTAGCGCAGCGTAGTTTAGATTCAATGGTTTCTCAAGCATCGCCGTATGGTCCGCAAGTCCGAGTGCAATAGCATTGCTTACGCCAAGCTTCCCAAAGCGGTGCACTGCGCAATGCCTAAGTTGGCATACGCGAACGTAGGCCCTTATGGCAGCGTCTAGGTCGGATGGAATAGCTCCCTTTACTCCCAACAACTCCTTTAGTGCGTCGACAATGCTAGCGTAACTGATAAACGCTATCCGCTCTAAAATTGCCTCAGGCAACATCTCCTTCGGAAGATGCATAGCAGCGCCAAAGGAGACGTCTCGTTTATTAACGCTCTCCTGACATGTGGGATCAAAAACGATCAGTTGTCTAAAAATCGTCCTAAGGTAGCTCTCAACGGCTGCAATCACGCCGAGCAATACCAGTTGTCCTTGAAGCGGATCGAAGCCAATTGGTTGAGGGGCTAGCAAGTTAATGAGTTGCAATCGAGTCAAGAACTCATCGATTGGCGATCCCGCCGGCTCCTTGTATCTAACGTCAAATAGTTTGTGAGTATGTAACGCCGGAATCGCCCCAGTAACACAAACGGAAAGCTTGCAACGGAACGTGGCAACCATGCTCAGGACAGGAATTCGTTCACGGTCAGAGCAACCTTATTTATGATCCCGCCAGCTCTCACGGGACCAACATAGGTAGCTTGTTGGAGATCTCCTGAAGCGTTCTGAGAAGCGTACACGTGTCCAACGGTACGAATCTTCGTATCGCTGTGAATCCTAGCTACCAGAGCCTCACTGACGCCCGGAATATTCTCCAAGGGTAGCTTCATGCATTCTTCGAAAAGCGACGACGCGACAAGCTCCGCTCCACAGTTATGGCAAAAACGCTGCGAGTCGTTAATCCTCGCCGTCCCACAGTGTTGGCAAGGCGGAAGGTCGAGTTTCAAACTCGCTAGCTCATCGGGAGTTAATAAGGTCGACAAATCTCGCCTCACCGGATGCTTGGAAGCTGGGCGCTGCATGTACAACGACAAACCTTTCGCCCAAGAGCTCTTACCATCTCTGAACACACCCTGTTGGTAAAGAAAAGCTAGATGCGGAATGAATCGGTCATATCTTCGATTGGTGCCGTGCGACACTGCTTGTAGTGGATAAAGCAAACCGACTTCTACGAGAAATCTCAGCATTCGATCTGCCAATGGCGTGCGGTCACTGTCTTGCCTCACGCCCAAGATTATGTTTCGCGTTCTCGGCTCATTTGCTTGCACGCTCGCGATATCATTGACGGCCTTGTCGAAAAGCTTTCGACCAACCGAAACAAGTGAAGAAAACTGCTTAAGTTTCATCCCTAACGAATCATATTCAGCACCGATAAGCTCAGTTTGACGCTCGATAATTTTGTTGGTTCTTTGTTGGGACGAACCGGCGTGAGAATCCAAATATTCCCTTAATAGCCGAAGATACGCACGAGGAATTCCAAACGCTGCATACTTTAGCAATTCCAGGATGTCGGGATTGATCGTCTGTACTTCTTCTGGCGTTAGCCTGCGGTTGGCGATTTCGCCCATGATCTGAGGATACTCGGCGTCCTCAACAGAGAGCCATAGCGGTACCTCTTCGACCTCATGCGAAGCATGAAACGTCGGGCCATATTGTGTTGAGCCCGGGTAGACTGCCGCCTTAGGTGCTATGTCTTCGGTCTTAAGCAGTCTGAAAATCTCGAAAAATGCGACAAGGTATTGATCAGCTAAACTAAGAGCGGCATCGTCAAGTAGAAGTACCGTTCGTTTTCGAGAAAATCTCTTACTGAGTAATCGCACCACTTCGAGGACATGGTCAACCGTTAGGTTTTGTCCGAACTCTTGATATTGTTCGGTGCCACTTCCTCGTTCCAACAGTGATACAAGCTCGCGCAGCCGGTTCTCATCGTAAAGAGGATTATGCCTCGTCAAAAAGGCGGCATCCGCGTTCACGTCGCGGAGTAACTCAAAGGTGCTCAGAATTAGCTTGGCAATTACCCATGAATGAAATCGTTGCAGCGCGTCCGGCGATTTCTTTAAAAGAGGTTCGAGATTTAAGTATCGACTGAAATTTGCATATAGGGCCAATGGTGCGGTGCTCGTGTTCAGGGCGTGGAGGTAGGTATACCGCATGACATGCGTTTTTCCGGTGCCGCGTGGTCCAACAAGGAGCTTTGCGCCAGGAGCCAGCAACTTTTGACGCGCTTTCTTGAACATTTGGCCATCAGCAAGAGACGCATCAATGGTTTCGAGCGAAAGTTGATCGGCGCGTTCTTCAAATTCGGCCATGATGCGTCCTCACCGGTAGTAGGCAACCACGAAGCGGCTCACAAAAACAGGGGAAACGTTAGAAGATCGACCTTGGTCAATTGCTTGGCACCAACTCCATACGCACGGGACGCAAGCCATGCTTGTCCGTTGGTGTTGCTCAGTTGAGACAACACGCTATCCCGAAACTTTTCTGGAACTTTCAGCCTGTAAACGCAATCGGTAATGAGCGGGAACCCCGCAGAAACTCCTATTACTTTTCGCTCAAGATTTCTACCGACCCGAGCAACCAGGATGTCTCCTGGCTCCGCGTACTGGACCTGTGTTGTACCCCTGAGTTGCTTACGAAAATCGCCAAAATCACTCAAATCGCACCATTTTCCTGCGTCAGACGGGCGGATGTCTGAAGTGTGAAGCACGGGCACTTCAGCTAACCTGCCTTGAGTTCTTGAAAGAGAGCCGCGCCAAAGTTCCTCGGTCAGTGAGCCGAGCGACACTTGAACGTTCTGGGAGCGAGGAGCTACCACCTTATGTGCGTGATAATCGAAATCCAATCGCTCAGCAGCATCATCAATTCCTACGTGCAACGCTGGTGCGAGCGTACGATCGTTGGTAAGCTTTTGCAGGGGAACCGTCGCTGTTTCGCTCCCCTTACTAAGGATAACAATATGGGCCAGCGCGTCAGTATTTGAGAACGAGCCGCGGGGGAGTCGAATCGCTCTGTGAATGCAGTATCGCCTCAAGAGTTCCTTGCGGAATTGGCGATATTTGGCGGCAGAGATAAGGCTGTCTGGAAGAATTATTCCGAGCGTTGCCCGAGTGCTAAGAAGGCGCAAATTTTGAGCTAGAAACAGAACTGCTGCGTCAACATCCGATAGGACCGGCATACAGCCGCTGAAGCCTGCCTCTTCAAGAATCATGGCGAATCCTTTTCGCCACTTCGGAGTGATAAACGGAGGATTGCAGACTGCAGTATCAATATGACCAAATCTGGAATGGATCAGCTGGGGTAGCCGTTGGCTAAGGGCGTCTGCCCTTATGTGACTGTGTTTGAGACTCTCACAGCCATGAAATAGTCTACTAAGGTGAGGCAAAGATCTTTCATCGATATCCACAGTTAATAACTCGATGTTCGACCAGTGCTTAATAGCGGCGCCCGAAAGAGAACCCCCTCCCGCCCCAAGATCAAGCAATCTGCTAGGGGTAAGCCCAGACATTTGGTCAATCAAAAGTCGGCCAATGTCTGCTTTTGTGTAGTAGCGCCCGAGCCTATCGGGTCCTGCATGTCTTTGGGAGTCCAACAATTTGGCCGGTACCATCTGTGAATATTCCGTAGCCTTTTGAATAATAGCAGTGTACATGTTTATTGCCCTACCGATCAAAGAAGCAGACGTTCAGTCTCGTAGTGATTATTGCGGCGTCATGGGAACGCGAACAGCCGGTTAGGCCGACGAACGGCCCCATATCAAATGCGACCGGCAGGGCACGGCGGGACGGTAACGTCGGAGGTAACCGCGTGGGTTCGACAACAAAACCGATTTGACACCAGTATCGTTTAAGCTTGTCGACTGTAGCGCTCCCCGATATGAAACTCATGGTTCCTTTTTCCGTCCTTGACCTGTCCCACATCGCTCAAGGGAGCGATGCCGGCCAGTCGTTCCGCAATTCCCTCGATCTTGCCCGGCACGCCGAACGCTGGGGTTACAAGCGCTTCTGGCTGGCCGAGCATCACGGCATGCCCGGCATCGCCAGCGCCGCGACTGCGGTCCTGATCGGTCACGTGGCCGCCGGCACCGCGACCATTCGCGTCGGCGCAGGCGGGATCATGTTGCCGAATCATTCTCCGCTGGTGATTGCGGAGCAATTCGGGACTCTGGAATCACTGTTTCCCGGTCGCATCGACCTCGGCCTGGGACGCGCGCCGGGCTCGGACCCGGTCACGGCGCGGGCGTTGCGGCGAAATCTGGTCTCCGGCGCCGACGAATTCCCGCAGGACGTCAGCGAACTGATGGGCTATTTTTCCTCCGCGGACCGGCAGCCGGTACGCGCGATACCGGGCGCCGGCCTGAATGTGCCGATCTGGATCCTGGGATCAAGCCTGTACGGCGCGCAACTGGCCGCCGCCCTGGGCTTGCCGTATGCCTTCGCGTCGCATTTTGCGCCGGCGCAGATGATGCAGGCAATTGCCGTGTATCGGGCCGGCTTTCGCCCCTCCGCGCAATTGCAACGGCCTTACGTCATGCTCGGACTCAACGTCTGTGCCGCTGCCAGCGACGAGGAGGCACACTTTCTGGCGACCTCGACCCAGCAGGCCTTCGTCAATCTTCGCAGTGGCCGTCCCGGGCAGTTGCCGCCGCCGCTGGCTGGCTATCTGAGCCGCATCGGTCCGTACGAGAGGGCGCTGCTGGACGAAATTCTTTCATGTGCTGCAATCGGTTCGCCTGATACCGTAGCGCGTCAGTTGCAGGCATTCGTCGCCCGCACCGATGCCGATGAGTTGATGATCACCTCGCAGATCTTCGATCACTCGGCCCGCTTGCGCTCCTACGAAATCACGGCGAGCGTCGGTGCCGCGCTGGCGCAACGGTACCCATGAGACCTCTGCCCGCCGCCGCGGACGGGAGACTATCGAAACTTCGACAAGGAATGACCCATGAATGAATTGCTCCCCGCCATCGAAGTCGAGACGTCCGACGCACCCCGGTTTTCCGTAATCTGGATGCACGGCCTGGGGGCCGATGGCTCGGATTTCGAATCCGTGGTACCGGAGTTCGGATTGGAGCGGGGTCCCGGTGTCCGCTTTGTCTTTCCGCACGCACCGCACATGCCGGTGACCTGCAACGGCGGATATGTCATGCGCGCCTGGTACGACATCATTTCGTTGGACAGCGCCAATCGCGAGGTGGACGAAGCCGGAATCGTCCAATCCCGACTGGCGATTCGGCGCCTCATCGCGCAAGAGAATGAGCGCGGCATCCCCTGTTCCCACATCTTCCTCGCTGGCTTTTCCCAAGGCGGGGCGGTTGCGTACACGACGGCACTGACCCATCCGGAGCCGTTGGCGGGCGTCATCGCGCTATCGACCTACATCCCGATTCCGCGTTTGCTCGAAGAGGAAGCGACCGATGCCAACAAGGCAGTGCCGATTTTCGCGGCCCATGGCAGCGAAGACGACGTGGTGTCGCCCGAACTGGGAATCCGCGCCAGGGACTTCCTGAAACGCCACGGCTACCGGGTCGAGTGGCATGAATATCCCATGCCGCACGCCGTCTGCCTTGAGGAAATTCAGGCCATCGGACGATGGCTGCGGGACAGGATCGCCTGACCCGGCCATGGACCGGTCAAGGAGCAAGCGCGGAAGATGACTCACAGGTTGAGGAGGGGCGACGATTTCGGTGCCGCCGAAACCTGAATTCCGAAACCCTATTTCTTTGCCACGCGCTTCTTAACTGCTGGCTTGGCCGGTGCGGCTGCTTTGGCTGTGGTGGGTTTTTTCGCCTTGGCGACAGGCGCTTTCACTGACTTCGGGGGCTTCGCAGCCGGAGCGGCAGGCGCGGCTTTCTCAGGCTTGGCGGCTACCCCAGCCTTGGCGACTTTCGGCGCGCGCGGCTCGAATTCGAAACCGACCTTGCCGTCGCTTGCGCGTACCAGGTAGGCGGAAAACTTGCGCTTGGTGCGCGATGAAATGAATTCCTTCAACAAGTCGGTCTTGCCGGTGGCGAGCAATTTTTGCATCTGCGCCCGTTCCACCGGTTGCTGCAGGATGATCTTGCCGGAACGGAAATCGCAGCTCTTCGCCGGGCCGACCGACTTCTCGCAGACATAGGCCATGCCGTGTTCAAAGATGCCGGCGCCGCACTTGGGACAGGGGCCGAGCGGCTCCTGGCCGCTGAAATCGACTTCTTCATCCGCGCCTTCGTTGCTCTGGCCGAAGTCGAACTCGGGTTGCAGTTCGGCGTTGAGCTTGATGATCGCCGCGAACGGCCGACCCATCTTGCTGCGAAAGCCTTGCAAGGGGCCGACGACGCGCTTCTCCAGCAGCTCTTCGACTTCCTCCGGTTCGTATTGGCGGCTGGCGACGACTTTCCACAAGGAGAAGTCGCAGGACTTGCACTGGAACTTCTTGTAGTTTTCCTGGATCACTCCGCCGCATTTGGGGCAGGGTTTCTTCAGCGTGCTGAAGGCTTCGTCGGGGATTTCGCCGTGCTTGATGCGCTCGACCATCTCCTGGGTCTGGGTGACGATGTGGTCCATGAATTCATTGCGCGCCAGCGCTCCGTGTTCCATCTGACGCAACTGATATTCCCAGTTGCCGGTGAGCTCCGGCGAACGCAATTCATCGACGCCAAGTTTGGAGAGCGCGAACAGCAGGGAGAAGGCCTTCGCCGTCGGTTGCAGTTCCCGGCCGTTGCGATGGACGTATTCCTCGTAGATCAGGCCTTCGATGGTCGCCGCGCGGGTCGCCGGCGTGCCCAGGCCGCGCGCCGCCATGGCCTCGCGCAGCTCCTCGTCCTCGACCAGCTTGCCTGCGCCTTCCATGGCGGAGAGCAGCGTGGCTTCGTTGAAGCGCGGCGGCGGTTTGGTCTGGTTCGGCTTGACCTCGACATCGTTGGCCCAGACCCGCTCGTTCTTTTCCACCGCCACCAGTTGCGCGCCGGCGCCGGTGCCATCCCCCTCGCCTTCGGCGAGTACTTCCTTCACTTCCTTGCCATACACGGTAAGCCAACCCGCCGTGACCAGCACCTTGCCCTCAGTCTTGAACGGCTCGCCTTCGACGCGGGTGATGCGGGTGGTGACGTTGTATTCGGCGGCCGGATAGAAGATGGCGAGGAAGCGCTTGGTCACCAGGTCGTAGAGCTTCTGTTCGGGTTCCGACAGGTGTTTCGGCGCCTGCGCCGTGGGGATGATGGCGAAGTGGTCGGTGATCTTGGCGTTGTTGAAGATGCGCTTGTTGGGATGCACCCAGCCGTTCTTGAGGATCTGCCCGGCATGCGTCGCGTACTGGGTTTCGCCGAGGACTTGCAGCGTCTCCTTGACGTTGGCGATGTAATCCTCGGGCAGGCAGCGCGAATCGGTCCGCGGATACGTCAGCACTTTGTGCTTTTCGTAGAGCGCCTGGGCCAGGCCCAGCGTCGATTTGGCCGAGAAGCCGAAGCGCCCGTTGGCTTCGCGCTGGAGCGAGGTCAGGTCGAACAACTGGGGTGGCAGTTGCGTGGTCGGCTTGCTCTCTTCCGTGACGCTGCCCGGCTTGCCGAGACATTTCTCGCGCAGCGCGTTGGCCTTAGCGACATCCCAGAGGCGTTCGGCGCGGGCATGTTCGTCGCTCTCGGCACCGCTGGGCTTCTTGAATTTCTCGTCGAACCAGCGGCCGCGATAAGTGCCGGCGACGGCGCCGAACTCGGCCTCCAGCTCCCAGTAATCGCGCGAAACGAACTTGCGTATCTTCTCCTCGCGCTCCACCAGCACCGCCAGCGTCGGCGTCTGCACGCGGCCGACCGGCGTCTTGTGGAAGCCGCCGCTTTTCGAGTTGAAGGCTGTCATGGCGCGTGTGCCATTGATGCCGATCAGCCAATCGGCCTCGGAGCGGCAGCGTGCGGCATCGGCAAGAGGCTGCATTTCCTCGTCCGAACGCAGATGCGCGAAACCGTCGCGGATCGCGCCCTGGGTCATCGATTGCAGCCACAGGCGGCGGATCGGCTTGTCGGTCTTGGCGTGTTGCGCCACGTAGCGGAATATCAATTCACCCTCGCGCCCGGCGTCGCAGGCGTTGACCAGGCCGCCGACATCCTTGCGCTTGATCAGTCGCGTCAGCAGCTTCAGCCGCTCGGCGGTCTTGTCGATCGGGTTCAGGGCGAAGTGCGGCGGAATCACCGGCAGGTGGGCGAACGACCATTTGCCACGCTTTACCTCGTATTCCTCGGGCACCGTCAGTTCCAGCAGATGGCCGATGGCCGAGGAGAGCACGTAGTCGGCGCTCTCGAAATAGTCGCCCTGCTTGTCGAAACCACCGAGCGCCCGAGCGATGTCCTGGGCGACCGAGGGTTTTTCGGCGATGATCAGTTGTTTACTCATTGGCGGCGGTCGGGCAGGCGAAGCGCCGCATGATAAGCGCGTGGGGTGGCGGCTGGCAAGGTGTCGGTGTTTTCTTCGGTGATGTAATTGGCACTCAATGCACGAAAGGCAATTCGTCGCCGGCCGTGAGGAGCTCTTCCATCAACAACGTGTCGAGCGAACGATGCCGCCGCCACAACACCATCAGCACGATGATCTTGAGTTTGTCCAGGGAGACCACTGACTCCCTCAGCACCATGGCACGCTCGATGATCATCTCGCGCAGGACAGTGTCGATGGCCTCGGCATTTTCCAGGAAACATAGAAAGCCGCGGCATTGCGTGGGCAGTTTGGCGAGCTCGGCCGCGCAGTAAAGCCGCACCGACCGGGATGCGGACATGAGCCGATGGTGGTTGGGATGATCTTCCTCGGCCAGGGATTCGAGGCCGGACAGCCATTCGAGCGCCGCCGAAATATCATCCTGCTCGAATCCGATCGCGGAAAGCTTGCGCGCGAGCACCGAGGATTCCGGGCAGGCGCCGGGCTGGGCATAGGTTTCGAAGAGATAGACGAGGATATCGAACATGTTTTTGTCAGGGATTAAAGGGGACGACTTTGGGGCACGCTGGTGATTATGCTTTATTTATATACGTTGTACGCGCTGATAGCGACCCCCGGGCAGATTGGCGACATGACCGTCCAGTTCAAGTTGCAACAGCATGGCAAGAAGCGCCTCGGGCGTCAAGCCGGAACGCGCGGCGAGCGTGTCGATATCGCAGGGATCGTGTCCCAGTTCCGCCAGCAGATTGGCTGTGGCTGCGTCTGTTGCCGAAGCGCCGAGGTCAATGGCTGGAGCGGCGCTAATCCTCTGCCAGCCGAGTTCTTCAAGAATATCCTGCGCCGATTCGACCAGTTTGGCGCCCTGCTTGATGAGCTGGTGGCAGCCCTTGGCGAGCGGCGAATGGATCGAGCCGGGAATGGCGAATACGTCTCGTCCCGCTTCGGCGGCCAGCCGGGCAGTGATCAGCGAACCGCTGCGTGCGGCGGCTTCGACCACCAGGCAGCCGCGCGCCAGGCCGGCGATCAGGCGGTTGCGGCGCGGGAAGTTGCCGGCGAGGGCCGGGGTATTCAGCGGGAATTCGCTGACGATGGATCCATGCGCCGCGATGCTGCGCGCCAGTTCGCGGTTGCGGGCCGGATAAATCCTATTGGCGCCGGTGCCGATGACGGCAATGGTCGAACCGGCATCCTCTCCGGTTGCGCTCAAGGCGCCGCGGTGCGCTGCCGCATCGATGCCTAGGGCCAGCCCGCTGACGATGGTCAGTCCGACGCCGGCCAGCGACGCGGCGAAGGCCTCGGCGTTGGCGATCCCCTGGGGGGTGGCGTTGCGGCTGCCGACGATGGCCATTCCCGGCCGGTTCAGCAGATCGACGCGGCCTTTCATATACAGGAGTATCGGCGGGTCGGCGCTGGTCAGCAAGGCCTGCGGATAGGCACTGTCCGCCAGGGTGACGATGGTGTTGCCGGGCTCGGCGGCCCAGCTTAGCGTTGCATCGATTTCGGCGGTAATGGCGGCATCGGACAGGAGCAGGCGTTCCGCCAGGGCCGGGTCGATCACGCCGCGCAAGGCGCCCATGCTGGCGCCGAAAATCGCCTCGGGCAGGCCGAAGGTTTTGAGCAGCAGGCGCCGGGTTTCGCCGCCGACTCCATGGATCAGCGTCAGTCGGATCCAGGATGCCAGGCCGGCATCGGGATTATTCACGGACAGGCGGTTTCCTGGTCAGGGCTTCGCGACGACGTCGCCGATCTCGACGGTGCGGGTGACATTCATCACCAGTGCGTAGGAGATCCGGTCGAAAACCCGGAAGACAAACAACAGTCCGTAGCGTTCGTCCGGCAATTGATAGATCGTCTTCTTGCCCTCATGGCGGTCGCTGACTTGTGCACCGGCGCGGGACAAGGAAAGTACGTGGCCGATTTCGATTCCGTCGCGTTTGCCGCGCGACAAGGTCACGATCGAATCGCGTCCCGCCTGGCCAACCCCGCCATAGACCGAGACGACACGGCCCCTGATTGCCTTGTCCGGCGCATGAGGTACATAACTGATGACATCGAGGCGCGGCGCGGGCAGCAGATGATCGCCGCGACCGATCTCGCGGCGTGAGGCGATGACTTCGAACGTGGTCGGTTCGCCTTCACGGACCAGGCTTGCGCTACCCAGGTAGAAGGCTTCGTACCCCAGCGTTTCCCTGGTTTCGGGATCGACCAGGGCCTTGCCCGGGCGGTAGATCTGCCATAGCTTGGCCTGGTCTTTCACGCCGGTGACATACGCCAGATCGCCTTTGCCGATATACACCCGGTCTTCCTGGGTGGCGACGATGCGCGGCGAGCTATCCAGTTGGCCGGATTCCGCGACCAGAGGCTCGCTCAGGAAAGGCTCGATCGCCTGTTGGGGAATACTGGAAATCTCCCGCTTGTTGCTCTCGCTGTAGATCTGCGGTCCGGCCTTGACGGTGGCCGCTGTGGCGACGGCGTCGGCGATCTTGAGCTGCGGCTGGTCTCCCGGATGATCTCCTTTTCGGTCGAGTATCACCACTTGGCCGGGGTAAATACGCTGCGGATTACCGATCTGCTCCTGGTTGAGGCGCCAGATTTCGGGCCAGCGATAAGGCTGTTTGAGAAATTTCGAAGAGATGCTCCAGAGCGTGTCGCCGGGGACCACGATGTGACGATCGGGCGCACCGTCCGCCAGCTCCAGCGCCATGCCCGGAGATTGGGCGGGCGAGGTCTGCGCCATCGCAGGCAGGTTCGACAGCCCCAGCATCAAGCTTGAAGAAGTCAGCAACAGCACAGATATAATGCGCGTATTCATGGTCATCGTGGCACCTTGCCGGTCATGCATTCGATCCTCCAACGAGCCGCACCCGTGGTCACATGTCCCCGAGTGGGTTAGCCGGAAGCAATTTTGCATGTAATGATTTAATTCAGCAACAAGTTCACAACCGTCACAACTCCGTCAATTCTCAATCCAGGCAGCCATGGCGCAACTTCCCATCATCTATTATCCCGATCCGCGCCTGCACACCAAGGCGGCCAAGGTCGATCGCGTGGACGCATCCATACGCCAACTCGCCGCCGATATGGCCGAGACCATGTACGCCGCGCCCGGCGTCGGTCTGGCGGCGACCCAGGTCGACCGGCATATCCAACTGATCGTCATCGATGTCTCGGAAGACAAATCCAGCTTGCAGACTTTCATCAACCCCGAAATCCTGGCGCGGGAAGGCGAGTGCGAGGGCGAAGAGGGCTGTCTGTCTGTGCCGGGCGTTTACGAAACCGTCACCCGCAGCGCCTGGGTGCGCGTCCGCGCCCTCGGCCTGGACGGCCAGCCTTTCGAACTGGAAGCCTCGGACCTGCTGGCGGTATGCATCCAGCACGAAATGGATCACTTGCAGGGCAAGGTGTTCGTCGAGTATCTCTCGCGTCTCAAGCAGTCAAGGATCAAGAGCAAGCTCACCAAGCACGCCCGGGTCACCGCCTGATGCGCATCATCTTCGCCGGCACCCCGGAATTCGCCGCGCTGGCGCTACAGGCCCTGCTGGCTGCCGGGCATACCGTGCCTCTGGTGCTCACTCAACCGGATCGTCCTGCCGGACGCGGCATGCAACTGTTGCCCAGCGCGGTCAAGCGCTTAGCCCTGGAGCGCGGCCTGGCGGTGTATCAGCCGGAGCGCCTGAAAGATCCGGCCAGCCATGAGCCGCTCCGTGATGTCGCTGCCGACATTATGGTCGTGGCGGCCTACGGCCTGATTCTGCCGCAGCGCGTTGCCGATAGTCAAGGACGATACCGCCGCCACGCTGCACGACAAGCTGGCCCGGCTTGGCGCGGAACTGATCGTAGACGCACTGGCCAGGATTGAAACCTTGGCGCCCACCCCGCAGCCGGGCGAGGGCGTGACCTACGCCGGCAAGATCGACAAGCGCGAAGCGGCGCTCGACTGGCGGCGGCCGGCGCAAGAGCTGGAACGCCAGGTGCGCGCCTTCAACCCGTTTCCGATCGCCACGGCCATCTTCAATGGCGTGCCGCTCAAGATTTCGCGTGCTGAACTCGAGGCCGCCACCGGTGCGCCGGGGACGGTGCTGGCAGTGAATGACAATGGGATTGTGGTGGCCTGCGGGTCAGGGGCTCTGCGCCTGACCGAACTGCAAAAGCCGGGAGGCAAGCGCCTGCCCGTCCGGGATTTCCTGCATGGATTCCCGGTCGCGGTCGGCGCAGGCTTCGGCGTCGATTGAATTTTCCCGCATCTCCCCCATTTAATCGAACACGTTCGGAGTAGAAGGAGAACCCCATGTTCGGCAACTGGCTAAAAACCGTGGTCCTGATGGCCGCAATCGTCGCCTTATTCGGCGCCATCGGCGGCATGCTGGGCGGCGCCAATGGCATGCTGATGGCGCTCTTGTTCGGTGGCGTCATGAATTTCTTCGCCTACTGGTTTTCGGACACCATGGTGCTGAAGATGTACAACGCCCAGGAGGTGGATGAAGCCTCCTCGCCCTATCTTTACACCATGGTCAGGGATCTTGCGGCGCGCGCGGGCCTGCCGATGCCGCGCGTCTACATCATCGACGAACAGCAGCCGAATGCCTTTGCCACAGGCCGCAATCCAGAGCACGCCGCTGTCGCCGCCACCAGCGGCATCCTCCAGATGCTGTCGGCGCGCGAGTTGCGCGGCGTCATGGCGCACGAACTGACGCACGTCCAACACCGCGACATCCTCATCTCGACCATCTCCGCCACCATGGCCGGCGCCATCTCGGCGCTGGCCAACTTCGCCATGTTCTTCGGCGGACGCGACGAGAATGGCCGGCGAGGCAATCCGCTGACCGGAATCCTGGTGATGATCCTGGCGCCGCTCGCCGCCGCATTGATCCAGATGGCCATCTCGCGCGCCCGCGAGTTCGAGGCCGACCGCGGCGGCGCCGAGATCAGCGGCGATCCGAACGCGCTCGCCGATGCGC
The DNA here is from genome assembly GCA_026399515.1 of Pseudomonadota bacterium. Lineage (GTDB taxonomy): Bacteria > Pseudomonadota > Gammaproteobacteria > Burkholderiales > Rhodocyclaceae > JACRAR01. Next base: position 392,066 of record JAPLQT010000117.1, on the reverse strand, counting down.
TCACCAAGATCGACGCCTATGCCCGGGGCATTCCCATGGCGCCGGCCGAGGCCCATCCCGAGACCGCCCAGATGATGATCATGAATCCCCTCTCGGGGGGCGGCATCGCCGGATTGTTCTCTACCCATCCGTCGACCGAGGAGCGAGTCGCCCGTTTGCGGGCGATGAGCTGACGCTTTTCCGCTGCTCGCCCTGCTGAGCCGGGCGGCCGGACAGTGCCGAAAGTTAGTCGTCCGCTGTGTCGCTGTCTATAATCCGCGCTTCGCCTTTCGTGGTAAGCGGCCATGAAGTCCAGCAGCCGATCCAAACCCCTGTTGGCCCCCGACTCCCTGGCATACGCCCTGATGCGGGCGGCCGAAGTCATCGCCGGCGTTATCGACGACCGTCCCAAGGGGAATGGCCAGGCCGGCTCGAGTCGTGGCGCGGGCACCGGGCGCAACCTGGACGCCTTGCTCGCGGCCTGCTGGCAAGCGCATGCATCGACGCTGACAGCCGGGCAACGCGGCGCGGTCCAAGACTTGGCTTACGGAACCCTGCGCCAATACGGACGCGGCGATTTCATGCTGGGCCGCTTGTTGCGGACTCCACTGCAAGACGGCGACGACACGCCGGGAAAAATCATGCTGCGCGCACTGCTGCTCGCCGCGCTCTACCGGCTCGAAACCAGACCGGCCGATGCCCATACCATCGTCGATCAGGCGGTCAATGCCGCCGGAGAAATCGACCATGGGCGTTTCAAGTCGCTGGTCAATGCGGTGCTGCGCAATCGTCTGCGGCGTGACGGGGAACTACTGTCCGCAGCCAATGCAGACCCGGTGGCACGTTACCAGCACCCGTCGTGGTGGATCGAAAAAATCCGTCTGGCGCATCCGGTGGACTGGGAAGACATACTCGCCGCGGACAATTCCCATCCGCCCATGACCTTGCGCGTCAATCGGCGTCGCATCGATGCAGGGGCGTATTTGGCCTTGTTGAGCGATGCCGGGATAGACGCCAGGCTGCTCCCCGATGCAGAATGCGCCATCCTGCTGGAGCGGCCGCAAGCAGTGGAAAAGCTGCCGGGATTTTTTGATGGCCTGGTTTCGGTGCAGGATAGCGGTGCCCAGCATGCGGGGCCCTTGCTCGATGTAACTGCCGGCATGCGCGTTCTGGATGCCTGCGCCGCTCCCGGCGGCAAGACTACCCATCTGTTGGAACTCGCCGACGTCGATTTGCTCGCGCTGGATGCCGAACCGGCAAGGGCCGCGCGTATCGTCGACAATCTCGACCGCCTCGGCCTGCACGCCGAAGTGAAGACCGCCGATTGCCGGGACATCGAGACCTGGTGGGATGCTCGTCCATTCCAGCGCATACTGGCGGATGTGCCATGTACCGCCTCGGGCGTGGTGCGCCGCCATCCCGACGGCAAATGGCTGAGGCGCGAAACGGATATTGCGGGTTTTGCCCGGAGCCAGGCAGAGATTCTCGATGCCCTGTGGCGCGTACTGGCACCCGGTGGCAAAATGCTCTACTGCACATGCTCGTTGTTCCCTGAGGAAAACCAATTGCAGATGACCGCTTTCGCGGCACGCCATGCCGATGCTTCGAGCTTGCTCGTGAGGGGCGGGAACAGGACTGGGGAGTTGCGACAATGGCAATTGATGCCGCAAGCGGAACATGACGGTTTTTTCTATGTCTTGTTGCAGAAACTTGAATAAATCCCTGCTGCGACTGATATTCGCCGCTTGCCTGCTCGGCCTGAGCGCGGTGAGCTGGGCCGGCAGGATCGAGCCGTCCGCCGCCAACCTGACCGCCGGCGAAGATGCCTATGTGCTCTCCGCCGAATTCGACATCGATCTTGGCACCCATTTCGAGGACGCGGTGTCGCGCGGAGTGCCGCTGTATTTCGTCCTCGAACTGGAGATTACCCGCAATCGCTGGTATTGGCCCAGTGAGCATATTGCCGGCCGCAGTCTCAGCTATCGGCTTGCATATATCCCTCTGACGCGCCAGTACCGGCTTTCCAGCGGTGGCACGCTGCACCAGAATTTCACTTCGCTGAACGAAGCGCTGCGCGTGATGGGACGTGTGGCGGCGCTCACGGTTGCCGACAAGAACGCTCTGAAGCTAGGCGAAACCTACCAGGTGGCTCTGCGCCTGGCGCTGGACCGGCAGCAACTGCCCAAGCCCTTGCAGGTCGATGCCATCGCCAACAAGGACTGGCAGGTCGAGGCCAAGGTGTGGCGCTGGCAGTTCACCCCGACTAGCGGTCCGGCTGCCGCGCAGGAACGGGAGACGAAATGAGAATCCTTGCCATCGTCGCCGCGGCGATAGGAGTGATCCTGCTGTTCCTGCTGGCTTCGGCCAGCGCCAACACTGCGCTGTTCGTGAATAACTACCCGTTGCTGCTGGGCCTCAATGCAGCCGTCGTACTGGCCTTGGTGGTGCTGGTGGTGGTGCAGTTGCGCACCATGTGGCGCGAGTATCGACTGCGGGTGTTCGGCTCCCGCCTCAAATCCAGGCTGATGTTGATGCTGGCCTTGATGGCGGTTCTGCCGGGGGCACTGGTGTACGGTGTATCTCTGCAATTCGCCATGAACAGCATCGAATCGTGGTTCGATGTGCGTGTCGATAGTGCCCTGGAGGGCGGTCTCAACCTGGGGCGCAATGTGCTCGACAGCCAGCTCGCCGAACTGACCGAAAAGGCCCGCGGCATGGCGATCGATCTGGGGGATGCCGGAGATTCCAAGGTAATGCGGGCAACGCAGTTGAATCGCTTGCGTGAGCATGCCGGCGCCCAAACGGCAACCTTATTGACCAGCTCGGGGCAGGTATTGGCGAGCAGTTCAGTCGACATGGACAAGCTCCTGCCCGACCTACCCAGCGCCGCCCAGTTGCGCCAGGCGCGTCAGGGCCGCGGCCTGTCGCAGGTGGAGGGTGATGCCACCACTGGGCTGACGCTGCGAGTGCTGATGCCGGTGACCGGCAGCGCGTTGACCGTGGAAACGCGCGTATTGCAAGTGACACAGCCGGTGGCCCCCGCCATCGCCAAGAGCGCCGCCAGCGTCGAGGCCGCCTACCGCGACTACCAGGAATTGTCGGTGGGCCGCGAAGGCCTGAAGCGCATTTATACCCTGACCCTAACCCTGACCCTGCTGCTGGCCTTGTTCGCCGCGATTGCCCTGGCTTTCTTCCTGGCGAAGCGCCTGGCGGAGCCCTTGCTGATCCTGGCCGAAGGAACCCAGGCGGTGGCGGCCGGAGACTTCACGCCGCGTGCGGCGCTGGAAACGCATGACGAAATGGGCGTATTGACGCAATCCTTCAATCGCATGACCCGCCAGCTCGACGATGCGCGGCATGAGACCGAGAGGCATCGCGGACAGGTCGAAGCGGCGCGTGCCTATCTTGAAAGCGTGCTGGCGAATCTCTCCGCGGGGGTGCTGGCTTTCGACGGCGACTTCGTGCTGCGTGCCACCAATCACGGCGCCAGCGCCATTCTCGAGGACAATCTCCGCGCCCTCGAAGGCCTGCCGCTGTCCGGATGGAAGCGGCATGAGACGCTGGTCGAGGCGATCCGCGAAGGCTTTGACGGCATTCCCCCACAAGGATTGCCAGGCCGGGAGTGGCAGCGACAGATCGATATAGAACATAGCGAAGGCGCCACGCAGGTGCTGCTGCTGAGGGGTTCGACCTTGCCCGAAGCTGGCGGCGGCGGATTCGTGGTGGTGTTCGACGACATCACCCAACTCATCGCTGCCCAGCGTTCCGCGGCCTGGGGAGAGGTGGCGCGGCGCCTGGCCCATGAAATCAAGAACCCGCTCACGCCGATCCAGCTTTCTGCGGAGCGTTTGCAGCTCAAGCTCGCGGACAAGCTCGACGCGGACGGCCGGGCGATGCTGGATCGTGCGACCAAGACCATCGTCAATCAGGTCGAGGCGATGAAGAACATGGTCAACGATTTCCGTGACTATGCCCGCACGCCACCGGCGCAATTGCAGCCGCTGGATCTGAATGCCCTGGTGATGGAAGTGCTGGGACTCTACGAGAACTCACGCGCCAAGGTGGCAACGGAATTGGCACCCGGCCTGCCAAGGGTGACGGGAGACGCGACGCAATTGAGACAGGTGATCCACAACTTGCTTACCAATGCCGAGGAAGCGGCGGAAGATGTCCTGGATCCCGCCATCCACCCGGAAATCCTCATCGTCACGCGACGCGAGGACCAGAGCGTGGTGCTGGGGGTGAGCGACAACGGCGGCGGTTTTCCGGCCCGAATCCTGGCGCATGCCTTGGAGCCATATGTCACCACCAAGGACAAGGGGAGTGGCCTGGGCTTGGCGATCGTCAAGAAAATAGTCGATGAGCACCATGGTGAAGTACGCATCTCCAACCGTAAGCCGCACGGCGCGGAAGTATCCATAAGGCTGCCTTTGGCGGCATGATTGACTGACATATACCTATGGCACAAATACTCGTAGTCGATGATGAAATGGGAATTCGTGAACTGCTCTCGGAAATTCTGACCGACGAGGGACACGAAGTCTGGCTTGCCGAAAATGCCGGCGCCGCTCGCCAGGCACGTAACACGAGTCGCCCCGACCTGGTATTGCTGGATATCTGGATGCCCGATACCGACGGGATTACCCTGCTCAAGGAATGGGCTGGCGGAGGCCAGCTGACCATGCCGGTGATCATGATGTCGGGACACGGAACCATCGACACCGCCGTGGAAGCCACACGGATCGGCGCGCTGGACTTTCTCGAAAAACCGATTGCCTTGCAAAAATTGCTGGGTGCGGTGAAGAAGGGATTGGCCAAGGCTCCGATGCTGGTTGCCGGCAGCTTGTCGCTGACCGCCTTTTCCCGCTCGGTGCCGTTGCGTGATCTCCGGAAACGCCTGGAGCAGGTCGCGTCCAAGAGCCGCTCGGTGATGTTCAGGTCGGCGCCCGGCGGCATCGTCGAACTGGTTGCGCGGACCCTGCACTTGCCAGGCAAGGCCTGGCTCGACCTGTCGCAGGACAGCGCACCGTTGACCCTGGAAGCCTTGCGGGCGGCCAGCGGCGGCGTGCTGTTTGCAGAAGAACTGGGACATCTGTCGCGCTTGCAACAAAAAAACCTGATGTTTGCCGCCGAACGGCTGGAGAAGTACGACTTGCGGCTGGTTGCCGCCACAACCCTGGATACCGCGGCGCTGCTGGGACAGGGCTGGGAGGAAACACAACTGACCTATCTGTTCGATGTCTGCCTCGGAGTGCCGGCACTGGCTGAATTGCGCGATGAGATTCCGGAAATCGCCACCCATCTCCTGACCCAACTCATCGAATCGGGAGAGGTGTCCGCGAGGCGTTTTTCCACGGCGGCGCTCAACGCGTTGCGCCAGCATGCCTGGCCGGGAGGTTACGGGGAGCTCAAGAGCGCCGTGAAATCCCTGACCGTGGCCGCGCTGGAAGAAGAGATTCTCCCCGAAGATGTGCTGCGCCTGATCACCTTGGCGAGGTCCACGAGCATTGCCGCTGCCGGCCTGCCGCCGGAAGTCTTGATGCTGCCGTTGCGCGAAGCGCGAGAAGCTTTCGAGCGTCTCTATTTCGAGCATCACATTCGCCTCGACGGCGCCAATATGACGCGTCTGGCCGAGAAGACCGGCCTGGAGCGGACCCATCTATACCGCAAGTTCAAGGATCTCGGATTGCGTCCCGGCAAGAAGGAGGAGGACTAGCAATGACCACTTTACGGGCGAAGGGCCGGCATATCGGCGTAAAATGCCTTACCGATAAAACACGCACAGGTTGATTTGAGTCCATGACCCGCCCCAAGAACGATACATTCCTGCGCGCTCTGTTGCGCGAGCCGGTCGAATATACCCCCGTCTGGTTGATGCGCCAGGCGGGCCGTTATCTTCCCGAGTACTGCGAGACACGGCGGCGGGCCGGCAATTTCATGAATCTTTGCAAGTCCCCCAGCATGGCATGCGAGGTCACGCTGCAACCGCTGGCGCGTTTCGAACTCGACGCCGCCATCCTGTTCTCGGACATCCTCACCGTGCCCGACGCCATGGGACTCGGTCTGTATTTCGCCGAAGGCGAAGGACCAAAATTCGAGCGTCCGCTGCGCGAGGAATGGGAGATCCGGGCGCTGGCACCACCCGATCCCTATGACCACTTGCGTTATGTAATGGACGCGGTGAAGGAAATCCGCAAGGCGCTGGACAACTCCGTGCCCTTGATCGGTTTTTCCGGCAGCCCCTTTACGCTGGCCTGCTACATGATAGAAGGCGGTGCCTCGGACGACTTCCGTCGCGTCAAGACCATGCTCTACGATCGGCCCGATCTGCTGCATCACGTCCTCGATGTGACGACCCGCTCGGTGATCAGCTACCTCAATGCGCAGATCGAATCCGGTGCCCAGGCAGTAATGATTTTCGACACCTGGGGCGGCGCGCTGTCGCACCGGGCTTATCGCGAGTTCTCTCTCGCCTACCTGCAACGCATCGTCGCCGGCTTGACCAAGGAGCACGACGGCGAGCGGGTGCCCAGCATCGTCTTCACCAAGGGCGGCGGCCTATGGTTGGAAGACATTGCCGCCATCGGCTGCGATGCAGTCGGGCTGGACTGGACCTCCAGCCTGGCCGAATCACGCCGGCGGGTTGCGGATCGCGTCAGCCTACAGGGAAACCTCGACCCGATTGCGCTGTTTGCATCGCCCGAAGCGATCGCCGCAGAAGCCAGGCGAGTCGTCGACGATTTCCATTCCGCCGGTCCAGGCGGCGGCCATGTTTTCAATCTCGGCCATGGCATATCCCAATTCACACCGCCCCAGAATGTGTCGGCGCTGGTCAACGCAGTCCACGAATATAGCCGGCAATTTCATCGGTCCTAGACCCCCGGCCCGGCTTGCCGATCAAGGCAAATGGCCCCTTGAGGCCTGCCTGCCTGGGGCTCCCGAAACCGGCACCGGCGCTTGACTTATGCACAGAAACGCGCTCTGCCTTGATTTATCGACCCAATTCCCCCCGATATATTTACCGGCATCGTATCGAATTGATTATTAGGGATATTATCCGTATTAGGAATTGGTTACCTAGGCGTATCGCCTTGTCTGGCGCCGATCTGCGTGAATATCCCGGCAATTGCTCACAAAACTATCCACAAGAGAAGTGGGTAAGTGCATTCTCCTTTGTGAGCAATGGATTAGAAGGTAATGCCAAAGTTGGGTCGACGATAGTCAGGCAAGCATCTGATCGTTGAAGGAAGCATGAAAATTCTGCGAGTCGCCCTGGATATTCCGCTGCCGCGCCTGTTCGATTACCAGTCGACGGATGCGCAGCCGCAAGATGTCGGCCGCTGTGTTCGGGTGCCTTTCGGCAGCGGCGAGAAGATCGGTGTCATCGTCACCGTCACGGACAGCAGCGATCAAGCGCCCGACAAACTCAAGCAGGCAGGCGAGATCTTGCGCGGGCTGCCGGTACTGCCCGAGGACTGGTTGGCGTTGACGGAATTTTGCAGTCGCTATTACCAGCATCCGCTCGGCGAGGTCGTGACCCTGGCGCTGCCGCCTCATCTGCGCCGCGGCAAATTGCCGGCCAAACGCAAAGCCAAGCCTGTAATATCCGAAGCACCTGCGCCGATCCTGCCAGCGTTGCATCCCGAGCAGCTCGCCGCGGTTGAAAGCATTGCTGCCGGATTCGGACGCTATGCAGCCTTCCTGCTGCATGGCATCACCGGCAGTGGCAAGACCGAAGTCTATCTGCGCCTGATCGAGCAAGTCCTGGCGCAAGGGAAGCAGGCGTTGATGCTGGTGCCGGAGATCGCCCTGACGCCGCAACTGGAAGGGCGCGTGGCCGAGCGTTTCCCGCAGGCCCTGGTGGTTTCCGCCCACAGCGGCATGGCTGATGCGGCGCGCGCCCGCGGCTTCCTGGACGCTCTCGAAGGGCGCGCCGACATCCTTCTCGGGACGCGCCTGGCGGTGTTCGCGCCACTGCCCCGGCTCGGCCTGATCGTCGTCGACGAGGAACATGATCCGTCCTTCAAGCAGCAGGAGGGTCTGCGCTATTCGGCACGCGACGTCGCGGTGTGGCGTGCCCATCAACTCGGCGTGCCTATCGTGCTCGGCTCGGCGACACCGTCGCTGGAAACTTTTTACCATGCGCGCCGGGATGGCGGGCGCTACCGGTTGCTGGAATTGACGCAGCGTGCCGTCGCCTTGGCGCCGCCGATCGTGCGCTGCATCGATACCCGCCGGGAAAAACTCCAGGACGGCATGAGCGCCGCCTTGCTGGCCGCCATCGCCACGCGGCTGGAACGCGGCGAGCAAAGCCTGATATTTCTCAACCGGCGCGGTTACGCGCCGGTGCTGGCTTGCCCCGCCTGCGGCTGGGTGAGCCGCTGCCGGCGTTGCGCGGCGAATCTGGTGGTGCATCTTGCCGACAAGCGTTTGCGCTGCCATCACTGCGGTTGCGAGGAAGCCATTCCACGGCAGTGCCCCGGCTGCGGCCACCTCGACATCCATCCCTTCGGCCGCGGCACCCAGCGGCTCGAAGAAACGCTGGCCGCGCGTTTTCCCGCTGCGCACATCCTGCGCGTCGACCGCGACTCGGCCAGCACCCCGGCCAAGTGGCAGGCGATCCTCGATACCATCCATGGCGGCCGCGCCGATATCCTGATCGGCACCCAGATGCTGGCCAAGGGCCACGACTTTCCCATGTTGACCCTGGTCGGCGTGGTGGGCGCCGATGCCGCGTTGTTTGCCGCCGATTTCCGCGCGCCGGAGCGCCTCTTCAGCCAGTTGATGCAGGTCGGCGGCCGCAGCGGACGCGCCGCGCTGCCCGGCGAAGTGCTGATTCAGACCGAATACCCGGCGCACCCGTTGTATCAGGCCCTGGAGCAGCACGACTTCGCCCGCTTCGCCGCCAGCCAGCTCGCCGAGCGGCGCGCCGCCGGTTTTCCGCCCTTCACCTTCCAGGCCTTGCTGCGCGCCGAGGCCAGGCAACTCGAAACTTCGCTTGCCTTCCTTAAGACCGCCGTCGATGCGGCGCGAACCCTACTACCGGCCGGCGTGAGTCTCTACGACCCGGTGCCGATGCGCATGTTTCGCGTCATGGCCCTGGAGCGGGCGCAACTGCTCGTCGAATCCTCCAGTCGACCGGCGCTGCAGGCCTTCCTGACAGCCTGGGTTGAGCAGTTGTACAAATTAAAAGCGCCGCGCGATTTGCGCTGGCATCTGGATGTGGACCCGCTGGAGTTCTGACCGCCGCGCTAGTGACGATCCGGGATCACATCCGTATCCGGAACGGATTGAAGTCGGTGTTGCGGTCATACCAGTCCTCATGTTCCTTGCGCTTGAGGAAGTTCACCAGCTTGTAGGTCACCGGCGTCATCACCACTTCCCAGCCGGTCTTGAGGGCATATTGGGCGATAGCGACCTGGATGATCTGCGCGGTGGGCCAGATGCCATAGAAGGCGATCACATAGAACAGCCCTGAATCGACCAGTTCGCCGATGATCGTCGAGCCTATGGTGCGGCTCCACAGCCACTTGCCCTGGGTGGCGATCTTCATCTTGGCGAGGACATAGCTGTTGGCGAAACTGCCGCACCAGAATGCGAGCATGGAGCCCGCAACGATGCGCGGGGTGTTGCCGAAAACGGCATCCAGATGCGCCTGGTAGTCGCGATTGAAATCGTCCGCGGCGGGCGGCAGGGCCATCACCACCGTCGACATGAAGCTGGCGAAAGCCAGCGCGGCGAAACCGGCCCATACCACGCGGCGGTCACGGCCGTAGCCATAGACCTCGGTGAGGATGTCGCCGAAGATGTAGGAGATCGGAAAGAACAACACCCCGCCGCTGAAGATCACCGTGCCGAAAAAGGGCAGATCCACCTGCGCCGCCTTGGCCGCGCCGATCAGGTTCGAGCACAGCAGGACGCAGACGAATGCGGCCATGACGAAGTCGTAATACTTGTAGTGACGCTGCTCGTGTATGGTCATGGAAAGCTCCTTAGCCCGACTTGCGCTGGGGCATTTTCCCCGCGACAACGTACCACGCAAAACTCGCCGCCTGTAGTCCCAGCAGCCACGCATAGGTGTGCTGGTAAGCATCCCGTTGCGCAAGGCCGGCGGCGGTGTGAGCGTCGACCACCGCGCCGAAGCCCCACTGTATGCCGAATGCGCCGACGAAAACGAGCAGGTTCAGTGTGGTATTTGCCCGCCCCGACAGTTGCACTGGATATTGCGATGAAAGCAGGGCGTACGACAGATTGCCGACGCTGAATACCAGGCCCATGGCGAACCACAGCAGTTGCGTGGGCGCGCCGTCGATCACGATCAGTAGGGTGACGAGCAGGCCGCCGCCCATGCCGGCGGTCAGGATGAGTTCGGGGGAGATGCCTCGTGCGGCGAGGCGGGTGACAAAGGCGGCGATCGAAACAAAACCGATCAGCATGCCGACGCTCATCAGCAGCAGGTGAAAGGCCGCCGCATCCCGCGTCAGACCGGAGAAATTCATCAGCCAGGGTACCGCCCAGAGTCCCTGCATTGCCATGAAGCCGCCGATCACCATGGCTGTCTGCGGCGCGTAACGCCAAAAGGCAAAACTGGTGAATACATGGGCGACACCGCGCAATTGTTCGGCCAGGGTTTCCTTGCCGGCGGAGGCCGCTTTTTCCGGCGTGCTGAAAATGATCAGGGCGGCCAGCACGGAGACTGTCGCCAGCCCAAAGAAGATGCCGCGCCAGCCGACCAACGGCAGCACCCAGCCGAGAGGCATGCTGGCGGTGAGTGCGCCCAGGCCACCGGCGGCCATGATGGCGGAATTCAGCGACGCCTGCCGCTGGATCGGGAACCAAAGCGAGAAGGCCTTGAAGGATGCCATCAGGCAGGCGGAAACTCCGAGTCCTATCAGAGCCCGCGCCAATGCGAGTTCAGTCATGTTCTGTCCGACGGAAAACAGTGCGGCGCCCGTGGCGGTCAGCAGCAGCAGCGAGGCTTCGACGCGGCGCGGACCGTAGCGGTCGAGCAGGATGCCGAGCGGCAACTGGAAGGCGCCGAAAGCGAACATATAGGCGCTGGTCAGCAGACCCAGGTCGGCGGCCGAGACACCCAGGTCGCGGATCAGTTCCGGTGCGATCACCGCATTGACGTTGCGCAACAAGTAGGAAAGGAAATAGCCCGCGGCAAATGGCAGGAAGATGCGCAACCAGGGGTTGATGTTTGTATTGCCGGATGAATTCAAGACTGTTTCTCCCACAGCCATGCCGCGCCGCGCACGCCCGAAGAATCACCATGCCGGTTCCCGGCCAGCCGTGTGACGACCTGGTCGGAGAAGATGTGTCGACTCCAGAGTCGCGGCACATTCGCATACAGCCGCTGAATATTCGACAGACCGCCGCCGAGTACGATGATAGCCGGATCGAGGATGTTGACGACCACGGCCAGTGCCACTGCCAGGCGTTCCTCATAACGTTGCAAAGTGGCTTCGCAGGCGGCGTCGCCGGCCGCCGCGCGGGCGACGATATCGGGCGGATCAAGCAGCTCGTCGCTCATGTTGAAATGGTCCTGGCGCATTCCCGGGCCGGAAATGTAGGTCTCGATGCAGCCGCTGCGTCCGCAATAACAGGCTGGGCGATGCGTATCGTCGCGCGGCTGGAGCGGCAGGGGATTGTGCCCCCATTCGCCTGCGATGGCGTTAGCGCCCGTCAGTACCCGGCTATGCACGACGATGCCGCCACCCACGCCGGTACCGAGGATGACTCCGAAGACCACATCGGCGCCGGCGGCGGCGCCATCAGTTGCTTCCGACAGGGCGAAGCAGTTGGCGTCGTTGGCGATCCGGACTTCCCGCCGCAACAGCGCCTCCAAGTCTGCTTTCAGCGGCTTGCCGATCAGGCAGATGGAGTTGGCGTTCTTGACTTGGCCGGTCGCCGCGGAAAGCGCGCCGGGAATCCCGACGCCCACCGTTCCGCGCTGCTGCAACTGGTGTTCGGCCTGGTCGACCATGGTTGCGATTGCGCTCAGCGTGCCCTGGTAGTCGCCCTGCGGCGTCGGCACGCGCCAGCGCAAGAGTTCGTCGCCTGCGTCCCCCAGCGCGACGATCTCGATCTTGCTGCCGCCCAGGTCGATACCCAGCCTCATGCCTGGGCGAGCCGCCGGATAGCTGCGTGGCGGGCGCCTTCCACCTGGCCGCGCGCCGACGCGACCATGCCCGTCTCGCGCAGCAAGCCATCATTCAGGTCGTACACCCAGCCATGTACGGTCAGGGATTGGCCGCGCTCCCAGGCGTCCTGTAGCACTGTGGTATGGCAGACGTTGGTCGCCTGTTCGATGACGTTCAACTCGCACAGCAGGTCGACACGGCGGTCCGGATTGCTTGCGTCGATCAGGGATAGATGCTTGTCGCGCACATCCCGGATGTGGCGCAGCCAGTTGTCGACCAGTCCATGACGCTGGTCTTCGAATGCCGCCCTGACGCCGCCGCAGCCATGGTGGCCGACCACCATGATGTGCCTGACCTTGAGGACGTCGATGGCGAACTGCATCACCGAGAGGCAGTTGAGGTCGCTATGCACGACCATGTTGGCGATATTGCGATGGACGAATACTTCGCCCGGCGCGAGGCCGGTGATCTGGTTGGCTGGGACGCGGCTGTCCGAACAACCAATCCACAGATATTCCGGCTCCTGCAGCGCCGCTAGGCGGCGGAAGAATTCCGGATCTTCATCCAGGACCCTGGCGGCCCAGGCGCGGTTGTTGGCGAACAGGTGGGGCAGCGGCATCAGTTGCTCCGGACGGCGGTGGGCGGACAGTGGACGACGGGCAGGTGGGGATTTTGCCACGAAGCGGTGTCCTTCAACGCAATCTCGGCGCTCGGTCAGATTGATTGAGCGGGCTTAAGTTCATATTTGGGTGCGCGATGCGTAGAATCACGCGAGGTCGTCATCAACTCCGGAGGAGGAATACAAATGAGCGTCATGCAGGAGTTCAAGGAATTTGCCATCAAGGGCAACGTCGTCGATCTGGCGGTCGGCGTGATTGTTGGCGGTGCATTCGGCAAGATCGTGGATTCGGTCGTCGGCGATCTCATCATGCCGATAGTTGGTCGGGTGATAGGCGGCCTGGATTTCAGCAATTACTTCATACCGCTGAAAGAGGTTCCGGCCGGCGTGGCCATGACCCTGGCCGAGGTGAAGAAAGCCGGCGTGCCGGTGTTTGCCTACGGCAGCTTTTTGACCATCGCGATCAATTTCGCGATCCTGGCCTTCATTATTTTCATAATGGTCAAGCAGATCAACCGCCTGAAGCGCGAAGCACCAACCGCCTCTGCTTCAGCCGCTCCCCCGCCTACGCCAGAAGACGTGCTGCTGTTGCGTGAGATTCGCGATGCGTTGAAAGGCTAGGTTTCCCAGGCTCTACGCGCTGTCCCCGACGAAAGGATTGTGGAGCCGCTCATCGCCGAAAGTCGACATCGGCCCATGGCCCGGAATGAAGGCGACTTCGTCGCCCAGCGGCCACAGCTTGCCGCGTATGGCGGCGATCAAGGCAGCGTGATTGCCGCGCGGAAAGTCGGTGCGGCCGATCGAGCCCTGGAACAGCACATCGCCCACGATGGCCAGCTTCGACGGTTCGTGGAAGAACACCACATGTCCGGGGGTGTGGCCCGGGCAGTGCAGCACGCTGAGCGTGACCTTGCCGAAGCCGACCGTGTCGCCGTCTGTTAGCCAGCGGTCGGGGGTGAATGTGGCGGCCTGCCCGAGACCGAACATCTGCCCCTGCTGTGGCAACTGGTCGATCCAGAAGCGATCCTCCTGTTGCGGTCCATCGATGGGTATCTGCAAACGCGCGGAGAGTTCAGATGTACCGCCGGCATGATCGATATGTCCGTGGGTCAGCAGGATCTTGACGATGGTCACGCCGAGTTGCCGGGCGGTCGCCAGGATCAGGTCGAGGTCGCCGCCGGGATCGACGACGGCGCCCTGCATGGTTTCTTCACACCACAACAGCGAGCAATTTTGCTGGAAAGGCGTAACCGGAATGATTCGGAATTTCATGGGGCTATTGAAATGGAGGGTGTGTGCCCCGATATGCGGTCGGGCATCGGTAATGCAAGACACCATTATCTAGAAGACAGTCATCGAACGCAAACCGGCTAACCGCAATACTGAGCTAAAACCGCCGAATCCGGCACCTTGAAGATTTGATCCTCCCCCATCACCTTGGAGAAAAAAATGAGCAACACGCTATTTACCCCCATCAAGCTCGGCAACCTGCAATTGAAAAACCGCGTCGTGATGGCGCCCATGACGCGCAGCCGCGCCATCGGCAATCTGCCGAATGCCTTGATGGAGGAGTATTACCGCTTGCGTGCGGACGCCGGATTGATCATCACCGAAGGCATCTCGCCGTCCCCGAACGGACTTGGTTACGCGCGGATTCCGGGCCTCTTCAATGATGCCCAGGCACAAGGGTGGAAACGCGTGACGGACGGTGTGCATCAGGCCGGCGGCAGGATTTTTGTACAGTTCATGCATACCGGACGAGTCTGCCATCCCCTGAACATGCCGGCCGGTGCCAGGGTTGTTGCACCTTCCGCCATCGCCGCGCCGGGCCAGATGTGGACCGATGCCAGCGGTATGCAGTCGCATCCGGTTCCCGTCGAGATGGATGAAACGGATATTGCGCAGACCATCGCCGAATACGCCACAGCGGCGAAACTGGCGCTGCAAGCCGGATTCGACGGCATCGAGCTGCATGGTGCGAACGGCTACCTGATCGACCAGTTCCTGAATACCGCATCCAACAAGCGCAACGACCGCTGGGGTGGCAGCGTCGAAAACCGCATCCGCTTCGCTGTCGAAGTCGCCAAGGCCACCGTCGCCGCCATAGGCGCCGAGCGGGTCGGCATGCGCATCTCGCCTTACGGCGTGTTCAACGGCCAGCAGCCGGATGCGGAAACGGATGCGCTCTACCTGCGCTTGATGGATGAACTGAACTCCCTCGGATTGGCATACATTCACATCGTCGATCACAGCTCCATGGGCGCGCCGGAAGTCAGCCCGGAGTTGAAAGCCAAGATCCGCGCCACTTTCAAGGGCAGATACATACTCTCCGGTGGCTACGACGCGGCGCGCGCCAATGCCGATCTGGAGGCGCAGCGCGGCGACCTGGTGGCCTTCGGCCGGCCGTTCATTCCCAACCCGGATCTGGTGCACAAGCTGCAACTCAATCAGGTGCAGACCGCAGCGGACCCCGCGACGTTCTACACGCCGGGCGAAAAGGGCTACACGGTGTTTTGAGATCAATGGGAACGCGTCACCAGACCAGGTGATTCACCGTTCCCATCGAATCCAGCCAACGCTTCGCTTCGACTCCCTTGAGCATGGCAACTGTGGCCAGCGTTCCCGCCAACAGGCAGTTCTGGGCAATCACCGAGACCGAGGCGGGTCCGTCCGCCGCCGGCCAGCCGCTGCGGGGGTTCAGGATGTGTCCGTAGCGCTGCCCATTCACTTCGATGCAGCGCTCGTAGTCTCCGCTGGTCGCCAGGGCGCCGCTATACAAGGGCAGATGCCCCGAAAGGCGGCTTGCGGCATCGGGATTCCGGATGCCAATTTGCCAGGGCTCGTCGCCGGGGCGCGGGGCGCTCGCGACGATGTCGCCGCCCAGGTTGATCAACGCGATCCAGCCGTGTTCGACCAGTAGGCTGGCGACTCGGTCAGCCGCGTATTCCTTGCCCAGGCCGCCGAAATCGATTTCCATTCCCGACACCGGCAGGTAGATTTCAGGGCGCTGCCAGACCACTTTGTCCCATCCCACCAAGGGCAAGCAAGCATTCACCGTTTCCTTGGTCGGGATGTGGTCGGATGAAAAATTCCATGCCCGCCGGAACACCCCGGAAGTGATATCGAACAAGCCATCACTTTCGCGCCAGGCGGTCGCGGCGTAATCGAGCAGGCCGGCGGTTTCCTCGTCGACCACTACCGGCTTGCGTCCCGCGGATTCATTGATGCATGTCACGATGCTGTCTGGCCGATAGCGCGACCAGAGGAGTTCGATACGCTGAACTTCCTCGACGGTTTCCTCGAAGGCAGCCTGTGCGGTTTCACTGCTGTCGGAAAACAGTTGGATTTCATTGCGGCAGGACATCGCCGAAAACGAAAATTGATGACAACGCATTGCCGCTGTCGCTAGAACGTGCGCGTCCAGCCCAGCATCGCGTAGGACGCATCGAAGCGCGGCAGGTCGGGACTTCCCGAGCCGAACCGCCAGGAGGAGCGCTGGACGTAACGTCCCGCGCCGATTTCGAAAGTGTCGCGATCGCCAAGGCGGGCGCTGAGGTTGAATGCCAGCGTGAGCGTGCCGAATGCCGCCAGGCGGGTGTCGCTGGAACTCACCCCGGACGAGGATGCAACGGTAGTGGAATAGAAACTCGCCGCGGATTGCGTGTAATAGCGCACCACCGGACGCGCCGACCAGGTGGTCGACAGCGGTTGGTGCCAGGACAACTCGCTCATGTGGGAGCGGATTCCCCATGAGTCCTGGTAGTAGCGATAGTCCAGTCCCAAGGCGGCACCCAGGGCCGGAACGTAGTGTTTCCAGCGGGTCAGCCAGGACAGGCTGTGGCGCGCATCGGGCCGCCGGTCGCGATCCAGAAAGACTCTCCGACCGAGAAAGCTGACGGTGTATTCGTAGTGATCGTCGAAGTACCCCCTGCCGTTGGTGAAGGCAAGATTGCTTTGCAGGATGTCGGTCGGGGAAAGTATCTGGGTGATGCCGGTAAAGACGCCGCGGGTGACTCGCCTCTGGTGTATATCGGGGAAGCCGGTGAAACTGATGGCGTCGCCGGTGACGCTGGCGCCGATGGCCCAGGTGACGTTCTTGTTGAGAAATTCGAATTTGGCGTCAGTGCTCAAAGTCTGCGACAGATAGTCGTGCTCTGATGACACATCGGCGCCCAGGGACAGGCTGTCGTCGCCCAGCCAGCGGGTCGCCTTGAACATTCCTTCCTTGCGCCACTCGCGGATCGAGGCGGACGACAGCGTATGCACGACCGGCCCGCCTTCGTTGCTGACATATTGAGGCGACGCGCCCGCCACCGAATCGAAAGTCACGCGGGCCTCGAAATCCAGGTCGCGCGCCACCGGCGCCTGCACCCAGGCGGTCGGCGACAGCACGCCGATGCGGCCGTCCCGTTCCTGATAGGAGAACAGGTTCAGACCTGTTTTCGCTTCCTCGATCTGCCCCGCGCGCACCGGCAGCGAGACGAGGGGGAGCGCGGCGGCGGCCGCGGCGAGCGCATGCAGGGCCGAACGCATCGAGACAGCCGCCTCAGTTGCAGCCACAGCCTCCCCCGCCCACGCCATAACCGCCCGAAGCGGCTTCCTTGCTGGCATACATGTGTTGCATTTGAGCGGCGGTAGCGGGGTTCGGATCGAAGGCCATTTCCGGCTTTGCCAGGTAGCCGCGCTCCCATGGCTGGACGTTGGCGCAGCCGCCCAGGACAAGAACGCTCAACAGGCAAAAAATTTTCATGGCTGCTCCAGCAGGGACAGGATTTCGCTTTCCAGTTTCGCCGTATCTTCGGAACGGAAGCCCCGATGCACGGAGCGGATCATGCCGTGACGGTCGATCAGGAAAGCGGTCGGCATCACCGTCACGCGCAGATCTTTGGCCAGGGCGTCGAGCGGGTCCGTCGTCAGGGTAAAGGAGACCGGGTAACGTTTGAGAAAGCGCTCGATCTCGGCGGGTTCCTGATCCTTGTTGACGGCGATGACCAGAAATCCCCTGCCCTGGTATTTCCGGTACATCGCATCCAGCCAGGGAAAGGAGGATCGACAGGGCACGCACCAGGATGCCCAGAAATCGACGTAGGTAATCTTGCCGTTCAACTTGCCGCGAGTGATAGCCTGGGAGCCCGAGCCGATCAGCGGCAAAGAGAACTCCGGAACGGGCGATAATTCTCCGGCAATTCCGCTGGAGATTGCCAAGCTGGACAAGCAGATGGCAAGTAGAGTTTTTCGCATTTTAGGAATCGCCGTTAGCGGCTATTTGCAGCCGGACGTTGCATACCATGTCACTACATCGCCAAGGTCCGCGACCGTGCCGGACGACACCGGTCCCAGATAATAGAGTCTGCTGGAAGCAATCGCAAGATATGCGTTGGTTTGCGAATAATATCGATAATAGTAGGGGTCGGCGCTGAGCGATAGAGCGCGAGGCGCAAAAAAGTTGGGGAAGCTGGTCTCCGCCCAGTTGAACAGGCAGTCGGGTTGCTGTTGTGTGCTTACCGTAGCCGACTTTTCCGGGAAGCCCGCGGCCTGCCAGGCCGAGAGTGCCGCTTTCTGCTCCGCGTTTAGCCGCTGAACACCTTGCGGCGGCATGCTTCCTTCAATCACCGCCCGGGTGACCGCGAGGTCTCCCCATAGCACGGCATCCGCATAGGTATTGAAATTGACAAAACTCGGCGAACCATTTCGAGCGCCACCCGCCAAGGTAGTGGAATGGCATTGCATGCACACCGTCAGCACTCTGCTGCGTATGCCATTATCGCCATCATATACCGCGTCGATCGCCGCTTGAAGCTGGCCATTGATTCCAAGAATCAATAAGAGTGCCGCGAGCAGTTTCATCATGAAACCTCTTTCGTATTGTCAGGACGGTGACCCGTCGGAGTAGGGGGTAAGCCGTGATCGGTAGCGGTTGGATTTCACGGATTCGATCCTTCCAAAAAGGAGCCGCCTAAACTGACAAACAAACTTGGCATGCGTTTTATTCCTTGGCCGCTTGCGCGCAAACGGCTATTTCCGAAATGTTCGATCGTCGGCTGTCGACCCCGGGCAACTTCCTGTTGGCGCATGACCTTGGAGCGACACTTGAAAAGTGAAAGGCTGGCCCTTCGTCCCGATTAGTAGTAGGGTTACACAAATTACTCTATTCTCCAGCATTAAAACGCATGGCCAAACTGACCGAAGAGTCTGCCAACGGACCTGTCAATAATCCACGCCAGAAGTGTAACCGCGCAGATTTACGGGTGGCGAAGAACACGAGACGGCCATGAGTACTGGCATGCCATCCGAGACTGTAAGACTGTGCCGTCGTGCAGAAGATTGGCTGCAACAACCGTCGCGACGAAAGGCTACGCCGCAACCTCTGGAGGAAACGCAGCGCCTGCTCCATGAATTGCAGGTGCACCAGATCGAGCTGGAGTTGCAGAACGAAGAACTGCGCGACTCACGGGCGGAAGTGGAAAGTCTGAAAGACCGCTACGCCGATTTTTACGACTTTTCCCCGACCTGGCTGGTCAGTCTGGATCGCAACGGAGCGATTATCCAAATCAATCTCGCCGGATCAAGGATGCTGGACAAGGAGCGCAGCCGGCTGGTCGGCGAGCGTTTCGGACGGTTCGTGGCCGCCGCTGATCTTGCCGTTTTCAATTCGTTTCTGAGGCAGGTTCGCGACACCGGGATCAAACAGGTCTGCGAGGTGGCAATCGAGGTAGACGACCGGCCACCTGTATATACCCGGATCGAGGCCATACTCTCCCATGACAGGCAGGAGTGTCGCGCGGTGGTAGTGGATGTCACGGCGCAAAAACAGATGGAAGTCGTGCTGCGCAAGAACGCCGACTTGTTGAGGCAGACCCAGCGAATCGCCAGTGTCGGTGGCTGGGAATATGACGTGGCGACGGGCAAAGCCGCCTGGACGGATGAGGTCTACCGAATTTACGAAGTCGCCGCCGACTACGATCCGAACGACATCGAGCGGTCCATCGACTTCTATGCCCCGGAAGCGCGAGCCATGATCGCCAGCGCCTTCAGGAGAGCAGTTGAGCAAGCCGAACCCTATGACCTGGATCTTCCCTTCATCGGCGCGCGGGGCACGCGGAAATGGGTCAGGACCACCGGCCAGGTGGAGCGAAGCGCCGACGACCGGGTGCAGCGCGTCTTCGGCGACATCATGGACATCACCGACCGGATATTGCAAAGGGATCTCCTGGAGCGAAAGGTCCATGAACGCACGGTGCGGCTGCGCGATATTTCCGTCGAACTGGCAACGACCGAGGAACGCGAACGACATGCGATCGCGCAGGAACTTCACGACGGTCTGGGCCAGACCCTCTCGATTGCCAAGATCAAGCTCTCTGCCCTGATCTACCCCGACAAGGATTACCCCGGACTCAGCCGCCTTCGGCGGCAGATCGAGGAAACCGAGACTCTCATCGACTACGCCAACCAGGCGGTGCGCTCGCTGTCGCTCCAACTGAGTCCGCCGCTATTGCACCAGCTCGGCCTGATGCCGGCGCTGGAGTGGCTGGCGGATGAAATACGCCAATTCCACGGTTTGCATGTCGAATTGCGTGACGATGGCGTTCCCAGGAAACTTGACGAAACCCTGCTTCACGTCGTATTTCGCGCCACCCGGGAATTGCTGATCAACGTGGCGAAGCACGCTCAGGTCGACGTGGCCGAGATTGCCGCGATGGAACAAGACGGCTGCCTGGTTCTTAGCGT
This sequence comes from Pseudomonadota bacterium, assembly GCA_026399515.1. Classification (GTDB taxonomy): domain Bacteria; phylum Pseudomonadota; class Gammaproteobacteria; order Burkholderiales; family Rhodocyclaceae; genus JACRAR01. The sequence continues at coordinate 371,594 of JAPLQT010000117.1, read as the reverse complement.
GACGGACGACGGGATTGGCTTCGACGCGCGCGCGGCGGCGACCGCAATGCCGACCGGCAGGGGCGGCTATGGCCTGTTCAGCCTAAGGGAGCGCATCAACTTCCTTGGCGGAGACATTCAAGTCGATAGTACCCCGGGCGACGGCACTGTGGTTGTGCTGACGGTACCGCTACAGGCCTTGAATGATGAGGCGCGAATATGATACGCGTCTTGATTGTCGACGATCATGTGCTGGTGCGCGAAGCGCTCAGTTCGGTACTCGAGAATGAGCAGGATATCGAAGTGGTGGGCCAGGCATCCGACGGCGAATCCGTGCTGAGGCTGTGCCGGGAGTTGCATCCACAGGTTGTCCTGATGGACATCGCCCTGCCCGATGTCAGCGGCATCGATGTGACCAGGAAGCTCGTCGCGGAAAACTTCCCGGGGCGCGTGCTTGCGGTATCCACGCACATCGACAGGCGCTTCGTCACCCGCATGTTGGAGGCCGGCGCGGCGGGCTACATCAACAAGGCAGCCAGCAAGCAGGAGCTTTTGAGTGGAATCCGGGCGGTGGCGGCGGGTTCGTCCTACTTGTCGCAGAATGTCGCCGCGATGATGCTGCTCAACGTGGGAGCCAAGGATAAAGACGGCGTCAACTGCCGGCTGGGCAAGCGAGAGAGCCAGGTGTTGGCGCTGATTGCCGAAGGCAAGTCCTCGGCGCAAATCGCGGAGCGATTGTATATCGCCACCGGCACGGTGGACGTGCATCGCCGCAATATCATGAACAAACTCAAACTTCACAGTGTTGTCGAACTCACCCGATACGCCATCCGCGAAGGTCTGGCTTCGCCCTGAGAAGTTTCGCCGGGTCCGGCGCCGGCCCGGGATACCGGATTCCGGGTAACAGAAAATATGCTTATTGGTGTATTTCCATTTGCCGCGTCGACCTTTAGATTTCGTGCATGGATTTCTGTTTTTTTACTTTTCCGGGTACGAGATCATCATGAGAAAGATTCCACTGACCACCAGTACCACCCGGCCGATCCGGTATCGGGCGGAGTTCAATTTGCTGACCGTTTGCCGCCTGCCCAAGGCCGGATCGCGCAGAAGAGAGATCGACGCCTTGTCGTCTTTGGCATCGGACGATCAGGTATATGATCGTTTACGGGAAATCGCCGGCGCTTATGGAAAGATCAACTCCATCATGGCTATCTCTTCCAGGCAGATAGACGAGGACATCGACCCGGAAGAATGCCTGTACCTCATCGACTTCGATCGCACCCAGGATGCGCTGGACGCCTCGGCCGACACCGGATGTTACCTGTTCGGGTTTTCGGCGCTGGCGGTACCGGTCCGGACGGCTTCCAGGGGCATCAAGGCGCCGGTTCATCGCTACACGCATTGAGACGCCGGGTATTCGCCGCGGCACATGCACCGCACAGGTCTTTCACGCGGCTTGCGCCGCGTCGTCCCCTGCTCGCTTGAAGGGCACGAATGACACCGGAAGCACGCTGCGGGAAGTCGGTGTGCCTTCGGCGGATTTCTCCACCACCATCAATTCCTGCGGACCGGATGCGGCGCCTACGGGTATGACCAAGCGTGCCCCGGGCTTGAGTTGATCGAGCAGGGGAGGCGGATTTCCCTGGCGCAGGCAGTGACGATGATGCCGTCGTAAGGCGCCGATTCCGGCCAGCCCCGGTAACCATCGCCATGATGGATGTCGGCGTTGTTCACCCCCAGCGTTTCGAGCAGCTTCGTTGCACGTTCGGCAAGCGCCGCGATGATCTCCATGCTGATGACCCGCTTCACCAGCCTGGCCAATACGGCTGCCTGATAGCCCGAGCCGGCGCCGATTTCCAGCATGATGTCTTCGGGCTGCGGCAACAGCAATTGGGTCATCAGCGCGACGATGAAGGGTTGCGATATGGTTTGTCCAAAACCTGTCGGCAACGGGTGGTTGGAATAAGCAAGATGGCTGTATTCGTCGACCACGAAAGCACCGCGATCGGTTTGCCGCAGCGCGTCGATCACCTTCGGCTCTATCGCGGATATTCCCGTCCAATCGCGCGACTCCGCCGTTACTACCTGGATTTCGTGGAGCATCCGCTCAAGACGGGCCTTCATCGGATATGCTCATCGCACTCTGAAGATGCGGAAACAGTGAGTTGGGAGGACTGGAGCGTGTTTTCAAATGATAGAGATGATGTGACGGATCGCGATCAAACCGGACAGCGCTGCTGCAAATAGCCGACGAGATCGTTCAGCGTCACCAGCCGGGCATAGTCGGCTTCCGGGATATCGACCTGGAGCGCCGTGTGCAGGCCGATCAGGAAATTCAGCCAGTCCATCGAATCGAGGTCGACCTGGCTGCGCAAGGGGCGGTCGGCGATCAGTTCGTCCGCTTCGACTTCCGGCGCAATGGATTTCAGGGTGGCGATCACGGCCGCCGAGATTTGTTGTGGGTTCACCTTGGTCTCCGCTTAGAGTCGCTCGGGATGTTGCAGCAGTTCATGAATCTCGGCGAGGAACAGCGCTCCGCGATGCCCGTCGCTGACCCGGTGATCGGCCGCCAGGCTGGCGACGACGAGAGGTATGGCGTGCACCTCGCCGGCCTCCGTCCAGGGGCGTTCCCTCACCTTGCCGAAGCCCACCAACGCCACTTGCGGCGGGTAGATCACGCCGAACACCGCGTCCACGCCCTGCTCGCCGAGATTGGTCACGGTTAGTGTCGGGTCGGACATTTCCGAACTGCGCAGGGTGCCTGCGCGCACCCGCTTTACCAGGTCGGTCAGGTCGCTCATGAGTTGGTCCAGAGTCTTCTCGGCGACATTGTGAATCGCCGGCGCCAGCAGGCCTCCCTGACGCAACGCAATGGCGACGCCGAGGTGGGCGGCCGGCGCGGGCTTGAAACCACCGTCCTGCCAGAAGCCGTTCATCTCGGGGAATTTTCGGGTCGCCAGCGCCACCGCCTTGAGTTGCAACACCGCCATCAACAGGCGCGTTGTCACCGGACGCCGGGCGTTCTGCTCCGCCAGCCAGGCGCCGGCCTGCCGCAGAGGTATGGTCTCGGACAGGTAGTAATGCGGGATCTCACGTTTCGAGCGGCTCATGGCGGCGCCGATCGCCTTGCGCATTTCCGCGTTCCTGTCGATCGCCGCGCTCGCCGTCGACGCGACGACCGGAGCCTGGACCGGCGGTTTTACAGTAGCGGCACGTCTGACGTCTTCCAGCGTCACCGCGGCGTCGGGGCCGGTTCCCGCCAGCAGTGAAATATCCACGCCCAGCGTTTCCGCCTCCTTGCGGGCGGCGGGAGAAACGCGGCGGCGCGCTTCCGTTTTGATCGTTTGAACCACTGGAGCTTGACGTGTTGGTGGCACGCTTTCGCCGGGTTCCAGCAGCGTGGCAAGGACGCTGCCGACCGGAATCTTCTCGCCGGGGCGCACGATCAGTTCATGCACCTTGCCGGCCTGCCAGATTTCGACATCCACCGCCGTCTTCGAAGTGTCGACGATGGCCACCACCTGGCCGCGCTTGACCTCGTCGCCCGGTTGCACCAGCCACTCGAGCAGCGTTCCTTCGTCCATGTCGGCGCCCAGCGAGGGGAGTTTGAAATCGATCATGACGGCGTCCTACTTGCCCATCACGGCGCGGGCCGCCGCGACGATTTTCGCGGCTTGCGGCAGAGCCGCTTCCTCCAGGTGCCGGGCGTAGGGCATCGGCACCTCCTCGCTGCAAACGCGCGCCGGTGGCGCGTCGAGATCGAAGAAGGCCTGCTCGACGATGCGCGCCATCACCTCGGCCGCCAGGCTGCCGCTGCGCCAGCCCTCGTCGACCACGACCGCGCGATGGGTCTTGCGCACCGAGGCGACGATGCTCTGGCTATCCAGTGGTCGCAGCACCCGCAAATCGACCACCTCGGCATCTATGCCCATGCCGGCCAGTAGCTCGGCCGCCTGTAACGCCTTCGGCAGGCTACCGCCGTAGGTGATCAGGCTTACGTCCGAGCCGGTGCGTCGGACCCGTGCCGCGGAAATGTCGACCGGCGCGACGTGATTCGATTCCCCTTCGAGGTTATAGAGCTGCGCATGTTCGAAGATGATCACCGGATCCGGATCGGCCAGCGCCGGGGCGAGCATGCCGCGCGCATCCTCGACCGTGGCGGGCGCCAGTACCTTGATGCCGGGGATATGCGCGTACCAGCATTCCAGGCTGTGCGAGTGCTGGGCGGCGAGCTGGCGGCCTGCGCCGCTCGCCATGCGGATCACCAGCGGCACGGAAAACTGGCCACCCGACATGTGACGCAGGGCCGAGGCGGTATTGACGATCTGGTCGAGCGCCAGCAGGCTGAAATTGACCGTCATCACCTCGACGATCGGGCGCATGCCGCCCAGCGCGGCACCGATCCCGGCACCGACGAAACCCAGTTCGGAGAGCGGCGCATCGCGTATTCGCTCGGGACCGAATTCCTCCAGGAAGCCCTTGGAAACGGCGTAGCTGCCGCCATAGCGGCCGACATCCTCGCCCATCAGGAACACCCTGGGATCGTCTTGCAAGGCCTCGCGCAGGGCCGCGCGCAGCGCTTCGCGGTAGCTGGTCTTCATGACGTGGTGCCGCCTACGGGTGTCAGCACATCCCGCATCAGGTCTTCCACGGGTTCCCACGCACCCGCCTCGGCGTAGGCAATCGAGGCATCCACTTCGGCCTGCGCCTCGGCGTCGCAGGCGAGAAACTCGTCTTCGGTCAACATTCCCTGGGCCTTGAGGCGCGCCGAATAGCTGTGCAGCGGGCCACGCTGCTTCCAAGCCTCGACCTCAGCCTTGTCGCGGTAGAGTTCCGGGTCGTACATCGAGTGGGCGCGGAAACGAAAGGTCTGGAACTCGATGAAGAACGGCCCGCCCTTGTCCCGGACGTGCGCTATGCCGATCCGCGTGGCGTCGTGCACCGCCACCACATCCATGCCGTCGACCTTGAGGGTTTCGACCTTGTATGCGGCTGCCTTGGCGCACAGGTCGGTCTGTGATTCGGAACGCGCCAGCGAGGTGCCCATGGCATACAGGTTGTTTTCGCAGCAGAACAGCACCGGCAAGCGCCACAGCGCCGCCAGGTTCATCGATTCGTGAAAAGCGCCCTCGGCGACCGCGCCGTCGCCGAAGAAGCAGGCCGTGACGCGCCGCCTATGTTGTGCCCCGTAGGAAATCCCCTCGGGGGATAGTTGGTCGGCTAACGCCAGACCCACCGCCAGCGGCAGTCCGCCGCCGACGATGGCATTGCCGCCGTAGAATCGCGTCGCCGCGTCGAACAGGTGCATCGAGCCGCCCCGGCCGCGCGAACAGCCTTCCTGCTTGCCGAACATCTCGGCCATGATGGCGTTCATCGACACTCCACGCACCAGGGCATGGCCATGCTCGCGGTAGGTGGCGACGATGGCGTCGTCGGGCTGCAAGGCATGCAGGGCGCCGACCGCCACGGCTTCCTCGCCAATGTAGAGGTGCAGGAAGCCGCGGATCTTGCCTGCGCCGTAGAGTTCGGCGGCTTCTTCCTCCATGCGCCGGATGCGCAGCATGTCCTTGAGCAGGCGCAGCGCGAACGGCTTATCGTAGGGAACGGCGCTGGCATTCATGCGCCGGCCTCCAGCGTCGAGATGTCGCCTTCCGGCAGGCCGAGTTCGCGGGCCTTGAGCAGCCGCCGCATGATCTTGCCGCTGCGGGTGCGCGGTAGCACAGCCAGGAAGGCGATTTCCTTGGGCGCCACCGCCGCGCCAAGGCGCTTGCGGGCGTGGGCGAGGATCTGCATGCGCAAGGCTTCGTCGGGCTGGAAGCCTTGTTTCAGCGAGACGAAAGCCTTGACCACCTCGCCCACCATTTCGTCCGGCTTGCCGATGACGCCGGCCTCGGCCACCGCCGGATGTTCCATCAATACGCTCTCCACCTCGAACGGACCGATCAGGTGGCCGGCCGATTTGATCACGTCGTCGGCCCGGCCGACGAACCAGTAGTAGCCGTCGGCGTCGCGCCGGGCCAGGTCGCCGGTCAGATACCACTCGTTGCCCGCGCCGGCGAAACACTTGCGGTAGCGCTCCTCGTTGTTCAGGTAGCCGCGGAACATCGAAGGCCAGCCGCGCTGCAGCGCCAGTTCGCCTGCACGATGCAGGCGTCGATGCCCGGCAGCGGCCGGCCCATCGAACCAGGTTTGATGTCGAAGGCCGGCGTGTTGGCGATCATGATGCCGCCGGTTTCGGTCTGCCACCAGTTGTCGTGGATAGGCAGGCCCAGCACTTCCTGGCCCCACCAGACGGCCTCCGGGTTGAGCGGTTCGCCGACGCTGGCGATGAAACGCAATTCAGGAAAGCGGTATTTCCTGGGGATTTCAGCGCCGGCCTTCATCAGCATGCGGATCGCCGTCGGCGCCGTGTACCACACCGTCACCGCCTGGTCCTGGAGAATCCGGTACCAGCGTTCGGCGTCGAAGTCCGCCGTGTCGATGATCGAGGTGACCCCATGCAACAGCGGCGCGATGATGCCGTAGGAGGTGCCGGTGACCCAACCCGGGTCGGCGGTGCACCAGAAGACATCCTGCGGATGCAGGTCGAGGGCGTAAAGACCGGTCGCGTAGTGGGTGGCGACGGCGCCATGCACGTGCATGGCGCCCTTCGGCGTGCCGGTCGTGCCGCTGGTGAAGTGCAGCAGCGACATGTCGTCGGCCGTGGTCGGCGTGATCTCGGCTTGTTCACTGGCCTCGTTCATCAGCCGGCGCAGGTCCAGCGTGCCGGGAATATCGGTGCGCTTTCCGTTTTCGCCGACCAGCAGGACGTGCTCGAGGGTAGGCAGTTGGTCGCGAATCTTTTCCACTTTGCGCAAGTAGAGGAGGTCGGTCGTCACCAGCACCCGTCCGGCGCCGAGCCGGATGCGGGTGGCGATCGGCTCCGGGCCGAAAGCCGAAAACAGCGGCGAGACTACCGTTCCGTTGCGCAGGCCGCCCAGCACGGCGATGTAGAGTTCGGGAATACGGCCGGAGAGGACAAATAAGCGGTCGCCTTTGCCGATCCCCAACTGTCGCAGAACATTGGTGTAGCGGCAAGTCAGCCGGAACAGTTCCCCGTAAGTAATGTCGCGGCTGGCCATCGATCCGCCGGCGCCCGCCGCGCCGAGAAAGCGGAACGCCGTGCGCTCCCGGATCGCTGACAGTGCGTGACGGTCGACTGCCTCATACGCAATATTGCAGCCGCCATCTGGCTGGTCGCAGAGAGACCGGCGTATTCGATCCCAGGAAAAACCTGCTCGCGCCTGTTCGTAATCGACAAGGTGCGGAGCCACGCGGGGCGCTGTCTTGCGGATGATCGCCGGCCTCGCCATGTCCATGTCTCACCCGATTCAGGAAACGCTCAGGAAAGGTACTGGTGGTGCCGGGTCCAGGGAATCTGGTTATACCCGGTGCGTGCGAAACTGACCTGGAACAACTGCATGGCTCCCGACCGGAATGCGGCAAGGGATCCGGCGAGGTAGAGGCGCCAGGCCCGGACAAAAGCCGGATCGAACATCGCCGACACGCTGTCGGCGGATTTTTCATAGCGCTCCAGCCAGTGCTCCAGGGTCTTGGCGTAGTGCAGACGCAAATTTTCCACGTCGAGAACGGATAAACCGGCAGGCTCGAAAATCTGCATCATCTCCGACAGGCTCGGCGGAGCGGCGCCGGGAAATATCCGGCGCTCGATCCAGGGGTTCATGGAGCTCGGGCAATCCCGGCCGATGGAGTGAATTAGGCCGCGGCCGTTATCCTTGAGGCTGCGTTCTATGAGCGCGCCCAACACAGGATAGTTTTCCACCCCCACATGCTCCAGCATACCGATCGACACAAAAGCGTCGAACCTGCCCCGCAGGTTGCGATAGTCGTCCTCTATGAATTCGACCTGGCTGTCCAGGCCGGCGTCGCGCGCGCGCTGCCTGGAAAAGGCGATCTGTTCCCCGGAGATGTTGTAGGCTTTGACCGTCACGCCGTAGTGCCTGGCCATGTGCAGCGCCAGGGCGCCCCAGCCGCTGCCCGCCTCGACCACTGTTTCGCCCGGTTGCAGCCGCAGCTTGCGGCATACATGGTCCAACTTGGCGATTTGCGCGTCCTCGAGGCTCATCCCCCGGTCGGGAAAGTAGCCGCAGGTGTACACCATTTCCTTGTCCAGCCAGAGTTGGTAAAACTGGTTGCCGATATCGTAATGGTGACGGATATTGCCGCGGGCTTTCGGCTGGGAATGGCGCTTGGCGTCGCCGAACGGGGCCAGGAGTTTCTTTCCCGGCGTTCCCTGCCTGCCGCGCGGCAGGCAGCAATAGACCGTTTCTATGAACTCGACCAGGTCTCCCTCCACGTCGATGCGTCCGTCGGTGTACATCTCGCCGAACCAGAAATCCGGGTTGGAGATCAGTTTCAATAAGGCACCGCGATCGCGAACTATCATGGATGCTCCCGGGGCATCACCCCGGTGATTGGCTTGTTCACCGTCCCACAGTACGATCCGCACTGGCGGATTGCCGAGGGCTTCCAGCATCCGCTCCGGCAGCAGTTTTCCCGTGCCGAAAATCTGGTTGGCGAAGGCGTACCCCGATTGCGTCGCGGGCGGCCTCGGGTTGGCGCCGGCGCCAGTCGACCTGCCTGGATTCCCGATATTCTCTTGCCACATGTATTCCTCGTATTCACTTCGCGAGTTACCGGCGCCGTTTTGAGGTGAGCCTCCATCTGGCAGAATCCGAAGCATCCGGCGAGGGGATCAAATCTGGCTGCGGGCTGCCGTGCTTGCGGCGAGCTTTTCGCCGCTGCGCCGCGCGCGGGAGTATGCCCAGCCTACGAAATGGTTAACTGTTTGGCAGTGGAACCGGGTTTCTTGGGCAGCGTCAGTTCCAGCACCCCGTCCGCATATTTGGCCTTGGCGGCGCCCTGGTCGACATCCTGGCCGAGCGTGAAGCTGCGATAAACATTTCCGTAGTAACGCTCGCTGCGGATGACTTTCTTGCCATCCTTTTCTTCTTTTTCCTTCTTTACTTCGGCGCTAATGGAAACCTGGTTGCCGTCAACGGACACGTGAATGTCATCTTTTTTTGCGCCGGGAATTTCCGCCTTTACGAGGTAGGACTTGTCCTCTTCCGAGACATCGATCTTCATCTGGGGCTCCGCTTCCATGCCGCGGAAGACCGGCCGCAAGGTGAAACCCTTGAACATGTCGTTGATGTCCCCGAACGGATCGAAGCGAGTCAAGCCGCCGAACGGGTCATAACGGGTGAGCTTGTTCATGATGAATTCCTTTCTGTTGATCAAGCGAAAACTGGAACTACATGGATAAAATCACGCCAGGCATTGAATGACGCTCAGAAATGCGACCATCAGCGAAACGCCCGCGAAATGTTTTTCCTTCACGAAATATAGATACTGCCTGCGCGAAGGAAATACCCGGAACTGCTTATTTTCGATACTGGGAAAACGGTATTCCAGTACCATCGGCAACCGGGGCGGCGGCTATCAACCCAATGCCAGGGTAAGATGAGGCCTACGGATTGGATACCTTGGCTGCCGAAGCAAGCGGTCAAAATTTGATTGGGAGGGCAAAGTGACTGCCGCGAGGACATCGATACCAGGGAGGTTTCTCACTGCGTTGATGAGCGACCTGGGCTCTGGCGCGAGGCGGCTGTGGCGGTGTTCTGGTCGGTTACTCTTGCTGCTCGGCTTATTGGCTTCGTTTTCGCCATCCCTGAGCCAGGCACAATCGACGCAATCCAAGCCGTTCGTCATGGCTGCGGATACCGACGAGGGGAATGCCTATAGGTATGTCAAGATGATTTACAACGAAGCCTTCAGGCGTCTGGGAATCCCTCTTGAAATGGCCGTATACCCTTTGGCGCGTCGCTCGGCTCTTGTCGAACAGGGCGCCATCGATGGCGAGGTCACACGAGTTTACTCATACGCCGATGCCCATCCCGAGCTGATCAGGGTCGAGGAATCGGTGATGGATTTCACGTTCTCGTTGTTTTCAACGAACGCCACGCTACGCGCCAAGAGCCTGGGGGATTTGCCGGCGGAGGTCCTGGTTGAGTACCGGCGGGGAATCCTGGTTTGCGAGAACGCGCTGAAGAAGGCGATTCCACCCGCGCAACTTTCCAACGTCATCAGCACCGAACAGGGGATCAGGAAATTGCTGGCTGGACGCAGCGATGTTTTCTGTGATATCGATATCTATGTCAACGACGCGCTGCGTTCGGGAGAATTCAAGGGAATGGGCGATGTCCGCAAGCTGTTCGATATCACCTCCGTGCCGACCTATCCCTATCTTTTCAAGAAGCACGCCGATCTGGCGCCGCGTCTGGCGGCGACGCTGAAGAAAATGAAAGCCGAGGGATTGTTCGACAGGTATCGGATCGAAGTGGAGCGGGGAGTGGCGGTGGCACGCTAGCCCGGCATGGAGAGACTGCGTCATTTGCTGTTCGGAGACGGAAACCGCATCGGGCGGCGCTTGATCGTGCTGATCATCGGCTTCAGTTCGCTGATCACCCTGATCCTCTCCATCGTTCAGTTGGCTCTCGAATATCGCGATTTGCGCGGCGAGATGGACCGCGAACTCGATGGGGTTTCTATTTCCGTTCCGACCATCGCCGGCAGTCTCTGGGACTTCGATGCCCCGCAAATCCGTGTCGCCATCGAATCGTTGTCGCGTTTGCCGAACGTGGTTCGCGTCGCGGTGATCACAGCCAACCATGGCGAGCGCTGGGAGGCCGGCACCCGGGTGTCCGCCAATGTCGTGACCAGGTACTATTCCCTGCGTCATACGGTGCGCGGCGAAGATACGGAAATCGGCAGCCTGGAGGTGGTTGCGAGTCTGGATACGATCTACCGCCAGGTGCTTGACCGGGCGCTGTCGATTGTTCTCAACAATGGCCTGAAGACTTTCCTGGTGGCGATCTTCATGGCCACGCTGTTCGGCAGGTTGGTCACGCGCCGGCTGCACCGGCTGCAACGGGAAGTCGTGGACATGGGCCAGCAGATCCTGCCGTTGCCGGAACGCCCAGGCCAGGTCGCGATACCGCGGAACCTGGACGAGATAGATTCGGTCGCCTGGCGCCTGAACCAGTTGCGCAAGGATCTGACCAGCGCGGTCACCGCCTTGCGCGAGAGCCAGGCGGAACTTCATATTGCGGCCACCGCCTTCGAATCCCAGGAAGGCATCATGGTCACCGATGCCGACAGCGTGATCCTGCGGGTCAATCGCGCCTTCACCGAGCTCACCGGCTACACCGAGGCCGAGCTCGTCGGCAGGACTCCCCGAATGCTCCAGTCCGGCCGCCATGACGCGGATTTCTATCGCGCCATGTGGGAGACCATCCTCCGTACCGACGCATGGCACGGCGAAGTATGGGACCGGCACAAGAATGGCAAGGATTACCCGAGATGGCTCACCATCTCCGCGGTCAAGGACGACGACGGCGTCGTCACCCATTATGTCGGAGTACATTTCGACATCAGCGAGCGCAAACGGGCGGAAGAAAAGATCAATGAGCTGGCCTTCTTCGATCAACTCACTGGCCTGCCCAACCGGACGCTCCTGCTGGATCGCCTGAGACAGACGATGACCGCCAATTCGCGTAGCGGCGGTTACGCTGCGCTGCTGTTCATCGACCTCGACAATTTCAAGACGCTCAACGACACTCAGGGCCATGACATGGGCGATCTGCTGCTGAAGCAGGTCGCGCAACGCCTGACCACCTGCGTGCGCGCGGGCGATACGGTAGCGCGGCTGGGAGGCGATGAATTCGTGGTGATGCTGTCGAGTCTGAGGATGAGCGAGAGAGATGCGGCCACCCAGACCGAGGCCGTGGGGGAAAAAATTCTCGCCGCCCTCAACCAGGCCTATCAACTCAAGGAGGTCGCCTACCACAACACGCCGAGCATCGGCGCGACCTTGTTCAGCGGCCAGCAGGCCGAGATCGAGGATTTGTTGAAACAGGCAGACCTTGCCATGTACAAAGCCAAGGCAACGGGTCGCAATGCCTTGCGCTTCTTCGATCCGGACATGGAGATCGACGTGATGCGGCGTGCCGCGCTGGAAAAGGATCTGCGCGAGGCGGTAGAAAATCAGCAGTTCCTGCTCCACTACCAGGCCCAGGTGGCGGGCGGCCGCCTGACCGGCGCCGAAGTCCTGGTGCGTTGGCGGCATCCCCGAAAAGGTATGGTGCCGCCCGGCGAATTCATCCCCTTGGCGGAAGAAACCGGGCTGATCCTGCCGCTGGGGCATTGGGTTTTGGAAACCTCCTGCATCCAGTTGGCAGTGTGGGCCGGCCGACCCGAGATGGCCCATCTGACGATTTCGGTGAATGTCAGCGCCCGCGAGTTTCGCAACCCGGACTTCGTGGATCAGGTGTTGGCGATACTCGACCGGACCGGCGCCGATCCGCGGATGCTCAAGCTGGAACTGACCGAGAGCCTGCTGGTATCCAACGTCGAGGAGGTTATCGAGAAGATGTTTGCGCTGAAGGCCAAAGGCGTGGGCTTCTCGCTTGACGATTTCGGCACCGGCTATTCCTCGCTGGCTTACCTGAAGCGTCTGCCATTGACCCAGTTGAAGATAGACCAGTCTTTTGTGCGCGATGTGCTGACCGATCCCAACGATGCATCGATCGCCAAGACCATCATCGCACTGGCCCAGAACCTGGGCTTGGGCGTCATCGCGGAGGGCGTCGAGACGGCGGCGCAGAAAGATTTCCTGGCAGGCTCAGGCTGCCATGCCTATCAGGGCTATTTCTTCAGCAGGCCGCTGTCGCTGAAGGATTTCGAGCAATACGTGTTATGCCCAGTCGAGAATTGAGCCGGCCGCCGGTCGGCTGACGATCATGTTCCGGCCGGTTTGGTTAACGACCAATGCGTCTGGATGAGTTTCCACTCACTACCGGTGCGGTGAAAGACCTCCGTGCAGTTCCAGCGGTAGGCGTTCTCGTTGCCGCCGTATGAGACGAAATTGAACGTCAGGACGGCAGCCTCGCCGACAACCTGGACGTGGGGGTTGATCAGCTCGAATCGTTCGGCGCGGACTTTGCCTCGCATGGATTCGTAGTAATCGGTCAGCGCGCCGAGGCCATCGATCCTGCGTTCCAGGAAGGGATCGAAGTACACGACTTCATCGGCGCAGATCTCGAGAAATCCGGATGGGTCGCCGTCGCACCAACGACGCAGGGCACTCTCTTCGAGGCCGATGATATGCGCGGCGATGTCTTGGACTCGGGATGCCATTGCGGTGAAGAAGGTGGCTAACCAAGGTGAAATGATGGTGCGCCCGGCGGGAATCGAACCCACAACCCCTGGCTTCGGAGGCTACGGCAAGGTGTTGTTTTCAACAGTCACTGAGGGGGCGCCATGCATCCCCGGTTGCCAACAATAGGCGAAGTAGCTGATTTCGCGTTTCTATTCCGTCACCCTCTTTGTGACACCGTTCACCAACTATCCACTATTAAGCAGGGGAACTGTCACAAACGGCCACACGGAAAAATATGCTTAAATCATATTGTCGCCAACCAATTTGACTACTGCTCCAACAAACATTTCGATTATCACCTATTTCCCAACCTGAAACTATCAGGTAAACCTGACAACAAAATCAGGTTTACCTGACAACAAATTCAGGTTTCGCTGATGGTTTTCGAGAGCTTGGTGCGGTATTGTAGCGTCCGTTCCCTGTTCACTGTGGAACTCACGGATTGAAATGGTCCGCCTCCTGGCCAAGCTGTAGGCCAACAACCAAGTGATGAGGGTTTTTGGCCCAAATCAACGTGCGGCCCGAATTGTTTGAAATCGGGTGGGCTCTCTAAGTACGCCCGACAATTCCGGAACGCCTTCACGCGGCTTGTCATTTCACTGCACACGCCTCCCATCAGGGCATGTGCAACGAATCTGCATTCGCTGCAGTTTGTCTAGCCGCAAACCCTCCCCACTAACTAAGTCTTTCGCGTCGTGCATCAAGGTGCACCGAGGCGCGCTTCGTGTCGTCCTCTTCCTGGAGATTGCAATGGACATCAACATTGACCGTCACTACCCTGAATCGCCCGCCGGCGAGGGAAGCGCTCGCCCAAAACTAACAACTATCGCGGCGTTGAAAGAGCGCTTGAACTCCTTTGAATCCACTGTACTCTCGCGCCTCGTTGAAACATTCGGCATCCCGGAGTCAGGCATCGGAACCTTGGCGTTGCTTTCCGAACTGAAGTCTGACTGGACGTCGCTAAGCAAGATCCTTGATGTCCCGGAATGGGTTAACGCGTTTGATCGCTTGCGCGTCTCCATTACACCACTGTGTAGTGTCGATGCCGTCCGCGACCTCGCGGCAATACGATCTCAGCCGAAAAGCCCCTTGCGGCGATTTCTCGGCCCGATAAGCAAGAGCCTGTCTGCCGATCAGCAGCGCGCGGTCCGCTCCGTGCGCGGACTGGTGGCGTTAAAGCTCCAGTCCGCACGCGAACAGGCAACCTTAGCCCTTACCGAGGAAGTGAGGCGTTGGCTCGACGGCCAGGGCCCTGCCGACCTGTCGCTGAACGACATAAATCCGCATTCCCTGCGAAAAATGCACAGTAGTTTCGTCGTCGATTCCGAAACCGCAAAGCTGTTGATCTGCACAATTTCAGCACTTGAGTCAAACCTCGAAGACCCCTTCACACCCAGCACGCCGAGCTCGATTGTTGGACCCTCAACTAAATCGACTTCGCAACTCGAGTCGAAAGGTTTGGATGACCCCGACGTTGCGTCGAGCAAAAATGAAGCAGGGGAATTTGACGAAGAGAAGGCGCCAGATCCATTGCGAGGCTTCCTTGCGGAAGCCGGAAATGCCGGAATTCGAATCTTTTCTGGGATTCCTCTTTATCTGGGCCTACTGCCGCTGGAACTGGAACTGATCATCCCGCGCATAGTGCAACGCCTAAGTTCAATTGACGCCGAGGAAGCGCTTGCCGCGCTGATGACACTCTTTTCCCGTGTACTTCCGTCCAACTTTTCGCGAATTCCTCTCTCCTCCACAGGCGGTGCCGGGCTTTGGCTTGATCTCAAGTCTGGAGTCCTCTGCTGGAACCTCGACGAGGTGATTGCAAGCGACTCGGGAAGGCCATTCTTAAGGTCGGCCGATGATCGGTACGTCTATGTCGCGCTCCCACTGGAACTGGTGGTTGAACTGCGGCGTCGTGCAGAAGCTGCAGATCATCCACAATCCGTCGCTGATCTATTCCAATTGTCGGCAAAGCACCTTGCCAAAAGAACCAAGGCGATGCTCTGGAATCTGAAACTCAGCTCACATCGGCCGACACTCACGCACCTTTCCAACTCTTGGGGACCCTTCTTGTTGTCGCGCTTCGGGGATGAGGCATACGCCGCCGCCGCCGGAATCAAGTTTACGATTGGTACGAGCGCCAACTTCAATTATGTTCGGCTGCGCGGGAGTCGCCTGAGTTGGCTCGTTGCATCTGCATACAGGCAAGTGGGACTGTCGGGGAATCTCCCCGTGCAAACGATTCCTGACGTTGGATCGCTGTGGCTTCCGGATGAGGCGAGGGTTGCTTCTTTCATTGAAACCACCTTTCGGAATGTTGACCACCTAGTCCGCGCACTACCCAAACATATCACGAAGAAAAGGCTAATGGACGTGCACAATCAGGTTGCAGTCGGCATCTATTCGGTTCTGAAGCCGATGCTTGCCGGCCGCGAACTCTCCGAGGAAACAATTGCGCGGTCCAGAGTCGATCCCAGTTCGGGTGCCGTCATCATCACAGACAAGCGCACTGCGCGGTACCATGAGCGAAGACTTGTATGTCTGCCACTAATACTGCGGCGGTGGCTTGCCACTTACCTGAATTGGCTGAAACTCGTCGCCTACAGGTTGGCGGGAGAAGATCGAACCCTTGCCCATGCCATCGCATCGGTCGCTGATCGTAGTCTTGATGGTGATCGACACCCACTGTTTTTTCGATTCACCAAAGACGGTCGAACCGTTGCATTGGGGTCCGCGGACTTGACGATTGCGTACGCCAGATATGGATTCAAGGAAAATTTCGGACGACATTTCCTCGATTATTTGCTTCGTGAAGCCGGCTCCGACAGTGCCGACGTAATGGGAATAATGGGGCGCGCCAATCCGGGGCAAGAAACTTGCGGCGGGTCGAGCGCGGTTGTTCCGTTGGAGTTTGCCTTAGGTTGCGCAGACAAGATCGAACGATGGCTAGGCACTCTGTCACTGCCAATGCCGCCCGAAATTGAACCGCGGAAACTCAAGGCATCGGCCATTCCGCTGACCTTGCCAAAGTATGTTCCAAGGCTTCTCAAGACGCCCCCGGAGTGGAATCTACGCGGCTCTCTCGGGCCAAGGGAGTCATGCCCATTTGATGACGACACTGTCCTATTGGCGTCGTACTTCCCAGACCTCTTCAGTGCGTGGCGCAGCAGACCCGTCCCAGATGGTTGGGCGCGCCTGGCATTGAGCCTGATCTTTGAAGACGGGATTGCCCTCGATGGAGAACTCAAGGCGACACTGG
Organism: Pseudomonadota bacterium; assembly: GCA_026399515.1. Taxonomy (GTDB): domain Bacteria; phylum Pseudomonadota; class Gammaproteobacteria; order Burkholderiales; family Rhodocyclaceae; genus JACRAR01. The sequence continues at coordinate 355,083 of JAPLQT010000117.1, read as the reverse complement.
CGGAAATAAGCGACGGAACGATCTACCGGGAAAGACGTGTCCATTTCGTTGATGGCAAGTCCGGTACGTTAGGCATCCGCCGCGTACGGTTGTCCGAAATAACGGTCCGGCTCATTTATCGACTCAAGCCTGGCGTTGACCGAGTATCCGTCCCAAGATCGGACGATATCGAAATCGAGCATTTCCTCGCCGGTGCCGTCCCAGAGGCAACAGGTAAAGGAATCGCTTTCATCATGGCGTCGGCGGCAGCGTATCGCTCGCTACGGATGCCGGGTGCACTGAACTATTGGGTGCGGGGACTTCGGTTTGCACGCACCTCAAGGCCGGAAACTGTTGCGCGTCACATGCTCGGCGTCTGCGAGTATCCCAAATTCGACGCACGCCGCCGGACCCGCAGGTCGCGAACGGTGAAGACGCTTCGATCCGCAGTGAATAAAGCTATCCGCAAAGTGAAGGGAGGTAGTTCTCATGCAACCGCGATTTCGTGGCTTCTGAAGTATCTTGAAGCAGCCGAACCAACATTTGAACAACTGAGTCACCAGCGACTCGCGGTTGGCTATGAGATTCACCTTTGCAAGGGACTGAAGAACATTCATACACTATCACGGTATGAATTCGGCTCTCGTGAGTTTCTCGAAAAAGCCGCCGTCGCTCTCTCTGGAGCGAGTCTCGACGAAGTTGATTGGCAATCAATCGTGGCATCCTGTATAACCGGTGACGATTCGTCCCTTCTCGACTCTCCAGTTCGAACCTCAATCAACCACGCCTTGGGTTGGCTGGGCTTAGATGTCCGAGCTTCCCGAAGAACCGGGCCGCCTCCTTGTGCATTCGTTTACGCCGAAATGGCATCTGCTCGCGAGGGGGCGCTGGCTATTTCTCTCCTCAAAGCCAGGCAGCTTACGGTCGGTGACGATTGGCATTGCGCCGCGACCGCCCTGAAGCTTCTGCTGGAACATCCTCATCGCTGGGATGCAATCGCATGTCTGCGCCTGTGCGATTTTGCACTGACTGTTGCCCACCCGCATTTCGTCATCACTAAGGAGTCTGGCGCAGACCTCAAGTCCGATAACGCTCCATGCGTGTATCCGATAACTGACGCTGAACTTGTCGTAGAACTGAAAGCAATTTGCGACAAGCGCGCGGCTCGCTTTCCGGGAGATTCATTAGTACCGTTGTTCGGGGATGACCTCGGTGCGCGGTCACACGACACTTCAGATCGAATCCACGACATGATCGCAAATGCTCTCTGGTGCGTGACCGGATCGCCTCTAATCACAATTCATGACACCAGGGACACAACCATATCGCATGGTATTGAACGCCTGTTGAACGCGGAAGAGCGGTATGGGGCAGGTCGTACGTTGAGACTTCGCCAGGGAATGTTCCACCTTATGGCCGAGGCCAGCCACAGTTCACCGACCGTGACGGCTGAGAATTACGGACACAATTTCGACGTTCATCGCCGCATCTGGGTCAATAAGATCAACGACGATGCCAGCTGTACCCCATCGTCAGCATTCCTGGCTTCGGTGACAGGAATTCCGGCGGTGACCTATCGGAAACGCGCGAGTCGCCATGTTTCAGCGAGTCCGGATTTCTTCGAGAACTTTGATCCCGCCGTCCCCTTAGGAACTCGCGCCAAGGTCGTGGAGCTTTCTTCGCTCGTTTCATCTGAATTGGATCATATTGAAGTGGATGATGTCACCGACAAGCGGGACGTCCCATCGGGCATGGCGATCTACTTTGGTCTGCGTCTTCTGGGCGAATCCGAGAATGCCTCCCGTCTTACGTCGAGGCTAACTGAGGCCGACGCAGGCCGATTGGAACTGGGCATTGCTGCGTTGCAACGGCGCCGTCCTTCCCGCCTTGGTGCACGCCCGGATATCAGTAGGAAGACTTTTGTTGATTCCATAGTCTCAACGGGTTTGGCAATCGCAATGAATGCCACGCCGCCGACGATGCTGGCAGTTAATCACCTTGCGGCGTCAATTGATTTGATTGGTGATTCTTGGACGTTCGTCAATCGGGAGGACGTCTTGGAGTTCTATCGTTGGATCACTGTTTGGCGCTCCAATGACATCACGGTCGAGGTTGTGATGAGGCGGAACGGCAGTTCGGCCATTGATGACCATCTTCTCCAGCGCATCAAGTCCATCGGCGCAAAAAAAGTGCGGTTCATCAAAGACCGCCACTTCAATCGAGGTGTCCAGGCAATGTTGAGGTTCGTGCCCGCCAAGAGCGCTGTCAGCATGGTGAGCGCTCGCGCCTCACCTTCCATATCATTCCTTGTAACCGCCTGCGCACTCTCACTTTTGATTAACCCTAAGGGAATTCTTCATGAAGACACAGAAACGCCTGAGAAGTAACCGAAAGAAAAGATATCTCGACCAGAAATGTCTAACCGAGGGAAGGTATGGCGTCATCATGTCAACTGGCGTTGAAGGATCCGGGCACCCCATCATGTTTGAGACGGCCATCCAAAAGCTCCGCAAGGCAAAGGGGGATCTCGAAAGCTCAAATCCGAACCTCGTCCACGGCGAAGTTGTTATTGATCTCCCACTGAATCTTCCGTTGATACTGATCGTACCCGCAACTCCGCAGGGCGACCTGATTTCGACTGCCGAGAAGGGAGCGTCCGAACATCGGACAGCCGATAACGTCCGTCACATGGATGATTCAGGTACGGGTGTTGGTGGGCCTGAAGACCGGCTGGGCAAGGCAACGGGAGGACCATCAACGATTGAGGATACAGCGCTGGCTGAGGCTGAGCACCTGGCGGCAATGGCCGCCAAGATTTCAATGGCTGCCATAGATGTGGGCGACAACATGGTGAGCCGAGCCGAGAAGCACGGGCTCAGTCTGGAGGAAGCCACAGAGGAGCTCTCACGAAGTCCAGACGCAACTGTTTCGCGGAAATCGTATGTACGTTCGACCGGTCCAACCCAGACCATCGACTATCCTATTGGCGGGGAACGAGTACTTGGAGGCGGTCACAAGGTTTCAGGTGATCTAATCTCCGGAGAGAATTTTAAGTTGCGAGGATGCGAGGTTGCAATTCGCGGAAATGACGGAAGCTTTCACTTGATGGGCAGGGATGACGACCCCGAGTGGACTCGCCTTAAAGAGACAGGGGCAGCCTGGGCTGCCGTAGACGGAGAAGAAGACAACGTAGCCATGGGACTTCTTTGGTTTGCGTTTGCGTCGGCCCTAAAGGTGGATGTGGATGTATTTCTTTCTGAAAAGGCCGGGACGAAGCGCCGAAGACTGGTTCCTGTAAATGTGCACAATCGCTTAGCAATTATCGCAGGAGCGCGCGATAAGTTGCTCTTGCTTGAAGAGGCGCTTAGTTGATGAGGAAGGTGAATCCGTGATCGTCCAACGTCACGACGGTGGGGGCATGACGGGTCGTTTCTTCGTAGGCAGCGAGCCATTCATCGACGAGGTTGTTGACGCCGACGTGGTCTTTTGACCCACCTGCCACGATTTCATTGACCCGCCCAAATCTCTCACAGGCCTACCTATTGTGAGCGCTATTGAGTTATGCATTATCCGGATAAGTCCATCTTCAAATTATAGGCACAATTCACCACCGAATTGAAGACAGAGTGGGCGTACTTTTTAGGGCGTGAACCCGCGGTTTTGTGCATCCAAAACCTTGCCCAACATATGCCGGTCGGTGCCAAACATGACACGGTCCGAAACTGCCCGTCCGTCGCTGATTCTTTCTCTCAATAGCCTGATCAAACGCCTGGCAGGTATCAAGGCTATGACCTAAACCACCTTCGAACGAGCAATGCAAAAAGGGTTGAGTTCAAAACAAGGGAAAAAAAGCCCTGCAAAATTACTGCAAGTTGGGTCGAAGGCAACGAGTCTCTTACGTCGCCATAACCCAAAGCAGACAAGTAATTCATGCTGCTTACCGAGAAGCATTGGAAAAGAGTCCATCTCGGCTCGAGTTGTGTATAGATCAGAGTGAACAATACGACAGTCAGCCCGCAACAATACAATAGGCGATAGGGCTGGTAACCGAAGCCAGCAAAAATGTAAAGGGAGATTGCTTTTGCGCGGGGCCAGCCCGTTGTTTGAGCCAAGGCAGCCTTGCCTTCGCGGTACCAACATTCGTCTTCATGCCTATGGAGCCGCAAGTCGCCGAATAACTGGGCTCCGCGAGAGAAGCAGAAGCGGGCGTGAGCAAGCCATCGTAGCACCAGAAACCCGTCCCCAATATTTCTGAACAATGCGCCCAGTTTCGATCTTTGTTCGATTGTCATTCTTGGTTCTATGCGGAGCTCGATCTCGGCCGCCATGAATGATTTCAACAATGTTCGCAGATGGCTAGCAGGAAGATTTTCTAGACTCAGGATGTCGATCTCTGACTCGAGATTAAGTTTGTGGGCGCTATACCTAACAAAGTCGGATTTGTGTTCCAACCAGAACTCATCAATGACTCGATGCCCCATGTTAAGAAGAACGGAATCATCAAAGTCACTCTGTTCGGATTCTCGTATGGCGCTAGGCACATGCCGATTGAACATCTGCTCAAGGCTCTGGCTCACAGCTTATTGTCTTTCACCTAGGATTTAACGCGATACGTAAATTCGTAGAGGTCTGCCCTGTCACAAAGCAGACATATCTCGACAATTTGGTCCAGCGCCCACACTATGCAATTGAGGCGAACAACGGCTACTCCGGGCATAGAAACAATGGCCAAATGTTCTCGCTCTGGCAGGGTCGGTGAGTCAACAAAAAGGGTTTCTTGTTTTTCAGTCACCTGATAACCAAGTTCGGAGAGTACCGCAGATATATTGTGATTACCGGCTTTGATATCCTTCCAACGCTTGCCTACGAGTTCATAGGGCACGAAAGAGTCGGCAATTGCATGAGGAACACCATCAACGCTCTGGACATGATAATGGCGCACCAGCATTGAACAACTCGTGTTATCTAAGGCTTCTTGAACAGACGAAGGCGCTTCTTCGATAGGCATCAGCGACAAGTCAATAGTCTTGGTTGAGGGGAGGCGACCTTGTGCCGTATAGTCATCATGAAACGAGCTACTTCGGCGGGAGCGTGCCCGGGTCCGTGCGATAGTAATGTCTCCAGTAACGTCAGGCCTTAGCAGCCCCTCGCCAAGCAACCTTTCTATCGCCCGGCTGAAATCTGATTCGCTCGCGCCAGGGGCTATTAGCGACTTGTCGACACTGGCTTCTGCGCGCAACTCCCCTGACTTAATTCTTGAGCGTAGCTCATCATAGATCTCGTACCATGCCAGAGAAGCGCCACTCATGGACTCCTCCCTCTATCGGCCGGCCAATAAATCTTCTATGTCCATACCGATTACTTCTGTCATCTTTTCCAGAAGCAACTGTCCCTTTTTCGGTGTGGCCTTGGAAGGAAACCCTATGATCCCACTCTGCGTGTATCGCCGTATCCCATGCAACGTCAATAACGGGCGTTCAGTTGCTTCACAATCTTCAATCTTGTCCATTCTCACAACTTCAGGCATCGCATGCAGGAGAATCGATGTTTCCACTTCGCCGCCATGCATGTCCTCGCTGATAGATTTCTCAACTCCTGCGTATTTCATCGCCACTTGCCAGTGTTGTCGGGTCGGGCACACAAATACTCGAGGCCCTAGCATATTCAGCTCCTGAGCTACGTTACCTACGATATAGTTTCCCCCGTGTCCGTTCACAATGACAGCGAAAGCAATGCCTTGTGCCTGAATGGATCCAATCAGGTCTTTGAGTACGCGGGCCAAGGTTTCCGCCGATATCGAGAACGAAGCCGGGAAGCCTACATGCTCATGAGAGCAAGAAATAGTAATGGGAGAAATCAGGAGTCCGCTATAGGCGTCGCATACTGCCTTACTTAATACGGCCGCAACTAGTGTGTCGGTTGTAACTGGCAAGTGGCGTCCATGCTGCTCAAAGGAGCCGATGGGAATCACTGCGAAACGCGGCTTGCGATCGTCGATTTCATAGCAAGTTTCAGTGTTCCATATACTCGTCACGGCATGCTCCTTGGACGTATTCTTCAAGTTAGGTGGGCAATTGGCCTATATTAGCCCAATGTTGATTCAGTGCAGACATCTTGGTGATTGTTTCTAGGAATCCTTTGTGGGAGTTGCCTCTCAAGATGAACCTTGAATAATGAGATTATTGGACCTCGAATAGCCGAGGCTCCAGTGCATAGCGATTGGGTACGTTGTATTTACCTTGCATTGCATATGTTACTAAGCGTTTTCGGTATGCTGTCGTAGTCGCTCACGAGTCAAATCTTGTCGATTTTTCAAATACAGACGCCTTCCTTCCAATATTTTCTCGGCAACCGAGAATCGATCAATCCAGCGGTTTCTTCCAAGCAATTGGATCATTGAGGCATCCGGGGCGATGCCCCTCTTCGTCAGGAGAATTTCATTCTGACATTCGACTTGATAATCGTATGGGCTTTTGTTCGAAAGTAGTTGTAGCAGTAGTGGCGAAATGTGGACCAGCAACATGAATAGCATAAGAAACAAAAGCAAGGGCATCTGCTGTTCGAATGCTCGTTCGGTCTCATTTAGGAGCGTGTCAGCATTCTTGACTAACTTCCAATTGTCCTCTTTGCGTTTTCTGATTTCATCTCGCAATTCTTGGGTAGAGGAGTGCAACGCCACCAACGACTTCCTGGTCTTGTCCAGTTCTGCCTTAAGCGCCAGCCGCTCTTCTGCGGCTGATGTTACAGACCTACTAACAATCTGGCGATTGCGCTTGTCTCGGTTTGCGGTTCCAATCTGGCTCAATCTTCTCAAGCGGTCTGTCAAATACCTGGTCTCTTCTGAAGCGTGCGCCTGTGCCGAGTATAGGTGATCGAGCTTTGCGACGTAAAGCTGGTCTACATCGGAATCCAAACTTGCGACCAACTTAATCTGGGTCGAAGAAAGCTCAGACTCGATCTGTCCGCGAAGCAGCGCGACGCCGATTGGGATGCTGACACAAAATGCGATGAAGGCAGCCATGAAGACTTTCGGCATCGCATTCGCGAGTTCATTGACCGAAACTCTCTCAATACCCTTGCCATGCCCGGTCGAGGATAGAACGAACCGATACATATTGAAAATTATCAATCCCCAGCAAAGCCCCAATGCCACGCACAGTCCGTAATTAGTCAGCTTTTCACCGCGTGAAAGTGCGCCCTGCGGTGTGAGGATGACTGCCAGCGCGTAGGTCACTGAAATAATGCTCAGTACGCCAATCATTGTCGCAAGCACACCCTTGCAGATGTGCTTGAACTTTTCCGACCGAGGGCCGGAGACTAATAATTGCTGATCGGACCCCGCCGCCTCAATAAGAATCGTTTGGAGGTTCATGCTGGCGCCGTGATCGGTTGTTTAGTCCAATATGCATATAATTGATCAAGAGCACGGGGCGTCGTGTCAATTGCCAAGTCGGGTTGTTTTGGTGCGGCCCTCATGCTAATAACATCAACGGGCGGTGCATAGTGGAATTGTCCGGCCCGGCGCACATAGTCTTCCTTCAACTCCCCGACGAAACGATTGTGGTCCGTCTGTAGTACGCGCTCATATGCCAAGAGCGCTTCTGGACGAAGGTCTCGTCGAATGAAACCGCCGGCGAGCAGGAGTGTGATGAGTGTAGTTCCAGCGAGCGAGAAAAATGGGTGCGACCAGAGCGAAAAGAATAACGTCATGAGTTCCGCTGCAGTGTGCCCACTTCTCCGCGACTGTTGCTCGAGGCGGGCAATTTCTTCCCGTGTCCATTGTCTGTGCTCCATGAGGTCGTCTCGCAGTTTTAACGCCTTGGCTTCAACGCATTCGGCAATCCAACGCTTGCGGCTCTCGGAAGGCACTGCCTTACTCAGTGATTCGCAGGAAGCTTGGTTCCCAATTGGTCTGGCGACACCATTCGACGTGGCGTCCGTTGGGCTGGACGGAGGGGCAGATTTGGCGGATTCAGCCGAGGCCAAGACCAGGCTGTTCTTCAGGCTATGAGCTGTCCACGTTTCTTGGAGATTGTGAGTCTGCTGTGCTACCTCCGCGCGGACATCTCGAAATATGGGGTCTATATCAATGGGACGCCAAATGTGCTTAAGTATGGCTGCAGTAAAGAAGCCGTTGGCGCCAGGACGACTGGGCTCGCGGGCGACCTGCCCTGGCTTGGCAGCGAATGCGATGTATGTATTGAGACCTGCCTCAGTCGTCGCCAAGCCGCCTGCCCCTCCCTGAGCGAAGCTCCGGCATGCATCGAGTACTATTACATTTGCCAGTGGTTGTCGTGCGCTAATCGACTCAATCACATTATTTACACCAACGGCTTTGGTGTCGGTAAGTTTGGCATCGATGCCCACCAAGTAGTTGTTGCCACGATCCTGGAAGCCGTGCCCACTGTAAAAGAGCACGCTGATGTCACCAGGTTTGATCGATCTTATGTAACGATCCAACGCAATTTCCATGTCTTTGCGCGTACCGTCTGCTTGTTGGGTTACTGAAAATCCGATCTTCCGTAGTGCATTCGCCATGTCAGCTGAGTCTTTGATGGCATTGTCAAGCGCCTGGACTGAACGGTAGGATTGATTGCCGATCAGCATCGCCTTGCGCCGATCATCCGAATTCACCCCAATGACAGTTGCAGCATCGCCAGGCTTTATATAAGTGTCAGTGCGATCTACTGTACTTTGTCGCCCCGATGCCTCCCTCAATGTAGCCAACTGCAACAGCAAACCATCCTCTTCACGCTTGCGACTGTTCTTGAATAGCTCCAAGTGCAGCACCTTACCGGCGGCAATCAAGCGTGGAATATCCGGCGCATAAAATTTCTGGTAAACATGAATCAACAGCGGTTGCGAAAAAATCACCGCAAAAAGAATGAACAATACAGCGCGTGCCTTGCTTGGCCGCCAACGCTGCTGGGCTTCCGATGGCAGGGAACTATCAAGACCGGTACCGGTGATTACAATTCCCTGTAGCGCACAGAGAATGGCGAGTACGATAAGAGTGGAAGTCACCGCAACTACCCAGGACGCGGTGCAAAACCAGAACAGATAGGCGGCGGATACGCCGCACGCCAGGATTCCGCCTAAGGCCCAGGCACTGTCAATAGTCAGCGTACGCTGCGCTCCGGCGTGGAGCTTATTGACGACGTCAGGCTGAAAGCCACTGATGGTGCAGAATATTCTGGCCATCGGTCATATAGGCAACTGGAATTGCAATCTAAGCGTTATGCCTTTGGCGTATCAGCGTGCAGAATATATTTGCCAGGATTGGTGTCTATATCCTCGCGCGTAATTTCTACAAACTTCTCCTGCGCTATGTCAGCAAGCTGCTGTTCGGCGCGAAGCTGCCCAACGCGGAACTCCCGAATAGTCTCGGCTTCGTGAAATATGTCTCCCACAATCTGTTTGTTGTCCTGCTGTGGGTCGATCCTGGTTGTCGTAGCGATCCCATACCTGGCCTTTACGATCTCATTCTGATTGTCCCTCAGGTAGTCGTATGGGCCACGGATCACCATCATCTTGAAGAAAATTGGCGAAATCTCGATCGCCAACAGTAAGAGGGTCAGCACCCAAGAAGCCGCCGGGTATTTTTCATCAGCGATCTCGATGCGCTTCATCAATCCATCCAACTTGGCGGCCTCCCTTCTATGGTTGTCCACCTGCGTATCGCGCTCGACTCTGGCCGCCTCCAGATCTGCATCCGCCTGCTTAACCTGCCCCTCCAAGCGCAACTTCTCTGGCGCAAAGCTTTCGATCGATTCTTTTCGTTCGGTTTCTCGCTTATCCAGATTTTGCTTCTTCGTCCGATAGGCAGGGCCTTCGCCTTTCTTGCCGCTCCCCGAGATTCCGTCTGCCTCCAGTTCGAGTTTGTTTAGCTGATCACGGATTTCCAACCCCAGTTTGTCGAAAAGCGTTTGTCTGTCCCTGAGTGCGGTAGTTGCTTCCGACTTCCTCTTCTCAAGAAATACCTTCCGTTCGCCAAATCTTGCCTCAGCCGCCTCACTGGTTTCTTTGGCGTACCTTTGTTGTTGATGGTTGAGTTCCGCCTCAATTTCCGACTTCATTATGCGAATCTCAAGCGGTTTAGCTAGCGAAAAGGCGATCACAGCGGCCAATAGCAATCTTGGGAGTGCCCCAATCAACTCGCCCCGCGTAATGTCAGCAGTTCCGTCGCCATGGCCAGTCGACGAGACGACAAAACGGTCGAGGTTGAATATAACCAGCGACCATACAATGCCAAACAGTGCCGCCAGGACAAACGTCGGAATATCGATTATCTGCTGTTGGTCCGACAACGCTGAACCGAGTTTCGGGGCGAATACCGTGTACATCGCGTAGGCGCCTGAAATGAGCGCCAAGCACGAGGTTGCCAGCACGATTCCGCCGATTCCCTCTTCCTTGACGCGTTCGGAGTAAGGGCACCGTTTCAGCAATTCGCTATCGGCACCGGCGCAAAACCACAGAAATTTACGAAACTTGGAAAATTCCGTTGTGTATTTATACGTGTCCAGTTTGTCGGGATCGTAGACTTCTTGGTCTGCAGTCATGGTTGTGTGCCTTTCATTTAGGAAGAATGACGATCTTCGATCCATGGCTGGATCTGTTTACGGCGGATAACCAATCTAATAGGTTTATACAAGATATTGCCAGACGGGATAAAAACCTCTCCCTTTTGCAGGCAAACTGAGCCACTGACGTTTCCGATAGTCGCTTTTGCCAATTTGATGGCGCCCATCCGCGGTGTCAGCCAACGGTGTCGTTTCGCAAAAATCTCCCTAGCCCAACCTGTACCTCGCGGCAGATTGATGACGACACGGGGTGAGGTGGCTTTGACATCCGGCAGATTAAACGTGCCCAATTCCATGTTTCTTTCCCGCACGGCGAAAGCTGCGTTTACCCACCCAAACAAGTTGCCGCAGCGAATGCGTAGGTTTGCACCGGTAGGGGCAACAAACGTCAGCACGTTCCTGCCGGGAACGAAAGTATTGCGCAGGCCGGGCCAGTTCGGATGCTCGTGGGCGGTAATGCTGACATAACCCCAACCTTGCAGAGACAGCGTCACGGGCGTCAATGGGCCTATGCATATCGGATCATGATCGACCACGCAAGACTCGATTGTGGGTCTACTTAGCCAATTCATCGTGTTGATACCCGTGTTTTAGCGGTTGTGTTCGCAAAGGATATAGGAGTATTAACCGGAAGTCGCAACCTTATTGTCCGCCCGGGATGGGTTGCCCTGCTTCGTTATTGCGGCAGTGCAGCTTTATTTCCACCCGACGATTGAAAGGTTGATCGCCGGGAGCATCAATTAGTGGAAAGCGGCTGCCAACACCACGCGCTTCAATTTGGTCAGGACGCCACCCATGTGCAATAAGCCAGTCCGATACTGAATTGGCGCGGCGTTCGCTGAGTTCAATATTGTGAAAAATCCCGTCTGGTGTGGTTTCGCCGGACCGATCCGCATGACCGATCACTACAATCTTTACGTCCTGATTCGCAGATCGCAGCACGTCCAACTTTGCGAGCTGGGCTTCGGCCCTCGGCAGAATTTGATGGTCCCCATGTTCGAACATAGTGGCATTTGGGAAATAGACGCTGTTGCGGCAGTTCGACAACAAATTGGGATTGTTCTTGACATCATCGACCGACAGGCGACGTTCATCCGGGAAATTCTGTGATGCATCGCTAACAGTGCTTGAAGCGATATCAAACGCGAAGAAGTTGTCAATTTTTTGACTAATGGTCGACAGACTGGCCTTAATCGGAGCCAACCAGCCAGAGCCACCGATCCGATTGCATCCGTCTATGTGCAATCCGCCCCAACAAAGCAGGACAATAAACCACAGAATGAAAAGAATCAGTTTGACCCGGCAGCTATCAACGAATGCTCCAAGCAGTAGAGCGAGCAAGGGTAATAGCAGCAGCCATGCATTGGGGTTAGCGCAGTCTTGTTGACGAGTCGGAAACAAAAAAAGCGCAATGCCAATCGCAGACAATACCGCAAGCGCCGGCCCAAGCCACGGGCCTTCAATGAACATCAGGTTCCATCCAAAGCGACGATTGACAAGAGTGCCTGTTTCGCCTTTCCTGGAGACTTGTCTATTCAACCAGCAAGCCAGAGTCATCGTCAGCAGCCCAACCAGTCCCACTTTGATACCGCAACCGGCCCAGACAATACCTGACAGCAAATATACAAATGCCGGGTGGCAGCACAAGCAGGGAGAAGAACCGCCTGAGGCAGGCAAGGATGATCCAGTTAGACGTTCTGGCTCCACCGGCGGGCTGAAGAGATTCCTGACACTGGGGTCCACCGTGCCATCTGACCGCATGCCAACCGATGCCGGTGCCTTTGTCTGGATCTCAGGAACTGACGGTTGAGATGAGGTCATTGTTTCGGCGGACACAATGCGGCCATCACCCTTATGGATGCCTTCCGATCCCAGTGCAACTGCGCTGGTCTCGGAAACCCTCGATTGGGGTGGTTTGATTGTCCCACGGGGCGCAATGTAGCCATAAGCTTTACCTTTTATGCGACCGACGACGCCTCGCCCGCGATCGGATTCGGCTATCTCACTGAAAGCCACCGTGCTCCAACGGTGCAACCGAAAATCGTTGAGAGGAACGGGTACGAATGACTGTTCCGTGGCGTCCTGTGCAATCAGAACCTCACTCAGGCGCATCTGCCTAAAAGGGGGCGGCTCATCCGGCAAGAGTCCATCCGGCGGACCGCCGACGCGACGGACGTTAGATAGAACGCCCTTTCGGATCGTGATTGGGTACTCTCTCGCCGAAACACTGGAGGCATCTACCGGAGACTGATTTGCCCCATCGTAGTGTCCATCGAAGTCACCCGTTAGCCAGACTGCTGTCTCGCTTGGAGAGTCGCTAACGGTTAGACTCGATTCGCTGCCGGGCATAACATTCCATACGAAAGGGCCATCAGAACCTTGAAAGTCTTACAAGTCTTGGCAACATCCATTAAAGCAACCGGCTGCTCACTTTGGAATGGCCGGGATATTCCTGTTGCACGCTAACCGGAAAGTCTCATCAACGAAAATGAAGGTGATGGCCGTCGGAATATTCCGCTACTCACTGCGCTCCAAGATTGACGACTTCGACACGTCGATTAAGGGCGCTTAAGGGATTAGCCGCATCAAGCAGTCGCCGCTTGCCGTACCCTTCAACCCGTAGGCGGGATGGCTCGATATGGTGCTTGTCACGGAGATATTTGGCCACTGTCTGTGCACGACGCTTGGACAGCGCCAAATTGTAGGCCTCGCTGCCGGCGGCATCCGTGTGTCCCGCCACCATGAAGGAAGAGGACTGTAGCTCGGGATCGCTCAGCGCCTTTCCAAGATTATCCAGGACTTGAAATGCATCCGGGCTCAATGTCGCCGAGTTGTAGTTGAAATTGACTTCCAGATCGACGCTGGGTCTTTGCACGTCTGTTTGCACGGTTGGTTGCACCCTGGCGCCTTCAACGGAGATGCCTTTGGCTTTTCCCGTGACAAATCCCTTGCTTCTCATTTCTGGGTCATTTGCGCTGGGCGACAGGCGCAACAATATCTCGTCCGCCGATGGGCGGTGGTCATTGTCTTGCGCAAAAGAGCAGGTAGTCAGCAACAATGCGGCAAGAAAGGATAGGGGGCGCGACATTGCAACATCTCCAATTTATTGTTGTGTATGTATCGTGGCGACAGCCGCAGTGACTACGCCTTTATCATGGCCTGCACCTCGACGCACTTTTATCGCCCGCCGGAATGACGTCAAGTAATCTCGGTCATTAGACGTGTCTGGCAGATCGGCATCGAAGAGCAAGGTCCGTGAAGCAACGACGATCACGATCTCATCGCCAAATGGTGGTCCGACTCGGAATACCGGCTGACCATTGCTGCCGCCGCCGAAGCGCAGTTTGGCGTTTGCTGGAACCAACTTCGGCGAGCGTCGGGTTGGCCATGACAAGTTGACGACTTCTCCGCTGGCCTGAAGATAACTGACATAGAGATAGCTAGGAAACGAGGGCGTATCGACTTCGATGGTCAGCGAATCACCCGACTTGAATTCATCCCTGCTCGCCCCTCCCAATCTAACCTTTAGACCCTTTTCCACAGAAAGCGGCGCGGCAAAGTTGAGCAGAACCTCACATTGCGGCCACGGCCGAACGCTCACATTGCTACTCACTTGCTTAACGCCATTCAGTGAAGACAGTTCACCCTGAAGCTTTTCCAGTTCAGCATCGGACCCTATGAATCCGGCGAGTCCTACCGAAAGATCAACTCCCAAGGACGCATCAATACGCGAGCACGGAATCTGTTTAACAAGACTTGTCACTGCCTTGTGAATCTCCTCCAGCGTTGGTTCGACGCGGCGCGGAGGTATTACGATGACCGGCGGTTGCGGAGTTGGCGTAATAATAATTGGTGTTGGAGGTTTCGGTGGAGGCGGAACAACGACGGGGGTCGGCGGTTCCGGTGGAGGCGTGATAACAGCAGGCGTCGGTGGCTCCGGCTTCAAACGTGTCACTAACGGGAGCGGGTCAGGTAATGGCACGGGATCGAAGGTCTCATCGATCACATAATATTCGTGCCAATTATTGAGTGCTTGAGCCGCTCTATAGGAGATCCATCCGAAGCCACCGGCGCCCCAATCCGTTCCCCAGGAATTGATCACTTTGAATGCTTCTCGATGGTCGCTATATCCCACCAATACCATGGCATGTCCACCAATGCGCGGTGATGACGTGTCGTCGTAAACTCGGTCACCATGCAATTCTTTGAAGGAGTCGGATATGTTCATGCCGAATACGACAGGATTGCCGTTCGCCAACTGACCCTTCACGTCATCAAGGCTAGACTTGCTGCCGATCGCGCTCCAAGACTTGATACGAAAACTACTGGCGATGTTCTTTGTGTCTGAACTCGGTTGGGACAAGCAATTGTCTTCTCGATAGGGAAAGTTCGCAAGTGACGCAACACCTTGCGACTTCATGAGATCCAGCGTGGCGGGTATCGACGCGCCGTTACACTGCCCGCTGGAACTTAGCTGGTTGAAAACGTAAGATGGACTAAATACCTGCGTGTCTCCAACTGGTTTCCAGTTCCGCTTCTTGGCTTGGTGGTAACTGCGAAGCGCGTATGCGGTCGCCCAAGCGCTGCAAGATCCTTGTTGCCCTTGGTAGCCAGGCTTGGGGAAGCGGTCGGAAAGATCGACGCTTTCGGGCAAGAATGCCCGAAAGCGGGGCGCAGTCTGAAAGCTGGCATACGTCGACGAGGAGACAGGGACGTAGCCCATGCCATAGCGTCCAGCGGAACCTGCCGCGGCGTTTAAGCACAATAGGCACATGAAAAGCAGCAAAATTCGCAGCACGATCTTCCTCCAAACTAAAGCGCTTATTTGGTCCGCAACTGATCGGTAAGGTCCCCGAAAGACTTGATGCGCAACAAACAGTCTAACCGAGTCCCTGGGGTGGGACAAATGGGGCTAAGCAGCCGTGAACCTAAGTCATTACCTGCTCTGGCCGTCGAACGCTATCCAAGCCCAGATGATCTTGCAGTTTCTCTCAACAGACAGATCCTCTCGGTCGTCAGCATCCCGCACTTCATGGGCATGGAGCAGGTCCATCAACAGTTGCAGATAGCGGGTATTCAGCTTTGGGAGATTTCCAGGTTGGGTTAAACTTAGCCAACCAGGGATAGAAATGTTATCGAGGATTCTATAAGAGCATGAGGCACTTCAACTATGACGCCATCAGCACAGCTTGGGCGGACCTTGTTGACCATGACGAATCGAAACGGTTCGTGCAATACCCTTGGGCGCTCGCGCAGTTGCCCCCGCAAGTGCGCGGCATGCGGGTTCTCGACATTGGCTGCGGCGAGGGTAGTTTCACCCGGATGATGGCCCGAACGGGCGCGGTGGTCTGCGCGTACGACAACTCCATTGAGCAGATCAGACAGGCGCGTCTGGAGGAGGAAAGGGAACCACTGGGAATCAAGTACGTCCATGCAGACCCCGTCGACATCGTCGCAATTATCCTCTGCTCTCCGTTCGATTTTGCAATCGCCGTAACCGTTCTTCACTATGCGACGGATCAAGCACAGCTGGACGAGTTTTTCTTGTCGACCTACCAACTCCTGAAGCCAGGGGGCCATTTTGCTGCCCTCGTCATGAACCCTGACTTCATGCGCTTCGGGCAAGTGTTATACAACCGTAGGTACTTCCGCGAACCGGACGGGAGTCTAGGCGCCGACTTCATTGATGCTGCGGGCGTGCGTTGTACGGCCTTCTACTCGGATTTCTCGCGAGCAGACTACGAGGAATCGGCGACCCGGACCGGTTGGAAGGACTTCACCTGGTGCCCCATCAAGGTCACGCCAGAAGGACGAGCCGAACTCGGAGCGTTCTGGGATGGCTTCGAGGAAGACTGCCCTTATGCGGGGTTCAGAGTGGTGAAACCCGTAGGATGATTGCTGGAATGGTCCATCGATAACAGGGAGGAACGCGCTCATGGGAAACACCGATGCAAGGAATATCGTCTCGCGTATTGTGGCTGCCGCTCCGACTGGCAAAACATTAGTTGAAGCCGAGGTTCTGGAATGGAAGAAGACGCCTGGCGTCAGTGAGCTTTGTAAAGCCGTCCAACTGATTGACATGCCTGCCCTCTTTAGTTTGATGGAAAGCGCCGATTGGCCAGCCGCCAACCTGGCCACGAGTCTTCTTCGCGCTTTCAAGGATGCGGAGCTGAAAGTCAAGAAGCAGTTTCTCGACACTTGGAACAATAAGCAACGTCCACTGGAAGTACGATTATGCGTCATGTACCCATTGCTGGATTATCCGGACCTTCCGCGCGCAATGCATGAAGATTTCTATGCGACTGTTTTGAATAACATGGATCGCTTCAAGACCTTTGCACTCACTTACTTTGCTACCCCAAGTGACGTTCTTCCTACTGCAATAGACCGGATAAGAGACCCTAAGTACCCCGTTTCGAAACGCTGGATATATCTGTGTAATGCGCTCGCGTCTCCTGATACGGAGGGCTCTCGACAATTCATAGAGTCCTACAAAGACGACTCCGACAAATTCGTTGCCAAAGTGGCCCAGAATCTCACTTCGCAAACGCGCGGAGAACAATCCAAATGAAATTCTTGATTGTCGGATCACTTCGCCATCTTGAAAATGAAAAGAAAGCCTGGTTCAAGCAAGCGTGTGCCGAATTAGGCGAAGCCTTTGTCGATCGGCAGCAGATACTTCACCTGTGTTCGGCCCACGAGGACACGGCGGACCCATATGTTGTGAGCGGAGCGAGCAGTAAAGCGGGATGCGAAATGGTTTTCTTTCGCGCTAACCCTGAGACATATGTCGCTCATCCAACAGCCGATGTGCTGCGCTATGAAAACAACACGTTCAATTCGGGTGTGAAAGTGAGTTGGGTAAGTTGTAAGGGTGATTGGAATACGGTATTCAGCCATGCTCTGCGTGAGAGCGATGCGGTGTTTGCCATAGGTGGTGGGGTCAGCGGAACGAGGCCGGTGATTGAATTGGCAGTGGCGGGCGGAAAGCCCTTGGTGCTGATCCCGTCATTTGGGGGCGAAGCGTCAGCTGCATGGTCGAATCTCGAATCTCACTATTTGGTAGAAGAACGGAATGTATTGAAGGAAGATTGGCACTCTGGGAAGTGGGGTGAGAATATCGTCCAGGCGGCAATAAGCATAGCCAAGAGAGCGAACCATTTCTAAATTCAAGCCGCTATAAGCCAGAACCGCATGCCCATCGCTGAGCCTCCTGTAGCAATGGCCGTCGAGCCACGGCTTCGGGTGGTAGCGGGCCAATCAACCCGTTTTTCCCCTCGAAGAGTTTGCGGAACCAGCGTTTTGCGTCCGAGGCAATGTTTGAAGAATGTTCGGCGGACGGCACGGCCAATCGGTAGGCGCCAGTCCAGTTAATCTTACCCGTCCGTGGGTCGCTGTAGGCTGCAAGACAAGCCTCCACCGCATCCGCGAGTTGCTCGTGGAATCCGGCGACGAGCCGATCAAAGCTGCCGTTGAGCTCTCCCGGATTCTCTCTGCGGATAAACGGCCTGGCAAGCGAGATTACCTTGTCATTGTCCGACGGGATACCGTCGTCGGCCAAGGTTCCAGGGTCGAATGCGACTGGGCGAAGTGCCGGCACTGCCGAATCGTCGTTGCGCCCTTTAGAACCATCCTTCCGAAACCGGAGGTGCCCGACCACGAGATGCTCGACGTCGGCATGGCTATTTACGGCATCAAACACGACGGAGCGCAATTCGCGGACATTGCCGGGCCAGTCGTAGGAAACGAGGGCAGCGAGTGCCTCGGGTGCAACCTGCCGCACCAACGCCCCCTTGCGGCCCGCCTCCGCTTCCCGGATGAACTTCTCGACCAGGAGAGGAATGTCCGAGCGGCGTTCGCGGAGCGGCGGAAGCCAGATCGTGCCGCCCGACACCAGGCGATCCAACAAGTCCGCGCGAAAGCCGGCGCCCAACTCGGCCCTGCGCTCTATTTCCTCGTTGGTCGCGGAGATGAAACGAACGTCGACTTCGCGGCCAGAACTGGCACCGAGCGGAACGACCTCGCGCGTCTCGATCACGCGCAAGAGGCCCGTCTGTACATCGGTCGGCATGTTCCCGATCTCGTCGAGGAAGAGGTCGCCTTTGTCGGCTTGCACGATACGTCCCTGTCGCTCGCGGTCGGCACCTGTGAAGGCTCCCCGCACGTGGCCGAACAGCTCACTCGCCCAAAGCGAGGGCGCCAGCGCGCCAGAATCGACCACGATGAACGGGGGCTGATTGGTGTCGATTTCGCCACTGCGACTGAGGTATCGCGCCATGAGATCCTTGCCGGTACCCCGTTCGCCGCGGATCAGGACATTCCGACGGTCGGTAGCCGCACGGCGCGCCGCGCGCAAGGCCAAGAGAAGCGGCAGCGAAGTGCCGACGATTCCACCCGAATGATCTGGTGTCAAACCATGTCGCCATAGGAATTCGCGCAGCCGCGCCGGTCCGGCTGTGTCTGTCCGGGAGATGAAGCCCAGCGCTCCACCTGCGGTGAACGACCGACTCACTTCTTCTCTTTGTTTGCTGGAAAGGACCACTACCGGCAGGTCGGGACATTCCACGCGCAGCCTTTCCAGGATGGTCAAACCGAAGTACCGTCCGGAATCGTCATCACCTGGCCGCCCTTCCGGCATTCCGGCAAATGCGCCGTCGCTGGCCGGCGTTACAGCTCCTGTGTAGAAGCACAGGTCGAGAAGCACCAGTGCCCAGGTCGGACGGGCTGCCTCTCCCTTATCCCAGCCACTCCGAACGAAGGAGATGGTTGCATCAAGATCATTCTCGACCATGTCACCCACACCCGCACACAGCGGGCGCTGTCCTCGGAAAAAGACCGCCTCCGCTGTAGGGGTGACCACTTCTTCGTTTGACGAAACGGCTTCGTCGCCGGTGATATCCCGAAGACCGTACATGCCGCACAGATTGGCTCGTTCACGGTTCGGCCGGCCCCGAACCTGGCGGCCGAACATGTCATCGATTACCAGGATGCGAGGAAGTGTACTCATCACACCGGTCGTACTCTCGATATCCTCTCTGCGAGCACGAACGGTCGGTGGATCTTGATCCGAAATGTCTTCCCCGGCTTCAACGTAGCTTTCATCATGGTCAACAACACAACACCCGCTGTGGTAGAGCGGAAATCGAATCAGCAAGAGCCTGGCATTGTTCGATGAAAGTTTGAAGTAGCAAGCTTACAAGTCGAAGGTCGTCGGGAGCAGGTGTCCTTGGAAGATTCGAGAGTGCAGAAACAACAGGTAGAAAAGCTCTATCGGCAGCCCGGTAGGCATCCTTTGCGGCGTCAATCTTTTCGAGAATTCCCCACCTTTGTAGCCAGAGTTCATGAACGAGGGGCTTAAGCCAGTCCAGGGTTTCGGCTGGACAATGGGAAAGAGGAGGGTATGCGAAATGTATCTTGGGCGACATTTCGTCCTCGAATCGATCGAGCAGCAACGACAGTTCTGCTCGTCGTTCCGGCCAGCGTCCGACATCCTCCGTCAGCGTTCGTGGGATATCACCAGGACGAACCATCCCGAAAGAGATGCTCAGGGCATGATTCAAGGCAACTAACACTCCATTCTGAAGCCAGTTATGGTTCAGTTGTCCGCGCTCGATTTGCCATTGAGGCAGCATCGCTGTCATTTCCAGTTCTCGGACTATCTTATGGCCAGAAAAGTATCGATTGCACTAAAGGCACATCTGACCACTCCATCTTCCAGCCTATCTTCGGACTCAGTGGATGACGTTAACGACTCAAGCATGATCTTGACTGGACCCAATCCTCTATCGTTCAAATTTGTTTCGTCGGGCCACTTGCACTCTCTTTTCAGTCTCTCCTCCAATCGTCGAACAGCATCGGAGATGTCTTCCTGCGGGAGGATTTTCCTTCCGTCGTTATCAGGGATTTCGCCCAATGCCCCCAGCCACCACATGGCTCCGCCAACCTTTGCCTTTGATGACCGCTCCTCAACAAGCCGCTTCAACTGGTCATCCAGGGCCAGCATTTCCGGAGCATAAACTGCCAGATATCCTTGGCACAGAATACAGAGCGCAACGAGCAAGCTGTAATCAGGGGGCGTCTGTAGAAATGCCGGAAGCGTGCCCGAGCCTCCTTCCTTAATATCGGAGATAAAGGCGACAAGTTCCATGGCCTCTGCAGATGTCAGATATCCCGAACTTCCATCAGGTGCTACGGCGCGCCAGATACTGTGACATTGCGGACCTCTATCTTTTCGACTGGCCCAGCGGCCATCCGGCTCACCGCCCCCGCCAAAGTAAACCACGACGCTTCGCGTCACCTTAAGAACATCGTCGCTGTCATTGCCGTAGTGCACGAGAAGTAGGTCGGTCGAATGCTCTGCGATAGGATCGTTATCGCCAAAAGTCCGCACTTGGCAGCCCACATCTTGGAATGTGGAAGCAAGACGCTTCTTACGTTTAGACGCCCCATCAAGAATTGAGATGCTTGTCATATAAAAATCCTGGTCAGCCAATAAACTTTAGGAAAGACGAACCAGTACTGGTTTCTTTAAACTTCACATTGATACACGTTCCGCTCAGGAAGTAATAATCATCTTTGTGACCAGCCTTCGCTGTGTGTGCAAGGAATGCAACCAGAGCGCTGCTCGAATTATGCTTTGGACAATCAATCGAGCCACTGCTGCTAAGCAACCGTTCCTTCATCCAAGAGAATATGGCGCTCACATTCTTAACATAGTTCCCGGCCGGCCAGTTGAGTTCGAACTCCACCTCTCCTGCTGAAGTATTGGTGCTCAACTTTAAGGACGCAGCTTTCAGCACATATGATTTGTTTTGAATTGATCCGCCGCCGTCCTTAACAAAATGTTTTTCACATAAATCGCCGAAGGCAAGGAGGGTGGCGATGCGATCTTCTTTCAGTTGAGGTGGAATAAGCGGAAGCTCTTTACCTCGCATAGTGCGACTGGTAAATGTTGACGGGATCTGTTGAAACGCTGTCTGGTACTGGTTGGGAAAAATTTCATTAGCTTTCATCATAGCTAGGAGCCAAGCAGCCTCTACTCCTACTCCCTGATCTTCACAAACAGCGCACATTTCGTAGATTTGCCTGTCGACAAATTCCTCATCCAAATTCAAATATTTTATTTCTTCGAAATATTGGTAGAACAGTCGAATTCGGTTTGATTTACCTGTTGGCGGGTGAATTGCAACTATCTCATGGTCGCTACCGTTGAATAGATCATTGAAGAATGCTTGATACTTGCCCTTCGCATTCTGCCGAAACTCCCAATGCAAGATCGCCTTGACTATATTGGTCACGGTAAATTCTGGTGTGGTACAACCAACGAGATCCTGGACTAAGATAGACAGATGCTTCGCACTAGGCTTTATTTTGTTGACAATATGCACGGGGTTAAATTTGGTCGTAGCCAATCCGACTACCAACGAATCCCGAGTCTGCAAGCTAAGGATTATTCCTGAAATCGCTTCCGTGACATCCGCGTCATCATCCCCTTCCAATTTACAGTCGAGCAACAAAATCGTATCTTCGTGTTCATTCGACGAAGACCCTAATACACTTTCTCTCATTTCGATGTAATGGGAGACTTGTTTCGCCACCAACTCGATCTCTAAGGCGCGATTAAGAAATCGCTTAGCCAAAAGATTGTCGGTGCAACTAGCCAAGTTGTTCTTCACAGCACTCACAATTACATCGGGATTAGAGAACTGAGCGATGACGTTAGGATTGTCGTCGAAAAGATAGATTCTCACTGGACGCTCTCCAACGACTTCGCTAAAAGACGGGGAACGAAAAGGGACGAAATCCAACAATGTTCCCCAGCATCATAACCAAAATGCGTATGAGCCTGGACGTTCTCAAATGATGCATCCTGTTTCTGCGCCTTCCAGATTTCTTGTCCTGCCAACACCATGACAAGAAAAGTACCTCTCAGTTGGAGACGCCTACTTTGCGGATCCTCGCAGGGGTGTCCAATTGTGATTGTGCACCCCTGCCCAGTATTTACAAAACGGATGGACGGGAGGCATTTGGGAATTTGATGTGCGGTGTCAAGATTCGCCAGAGTGTTTTTAACACAATCAATGCGTTGCGCAACCGACATTAAGTTATATGACTTGAGGTCATTGGCGCTTTGAAGGGTGAGATGCTTCCACAAGTTTGACGCCACGGCCATGGCCCATCGATAAACCGCACGGCTGAGTTGCTTCCTGTGTATACGGGTTTCGCCATTAATGGCGATCTCATTCTTGAAAGCGGATTCCAGCTCGAAGTAGATGAGGTCATCGGGCCGTTCAAAAGTGTGGCCTGGATTCAAAATCGATTTGATCGCGTCTATCGACTTTCTTAGGTCATCCAGGCTAATACCACGAAGCACCTCAGATACAAGAAATAAGCGCCAGGAGTCGCGGCCCAGGCATGCAACATAAGTGGAGTGCTTTACGGATATTCCACCGTCACTCCAAAGCTGGGCATCTGTGGGGATGCTTGCGTTTGCATAATTTGCCCAGAGCATGCCGTACTGTAGGGTCGAAGCGACTATTTGTTGGACAACAGTATCGTCAGGCGCCGCTTGCATCAACTGGTAAGCGGTGTCATAAACCTTGCCCACCTCATGACCAAGAACGTCGTCCACCGCAACATAGGCCACTTCTGCCCCTACTTTCTTTCCTTCTCGTGTAGCGTCTTCCCATTCCTCCAGTTCCCGGAGGAAGTGATAAATCGACTCAAGGTGTTTCCGGATTAGCCCTGTAAGGATGGGGGGAATGACATCGTCCGTATATAGGTTCACTGTCCCGATAGCCGATGCTTCCTTGCTTCCGCTGTCGCGAAAATTGAGCGAGGGATTCAGCAAGAACGCATAGTAATTATGAAAGGTTAGGAGACTGCCTTTTCCTGCTGAGTCAGCCAGAGTTCGATATCTGCTGAAAAAATACGCTGCCGCTGCGTTCATGGACGAATGTGGCGGACCGTTGTCACCACCACCGATGCCAATTTCAAGACCGTCCCAGCCGATGGAATGTTGCTTAGGGAATTCGAGCAAATTGAAGTTGGAAAAGAAGAGTGTCGAAAAGATTGCCTCGGCAATCTCCCTAGCCAAAGCGCGATCAGCCTCAGGCAGTTTTTCTAAGCCTTTGATGACAGGAAATTCGCAATTGTCGGAGTCGGCTTTGTTGCGCATGCGCGGAACCGTTTTATCAATTTCAGGATTGTAAAAATAACAATCCTGATTGCTAAGCGCGCCAAGAAATGCTTTGTTGAAACCAAACGGTGACGTGTCTCTCGGAAAACCGAATTGCAGTAGCCCATTCTGGACATGGGCATTTGCTTTCGGCTGGTCGGTGAGCGCGAAGTGAAAGCCGAAGATCGGCTTGTTTTCATAATCGCCTGTATGACCGAGAAATCCTTGAACCGCGCTCCATCCAGAAAACCCGGAGATCTGGATTTCGACAGGCTCCGCCAATATCGCGCTTGCTAACACGATCTTCTTCTCGTAAATGCACGAGTCCCAGTAGGCAACAGGCATGAATGGCAATTGATCTTTGGGCACCAACTGCGAATTGCGCGCAAAACTTCCGAAGCGCCAGGTTATGTTTTGGCATTCCTTCTTCCTGAGAGACTTGTCGTTCTCTGGTTCGCCTTCAGTCTCCCCGCCGTTGGCTCTGCTATCGCGCACCTGGCCAGTTCCGGGTTCATCTTTGAAAACCCCAGTACCACGATAGCGGGGAGCAACGAACACATGTCCATCGGACTCAGGACAAACCATCATCATGACTTCCGAGAGGCACTCCGCAATTGCGTCGGAAGTCCGATGTTCCATATTTTGATATGCATCAGAGTTGCGCTTTCCATCGACCCAGTACGCGCGGACGATCGCAAAGCAGTCGCGGGTAAGCCTTTCCAGACGAGCTTCGACCTGATTCAGGACTTCAACGATCCGTTGGTCAGTTGTAGAGGCAGTCATATCGGCTACCTTGCTTCAAGGACCAGACCGAGGAATCGCTCGAGGCGACTCGACTCTGGGTTATCGAGGATCGCTGGGGTGCCTTGCTCCACCAAGGTTCCCCCGTCAAGGAAAACGATCTGGTCGGCACTGCGGCGAGCGAAGTCGATGAGGTGGCTAATTAGCAGTAGCGCAACCCCTTCCTCCCGGAGGGTCTTCAACCGTTCGAGAATCATCGCGACATACTCGACGTCGAGGGCTGAAGTGATCTCATCGAGAAGAAGATAGCGCGGTTGTAGGGCCAGGGCCCGGACGATCGCTCCAAGCTGACGTTGGCCAAGCGAGACCTCGTTGGGGAATCGGTCTGCGAGGCCGGCGATTCCGAAGTCATGGATGATCTGATTCACGCGATCCTCGGGGGAGGAAATTCCGCGGGACCTAAGCGGCAACACTGCGTTCTGACGAAGGGTGAGGTGGGGCCAGAGGAACAGTTGCTGGAATACTACTGTGAGGCGTGGCCAGGCAAAATTCGCTGGAACGGGGGTGTCACGCGGGAATATCATTTCTTCGCCGTCAATTACGACGCTACCGGAAGTTGGTGGGTCCAATAGCGCGAGGCTGCGAAGGAGCGTGCTCTTACCGCTACCGCTAGGGCCAATGATAGTGGTGATGGTCCCAGGCTCGATTTGAATGTCGATCCCATGGAGAATCTCGACCTCTCCGAAACTCTTCCGTATTTTTAAGCCTTTGAGCATGTGCCTTCCTAGCGCTCGGAATAGTCGCGAGTGAAACGGATTCGCAGCCAGTGGGCAAACAGGTTCAACGGCACGCAGACTGCTATGAAGAAGATCGCCAGTAGGGTATAGATTTCGACCGGGCGGTAAATGATGGAGTTTACCCGCTGCGCTACGCGGAAGATTTCGTCGACCGATATCATGCTGGCGAAAATGGTCATCTGGAAGACCGTGATCTGGATGAGCAGGAGGCCGGGAATGATCTGCCGCAGGAGCAAAGGAAGCTGAATCTGAAATAGGGTATCTGACATAGTCATGCCGGAGACGCGAGCGGCATCTAGATACTGCCTCGGAAAGTCCACAATGGCTCCGCGAACCAGGTCGGCGACAAGGAAGATGTTGATGATGGAAAGCGTCAGTGCGGCGGTGACAAATGGGTCAATCACAACCTCAAGGTATGCCTGCAAGGGGTAGTGCATCCAGAAGAGAAAGACGAGAGCAGGCATCCCGGCGAGGATGACTGAAACGACCCTGGAGGCGTCTCCCACGGAGGTGCGAAATGCGGCTCCGAGAGTTCCGAGGGCACCCCCAACAACGATGCCGGAAACCCAGATGATGACCGACAACTTCAGCGTGACGTAAAGCCCCCCCAGCATCGCCTCGCCGTATTGCTGAGTGATCTGCAGGAAGTTCATCGGGCCTATGTATCTTCCGCGATTCTTCGCGTATCAGGGCGACGAATTTTCGCCATTACTTCGCCCTGTATGCCGGAGCGACCCGGTAATAGGCGTTTGGGGCGGGCTCGTACTTGTGGATAGTGCGTTCGACAAACCCGCTGTTCAAGACCTCATCAAGCGCGGTGTCGATCATCTCCTTCATCCGGAAGTCCCCCGCCGGGAGGAGGAACACATTTGAGA
This sequence comes from Pseudomonadota bacterium, assembly GCA_026399515.1. GTDB lineage: Bacteria > Pseudomonadota > Gammaproteobacteria > Burkholderiales > Rhodocyclaceae > JACRAR01. Next base: position 328,934 of record JAPLQT010000117.1, on the reverse strand, counting down.
AGACCTTTACCGGCTTGTCCGCTGCGATGTTTTTGATCTTGCCAGGGTTGTTCTTGACGTAGAGCAACCCCTTTGCAGGCTCTTCGAAAAAAGCGTCGACCTTGCCGGTCGTGACATCAAGGAAAAGCTGCCCCTCTCCGGCGGATTGGGGATACGAGACAATCTTGGCGCGCGGAAACTGTGTCTGCGCGATTTTCTCGCCGGTCGAGCCGTCGATCACGCCGAGTTTGATCTCGGGTTCATTGAGGCTGGCCCAACCACCATCGGGGGGGAAACGGCTCTCGTCCTGCCGGACCCAGATGCCAATGCCACTGTAATAGACGGGACTCGAGAACGTTGCCTGCTTTGCCCGGTTTGAATTCGGCCAGACTGGCGAAGCGATCATGTCGTAACGCTTGGTTTGCAGGCCGGCGATCATGGTACCCCAGCCGACCTCCTCAACGTATTCGACCTTTAGCCCCATGTTCTTCGCCATTTCCTCAAGGACATCAACGAAGATTCCGGACTTCGCCTTTGTCGTCGGATCTACGTTGAATCCGACGGAGACATTGACATAGCCCACGCGAATCTTCCCGGTTTGAGTGATCTGGTCACGAACCGACGCAGTGGGCGCGCCGGCGCCTTCTGTTGACTTCGCTGGTAGACCGAACCCAACCACCGCAGAAACGATGAGGGCGACAAGGGCACTGACGATAACTGTATTCTTCATGATCTTCTCCTGTTCGCACATCGACAACACGTGATGTGCCAAAAACTCAAGTTCCCTTCAGCGAGATTCATGCCAACCCTGAACACGAAGAAAAAGTCCCGAATGACCCGTCGAGTCGCAAGCAAGGCAGTATTATCGACTAGAACTTTTTATACTATATATCGATTAAGTTATTATGTCTAGCTTATTTGCTATGTTCGCTAACGTTTATCAATAGGCTGCGAGTTGGCCTCTAACTCGAGGAAGATGGTCTGGCACGTTCATGGCTTTTTCTACGGGGGCAAATATGTTTGTAGGATAAACTCTGCGACTTAAATCGGTCTGTCCCATTGCAGAACTGGTCACTTGTTTGCTGGAAAATCGAACTATTCAACAGCCCATGTAACGTGAGTCGACGATGCCCCGCTATGTGATCCTTGCTCAATCAAATGCCACTGCCAACGCTTTAGGTGTTTGGTTGGAGTTGCTGGGCGAAAACCCCCTTGATGAAAAAGATCAGCACAAGATCGTTTGGGAACGTCAATCGGGCAGGCAAGGCGCGCTGGAGGCATATGAGACTTTGGTCAGGCGGATTGAAATTGCGGCAAGTGATGGCGACGACCAAGTGCCTCTAAACAAGGTTGTCGCATTGGTGGACGCGGTGAACCCATCTCGTCTGAGCGCGGTTGCAGAAGGCGGAAGCTGGGATAGCTTGATCGCCATGCTGATCCTGACTTTTCCGGAAATTCGGTGGGTGTTCGGGGTCACAAGCGAAGTAGCGACGGATTACTCCAGGAAGGAGAGCATTGAATCTCGGCATACGTTGGTCTCTTTGCTCGAGCCAGCGGCGGCCGACCCGCTGTTTGATCCGACAGGCTTAAGAGATTGGGTTCGCGCGCGGACGGGCGAAGGACTAAACAATGCAAACGACGACCTGAAGCTTCCAAGGCGACAACAGCTGGCCGCCGCAATCGACGAGGAAAGACCTTACGCCTATCTGCACGGTTACACGGCCTACCGTTTTGGATGCCGAGCGGATGTGGTGTCGACCTGGACGTTGATGAAGGACCGGTTTGGCAAAGCCGATGGGGAGCCGCATGGCTACTGGCTCCTTCTGGAAGATATGAGCCTGAACTTCCCGGACCGAGAAAAGGGCAAACACCTTCTCCATCTTGATAGGATGTACTACGATCAAGATGGAAAGCCACTGGAAGGGCGCGCCCACCACTGCCCCAAGCTTGATTTGAATTCCGTGGATGGCGCCGTTGAGGATTCAAAATACCGAATTCTCGTTACGACTGGACAGACTCGGCCAGGCGACCATGCCCTTAGCGAAAACCGAAGGTATTTGCGAGGCAAGGCGCCCGACATCGGCAAGGTAGTTTTCAAACCAGCCAGCGGTATGTTCGACCTGTGGGAGAAAGCTGGGCTGTATCTCAAACTCGCAGGAAGCCAGCGCCTGGGCAATGCTCCTGATTTCTGCTGGCCTCCGGCCCCTCTGGCGCAGGCCAGCGAGAAAGCCGACGGACATGGCGCACCCGGCAAGCTGCTCCTCGTCTCGGAGATGCTGGTTCGCCGCGCCGAGGCCATGCTCGGCAAGGTGAAATGCGTGGACGAAGCGGTGCACGGTGCTGTGCTCGCCACCGACGCCCTGGAACTCACTGGCGGGCGAACACCCACCGCGGCCATCGAGGCACTCTCCTTGAAGCATCAGTTCGAGGTCCTGGCAGAGTGCCAGTTCTCGGGGGTCGAATACCACATTAAGGTCATACCGCGCCTCAAGGAAATCAGCCTGGAAATCGCGTCCATTAGCCGGTGGTTCTACAGGAATGAAAGGCAAAAAGCGAAGCTCAACGGTCAGATGCATATTCTTAATGCTTTGGTCAAAATTCTTCGTGCGCACGGCCAGTTCGATGAGGAACAGTTGTGCATGCACCGAGTGCGACGTTTGCACAGCACCCTATGGATGCGATCTCAACCTTGGCGGTTTGTGTTTCTCCCGTTCATTCGTTATGTGGAAATGCTACTGAAGTCGGTTTTGGGTTTTGTTGGCGCCATCTCAATCTGGTTGGTGATTCTCTCGCTCCTTTTCGCATTGTTCCCAGCGGTACCGACTGCTGAATGGAGTTTCGCCAGACTGTTAATCGGCGTCGAGAATGCTGTCACTTCGTTCTTTTCCATCGGAACTCCTATGCAGGAACCAAAGCTCCCCGACGTACTGTCAAGATCTTACGTGTTCGTTTCCGCACTCTGCATCATGAGCGGCTTCCTGCACCTGGGTGTACTAATTTCTCACTTGTACGCCGTGGTGTCGAGGCGGTAGTTGCATTTGCGGCGGAAAGTCGGTTGAACAAACTGGGAGGAAATAATGGCTGAGACTATCGAGGGGTCGCAGGGTAAGCTTAAGGAGTTGCAGGATAAGCTTAAGAAGCTGGAAACGGATCACGTAGCGCTGAGGAAGAAGGTTGGCATTCTGAGGTTGATTGGCGGATCCACCGGAAGATTGTTGGCAGTTGTTGTCGGCGGTTTAGCTATCTGGTTCGCGTGTGCGCATGTTTCCAAGATATTGAGTACAAACATCAAGCAAGACATCTTTCTTGGGGCCTGCGCACCTAGCTCACTTGCGGATAGCCAACCTTCGTCGGCCAATTCGACTCCTAGGCTCAATATTGCCGTTCCAAAATCAAATTCGATTACCCGTCTAGAGATAGTAGTTAACCCGGCAGCGGCGGATGCATCTCCTAGCCCCGCCAGCAAGGCACCTGAGACAAACTCGACCGCCTACACCGAGGCAGCTTGGGCTTACGTGATCAAGGTTCTTGGCAGCACAGCCATCTTGCTCTCCCTGCTGTGGGTGATGGTTGCACTATGGCGCTCCGATCCAAGAGACTAACCGGTGCAGCGTGCCTAACCTCCTGTCGACATCCGGGTTCCCGGGGTGCTGGCTAGGCGTCGCGCTGAAGATCTAGCGGGTACTGAGCTCGTCAGCTTCTTTAAGATTCCACGCGCTCTAGCTACAATTTCCAACTGATAACAACATAGGTCAGCCCGGCAAGAGCAGACTCAGGAACGCCCTTTCTAGCAGGGATCGACCCTTCTCCTCTGGGTGTTTCTCTCCTCTGGCAACTTCGCTCTATTCTGGAAGCAACCAAGAGCGACCGGGTTCATTGAACGATCTCAGATTATTGCGAACTGATCTCAATAGTTCCAATGAGGTTAGTCGCTCCTGACGCCCCAATCCAAGAGCTTCTTAGACATACCGTGAGCCTTCTCGCGCGCTCATCTTCACGGTCGGCGCTCCTGTCTGGTTTAGCCCCATTTGCCCGCTACACTGCCTTTCCTTAGGCTGTCGTTGCTGTGCAGATTGTCCGCCACTTAAGGAGCGTTATGAATCTTCCCGTTATGTCTCCCCGGATTCTCCTGATCGAAGACGATCCCCACCGCATCGCCACTTTCCGGGAGTGGCTTACAGACACGGAGTTCGTGCTCATCGAGGCCAGCAGCGGCGGTCGCGCCCTTGGTCTGCTGCGAAAGGGAATGACAGACGGCATCGCAGGCATTTGTCTCGATAACGACCTGGAGAAGCAACCGATGACCGAGCACGACCTATCTCTTTCAGGTGCCGTTCTGATCAACGCCATTACCCAGTCGGTGCCGCGATGGGTGCCGGTCCTCATTCACAGTATGAACGCCCAGAAACCAGTAGGGATGGAGCGCGCCCTAAAATCTGCCGGTTTCAGCGTCACTCGAACTCGAATGGCGGGGCTCCACCGCGCTGTCTTCCACGAATGGCTCCAAGAGGTTCGCGATAACTGGGAGCACGCGGTATGACCACTCAGACCTTGGTCTCAGATGCCTTGGCAACTTGCGCCATCTCCGGGGAACAGCTCCCCGGATTGCGCCTGGTTGCCGGTGGGGCTTGCACAGTTCCCGAGCATCGAGCGGCGGCCAATGACAGGGCGTTACCCTGCGCCGAGCTCAAGAGCGCCATCGCCGACAAGACCCCGATCGTCCTCAGCGTGTTGACTGATCTGTTCAGGAACCTTCGTCAAGGCGAACGGATAGAGTTTGTCCATCGCATCTCCCGGTCTGACTCCGGTAACGTCGTCGGCACACGTTCCTACCGTCTTGCTGTCAACGTCGCTTGTAGGCCCGAACAGGCAGACAAGCTTAAGCGGAAGACTCTAGAAGCGCTCTTGACTGGTTTCCACGGCTTTCATCTTGGCGCTTGTGCCGAGGCGCCAGATTGTTCCAAGGACATTCTTGCGCCGCATGTTTTGCAGCTCGCGCTTTCTGGCGTGGTGGTGACGGCAAAACCTGCCGTCACCAGGTTTGAGGACAAAGCGTGGCAGAGCAGTCCGGCGTTGCGTCACAAGTTTCGTGACGATACCGACCGGGACCAAAAGGTCTGGCCCTTTCCCGGAAAACTTGCCAACTGGGCATTGACGGCTCCTCTGGACGAACCCATGGATCTGCCTGAAACGGTCGAGATAAGCGTTCGCATGCATGCGTTCTCGATCAACGGAGATGCGTGCGAATCATTGAACAAGACCTTGTTTCGAGTTCTGTCAGGCAACCTGTCGATATTTCATCCAGAGTCACCGATCGCTGCCTACAGTGCATCACCAGACTTGCAAGACTCCGTGGCTGATTTGATACGTCATTGGTTGCGTCATCCGTCGGGCGGATATGCGGTGGACTGTGTCGTACGCAGCAGTGCCCCGCTCGGTGAAGTCGCGCAGCGCAGGATTGCTGCTGACGTATTCGGCAAACGCCCTTTCGAAGTAGTACGCAGTTTTGACATGTCGGCGCCACAACCCTTGGCACAACCCACTTTTGCGTGGGCGAACACGCCCGATCAAGGCATACCCGCGATCATGCCGGGACCGTTGCGCTTACCCACACTTGGCGTTCCCCGTCACTATCCAGAACCGCTGGTAACGCCCCCTCGGTTGGGTGCAGTGTTGGGAAACACGGTCTGCGGACAGCGTTCCAGCGTCATTGCGCTTCCCGCCGAGAGTCGTAGCCGCCATGTTGCATTGTTTGGCGCGACTGGCTCAGGCAAATCATCATTGCTCACCCAGATGATTGCCGAGGATATTGCCGACCCTCACCGTAGTTGCGGCGTAGGACTCATCGACCCACACGGGGACTTGTATCAGCGCGTCTTGGCCATGATTCCGCCGGAACGCACGGATGACGTGGTCCTGATCGACACCAGTGACCAGGCCAGCTCAGTCTGCCTGAACCCACTCGAAGGCATGCAGGACGATCCGCTACACGCGCAGTTTGTCGTGGCGGAGATCATGTCGTTGATCGAACTTCTGTTCGAAACGAAGGACTCGAATGGCCCGCTACTGCGGAGCAACCTGCGCAATTTGTTGCTCCTGTCGGCCAGCCGGAGTGATCGGCATGGAACGTTCCTGGATGCTGTTCGAATTATCGAAGACACAGACTATTGCGACTATCTGTTATCAAAGTGCAAGAACCGGAACGTGGTCGAATACTGGAAGAAATTCAAAAATACGACCGGCTCGGATAACGGATACGGTTCGTGGGCACCATACCTGATGGCGCGGCTTGTTCCGTTCGTTTCCAACCCGATCATGAAACGTCTGTTGAACCGCCCTGACAGCACGGTTGACCTTGCGCAAGCCATGCGCGACAAGAAGATCGTGTTGTTCAACCTGAGCAAGGGCGTTCTACAGGATGTCGAGTGCCAGGTTTTGGGTTCATTGATCCTGATGAAGTTTTTTTCGGCGGCGTTAAGTCGTGCGCGTCTGCCGGCAGACAAACGTTCCCCGTTTCACCTGTACGTGGACGAGTTTCAATCCTTCGCTACCGACTCCGTACCAAGATTGTTCTCCGAGTCCCGTAAATTCGGCTTGTGTCTCACGACCGCCAATCAGTCGCTTGGACAACTTAACAACCGCTGGGGACGGTCCAACATCGCCGAGTCGATTTTGGCGAACACGGCGACCAAATTCCTGTTCCGCCTGGGTCCATCAGATATGGAAACCTTGCAACCGTATTACAAACCGCAGTTTGATGAGGAAACCATGGCGACGCTGCCAGACTTCCACGCAGTGGCATGTATGTCGGATCGCAACCGCCCCTTGCCGCCGTTCGTATTGCGCGCCAATCTCGCGGCGACAGATCCTAATCGGCATGTGGCCGCCGCTGACTTGGTTAACCTATCCGCTCAGCGCTATTCCGTGCCGATCGATCAAGCCAACAAGGAGTTGATCAAGCTATTTGACCTGAGCGCCGAATCGCTTGCCGTTCGTGCGACTGAGCCGCCGCCGGCGATACTGCCTTATCGTCCCGGGCCCGCAATGAAAGCGACTTCTGTATCTGTGGCCAGGACGGGAGAGTGAAGATGGACAATACCCAACTTCTTGGCTCTCCTTGCCAGCCACGCGTGATGTTGTGGTCAAAGATTAGTCGAGATACTGAATGTTGTTAGGAGCTATTGTGGGCATCCTAATGGCGCTGACGCTTCCGGTGGTTTGCTGTCTGGTAATCCTCCGCGCGCGCGAAGGGGTGGTGCCTTTAGTCGGCGCCATATCCGCTGTCGCCGCAGTGTGGCTACTCTCCACATCCCTGTTGCCGCCATTGAGGGCAATTGCACTTGCGCTCAGGCTGCCTCCTTATTGGGCGTGGGGAATGGTTACAGTTTTAAGCACCGCACAAATGGCAATGATTCTGCTCGTTCCAAAATGGATCGCTGCCGCACTCCCAAGGATTGATGGAGCAGGAACTGTTCCGGGGCAATGGTTCACATTTGTCACACGTTTCGTCGCAGGTGTGGCGCTCGCCCAATTTGCTTTGGTCCTTGAGGCGGTCTTTGCCCTCGTGGTTAGTCAGTTGGGTTCGTCTGGCGTGATCATATACCTCTGGCAGCCAGACGATGTTCCTTACCTATCCGCAGAAACGCTACGTCAAGCGTTGCACGCAGCAATCAACGTATTTGTGGAGTCAACGGATGCACCGGCAACACATACTGGCTTGCTTCCCGGTCTGCCGCTGAGCATGGTGGTCCAGACGGTGGCGATGGGAATAAATATCTTTGTGGCAATTGTCGTGTCCCCGGACGAAGACAATAACAATGAACAAACCGAGTCCATTGGCAAACCTTGACCGACGATGAACTGCTTCTCGCGCCGCCGCCCCACCCTTACCTCGCCTCCAATTTAATGATGAATCCTCCAGACCTGCAAAGATCCATCGACGATATATCCGGCATTTCACGCCGAGCTGATTCTGTAATGACAGGACACGCCCGCGATGATCAGAGCAATGAAAGAACACGACCAAGCCAACCCCGCATCGACGCAAACCCTGCGTCTGAGCCAATTCACCGGTCAATTGGCGGCGCCCTGCCGTTGCGCGCAGTCGACGGGGTTCGCCAACTGGTAATGTTCCCGCCTTATAAGGGTGCAGAGCGCGCCGGGGCGATGGTGCGCTACCGACACTTGCTTCTCGAGTTCGAAACTGGTCAGGTTTTCCACCTTCGCCTCCCCATCGGATGGGAACCATCCCCCAGCGCCATCGCCCGGCTTGCCAATGCGTTCAAGACTCATTACCCAAGTATTCAATCCCAAAGCGACCTCGCTGCCGCAATCAGTTGGGCAACAGAAATAGCCTTGGAAGTTCTGGATTTCGATCTGTCTGCCCCTTCCACAAAATCATTTCCAGTGAGAGCTGCGGCACTTGAGCGACGCCACTCAACTTTTGGTGCTGGAGAAGCAGCGCAGCTAATAGTTGATCGCGTGGCTTTTGAGGAAGCGAAGCTTGAGGCCGCGCTGGCCGCTGACCTCGAACTGTTCATAAATAACCTCGACTCGGATGTACTCGCCTTGTCGCCCCTGTGGAACGGCATGCCATTGCAGCTTTATCGTTGGTTCGTCGGTGTCAGTGCGAAAGTGCGCACCTACAGAATCCAAGCCGCAAGAGTATTCCCAGCGGTGATTCCTATATTGGCCGGAGCGCGTAGCAAGTCGGCCGCGTTTTCGATCGCCGTTTCAGTCGCAATAGACAACGGCGAGTCAATGGTCGACGCGCTTGCTGTTAGCTGTGATGTTCGCAAGGCCACGGCCAGACATGCGTTGCGTGTGCCTCCCGAATTGGTCGCCGGTGAGAAATTGCCAACATTGATCACCGCCTTGGAAAAGTCGATTCCTGACCGCTTTCCAAATGAAGCCAGTGACTGGACAATTCTTGAGCGGCTAGTGTTCGATGCGATCCCTAAAATCACCGGACGGCCCGCGTTAGCTGCCATAAATATGTCCTTCCTGCCGGCGATCAGCCGCCACGGATGGAACCAAGCCGAGAAGCTGCTATCGAGTTTGTGCGTGGGGTTTGGTTCGTCACATCTGTTTCGCGAGTTCTTGGAGGCGTACAAGGCAGTTACGTGGGACCTGACAAACGCAGAAACAGTAAACCGAACCATTACCCAGACTGCATGTAAGAAGGCGGTCGACGAAGCTTTGGCCAGCCTGGGTATCCTTCGGACATTTGAAGCAGCGCGATCATTCCCGGTCTTGCGCAATGCGGCCCAGGCAGAGCTAACCTCCCGGTACCAGATCCTTCGTGGCGAGCGCTGGTCCGGCATCATCGATGAGCCTATGGTATTTGGAAGCTGCCAGATTGAGCCCATCCTGTCATTGTCCATTATGACGTGCGTAGGCAATTCCCTCAACAATTGCCTTGCCTCGAAGTGGTCGGGTTACGCTGCCGCCTGCGCAGACGGACAGATGTGCGTATTCGCCATACGCAGCATCGTCGGCGCAGGAGACCTACTTGGTGTGATGGCCATACGCTGGCAAGCGGACCGCTATGGCCGATATTCCGCCGACACTTTTGAGCGCGCCGGGCCGAACAACACTGTAATCAACTGGCAAGCATCTGGACCAATTGACCAGTTCAAGATGTGGATTTGCACCGACGAAGCGCAGCGTCGGATTATCGAGTTTCAGCGCACCAGTGCTACGCAGCGACCAAAGAGCGGAAGCGAACTACAGATGCGCATCGAGATGGAAACGACTATTGCCGCGCTGCGCAAAGTGCGCCAAAAACCCCTCCGCTTTGATGTGATCCGCAACAAGGTCCTTAGCCTACTGAACATACCGTCTTCCGCCGATTCACGCGGAGATCATGGACTTGCTGCGCTCCCGAATACTGCAAATTCTTCCGAGTAGCCCGGACTAATGGAGTCGATCTCGATGACAAGATACTTCGGCACCTATGGTATTCGCGGACGAGTCGGCAAGCTGCCGATCACTCCGGATGTTGTCATGCGGCTGGGTTTTGCGGCAGGCGCTATCCTGCTGGCGCGCGAGCGGGAAGTGGCCACGCCGTATCAAAAAGAACGTTTAGCTGTGCTGATCGGCAAGGACACACGGATATCTGGCTATATGCTCGAATCGGCACTTGAAGTCGGATTCGCCGCTGCCGGAGTGGATATCATGTTGGCGGGGCCGATTCCGACGCCGGCGGTGGCTTACCCCACGCGGGCACTGCGCTTGCAGGCTGGTATCGTCATCTCGGCGTCCCACAATCCGTTTCCGGACAACGGCATCAAGTTCTTGTCCGCGCAAGGCACCAAAATGGATATTGCTCCTGAAGCGGAGATCGAGGCGCGTCTCGACCAACCAATGGATTGCCTGGAGTCTGGCCTTCCCACCTGCCCAACAAGGCTTGCGGCTATGCAGGCGGTCTTCGCCAGGACAATCTGGCCAGGGAGCTACCACGCATCCGGCAGGCCGCTGGGCAGGGGCCTTACTGGATCGACATGGAGGGAAAGCTGCGTGACGAAGCGGAGCGGTTTGAGCTGGCGCGGGCGAGGCTATGTTTGGACGCTAGTTGGCAATTCATGCGGCCTTGATTGAGGCCAAAAGCGATGGCACGAAATATCGAAATCAAGGCGCGCATGTCTCCGGATCAAGTCGACTCGATCTTGTCCAAGGTAATGTCGCTAGCCGACCAAGATCCCATCGAGATACACCAGGACGATATCTTCTTTGCTTGTCCCAATGGTAGATTGAAGTTACGCATTTTCTCGCCTATTGAGGGGCAGTTGATCTTCTATCAACGCCCGGACGGAACTGAGCCAAAGGAGTCCGAGTACGTCATTGCACCGACATCATCGCCGGATTTACTTCGCGATGCTTTGACCCTTGCTTATGGCCAGGTCGGACGTGTTACAAAGACTCGCCAACTATTCATGGTAGGGAGAACTCGCATTCATATTGACGAAGTCGAGAGTCTTTCCGGACACTTCATCGAGCTAGAAGTCGTGCTGTCTGAAGAGGAGTCGGCCGAGGCCGGAGTGGCGGTTGCCAATGAACTCCTTGAAAAGCTTGGTGTGTCGCAACAACAACTGCTTGCAGAAGCTTACATTGATCTGCTTGCCAGGGAACTTCCAACTCGACCATAAAAGGTACGCTTTCCATGAACTCAAACGCTGACAAGATAAAGGACCTGCGGGTCTGGGTGGTCTCCGGGGGCAACTCGTCGGAAGCGCAGGTCTCATTTTCCTCGGGAAAGGCCGTCGAGGAGGCGCTCCGGAAGTCCTTTGCGGATGTGACTCATGCCCACCTTGACTTTGCCTTGAAACGATCGCTGACATTATTATCGCGGCCTGATGTGATCTTTCCAGTTACACACGGTTCTCTTGGCGAGGATGGAAGCTTTCAAGGTTTCCTCAATATCCTGGGAATTCCATATGTTGGCAGTGATGTAACAGCTTGCGCTTTGGCCATGGACAAGATATTGGCCAAGACAATGTTTCGGGCAGCGGGAATCCCGGTAGCGAAGGATATCCTGTGTGATCGTCACGATGATCCGATCGATGCTGCGACCCGGGCCATGGACGCCTTTGGTGGTGCTTGCGTAGCCAAGCCTGCTTCCCAGGGCTCGGCCTTGGGCATATCGTTTTGTGGGACGCGAGCACAGATCGTTGAGGGAATCGCACAGGCATTGGCGCTGGGACAACGAGCCTTGATCGAACCTAGGGTAATTGGACGTGAGATAACAGTAGCAGTATTGGCGGACCCCGAACCCAGAGCTTTGCCACCAGTCGAAGTGGTACTGCCGAATGGCGCCCGGTTCGACTACTACCACCGCTACACTCCTGGTGCGAGTCGGCACGTTTGTCCAGCGCTACTACCCACCGAGACCCTGGCGCGGCTGGAGCAGATTGGAGTCGCCGCACACAACGCTCTCCTGTGCCGCCACTATTCCCGCACAGACATGTTGTTGAAAGACGACGGTGAAATTGTGGTGCTAGAACTGAATACCTTACCCGGAATGACCGAGACCAGCCTGTATCCCGATGCGGCTCGTGCTGCGGGAATCCCGTTTGAAGACTTGGTAAAGCGGTTGGTGGATCTCGCACTAGTCCGAGCCTCGCCGTGATGAGCCTACAGCTTGAGGCTCGCTCTGAAGATCCGTTGGAGCCATACGGCATCCGGCAACGCTATGGCTTACAATTGCCATGACTGACGCATGGATAATAACAATACGCTGATGGCATCGAACCCCAATCACACGCAAGACCCTCTGGCACAACTTCGCGCAGCCTGGTACGTGTCGGACCAGGATTTGAGCGAGACCGGCGGTCTGCGCGGCTTCTTCCTTCAGGTACAAACTATCCTTGATGACTCGCGCATAACCCGCGAATGGAACGACTGCGATTTACCCAAATACCGATCCAGCCCTTATGAGGAACGCGGTCCATTAAAGCTGATTCGCCCTTGGCGAACAGCATTCTTCCGTCTGGCCCTAGGCGGGCTTCTGGCAAATAGCATTGCACGTGGCTGGGCCCCATTGGGACGCCAGTTCTGGTTGACCACTTTCCCAAACCGATGGTGCGAAGGAACTCTCGGCAACGACCGCGCGTCACCGCCTCCAATGGCACCGAGCCTGGTACTCCCGGCGACAGAACCCTTTGCCCGCACTGAGGACTATCGGCGCTGGGCCAAAGATGAAATTCCCCGCCGCATTTCCAAACTGGGTGCGACCCGTCTCGCTGACCTGATTGCCCGCCCGTACGATCCAACAGACCCCGAAGCGTTTTCTCTTTATGCCCAAGCCGTTTCAGCGGCCTCGGTTATTCTCATGGCAGATAAATTGGGACTCGGCGAGGAGTATGCGGGCTTGGATCCCGACACCTTGATTCTGGAGTGGCTCGATTCGGCAGTAAATGAACCGTTCCAATACCGCTACCGTGGGGACGGCCAATTATGGCCGCCTGACCAGAAACGCGTATATGTGGATTTGAAACTACGCCCCATCCTGGGCCAGGTTCTGAACTATCTGGAAGGCGACTGGAACAGGCCCTGGGTAACGCGCAGCCTTTCTCTGTGGGAGGCAAGTACTCGTACCGTCGGAGATTCGGTGGTGCATACCCGTTTGCGGCGCATAGACCTGGAACTCGCAGTCTGGTGCGAAACGATGTTGCGTCTGATACCTGAAGCACAACCCGTGCGCGGGAGAGCAGATGCCGGCGCTGTTCGCCCGGTAGTCCAAGGTGAAGGCTCATCGAACGGCCTGCCTCGTCGCATGCAGGAACTGGCCAGACGAATCCACGAAGCCACCAGCACTCTGTCACAGGGTCCAGCATCAGCGCCACGGTTTTTAGCGCCAGCCTCATGGTCGCTGTTAGAGAAACAGGCAGCTATCGAGTCCTCGCCCTTGTCCCTTACAGATGGAATCGCCCTCATTCCGCCCAGCTTTGCAAAGCCGACACTGGATTTCGACGACCCGGTTCTGGAAGGAGACATACTCAGTCTCAATCTCGATTGGGAATGGGTTGCGCCGGATGCGAGTTGGATGGACATCAGGCTGTTGGTTCTGACGCGGGTAGGGAATCAAGACACTTACGCATCGATCGACTACGAGGAAATTGAAGAGGAACATGAGGCTCCGCTATGTTTGCGTCTCAAAGGTGAAACTTGGGAAATGCTTTCTCGAACCCACGGTTCGGAAAAGCTGATCCCTGCGTTTGAAGAGGCTTGGTTCGCCCGTCGCACGAGCGGTTTAGGCACCGGTGCCATGGTCTTGGGACTGATCGACCTCACCGAGGTCGGATGATCGGACCGGCTGTTAACCATCATGCGCGAATTGTTCCAGCGAGACGTTGATCGGTTTGAGGAAAGTGAAGGCGGCGCATACATAGCGGCCAGATTATCCCAAGTCATGGAGTGTCTGAAACGAGGCCATCAACTTTTTGAGACCGGCAATTTTGAAGAATCGCGCGATGTCTACCTGGATGGTCTCTGCCATCTCGGAGAGTTGCCTTCAGATTCCGACGAAAGAATGTGCCGATCGATTGGGGCAGAACTAAGCTCATCCTTGGCTGATTGTCACGCCAACCTAGGGGACTTCGGCTGGGCTTTGGATGCTACTGATCGTGCGATAAGGCTACTCTCGGTCGCCGAGCAAGATAGCAACGGGACCAGGCGCCTCTGCGCGGCACGTGACCGCAGAGCCTTCTATCTCGCGTGGATGGGTCGTTGCGACAATGCCGCCGTGGAGTCCGAAGGCGTCATTGCGTCGCTACGTTCACTTGTTGTCACCGACGCAGATGCTCTTTCCGACCTTGCCCGCAGTCTCGACCATCGCGCGGAGATTCTGGAACGAGCCCATCGCCTGCTTGAATCCCTTGAGGCAGCGGAGGAATCCTCAGCGATCCGGCGTGAGCTCGCCATATCCAACAGTCAATTTCGCATACCGTTGCTGCGCAGTCTGGTGACCGCGGCGCGTATAACCGGCACCCTAGGTAACTCTGCGAGAGCCGTTGCCCTCTGTGAGCAGGCCATGGAATGGCTCACAGGTGACGGTGGCAATACGCCAAAAGATCTCCGGGCTCAATTCGCGACTTGCCTTGGCCGACACCTGATGCAGCTTGGGCGCCATGAGGATGGAGAGAAACAACTCATCGTGGGAGCTGAACTGTTCAGATCCATGGTTCGGGAGAATCCAGGTGCGTCGGTATTCCGTGATGCTTATGCGGAAGTAATGGGTGATCTCGGACTGCTACATCTTGAGACAGATCCAGTGCGCGCTCGTCACTGGTTGTTGCGGGGAGCGGCTCAGAAACGCCGTCTTGTTCACGACGATCCTCATCCTCTGCACAAGGCAGGCTTGGCGGAAGCTATGGTGCGGCTGGGTTTGGCCGACCTAGGATCTACGCGCGGAGAAGCGGCTATGAGGAACTTCGACCGCGCCCTGCAAATGTTCGAGCGGCTAGAACGCCTGATCGCCGGATTTCCCTCAATTGCCGTCGCTTTGTCCAGCGGCTTGATCGCAGCAGCCACAAGCGATTCCGATCTGGCTAATTATTACCATCGTATCTCCCGATTGGTCGCCCGAGACACCGACCTGGTCGACGACGCTTACCAGGAAGCGGTTCACGTACATGAAGACGCCTTCCATCGTCTCTGGCTGAAACATTTCATCGATCATGAAGACGGCAATTTGGTCGTGAGCCTGCTAGCCATTGCCCACGGACGTCGGTTGGGGCAACTGGCACAGGCAGAATTGACGGCGCGCGATCACGACGGCATGCTCGGCGAAGAAGAAGTGACTTTGCTGAATCTGCGTCGGCAAATCCGACGCCTCGATCTTGAAATGGCGGAAATTCTGAGTGCTCGCAGCCCATCGCTTATCCAGCGCGACCATATTGGTGACTCCGCCGCGGTCGTTTCCGGTTCCATCAATGCCGTCAAAGGGGCGGGCACCAGCCTTGATCGTGAGCGTGATCACCTGTTTCGAGACTACGTTAACCTGAGGGACCGTCTGGTCGCTGAGGATCGATATCCAAACTTTGACGAGGTGCCAATAGGAACGGCGGAGCTTCGTCTCCGACTAGCTGTAGATTCAGCCATTGCCATCTGGTGTATTCCCCAAGCCTTTGAAGTCGACCGCCCCCCTTTCATTATCGTAATAGCTGCGGGGACAGACACTCTCCAGACACTGGCAATGCCCGAACTGGGCGAAGCCGGGCGGACGTTCTCACAGCTACTGGCATCTTGGCACTTCGGTCGTTCCGGATTGAGGCTTGGCAGCACCTTAAGGCCGCACCCACCGCTGGGTTCCGACCCGTATGCGCTTGAGGAGGAATTGCATGGTCATTTGGAAGCCATCTGGGGGCGCATTGCCCGGAGTCTGTCTCCCATCGGGATAACCCATCTCGACATGGTTACACATGCGGAAGCTCACAATCTGCCTTGGCTGGGTACTTGTCCGGGAAACCTGCGCTTGCGACAATTTCCCTCCCTCCATTTCTACCATCGCTCCGATCGATTGGCCGCCACCGATCCGCCCTCGCCAGAGCGCCCACTGATGCTTATGACCGACCGTGGAGCTGATGACGATCTTGCCCACCTTCTCTACTTTGTTCCCATGGAGATCGAAGCGATACGCCAGGTCTGGCCCGGGGCAGTTATCGACGCCGCCGATCCACGAGACGAAGAGGTCAAGGATGTGGCTGTAGTCTGGATGGTGGGCCACGGCCTTACCCGACGGGGACATCCCATGATCGGTCGGAATTTCGATCAACAACCTCTCGCCAACGCCAACTTCTTCCGCCAGACCGGGCACCACACTGGCCTGCTTTACGCTTCTACCTGTTATCTCGGGCAAACCACCGACGTCGATGGCGAGCCGGTGGGGCTTCCGAGTCTCGCAGCGCTGCTGCCGGAGGCCCCTTATGCTGCGGGTTCCTCCGCCCCGGTGGACGACTTGGGTGCTGCTCTCCTGGCCATGTTGTTCCATGTCCTCTGGAAGCAGGCTGGTGATGCTCGCATCGCCTTCGACCTGGCTTGCGCCGCACTCCGGACTGGAGTTTGGCCTGATCGTGCGAAACACATGTTTCGGGATGTCTGTACTGTCGCGTTACCTTCTATTCTTGATCGAGCTGCGCGCAATGCCTCAATTTCTCGTGAGGCCGTGATCCGTCTGCATCCGGAACTAAGTAAGAAGGAAGCGCACGAGCGACAATTTTTGATTCGGAGACAGGCAAGACACAGTCTGGCGTTGTGGCAGGCTGGGTCTGTGCGCCATGATCTTGCCGGTAACCTGGACATGCTGGTCGACTCGTTTCTGCGGCGCAGCACTTCGCCTCAACCCAGCCTTTCAAGATTCAGTCAAACCACGTCCGCCGCAAACTACTGGGCGTGGTTTGGCTAAGGTTAAGCCCCATTGGTACGTTGCCACCACTCAACGTAACGTACTCGCACAACCTCCTTTGGTCCTTGAGTCTCTTGAATACTGCGGGAAGTGTTTGGAAACCGAATAGCTATGGACTGGATCACCGAAGCAATTGCAATCGGAAACCGCATTGAAGCTCATGATCCGGCTCATCGCGAGCGGACCGGCATTTGCAGTTTGATCAGTCTGGATGGCTCGATGACCGATGATCGGGCACTGGGTATTGGCTACACCGACTGGGCCTGTATCTCCATGGTGGATGGTCCCGGCAATGACCTGGCTCCGTTTCGAAAAGTCGTGCAAGCCTTGATCGATATGGTCGAAGGCTCGCCCCCCGTATTGGTGCACTGTCACGCGGGTCGAAGCCGGTCGGTCACGGTTGTCGCTGCTTATCTTGCCACAACCAGAGGCTGGTCGGTTCAGGTCGCCTTTGAGTTTATCGCCGCGAAGCGGGAAACAGCGGTTCAGGCTGGATTGGCAGAAATGGTGAATAAGTTCCTGTCGCTATGAGATATGCGCGCGAATTGGCGAGTTCAAATTCGAAGTGCCATTCTTGGCGGAGATGGACGCATGTGGGACATCCACATGGACGTTGGCTCGGTACGGGTATTGCCATACCAAACAAATCTGACGTTCACCCACGAATACCGGCAAACAAGCGGCTGAAAGGCAGGAGAATCTCGCTGACATTTCGGGCATTCTGCTCATCGTGATCAAGCGCCTGACCCTCCTTCGGCACGGACAGAGCGCCTCAAACGCAGGCCTTCGCAGTGTCGCCCCAGAATCTATTCCCTTGACCGAGCAAGGATGGCAAGAGGCGAAAAACGCTGTCGCCGGCATACGCGAACGGCCGGATCTCCTCGTCGTTTCCAGAATGTTGAGGGCTAGACAATCAGCCGAGCCGCTAATCCTCGAATTCTCGGATGTTCCGGTCGAGACATGGGATGTTCATGAGTTCGTATATTTCAACTTGCCTCAGGAGACGACCCCGGAGGAACGCAAACCTCTGGTTGACGCATATTGGCAGAGGTGCGATCCACAGGAACAGAATCCGAATGCAGAATCGTTTGAAGCATTTTGGTCGCGCGTTGTTTTTTTCCATGAGCGCATTTCTAATCATCCCGCCGAATATCCGCTGGTAGTCGGGCACGGCTTCTTCATGACAGCGTTTGCCTGGGGGTTCACCCATGATTTCCCCTGCTGTACTCCCGAACTTATGATGGCGGTTTACGAGGAGTCGACTCGAAACCCCATCCGAAATTCGGCGGTCTGTAGATTTGCAGTGCATGTCGAAGATATTGATTATGGCCGGTAGTGTGATACTTCACATTCCCCATTCTTCGCTGACGATTCCAGCCGCAGTGCGAAGTGAGCTCCACATTACCGACGCCGAATTGTCGTCGGAATTGCTACGTATGACAGATTGGCATACGAATTGGCTTTTTGATCCAGGCGACCTCCAAGTGCTACGGGTGGTATTTCCATATAGCCGGCTGGTCTGTGATGTCGAGCGGTTTCCGGACGACGCAAGCGAACCGATGTCAGCAAAGGGCATGGGAGCTATCTACGAGCGTATGTCCGATGGCAAGCTCCTACGCGATCGAATGAGTGGCGAGGCTCGAAATTCGTATTTGGAGCGCTACTACTACCCGCACCATCGCGAGTTACAGGAATTGACTGAGCGTGTTCTCGTGGACCGACAGCGCTGCATGATCGTGGATTGTCACAGTTTCTCGTCCATCCCTCTTCCTTGCGACCTGGATCAGACGCTGAAACGTCCCGATATCTGCATCGGCACGGACCCTGTTCATACGCCGCTGGCTCTCGTCCGGCAGATCGAGAACGCTTGCCTCAAGCTCGGACTTTCTGTTTCAGTCGACCGCCCCTACACGGGGACCATGATCCCGGATAACTGTTTCGGGACCGATAAGCATATCGAGTCGATCATGATCGAAGTCCGCCGAGGCCTGTATGTCGACGAGACTACTGGTCTGAAATTAGCTACCTTCGAGTCAATTCGCAAAATGGTTCATGGCCTTCTGCGAGCCTGTCATGAATTTCACGACTGGCAATGTTAGTCGGCTACTAGGTGTGCAACGGTTCGCAAACTGCTTTCATCTGAACACCCACCACACCGAACATCCTCTGAAACGCAATATTGGCGACAAATGGACTGCCATGGGCGCGGTAGTCTGACGGATTCCTCGCCCGAAACTGATGGACTCGTTATTTGCGGCCGCGCAGGATGCGCCAGATCTCTCGTGCCGGCTGCAAATCGGACGTCGCCGTTTCACGGATCACTTTCCATACCGCTGCCCGTTCGTCGGCGGGACGGACGACCAGGAAAAGTATCGCCAGCGCGCCAAGGCTGATGGAAATGGCACCACCAATGATGGCGGCGATCGCCTCCAAGGGCGTCCAGTCTGCCCACAGAACGAGCCATGCAGTGATCAGCGCCATTGCCAGAGCAATAAGCGATGCGGCTAGAGAGGGTTCCTTGGTCTTGTTCATTCCGCAATATCCTCAATTAGTGGTCGCGAGCCGACCGTCTTCGAATCGCCTGACTTCAGACTCTGAAACTCGGCGGGAAGCATGGCATCAGACTTCCACGATCAGCTCAGGATCAAAGCCTTCTACTGCATCCGGTCCCAGATCGTAATAGCCTCTCGGGTTGGACACCACACGCCGTCCCGCTTTCGGAAGTCCCTCGACTTCCGGCACCCGGTAGAGCCTTACCTCATGAATATGGCCGTGTATCCAAAGATCGGCCCGGGCGACCAAATGATCGAGAGCGCTGGCATAGGCGGCGTCCAATCGGTCGGTGGGCTTCCGGCCTTTGAGACTTCTGGCCGAGGGTGCATGGTGGGTCACCACCACGGTCTTCTGCCATTTTGCCGAGTCCACGGACTGTCCGAGTGCCGTCTCCAGAAATCGCCGGCTGGCGCAATGTCGGGCCAACGTCAAACGCGATGAGAGTTTTGCGCGTGAGGCACCTCCCGGTTGGCTCGTTCTGATCATGTAACAGTCGGTCATGTTCAGCTCGGAATAGATCATATTCCGCTCCACCTCGTCTTGTCCGAGCAAGGCAAAGTCTGTCCATAGCGTCGCGCCCAGGAAGCGAACACCGTTCACGACGAGGGACTCGTCTTCCAGGAGATGGACGTGACTGCCCCGGCAGCGCTCTCGAGCAGTGTCGATCAGTCCATTGAAGCAGTCGCCGTAGAACTCGTGGTTGCCGAGGACGTAAATCACGGGAACGGCGAAGCTGAGTTCTGCCCATTCGACGCCCTCGACCCCGGGGCCGATGTCGCCGGCAAGGACGACGACATCGGCGTCGGTCCGGGGAGGCCGAAGGTCGCCGAATTCCAGGTGCACGTCAGACAGAATGTGGAATTTCATGGTCGGACAGGGAGTATGAACGGATTTCCTCGTGAGACTGGAGTTGATCGGCCAGCGCTTGCTGGAGGGCGACATACTGTTCGAGTGAAGCACGCGTGACCAGGGCAATTCGATTGCCGGCACTGTAATTCAGAACGAGGTGCGGGTTCGCGTATTCCTTGCAGCCACATCGCTCGATCCGTGTTCCAGCCAGCAGGTCGACAACGTTTCCGTTCAATAGGCGGCGGAAATGAGGAAGCGCGACGAGTTTCTCCAATGCTGCTTGTTGCTCATGAGGGTAACTCGGATCGGCAATCAATCGGGGATCGGGGAATTCTGGCGACGGCTTCTCCCGCTTGCCGTGGCCGCCTTTCACTAGAAAAGCGGTGACAAACAGAAGGACCAGCAGGACCGTCGATAGGATAATCTTTTCGGACATTGGAATCTCCATAATTGGTTCTTGACGCGGCGCCGGCCGTGGCCAGCGCCAGGCGCTCAGGAAACGACATAAGGGCGACCGCCAAGATGGCGGTGATAGCGACCGAACCCGCTCTCGTCAGGTGCGAGTTGCGCATGAAGGTCGCCATGGCCAGACAAGCGATCAGCCATGGACAGAATCGTTGCGTCCATGCTCATCGGTTGGCGTATGCCCAGCCATTCTGGAGCCCCCTTGGCGGCGGTGAGCGCGTGAAGCAGCGCCAGGTAATGTGCCTCCGGCACGATCACCCGATGCTTGGCCCTGGCAGCGGCGATCCACTCCAGTACCGTGTAGCGGTGTCCGATCAGCGCGCCGCGCTCGGACATCGAAAATACCTGGCGCCGGTGGTCGAACACATATTCGTCCGCCTTGCCAGCATCGTGCAGAAGGCCACCCAGGATCAGCACCGGCGCAAATGTTCCCTCGTAGTCGCGCGCCAGCGACAGTGCCCGCTCAGCCACCTCGATGCTGTGGAGGAAGTTGCCATTCATACTCTTGTGGTGGCCGTTCATGGAACTCGGACCCATCAGGTAGCGTTGAAAACGCTTGGCATCCCAGAGGATGGCATTGAACATGTGTTGGAAACCACGCGGCAGTTGCTCCCAGAGATCAGCGCCGCGCTGAACCAGTTCGCGGCCCTTAACCCAGGTGTATGGCACCGTCCGGAACAGATTGAAGGATGCCTCGGGCCTCTCCATCTGGACCAGCCGGGCAATCCGGATGACGCCATCAACGGAAGTCGGGTTTCCCAGCCAGCGGATGCCCACCAAGCTTCCCTTGGTGATGCGTACATCGACCGTGGGGGCGATCCAGGTAACCGCCAGAGCCGCCTCCTCGTGATAGAGCTTGGCGCTCACCCGATGATTGCGATTATCCACGGGCAGGCGCTCAATCGAGGTGACCCGAAAGATCGGCGGCAGCTTGGCCGGAACGAGGTCGATGACCGGGCGGGGCAGGGTGATCGGCATGTTGTAATCAGCCATGACTCACCTCCTTTCCTGGCGCCACTGCCTCATTGGTGGCCACCTTGTCCACCTGAGCGGGTGACGCGTTGATTTGCAGGAGCAGGCGTTCGAAGGCCGACCCGTCCTTTCGAGTGAGGTTAGGAACGAAGCGGGCATAGACGCGGAATAGCATCTCGGTCGTGGAATGGCCCAACTGCATGGCAATCCACTGGGGGCTCTCGCCGGACGCGAGCCAGAGCGTCGCAGCGGTATGGCGGCATTGATATGGCCGACGTAGCGTCATGCCGAGGTGGCGCAAGAGCGGATACCAGACGCGCCGGGTCACGTTCTTGTGCGCGAGGGGCTTGCCCAGGCGGTTGCAGAAGACGAAGGGAGAAAGTTCGCGTGTCGCCTTTTCCTGATGCTTGAGGGCGTCATAGACCAATTGCGACATCTGGATATCGCGTTGCGAACCGTCGGTCTTGGTGTACTCCTCCTCACCATCGACGACTGTTTCGCGCACGAGGATCAGGCGGCGTTCAAAGTCGACATACCTCCATTTGAGACCATCGACCTCGCCGGTGCGCATCCCGGTGAAGAAGCGCACGGTGAAGTAATCGCGAAAATCCGGTCGAACGGTACTCAGGATGAGCTTAACTTCGTCAAGGCTGAAGGGCTGGACATCGATCTTGCGGATCTTCAACTGTTTGATGTTTTGGAAGGGCGTGCGAAAATCATAACGGTCGGCCGCTTCGTTAAGGATCATCCGTAACGGATTCAATATTTTGTTGATCCGCCGGTTGGACAGCATGCTGCTCTTGCCCCGCGCCTGGACTTTGGCGAGCTCAGCGCGGAATCCGAGAATGTCTGCCTTGGTGATTTGGCCGACCTCCTTATCCCCGAACCGGGGAATCAGGACGTTGTCGAGGTCGGCACGAACCATCTTCGCGTGCGACTTGCGCCATTCCACCCGCTTTTCACCAAACCAGGTTTCGGCGAAGTCTTTCAACAATGGCGTCGGCCCCGTCGGGACCGCAACCCCCGGGTAAGGCACACCGGCGATTGCCGCCGAGAGCGCTTTAATGGACGTGGCCATCGGCGCTTCGGTAAATCGTGCGACGTTCTTGCTGTTGGGGAAGTAACGGTCGTAGGCGAAGGTGTTGAGGCTGATCTCTCCCTCGATCTTGTCGATCAACTTCTGAACCTTCTTCCGGTTCGCGCCGGTATCCGGGAGGGCAGTCTGCTCGCGGCAGCGCACACCGTGATAATAGAAGTCGATGATGAGGCAGCCGGTTTCCTTTCGGACTTGAATGCTACCCATGGCAGACACCTCCGTTGGCCATGGGGATGGCGAAGGCACTTTCAGTCGCCTTGGCCATGTCCTCCTCGATGCGTTCCCATATGTAAAGGATCTTCCGGCCGCCGAACGGGCGGATGTAGTGGATGCCTTCCAGCAGCACACTGTCCTTCATGCGCTCGCGAATGGTGCGAGGGTCATACTTGATTACTGCCGAAAGTTCTTCGGTTGTAAGGTACGTTTGAGACATGAGGTTCTCCTAGCGGTTAGAAAAAGGTACGTTCGTAATGAAATATCTATGAACGTAACGATATATTAACACACAAAAGAAACGTTTGCTAGGATTTATTTACATGCGCTAACATTACCGAACAATGATTAGATTTCGGCTACAGGAACTCCTGGCGGAGAAACAGTTCAAGGAAGGGCGGCGGGTGACGCTCACCGAACTGTCAGAGACCACAGGGATTAACCGCGTGACCATCTCCAAGATGGTCAATCAGCGGGGATACAGCACGGTTACTGATAACCTGGACAAGCTGTGCAAGTTCTTCAACTGCAAGGTGGGGGAGCTTGCGGAATTTGTGCCGGATGAGGAAACACAGGAGCATCCAGTTAGTCGGCAGACGTAAATCAATGGTTACGTGGGACGTTCAGTGAAGCGTCTTTCAATCAAGAGAAAGCTTTATCTCTTACGTAGAGCGAAAAGATCTGCTCGCCTCAGATGGAAGAGATCAAGACGCCGCGCATCTATCATGCGCCGCATACCAACTGGGTTTAAGCGCGTTCCAGCTCCCAAGATGTTCGACATTGGAACAAACGGTGTGCGCCACGAGTTGTTGTCTTTTCTCACCGATCTTCGCAACTTAGTGGTTGCCGAACGTGAGGCTGTGTTGATTGACTTCACGCTTACCCGAAAGATGTCAGCAGGAGGAACGCTGCTGTTCCTGGCCGAACTCCATCGATGTGGGGAGGTACTGGGTGAACGGCCGAAACTCCGCTGCATTCCGCCGCGAAATGTGAAGGTCTCCCAGGTTCTTAAGCAGATTGGCGTATACGATCTAATGGGTTACAAGAAGAAGGTAGAGCCGAGCTTCTCAGATGTTATTCACTGGCGCTTTGCGTCGGGCCACCAGGTTGAAGGGGAAAAATATGAAAACATCCTCGGAACATATGAGGGTCGGGTAACAGAAAGCCTTCTTGGTAGCCTTTTCCGCGGCATTACCGAGGCAATGACAAATTGCCACCATCACGCCTACATTGACGTCCGGCCAGACGGATTGGATTACCTGGACAAGGTACGCAACTGGTGGATGTTCTCGCAAGAGCGAGACGGCTACCTGTCTGTTATTTTCTGCGACCTGGGCGTGGGTATACCTGTGACGCTGCCCACAAAGAAACCAAACCTCTGGGACAAGGTGCTATCCCTTGGTAAGGCGGGGAGCGATAGCAGTATTATTGAGGAAGCAGTTGTCGATTCCGTGTCCAGAACAGGTAAAAGGTATCGAGGAAAAGGTTTGAAGCAGCTGCTTGAGGCCGCTCAAGAAACCCGTGGGGGCGCTCTGTCGATCTTCAGTAATCGGGGCTGTTATAATTTTGGCGATGGCAAAGTTACCCTAAGGGACTACGCTGCAAGCATCATGGGTACGCTGATCCAGTGGAAAGTGCCAATCATTCAACGGGAGTTGTTCTAATGCCTACACGCACCATCAACGTGGCCAGGGATTTCTCTCGTTACCCTGCGGGACGTTACACCACGGATGGTCCATTTAGCGGCGCTGCTTTCCGCGATGATTATTTGCTTCCCGCCTTGCGTGCTGGGGACGAGGTGTCAGTTGAGTTAGATGGCGTGCGTGGCTACGGATCGTCATTTCTTGAGGAGGCGTTTGGCGGCCTTGTTCGAAATGGCCTTCCGATTTCCGATATCCTGAAGTTGCTCAAAACCCAGTCTGCGGACAAGAGCCTAGTCGAGGAAATCGACGAGTACATCAAACACGGCAACGACCCGGAAGCGGATGCCTAATCGATACGAGGCCTTTCTCGTGAGTCAATTGATCACTTGGCTCTTAATTGTTGCGGGATGGGTCATTGTTCACTACCTCACTCTCACCCGCGAGCGACAGAAGGAAATCCGTGATCTCAAATCCAAGATTGTCGAACACATTCTCGAGATCGAGAAGCGTTCGATTGCGTTCCACCAGTCTCCTAACCATAGGCCGGATGAAGCGCGCAACTTGGTCGCGGAAATTGACCGCGTGATTACTACCATTGCAAGACAGCCGCTGTCATTGTTGTGTATTTCACCACTTGTCCTTCGGCAGTTCCGCAGCGGCATTACGCTTAAGAACTTTGATCCGAGCAGGTTCCAAGCGCAACCCTCGACAAGTAGGTTACTCAGCGACATCTCGCTTCACACGGAAGCTCTTATCAATGCGCTGGAGCAAGCCTATGCCGGGCGCTATCTGAACAAATGGTGGCAGGTATTCCGCGTTTAAGTTCGCATTTTTCACCCCCATTGATAACCACCGAATTGGCAACGTCGGTCGTTCAATATGAAAATCGCAACGTCAACATTGGGTGATCGAAGTATGTGGATGAGGCGGTCGTTCGATCGTTGTCAGCGGGCCAACCGCTGGTTCTGGATGCACAGTGGACCAAATTGGTAGAAACACCAATGTCGCCTCCGAGGATTGGACAGTTGCCATCGTTAGCTGGAGTGCCTCTACTGAGGGAGAATCGCACCGGCAAGCCCCGATAAGCAAGCCTTGTCGTTAACAGGGAAGTTCGGCGACCGAGTCTCGGAGAGCAAACCTCAAATTCGGGCCGGATACAAATAACCTAAATCCCCGTGGTCACGGGATGGTCACAGATTGGTCGCACTGTAGTCACGAAAAATACCCGCAGTGTTTCATCGACCCCTGGGCCTTCGTGACTGAGTCACCCCATATCTTTGCGCACATGAATACTTGCCGTTCATGTCAAACGGATAAATAGCCACAAAGATCGATGGCCTAAACACCTTGAAACTTAGATCTGGCGTGGAACTGGTGCGCCCGGCGGGAATCGAACCCACAACCCCTGGCTTCGGAGGCCAGTACTCTATCCGTTGAGCTACGAGCGCGTTGGGAGGAATGTTACTCGATGAGAGCAGTCGTCATTTTAGCGCACTCTGGGGAAATGACCCTTGCCTTCGGAGGCCAGTACTCTATCCGTTGAGCTACGAGCGCTTTCCTTCGGAGAACGGTATGCCAACCATCTGTGACGACGATTGCGAAGGGTCGCAAGCATAGCGCGTTTTACCCCCCGCCGTCCATGGAAAACACTGCCGGAAATGACAGCAGCGCCGGGATTGGCTATGCTTGCGCCCATGCAACTCATACTGATCAGCGGTCTGTCCGGCTCCGGCAAGAGCATCGCTCTCAACGTTCTGGAGGATTCCGGCTACTACTGCGTGGATAATCTGCCGGCGCAGCTGCTCGGACCCTTGGTCGAGCAACTGCGCGGCGAGGGTTATGACTACGTCGCCGTCGCCGTGGACATGCGTAGCGGCGCCAGCACGGCCGGTCTGCCGGCGCAACTGCGGGAGTTGCGCGGCCGCGGTATCGAGTCGCGCTTCATTTTCATCGACGCCCGCGATGAAGTGCTGATTCAGCGATTTTCGGAAACCCGCCGCCGCCATCCACTCGCCAATCAGGAAACGACCCTGGCGGAGGCAATCGTTCGCGAACGCGAAGGGCTGGAAAATATCGCCGGGCTTGGCCATCATATCGACACCAGCAACCTGAAGCCGAATGCCTTGCGTGCCTTCGTCAGGGATTTTGCCTTGCTCGGTTCCCCGGTGGCGGGCGCCACGCTGACTCTGCTGTTCGAGTCCTTCGGCTACAAACACGGCTTGCCGCTGGATGCCGACATGGTCTTCGACGTTCGTTGCCTGCCCAATCCGTACTACGATCCCCAACTGCGCTCGCTGACGGGTCGCGACGCGGCAGTGGTGGATTTTCTCGAAGCACAACCCGAAGTCGAACGCATGTGCGACGACATCCGTCGCTTCATCGCCGACTGGCTGCCGGCCTATATCCGTGATTCGCGTTCCTATTTGACTGTCGCCATCGGCTGCACCGGCGGCCAGCATCGGTCGGTGTATCTCGCCGAGCGCCTGACCAAGCACTTCGGAGGACTGGCGCCTACGCCCGCGCATGTGCTGGTGAGGCATCGGGCACTGACTGCTTGATCCCGGGCGAATCTCTTTCGCCCGGCCACCACGCAACTTATCGGCCGAAGAAGGCCTTGAGAATCTTGCGCACCGGTGTCGGCAGCCCGGCCGCGTCGATATCCTCCCTCTTCAGCCAGGAATGGCCCGCCGCCTCCGCCGCGCGTGGCAGCAATGAGACTGCGCCCGACAAGGGCAGCAAGGTCAGCCGAAAATGCGTGAAGTTGTGGCGCAACGGCGGCAGGGCATGGAAGCGGCTGATGTCGCAGCCCAGCGCCTGTGCCGCATGCACAGCAGGATTGACCCCGGCGGCAATTTCCGGCAGGCTCAGCAAGCCGCCCCAGATGCCGCTCGGCGGGCGGCGTTCGAGCAACACGCGATCACCCTGGTGGAGCAGCAGGACTCGCGATTCGCGATGGGGCAGGCTCTTGCGCGGCTTCGCCTGGGGCAGCTCGGTCACACGGTTCTCTGCGTTCGCCACACAGATATCGGACAACGGGCAATTCGACTCGGCACTCAGGCAGGCGGGTTTGTTCCTGGTGCAAATCATGGCGCCAAGATCCATTTGCGCCTGGATGTAGCTTGCCGCATCGCGCCGCGGCAATAGCGTCTCCGCCAAAGCCCACAGCGCTTTCTCGGTCGCCGGTGCGCCCGGGAAACCGGTGATGCCATGGGTGCGGCACAGCACGCGCTTGACGTTGCCGTCGAGGATCGGCTGGCGCGCGCCAAAGCAGAAGACGGCGATCGCGTTGGCGGTGGAGCGGCCGATGCCGGGCAGCTCCGCAATGATGTCGGGATCTTGCGGAAACCGGCCATCGTACCGGTCCATGACGACCTGGGTGCAACGGTGCAGGTTGCGCGCCCGGGCATAGTAGCCGAGCCCGCTCCACAAGCCCATGACCTCCTCCACCGGCGCCGCCGCCAGATCTGGCAGCGTCGGGAAGCGAGCGAGGAAGCGCCGGTAATACGCAATGACGGTGGCAACCTGGGTCTGCTGCAGCATGATCTCCGACAGCCAGACACGATAAGCATCCTGCGTCTGTTGCCAGGGCAGGTCGTGGCGACCGTGCCGCTTGTGCCAGGTGATCAATTTTGTCGAAAATGTTTGGTTCTGGTTTGTCGCCATGCAGGCACGCAATCCCGTCTTAAGTTGACTAAAACGCTACACTATTATCTAATATCGGCGAATCTTGATCAACAACGACCGGTCGCAGCTACGTTCTGTTCAAGCGGCCGGCAGAATTATTTGAGGATGATCGATGAATATTCCCGAACGCGATGGCGATGGCTACCTCGCCGACATGAACAGCTGGACCCCCGAAATCGCCCGCGCCATGGCCGATGTCGACGAATTCGAGTTGGACGAAGTGAAGTGGCGACAGATCGTCAAGGCCCGCGAGTATTACGAAGAGTTCAACGTGGTGCCGCCGATCCGCAAATTCGCCAAATATGTCGAGATGGATCAGAAGGCCATCTTCGAACTCTGGCTGACCGGGCCGATGAAACCTATCACCAAGTACGGCGGATTGCCCAAGCCCACCGGCTGCGTCTGAACGCTTCTACTCCGCTTTGCCCGCTTTGACCGGCCGCACCCGGCTCGCCGCGAGCTTGGCGCGCGCCCGCGCCTCGTCTGTGGTGGGCGCGTTGGCGACCGCCACGCCCATGCGCCGCTTGACGAAACTTTCCGGTTTGCCGAACAGGCGCAGGTCGGATTGCGGCACCGCCAGCGCCTCGGCGACGCCTTCGAAGGCAATGCCCGTTTCTTGGATGCCGCCGTAGATCACCGCCGATGCTCCCGGCATGCGTAGCGAGACATCCACCGGCAGGCCGAGGATGGCGCGGGCGTGCAATTCGAACTCGGACAGGCGCTGCGAGCACAGCGTCACCAGCCCGGTGTCGTGCGGCCGTGGGCTGACCTCGGAGAACCACACCTGGTCGCCTTTGATGAACAGCTCGACGCCGAAGATGCCGCGCCCGCCGAGATTGCCGGTGACCGCCGCGGCGATCTCCCGCGACTTCTCCAGGGCGCGCGGCGTCATGGCCATCGGCTGCCAGGATTCGACGTAGTCGCCATTGATCTGGACATGCCCGATCGGTTCGCAAAAATACGTTTCGACCGTTCCCGCGGCGCCGATGGCCCGCACCGTAAGCAGGGTGATCTCATAATCGAAATCGATGAAGCCCTCGACGATGACGCGATTCTGTTTGACCCGGCCGCCGGCGCAGGCATGGTCCCAGGCCTTTTCCACGTCCTGCGGCGACTTGATCAGCGACTGCCCCTTGCCGGAGGACGACATCACCGGTTTCACCACGCACGGGTAGCCGATGCCGCCGGCAGTGTTGTCGATTGCCGCCTGCAATTCCGCCAGCGAGTCGGCGAACTCGTAGGGCGAAGTCGGCAGGCCGAGTTCCTCCGCGGCCAGGCAGCGGATGCCTTCGCGGTTCATGGTCAGGCGCGCCGCGCGCGCCGTCGGAATGACTTCGGCGATGCCTTCCCGCTCGATCTCCAGCAGCATCTCGGTGGCGATTGCCTCGATCTCCGGCACCACCAGATGCGGCCGTTCCTTTTCGATAACGGCGCGCAAGGCCTCGCCATCGGTCATGGTGACCACATGGCTGCGGTGCGCCACCTGCATGCCCGGCGCATTGGCATAGCGATCGACGGCGATTACCTCGACGCCGAGGCGCTGCAAGGCGATAATGACTTCCTTGCCGAGTTCGCCGCTGCCGAGCAGCATTACGCGGGTGGCCGAGGGGGAAAGCGGGGTGCCGATATTCATGAATACTCCCTTAAAATAATTGGACCAATTCTAGTACCCCAGACCCAAGTGCGGGCACCAGTGCCCGAATCTGTTTTTGGGGTGCTAGTCGAGGATGCCGGCTTGCCTCCCCATGAAAGTTGAAAAATTGATCGAGATGAATGCATTCGATACGCGGGATTTCCGCACCGCGCTGGGCAGCTTTGCCACCGGCGTCACAATCGTCACGGCACGCGACGTCGACGGCGCATTGGCGGGACTCACCATCAATTCTTTCGCCTCAGTGTCGCTCGATCCGCCGCTGGTCCTGTGGAGCCTGTCGCTTTACACGCCTGCCCTGGCGGTCTTCGAGCGTTGCAGCCACTACGCGGTCAATGTACTGGCGGCCGACCAGACCGATCTGTCGATTCTTTTCGCCAAACCCAGTGATGACGGACACGAAAACCGCTTTGCCAACCTGGAGTTCGATTCGGGCAGCGGCGGCGCCCCGCTGCTGAGGGGTTGCTGTGCCCGGTTTGAATGCCGTAACGAGACGCGCCATGCTGGCGGCGATCACTTGATCTTCGTCGGCCGGGTGGAAAGATATCGTTATCAGGATAGTTCGCCGCTGGTATTCCAGGGCGGTCAGTATCGGCGGCTGGCGATCCCCGAATAGCGCGATGGGTGTTACAATTTTTGCAACAAATCAAGCCTTAGAGCCGGGGGGTTGACCTAAATCAAGCCTCCGGCATACCGCCTCCTTGAGAATCGCGGGCAAGCAGAAAATGGATCCGTGGCCCAGATCATCAGGAACACGGGCATGGGCAGTGTACGCATTCAACCAGCCGATGGAAAAATATATGAAGCTACTGCGACAGGCGATGACCGGGTTCCTTCTCATGGGTGTTTTGGGGAGTGTTCCACCGGCCCTGGCCGCCGATGACTTGTTCCTCAACGGCGATGCCAAATGTACGGCCTGCCACGATGAAGGCGACGGCCCCGATCTGCTGCTGATGGGCAAAACCAAACACGGCACCAACGCGGACAAACGGACGCCAACCTGCACCAACTGCCATGGCTCAAGCGAAACGCACCTGAAGGGCGCCGGCAAGGGCGACACTTCCCCTCTGCCGGATATCACCTACGGCCGCAAGGGCAAGACTTCTCCCGATGCGCGCAATGGCGCTTGCCTGAGCTGCCACCAGAAGGATGCCAAACGCATGTTGTGGATGGGCAGCCAGCATCAGGCCAGGGATGTGAGCTGCTCCTCATGTCACCAGGTTCACTCCGGAAAAGACAAGGTGCGCGACAAACGCACCCAGCCGGACGTCTGCTACACCTGCCACAAGGAACAGCGGGCCCAGGCCAATCGTCCTTCTCATCACCCGGTGCCGGAAGGCAAGATGGGCTGCTCGGACTGCCACAACGTGCATGGCTCGGCCGGCCCGAAACTGATGAAGCGCGACAGCGTCGTCGACACCTGCTACACCTGCCACATGGAGAAGCGCGGCCCATTCGTGCATAACCACGAGCCGGTCAATGACGACTGCACCATCTGCCACAATCCGCACGGCACCACCGCCGAAAGCATGCTCAAGGTGCGCCCGCCCTTCCTCTGCCAGCAGTGCCATACGCCGCACGTACCGTCACAGGCGCTGCTATACGGCCAGGCGCCGACGCCCAACAACATAGGCTGGAACGGCGCTTCCGTGACCCAGGGGCGGGCTTGTCTGAACTGCCATACCCAGATCCACGGCAGCAACAACCCGAGCGCGACCAATCCCACACCGCAGTTCCTGTTCCGCTGAGAGCGGGGTGACCGATATGAACCAACCAAACTTCACATTCGTTCAAAAAATTCTGGCCCTGTCCTTGCTGGCGGCCTTCGCTCCGGTACACGCCAGTGACGAAGTGGATGCTCTCGTCAAACCCGACAGTTCGATCAGCGTCGGCGTTGCCGCCGTTGGTGGCGACAACCGTTCCCTGGTCGGCCAATACAGCGGTTTGCGCAGCGGCGGCAGTCATCTGCTGCTCGACATCGATTACATCAAGCGCGACGATGAGAGCGGTACCTGGAAGATCCTCCAGGGCCGCGACCTCGGCCTGGACAACCGCGAACTCAACGCGAGCTACATCAAGCAGGGCGACTGGAAACTTTCGGCGGAATTCAACGAGATCACCCGCCATGATCCGCGCACTATCAATACCGGCATGCTGAATCCCGGCACCACCACACCCGGCGTCACGAGCCTGGCCGCACCGGGCAAGGGATATGACCTGAACCTCGACCTCCAGCGCAAGGGCATCACCCTCAGCACCGAAAAATGGTTCACGCCCAACCTGCAATTCGAGGCCAGCTTCAAGAACGAGGACAAGGACGGCGCTCGCCTCTCCGGTCGCGGCATCGCCTGCGGCGCTTTTGCCGCCCTGCGCAACACCTGCGGCGCCGCTGCCGGGACGCTCTTGCCCAACACCAATACGGCGATGCTGATGTTGCCCGAGCCGACCAATACATCGACCAAGCAGTTCGAAGCCAAGCTGAATTATTCAGGCGAGAAGCTGATGGTGAGCGGCGGCTACTACGGCTCGTTTTTCACTAACTCGAATGGTTCCCTCAGTCCCACCATCAACGGCAATCTGTGGAACTCCAATGGCTCGCTGTTCGCCGCGCCGGATGCCACGTTGAAAGGCTTCCTGCAACAGCCCATGGCACTGCCGCCGGACAATCAGGCACACCAGTTCTCGCTGACCGGCAGCTATGCCTACACGCCGACCACCCGCGCGAATTTCAAGCTTGCCTACACCCATGCCACCCAGGACCGCGACTACACCGCCAGCGGTCTGGCGGGCGCGCCGGCCGGCCTTGCCAATCTCGGCGGCGAGGTGAATAGCACTCTGGCTCAGCTCGGGCTGAGCGCGAAGCCCATGGCGAAATTGTCGCTGCTCGCCAATCTGCGTTACGAAGACAAGGAAGACAAGACGCCGCTGGCCATGTACAACCTGACCGGGCTGGCGACGATTCCGGCTAATTTCTACACCAATACGCAGTTTTCATCGAAGAAAGTCACCGGCAAGGTGGAGGCGAACTACCAATTGCCAAACGAGTTCAGGGCGGTCATCGGCATCGACTACCAGTCGGTCAAGCGCGATCGTCCGGTCAACACCACCGTCATAGACGGCCTTTCGGCTTTGCGCGAGGATACGCGCGAGTTGGGTTATCGCGCCGAGCTACGTCACACCTTCAGCGAAACCTTGAATGGTGGCATGAGCCTGGTTTCCGCCAAGCGTGAGGGATCGAACTGGCTCAGCGTGTTGCCGGGCGCCGGTTTCCCCTCTGTCTCCGACGCCGCCATCTACAATCGTTACGGCGCTTTCCCGATGACACTGGAAGATCGGAACCGCGACAAGCTGAAAGCATCGGCGAACTGGAGCCCGATAGAGGCGGTCTCGCTGCAATTCATGCTGGAAGACGGCAAGGATACCTATACCGCGCCGACCGAAAAAGGTCTGCGCGATACCGGTATGCGATCGTACGGCGTCGACGCCGCCTGGAAACTTTCCGATGCCTGGAAGCTGACCGGCTACTGGACCCAGGGCAGGCAGATGCTGCACATCGACCACTCCACCGGCTATCTGGCCGAGTTGGAAAATCTCAACACCGCCGTGGGCCTCGGCGTGGTCGGCAAATATTCCGCCAAGCTCGACGTTGGCGCTGACCTGTCCTACCTCAACGACAACAATCGCTATCAACAGAGTATGAGCAACGGCGCCGCGCTGTTCGGGGGAGGCCTGCCGGATGTCAAGTATCGCCTGACCAGCCTGAAGCTCTTCGGCAAGTATGCACTGGAGAAAGACGCCGACATCCGCATCGATCTGGTGCATCAACGCGCCAAGCTTGACGAATGGACCTGGGGATACAACGGCATTCCCTTCGTCTATTCCGACAACAGCAGCGTCACGTTGCAACCCAACCAGAACGTTACCTACCTCGGCGCCTCGTATATCTACAAGCTGAAGTAAAGCCTGCTTCCGACCACGCTCCATACTCCGGGGCGTGGTCATCTAATCCCCTTCTAACGACATAAGCTCTGCCTATAGGCAAGAGTCTTGACCTACATCAACGTGCCGATGTCATGCTCGCATCAGAATCGGCACCTGTGAGATTGTGCCCAAGCCACTTACACAAGCAAGCCGTCGTGGAGTTGTCGGGGCACGGAGCGGAAAGCTGAATAAATCTTTTCAGAGTATTCCTGGTGGTGGTTGAGTTTTTTTGGGTGGGAAAATTAAGGGAGATGGCTATGCAAACGCAAAACAACACATTGAGAAGGTGGTCACTCCTTGTGACTACACTTGCGGCAACCGGGTTATTGCTACAGGGTTGCGGCGGTGGTGGCAGCAGCTCCACCGATACTCCGGCGGCGACCACCACGACAGTGGCGGCGACCACAACAACCACGCTGGCCGCGCTTCCTCCGGCGGCAGGCGCAGCGATAGTCGGGATCACGGTGAACAGCCCACCCGTGGTGACGTTCAAGATACTCGACACGAATCTCAACCATGTCTCCGGCCTGACCCTGGTCAGTTCCGCCGGACTGGCGGCGACTACGTCATCTGCGGCTTCGGCGGCGGCTTTGGCGGCTGACGCGAATTGCAGCGGCGGCAACGTGAAGGGCGTCGCCATTGCCAAGCTGGTCCAACCGACGGACGGCAGCCCGAGCACCTGGCAGAACCTCATTTCCCGTCAACGCTACCTGGACAAGAACATCGACCTGAAGACCAACCGCGGGACGGCCACGGCGCCCAAGTATCGTTACGGCGCCGTTGAAGGCACTGTCGATCCTTTGCCGACGCTGCTGACCACGATCACCAAGTCGGACGGCACGACCAGCACGGGTTTGTTCGCCAATCCGGCTGACGCCGAGACCAATCCGGCCAACCGTATCGTCGGCATCCTGAAGGAAGACGCGGCTGCCAAGACCTACACCTACATGTTCGCGACGGATGTGACCACCCCGTTGAACATGGCCGACGCGGTTGACGTCAGGAACGTGTCGGTCGGCAAAGTCGCCAACAACGGCCAGGTACTCGTCAAGGACGGCAAGACCATCTATCGCATCGGACTGCAATTGTGCTACACCGACCCGGTGACCAAGGCAAGGTCCAATGGCGGCGATCCGACGATAGACTTTACCGTCGATGCCAGCGGCAAGGTGACTGTCGTCACGGCCAGCGACGGCAAGACACCCGCCACCGCGAAGAAAGTGGTGGCTTCTGAAAACTGCCAGGAATGCCATGGCACAAATCCCGGCCACGGCGGACGCGGCAACACCAATTATTGCGTGATGTGCCACAACCCGGGCACCACCGACTTCAATACCAACAACGTGCTGGATGCCAAGATCATGTTCCACCGCATCCACATGGGCAAGGAGCTCACCCAGAATTATCAGGTGAACGCCGTGGTGGCGCGTTATCAGGATCCCGTTACGGGCGCGGTGACCGGCACCGGTTTCCCGCAGGATCCGCGCAATTGCACCAAGTGCCACGATAATGGCAAAGCCGCTCAGGCCGACAACTGGAAGAACGTTCCCAGCCGCACCGCCTGCGGTTCCTGCCACGACGGCATCAACTTCGCCACCGGCAAAGGACTGACCCTGGGCGACGCAGCCAACGGCCTGACCACTTCGCCCTTCGGCCACGTCGGCGGCGGAAAAGCCGATGACACGCAGTGCAAACTCTGTCATGACGCGACGAATATCCCGGAATACCACAAGACCACCATCGCCAGTTCGCACAATCCGGTCGTCAAGGCGGGTGTGTCCAGCTTCGCCTACAAGATCAGCGGCGTGACCATCGACAGCAACAGGTATGTCAATGTCGACTTCCAGATCCTCAAGGATGGCACCCCGGTCAAGTTCAACACCTATAGTCCCGGTGCAAAAATGCTGACGGGCTTCACCAGCAGGGGTAGTTACGATGCGACGACCAATCCTCTGGGCGGTGCCGGGCCGAACTTCATGTTGATCTACGCAACCGGCCAGGATGGTATTGCCGCGCCCAGCGACTGGAACAGTGGTCATGACTCGTTATTCTTGAATGACCTGTGGGCGGGCAACGGCTTGAGCGTCAAGGATGCCGCCACCAACACCTATACGGCCTACCTCAGAGTCACCAGCACCGGCATTCGCGGCACGACCGTGACCCCGGGTCACACCATGCAGTTGCCGGCCGACGCGAAGATGGTCACGGCGATGTTGAAGGATAGCTTCATCCAGGACGGCCTGACGGATCTTGGCGGCGTCGTTCCCGGCGTCCCGGCCATGATGGCGGCGACCGGCAATACCCCCGATGGCAAGCCCAACGTTGCCCGGCGGGTGATTTTCGACGAAGCCAAGTGCAACACTTGCCATGACCGTCTCGGCACTTCGCCTTACTTCCACACGGGCGGATACAGCATCGCCATGTGCGCCGCCTGCCATACGCCGAATCAGGGCGGCAGCACGGGCTGGACCGCGTCCTTCCGGGTCTGGGTACATGGTATCCACGGCGCCAAGAAGACGCTCTCCGGCGCTGCCATGCGCGATGTTCCCTTCACTTGGCATGCGGTTTCCAAGACGGATAATTACTCGAACGTCAACTATCCGGGCGTGTTGAAGAACTGCGAAACCTGCCATCTGCCGGGAACCTATGACTTCAGCGCCAGCCAATACACGGCGAAAGACAGTGCCGGCAAGACGATAGTCGACAACATGCTGTACGTCCAGCAGGCGACCGGCAAACCGAGTCCGACCAGCGCCACCGCCTACGTCTTCCCGCAGGCAGCGCCAATCGGCAGCGGCAAATGGGCCTACGGCGGCGCCACCAGCGCGACCGACAGCCTGAACTTCAAGGTGGACGGCGTGACCGACTTCGGCACCGGCAACAGCATCAATCCGGCCACCAACGCGCTCGTCGCGCAGACGACCCCGGGCAACAACCTGGTCGCGTCGCCGATCGCCGCGGCATGTACCGCCTGCCACGACGACGCTACGGCACTTACCCACATCACGACCAGCGGCTTCGGCTCGTTCTACAAGCCGCGCAGCGCCGCAGTCAACCAGAAGGAGCAGTGTCTGACTTGCCACGGACCGGCCGCCAGCATCCCGCAACTCAGGATCAAGGATGCGCATAACCCGGCGACGGCCCCTTGGTCTGCACCTTGGTACTAGGCGACAGGCGCAATGCCTGATCCAAGCAAGTAACAACAATGCCCGGGCGGAGAACATCCTGCCCGGGCAAGCGCAGGAAAAGAAAACCCGGAGGCGGTAACGCCCCCGGGTTTTTTATCCGCCAGTGCCCAATCGTTAACCATATCGATGCCATGGATTTCAATGGCGAGACAAGTGTGAATAGTTCCAATTTTCATCGGACATCTGCGAGAAATTCCAATTGGCATTGACCTATATCAACGCTCATAAATCTGTCTGCGAGAGAATCGTGACCAAATGTAAAGCTGCGCTACGGGCGCGCCAAATGGTTTCGTTTTTGTGATTGTGTTGATTGAGAGTTATCTTTCGATTTTGGAAATATCAAGGAGATGGACATGCATACGCAAAGTAGCAAATTGAGAAGGTGGTCGCTTTTTGTGACTACGCTCGCGACCGCTGCGTTCCTGCTACACGGTTGCGGTGGTGGCGGTTCCGATGGCGCCAACGGTACGAATGGCACCAACGGTACGAATGGCACCAACGGCACCAATGGCACCAATGCAATTGCTGTAACCAAGGCCACCGATCTGACGGCTGACCAATGGGCGAACATGAACTGGACCGCCCAGATCACCAGTGCTTCTATTCCGGCCGATGGCAAGCCTGTCGTCAAGTTCACCGTCAAGGATGCGAGTGGCAACCCGATTACCGGTCTGAACTACGCATCGCTGAATACCATCAATAGCACAGCGACTATTCCCGCCTATGCCAACTTCGGCTTTTCAGTCGCCAAGCTGGTTCCGGGTGCCTGCTCGACTTGCCCGAACAAGTGGGTTTCCTATATCGTCACCTCGACGCCAGTCTTCAAGAGCGCGACCGACCATACCACCGGCACCAACCCGGCGGCGCCGCGCTCTCCGACCACGGACAATCAGGGCACGATGGTGGAGGATGCCGCCAACCCCGGCAACTACACTTATACTTTCGTCCGCAGCCTGAATGACGCCCAAGGCATCGTCAATAATTACACGGCGTATACGGCTGTCCAAAGCAAGGCACAGCTCGAACCCGAGAATCTCGCCTTTGATGCCGCGGCCAAGGCCATGACCCATCGCGTAGCCCTGCAACTTCAGGGCGCCATGCCGGGCACGGGCACCAACACCCCGAACGGCATCACCGTGAAGGACTCGGTCAACTCGACCAATCCGGTTGCCGCTTATCTGGACTTCCGTCCCGACGGCGGTACGGTGACCGAAACCCGCACCATCACCCGGGTCGAGATTTGCCAATCCTGCCACAAGGGCACGTTGCTACACGGCCGCAAGGATCCCAACCTCTGCGTGGTCTGCCATACCAACCAGGCGGGTTACGGCTTTGCCAATATTCCGTTCCCGGCCGGCGATTTCCCGGCAACCAAATTGGCCGACAATGCAACGAACGTCGACGGCGTCAGCGCCGTCACCTTCCCCCGCTGGGTCCACAGGATCCACATGGGCGAAGAACTGGTCAAGAAGAACTACAACATTCGCAATGTCCTGGTTAACGACGTCAAGTTCCCGCAGGATCTGCGCAATTGCACCAAGTGCCATGACAATTCCGCGACCGCCAAGTACACGACCCCGGACGGCGACCACTGGAAGACCAAGCCCAGCCGCCTCGCTTGCGGCGCCTGCCATGACGGCATCAACTTCGCCGACGGCACGGGCACCACGCTCGGTGGCCTGACATTCGGTCACGCCGGCAAGGCCCAGGCCGATGACAGTCGTTGCGGTCTTTGCCATGCTCCGGACGATATTGCCAGCCTACATATCCCGGTTACGCCGATCAACGCAGCTATCCTGGCCACGCCGACGGTAGCCGCTTCCGGAAATACCAATGCGGCTTCCATCGCCGCCTACGACAGACTGCCGGCGGGCGCGATCAAGATCACTTACGATCTCAAGAGTGTGACGCTCAATGCCAGCATGCAGCCTGTCGTCACCTTCCGGATCCTGCAGAATGGCGCGCGTGCCGACTTCAATACCTATAGCGCCACGGGCAAGACCGAACTGTGGGACGGCTTCGTCGGCGGCCCGAGCGTGTATGTGCGCTTTGCCGTGCCTCAGGACGGCATCGCCACGCCAACCGACTTCAATGCCAACGTCAGCGGCTATCTCAGGACCATCTGGAATGGCACGGCCACGGGAACCGGCGCCGGCACCATCAGCGCACCCGACGCCAACGGCTACTACGCTGTGACGCTGACCGGCGTGAAGATTCCGACCACCGCCAAGATGATCACGGCAGGTCTCGGCTATACCTATTCGATGCCGGCGACCCAGCCCCTGACGCAAACCAATGTCGCGGGATATACGTACGCTGCGGCGACCAAGATCGGTGGTTTGATCGTGGCGGCGCCCAATATCTGGATGGTCTCTTCGGGTGGCAGCACTCCCTCGGGCAATACCAGCCGCCGCATCCTGGTGGAGAATGAGCGCTGCAACACCTGCCATGAAAAGCTCGGCGTGTTCACGGGAGAGGGCTACCACTCGGGTCAGCGCAACGACGCGCAAACCTGCAACTTCTGCCACAACCCCAACCAGAGCAGCAGCGGGTGGTCAGCGGCGTCCAGCACCTTCGTCCATGGCATCCATGGCGCCAACAAGCGCACTGTGCCCTTCACCTGGCACGCTGCGGACGTCGATGACAATTTCGCTACGCTCGGCTATCCTGGCGGCTTGAGGAATTGCGAGGCCTGCCACCTGCCCGATGCGGTTAACTACGGAACGATCTATACACGGTCGAGCAACTTGCCTATCAATCCGATATCGTCGAGCATCATCAATAACGCGTCGACTGCCGCTTCCATCGCGACATTCAATGCCACGTTCGACAACATGCTGTACAGCACCGTCGGACAAGGCTTCTACAATGGCACAGCCGGAACGGTGTCGCGTGCAGCCAATTCGGGAACGACTTGTGCCACGGCGCCGACGGCGGTTCAAACGGCTCTTGGTGCGTATTCGATCTCGCCTTATGTCGTCCAGGACAATGCCACCAACTATGGCCAAGGCTTCAGCTTCAACGCCTCGACCGCCGCGGTCAACCTCTGCAAGTACGATGGAACGTCGGTTTCGATTCCAGCCGGTGGTACGTTCCAGGCAGAAGGCACGACGTTGGTGAACTCGCCGGTAACTTCGGCTTGCTTCTCCTGCCATACCACCAGTACAGCCACAGCGCATATGAAAGCCAATGGCGGCTCCATCTATGCGCCGCGCGCCGCTGCGCTGGCGACCAAGGAACAGTGCCTGATTTGCCATGCCGCCGGCAAGGTTGCCGATGCCAAGGTGGTGCACCAGTAAGCGCTGTTTGATGTACTCTAGGTCGGGACACGGATTATCGTGTCCCGTCCGGACTCAACCAACTAACCCGGAAGCTGTACGCTTCCGGGTTAGCCTTTCATATGACATGCTAGGAAACCTATGAA
Organism: Pseudomonadota bacterium; assembly: GCA_026399515.1. Lineage (GTDB taxonomy): Bacteria > Pseudomonadota > Gammaproteobacteria > Burkholderiales > Rhodocyclaceae > JACRAR01. Next base: position 288,333 of record JAPLQT010000117.1, on the reverse strand, counting down.
ACGCACTACGCTTTATGCCGGAATCACCGCAACACTGTTTTGCTTTGCCGTCGGGGTCCTCGCGGCGGAAGGGACAACCGAGCCGTCGAACAAGCCTGCGGCAACGGCCAAGAAGAACGACAAACTCGACGCAAAGAAGCAAGCCGCGGCCAAGACCAAACTGGTGAACATCAACGGCGCCAGCAAGGAAGAACTCATGACCCTGCCCAATATCGGCGCCGCCGAGGCCGAGAAGATCATTGCGGGCCGTCCTTATGGCAGCAAGTCCTGGCTCATGACCCGAAATGTTCTTCCTGAGAGCACCTATGTGACCTTGAAGGCACTGGTCGTTGCCAAGCAACCTTACGAGGACAGTGCCAAGAACGCGGCGCTCTATGAATCGAAAAAGAAATAATGGTCCTGTTGTCAGCGGATCGGAGTTGCGGTAGTTTATTGATAAGTGAGTGACCAAATGAAATCCATGATTACCCGTATCGGCCTGATCGCCACCTCGGTATTGATGCTGACCGCCTGTGGTGGCGGAGGCGGAAATAGCGCGACACCAGATACTGGCACGAGTGGTGGCAGCACAAGTGGTGCCGTGGCCTCACTCGCGGCGAAAGATCCCGCAACGAGCAATACGGCAAGCAATCCCAGCGCCGCCTTCAGCCTGGTTCTCGCGGCTGGCCTTTCCCCGGTTACCGTCAACAGCCCTCCGGTGGTGAACTTCGCGGTGATCGATGTCAACGGTAAACATGTGCCGGGCCTGACCCTGTTCAATGCGGGTGGTGCGACCGCCGATCCTGCTTGCAGTGGCGGCAATGTCAAATTCACCATCGCCCAGCTTCAGTCCGACGACACCTGGCGCAGCCTGATCTCCAACAAACAAATCGTCGCCGCGAGCGTGAGCCCGGCGCTGTCGGTGACCTACGGCGCGCTCGATCCCGTGCAGACGGCCAGCATCGCCAATCCGGTGACCATAGACGCGACCCATCCGCAGCTCGTCGGGATACTCGCCGAAAATGCGACGGATGGCTACTACACCTACAAGGCCGCGGTCGATGTCAGCAATGCAAAGTATTCCAGCACGGCCAACGCCGCGGCCGGAACGACGGTGTTGACCAACGACCTGGCGGTGGTCAAGGACGGCAAGACCATACATCGCGCCGGACTCCTGCTCTGCTATGTCGACCCCGTGACCAAGGCGACGGTCAAGGTCAATCCCGTCATCGATTTCACGATTGGCGCGGATGGCAAGGCGGTTGCCGTCAAGGATGGCACCGGCAAGCTCACCGAAGCCAGGAAAGTCGTTGACCGGGCTGCCTGCAACACCTGCCACCAGAATTTTGCGGCGCACGGCGGGGCGCGCAACGAGCCGCAGCTCTGCGTCATGTGCCACAACCCGGGCAGCCAGGACTTCCACAATAACGGGCAGCCGGTTGACTTCAAGTTGATGGTGCACAAGTTTCACCGCGGAACGTCATTGACACAGGACTACGTAGTCCACAATTCCGTCGCCCGCAAGACCGATCCGGCCACCAAGGCGGTCACAGGTGTCACCTATCCCGGCGAGCTCAGAAAATGCATCAAGTGTCACGATGGCTCGGCGACGGCGGTGGTGAAAACGGCGCAGGGCGACAACTGGCAGACCAAGGCAAGCAAGAACGCTTGCTGGGCCTGCCACGACGATTACAAGACGCCAGGCTCGAAGTGGCAAGGCTTCCACGCAGAGTTCGCCGCCACCAACTACTTCAAGCCCAGCGTGGCCAACCCGGACTTGACCCCGGACAGCGAATGTCAGCGCTGCCACAACGCGACCTGGGTCGATAGCGCAGTTGTTCACGCGGTTCCGGAATGGGTCATGGGCGAGAACTATCAATACAACATCTGGAGTACCAACTTCAACGCCGATCGTACCGTGACGGTTGAATACTCGGTGAGCAATCCCAAGACCGGCAAGGATTACGACATCCTCGACTTCGGCAACTACAGCTATGTCCTGTCCAATGCCGCCGGCACGCTGAAGACCAAGACTTTCGTCTTCAGCGGCGCTATCTACATCGGCTGGGGTACCGCTGACTACACCAACACCGGTGCCATCGGCCGCCCATGGCAGTCCGCCTGCATCACTTCGGGCAAGCCGACCAGCGCCAACACGACCGCCTGTAGCGCCGCCGGTGTGCCTCAAGCCAGTGATCCCAAAGCCCTGGATGCCACCGCGGCGATCACCAACGGCTATAACGGGTCGCTGATCACCCGCGGTCAACCGGTGGCGCTCAGTCCCCTCTTCGACCCGACAGTGAAGCGCGTCGGTACCAGCAACCACTTCACGATTACGTCGACCCCGCTACCGGCCTCGGCGACGGGAAGCGGCGTGGTGGCTTACGCCGGCCGCGTCAGTTTACAGAAGGACGCGAACACCAGCTACGCCGTCCCGGTGAAGAACGTGGTCAGCTATTTCGCGCTCGATGGCAAGCCGGTTGTGCCGCGTCGCGACGTGGTGTCCACCGCCAAGTGCGAAGGCTGCCACGACAAGAACATCAAGAACCACGGCCACGGCGGTAGCCGAAACGTGCCCGAGGTCTGCGTGATCTGCCACAACGGCAACAATCCGCTCAACACCACCGTCAAGGCGGGCGTGGTCACCTATGCGGAGTCCGCCCACTTCAAGCGGTTTATCCACATGGCGCATTATGGCCTGGCCCAAAACAACAAGAATGCCACCACGCTGCTGGGACAAGGCATCAATTTTCCGGCGCAGGAGTTGAACACGGCGGCTTACGGGCAGACCAAGAACTGCAATGTCTGCCACGTGAATAATTCCTACCAGCAGGATAAGGGCATCGTTGGCACCAGCGTCACTTATGCGGTCGATCTCAGCAAAGACAGCACCAGCGCGGCGATCACCGACACCGATCCGTCGGATAACAAGGTGATCTCGCCCAAGGCGACGGTCTGTTCAAGCTGCCATACGACGGATACCGCCAAGAACCACATGATCGGCGTCGGTGGTGCAGCCTTCGGGACCGTGACCCAGAGCGATCTGGTTGCCGGAAAAGTAAGCGAAACCTGCGACAACTGCCATGCGCCGACAGGCATAGTCCCGATGGCTGCCGCGCACAGCCTCAAGTAAGCACTGACGCAGCGGGATGCATATGGGGAGGGCCAGCAATGGCCCTCCCTTTTTTGGTGTACGATGATGTCGAACCTATGGACCAAAATGCTCGAACTTTCGCGACAATTTGTCCGCTACACGGGTGTCGGGTCGGTGTCCGCGCTGGGGCACTTCGGCACGCTGATCCTGCTGGTCCAGGGATTCGGGATGGCTGCGGTTTCAGCGTCTGCGGCGGGAGCCCTGGTCGGGGCATGGATCAATTACGCCCTGAATTATCGCTACACGTTTCGCAGTTCCAAGCAGCATCGTGAGGCGATCCTCAAGTTCGCCGTGGTTGCCGTCGTCGGTTTGCTATTGAATACCTTGTTCATGTGGCTGGGCGTGAAAATATTTGAACTTCATTACTTGCTCAGCCAGGTGCTGACCACCGGGCTGGTCGTCATCTGGAGTTTCGCCGCCAATCGCTACTGGACGTTTCATGTCGATCCCCAGTCAGGGTAAGCGACCGAGGTCGCCTCGACCGTCGCGAATTTCATGATCCATAAGCTGCTGATGGGCTGTACGGCCTGGTTATTGTCCTTCGCTGCCTGCGCAGGAACGATATCCTTTGAACTCGCGCTGACCGGGACCACGCTGACCGCTACCTCGAAGGGGGATAGCACGGCCTTTTATCCGGCGGTATTCCGGATGCTTGCCGATGGCCGATGGGAGCGCCTGGCGATCATCGCCGGCACGCAACAACCCTTGGCCGAACTCCTGCCCGGGGCTCATATCGATTTGATCTGGCCGGATTTACGGTCTGAGCAAAGTCTGTCCCCCATTGAACGCTTGCGGCCGCTGATGGTGAGATTTTTCGATCAGGCGGGCGTGAGTTTCGGCCAGCTCTCGTTCATGCATACGCCACCGACCGCCAATAAGCTTCTGCAAGCGGCTTATGCAGATGGTCAATTGACTGTGTCGCCACCGGCGGGTGGAAGCATTCATGCGACCTGGATACTCTGGCCGCAGGAAGAAGGCATAGCTCCGATACGCCGGCCGGTCAGTTTCGATCAGCAGCAGCCGCCGGCGCGGCGTATCGAATGGCAAGCGGGCATGGATCCGCTGCGCATGGCGACCGGTGCCGCGCAGCCGATGGCCATGTTGGTGCACGAAACGACCCAAGGCTTGTTTAAACAAACGGTGGCGCGCGGTGTCGTGCAGGGTCGCCAGCAGCGCAGCGCCTGGCTCGATGCCCAGATACCGTTCTATGTCTTAGCTTTTCTGGCGGCAGTATTGGCGGTGGTAACGCCGCTCGTTCTTGCCCGGCGCGGTAGGGCGAGACCATGATCCGGAAACTCGCCCGGCGGTTGTCCACGTGGTTCGGCGACTTGACGTTCGCCCTGGCCGCCGCGGCCGTGGTGGCTGGCACGCTCGGCATCGGTTTTATGAATTCCCCAAACTGGCCTACCGGCGGCGACAGCGCCTCGCACCTGTTGTATGCCTGGCTGTATGCCGATGGCTTGTTGTTCTCCGGGCAGATCACGCCCTGGGTGCCGGAGGTGTTCGGCGGACTTCCGTTTCTTTCGTATTATTTCCCGCTGCCTTTCATGATCATCGCCGGCTTGTCGGCGCCGCTGGGGCTGGCATTGGCCTTCAAGTGGGGTGCTTTCCTGGCGTCCATGCTGCTGCCCGGCGCGGTGTTTACCGGCAGCCGCCGCTGGCTGGAGATGTCCTGGCCGGCCGCCTTATGCGGCGCGCTCGGCGCTTTGGCTTTCCTGCTGCACGAACAGAACTCGATCTGGGGCGGCAATCTGTTGTCCACGATGGCGGGGGAATTCGCCTACAGCTATGGGTTGCTGTTCGCGGTACTGGCGATGATGGCGTGGTGTCGGGCGCTGCAAATCGGCCGGGGCTGGGTGTGGGCGGGCCTGCTGGAAGCGGCGTGCGGTTTCTCGCATGGCTTCCCTCTGCTGGTGGTGGGATTTTCAACGCTCTTCCTGTTGCTCGACGGCGAAACGCTGCGGCACGGTTTTCGACGCGGCTTCGGCTTGCTGCTGCGCGGCCACCTGCTGGCGTTCTGCCTGCTCGGCGGTTGGTTGTGGCCGATGCTGGAGATGCATCACCTGACCATCCCCAACGATGCCGCTTTTGCCATCGCCGGTTGGCGGGATTTGCTGCCGATAAGCTTGTGGCCATCGCTGGCGGGCGGTATCGTCGGTTTCGTGGCGCTGTTGATTCCCGCTATTAGGCAAAGCTGGTCTGCCGGCCAGTTGCAGGCGTTGCGATATTTCGCCGCCGCCGCCGGATTGGCGGCGATCGCCTTTATCGCCGGCGATCAACTCGGCCTTGCCGATATCCGCTTCTTCCCACTGGTCTGGCTGCTCGGGGCGATTGTCTGTGGCTGGCTGTTCGGCCAGGTGCTGGCGGTACTGGGCACAATTCTCGGTCGCGCCGACGAGGGCCGGACGCGGCTTTCCCAAGGCCTGTTGGCGGTAGCGACGTCCCTGGGCTTACTGGGCTGGCTCGGTCCGCAAGTCCAGGCGGCACCCGACTGGTCATTGTGGAATCATTCGGGACTCGAAGCGAAACCCCAATGGCATAATCTGAGCCGGCTCTTCCCGGCCATGCGCGGCGATCTGTGGAGCCCGCGGCTGGTGTTCGAGCACGACCCGGCGAACAACGACATCGGCTCGACACGCACGCTCGAAGCACTGCCGATGTTCCTCAATCACAGGCCGGTGCTCGAAGGGCTCTACATGGAATCGGCGCTGCTGGGACCGGCGGTCTATCAACTCCAGTCGGAGGTGTCGGCGCGTCCGTCATCGCCCCTGGTGCGCTTCCCGAGCGGCAGCCTGGACGCTTCATTTGCAGCCCGGCACATGAATTTTCTCCACGCCGATACGCTGTTGTTGCGCAGCGCATCTGCCAAGGCGGCGATCGACGCGAGCGGACTGTTCGAGCGCATCGCCGAATCCGATCCCTTCGTACTGTATCGGCTCAAACACTTCGACAGCCATCTGGCGGAAGTCGTGACCCGGCCGCTACGCATCCGACCCACACGGGACTGGATGCAGGATGCGTTCGCCTGGTTCCGCACCCGCAGCCGCTTCGAGGCCGATCTGCCGGTCTATGCCGACGAGCCTATCGTAACAACCGGCGGGACCAAGACGGAAGTCCGAGAAGTGAGCCTCAACCGTAACGAGTTGGTGTTCGAGAGCGCGGCGATCGGCCAGCCGCATTTGATCAAGTTTGCGTATCACCCGCGCTGGCATCTGGCGTCGAAGGGCAGCCTGAGCATCGCTGGGCCGGGATTCATGCTGGTGGTGCCGCAAGAGCGGGAAATCAGGCTGGTCTACGGCCACACCCAGATAGGATGGCTGGGGTTGGCGGCGACACTGGTGGCCTTCCTGATGGTTATCGTGGTCGTAGCCAGGAATCGGCTTGTTTCTACCAAGCAATCCACGCGTCCACCCGATGTGCATGCGCAAGGGCGGTGGACTCGCTGGCTGCCGCTGTCGACTGGCTGGGTATTGCTTGGCCTTGTCGGCGTCTATTTCGCCCTGCGCTCCCCGGAGCGGGTTTATAGTCAGGCATGGACGGCGTTACGGGCTAACCAGTACCAGACGGCCAGCGAGAAATTTGCGAGTGCCTATGAGCTAAGGCGACCGCCGGCAAAAAAGGAGGAGGCATTGTTCTGGTCGGCAAAATCCAGCGAGTTGGCCGACCGCCGCGCCGAAGCGAAAACACGTTACCGCGCGCTATGCGAACACTACAATGGCTATTGGTTGCCGGAGAGCCTGTACACGCTAGTCTTGCTTGAGCGCCTGGACGGTCAGGTCGCCAGCGCGGAAATTTTGGAGAGCAGACTGCGCGAGGAATATCCCAACAACGCCTGGACACTGAAACTTGACCAGAAGAATTGACATGAGCCCTGACCATCCGACTACCGCGGCACCGGAACTGAGCGTTGTCGTTCCCGCCTTCAACGAGGCGGCGGGCATCGTGGCATTCCTCGAGCGGCTGTTGGGAAGTCTGCATGCATGTTGCAGCGACTTCGAAATCTGGCTGGTCGACGATGGCAGCCGTGATGCCACCTGGGAACAGGTGCGCGCCGCGCAGGAGCGGATTCCCCAATTGCGCGGACTCAGATTCACCCGGAATTTCGGCAAGGAGGCGGCCATACTGGCGGGGCTGCGCCACGCGCAAGGTCGGGCGGTGATCGTGATGGATGCGGACGGACAGCATCCGCCGAGCCTGGTGCCGCAAATGCTGGAACTGTGGCGCGCCGGTCCGGCCCAGATTGTCGCCGCGCAAAAGATTGCCAGGGATGGCGACGGCTGGAAAGCCCGGTTCAACGCCTGGTTCTTCAATGGCCTGATGCGCATCCTGACCGGGCTCGATCTATCCGGCGCGTCGGACTTTCGTCTGCTCGACCGCCGGGTGGTCGATGCCTTGCTCGCCTTTCCGGAAAAAGTGCGTTTCTTCCGAGGCATGACGGTGTGGACCGGCTTCGTCACCAAGCAACTGGGTTTCGAAGTTGCGCCGCGCATCGCAGGCAGCACTCAATGGAGCACGGCCCAACTGACCAGACTGGCGGTCACGGCCATCACGGCCTACAGCGCCAAGCCGCTCGGCATGATCTTCCGGCTCGGCCTGCTGGGCATGGTGGCCGCCGGTCTGCTGCTGGTGCAGGCGCTGTATTCCTGGTACTCGGGGATTGCGGTGTCCGGGTGGACGTCGCTCACCGTAGTGGTGCTGTTCTTCGGTTCCGCAACCCTGCTCAGCCTCGGTGTGCTGGGCGCCTATCTCGCCCAGATCTTCGACGAGATCAAGCGCCGGCCAGAGTTCCTGGTACTGGAGCGCCTGAACGATCAGCGTGACGACAGATAAGCCGGCTTGACCACCGCTGATATCGATCTGAGAGTCGCAACAGAACGCGTATCGTGGAAACCGGCGCCCGCCAGCGAACAGTTCATGGTCCCTCCATTCGTTTGGCATGGGCCTTGCTGGCATCCCTGCTGCTGCATCTTGCCCTGATTGGAGACGTCGCCCATCTTCACCTTTGGCAGCCAACCAACTCAACTCACCTGAACCCGCCGCTGGAGGTCCAGCTAACGCAGACTGCGGACGAAGGAAAACTTCCAGTGGCAATCGAACGATCTGCCCCGCAAGCGGAACCGCCCCCTCAACTTGAATCAGAGCCGGCGATTCAACCCACGTCGCCGAATCCCGAGAATGTCATTTCGATAGACCCGGCCAGCGCGAGGCAGGATGAACAGCCGGCAAAACCGATGGAGAGTCCGGTCCCTCAAATTCCCACTGAGGGGAAGGACGACAAGATTGCTCAACGCTTGCCGCCGAGCGGGAAACTGGTTTACCAGTTCTACTGGGGTAGAGCACGTTGGCTGGCCGGCCTGGCCACTCATCAATGGGTGATCGATAGCGGCAATTACACTTTATCGAGCAACGTCAGCACCACCGGTCTGTTCGCTCTTGTCCATCCCACCCGGCTAGTCGAAACCTCCCAAGGCACCGTGAGCGGCGGAAAACTTCGTCCCCAGATGTTTATCACCCAACTCAATGACCTTCTTCCCGCCATATCCTATTTCAACTGGAACAAAGGCTATTTCCGCTGGTTCCGGGGCACGACATCATTTACGCAGACGCTGCCCGCCAACGCGTATGACAAGATTTCATTCCTGTACCAGCTCTATATCGCTCCGCAGAAAGAGGATTTCTATTCGACGGACATCACCATGGGCAGGCGGCTGGAGCATTACGATATCCGCAACCTGGGCGTGGAAGAGATCGAGATCGAAGGCAAGGCTTATCCTGCGATACACTTGAAACGGGCGACGACTTCCGCCGATATGGAGGAAGTCGAAATTTGGCTGTCGACAAGTGACAACCTGCCCATCAAGATGATCTACTCAAACAATGCCGGGGATTATTTCGAACAGCTGATTTCGGCCGATTCGATTCCCCTCAAATCGAACGACCGGAACTAATTTGCATCCGAGTTGGCCGCGCGGCGGAAGCGATAACCCTTGTAACTGAAGATCATCCCGTCCGGGGTAATCTGTTCCAGCTTGAGGCCGGGCAGCGGATATTCCTCTTCGTGCACCATCCGGTCGTTGATGAAGACGAAACGGGCCTTGGGCCTGCTCGAATAGGAATGGGCCAGGATAGCCAGTTTCGGAATTTCCTGTTGGATGGCGGGCGGTAACTCGGCCAGCGCCGGTACGACGGGCTCCCGCTGCGCATCGCTTTGAACGGGATGGTTGGGTTCCACCGGCTTGGCCGCGGCATTTGCAGCGGATGTCGATGCGACAGGGCCAGGCGATGGCGGTGTGACGGCCGTTACCGGCTTCGCCTCAGCGACCGGAGCAGGCGGGGCGGCAGGGACCGGGGTTGCCGCCTGCGGCTGTTGAGATTCGGACTTGCGAACGGTTTCAGCGACAGCCGGAAGCGCCGCTGGGGTGAACGTCGGCATCTTGTTATCGACCGGCTTGCTGGCGCCTGGCGCGACCGTCATAGCCACCGGTTCCGGCGGCGCCTGATGCATCCAGCCGATCAGGATGCCGGCGCCCACCAGCACTGCCGCAATCAAGCCATACCACCACAACGCCGGTTGCCGGGATTCCGCCGCCACGGTCTGCGCGGTGTTGAGGGTCGGTGTCGCACTGCGGCTACGCTGCTGATCGGACTTTCTGAGCGCATCGAGTATGAAGGACATGGCTATTTGCCTCCCCGCTCGTGCAACAGCTTCGGGCCGCTTTGATCGGCGGCATTGCTGAGGCGCATCAGGGTTTGCGGTCCCGCGGCGCCGTCCGGTATCAAGCCCTGCTCCAGCTGGAACTGTTTTACCTGGCGTACCAGAGCCTCGTCGAAAACCTGATCCGATGTCGTTGCCGACGGCTCGCGGCCTTGCGCAAGGGCGAGCTGCCTGCTCAGCCAGGTAACGGCAGGCCCGCTTTTTCCTGGACGCAATTGCTCTTGCGGTTCGGGCGGCAGGCGCAGCAGCGCGGTGTAGCGGCCGGACCAATGGGCTGCCAGGTCGCTATGCGCCACCACCCGGGTTTCACTGCCGACGACATAGGTCGCGGTCTTGTCATCCAGCGCCGTCATAACGGCAAAAAATTCCCCTCCCTGATCGTCGTTCATTTGCATGACCACGGGCCGGTTCAGTTGCCGCAGCACATCCAGACCGCCACGGCCGGTGCGGCAGTTCAAGCCCAGCCCCTTCGCCTGCCGGCAGGCGTCGCTTCCGTCGTAGCTCGCTCCCCAGGCCTGAAACAAGCTGGAGTAAGCCATTTCCTTGCTGCGTTCGCGCGGTTCGTCGGCGGGCCAAGTCAGCGTACTCAACTTGATCGCCGGCGGTTCCTGGCTTTTCTCGGCGGCTTTCGGCGTTGGCGGGGGCTCGTTGGGCAGACTTACGGCCGCCGGTCCGTCGCCCCAATTCGTCGTCCTGACCAGGGTCCATGCCAGTGCAGCGCATGCGGCCAGCGCCAGGCCCAGCAGCAGCGGTTGCAACAGCGTGCGATTCCCCGAGGGGGCTTGATGGAGAACTTCCTTCGCCGCTTGCGTCAAGGTTGTACGGTCGACCTTATCCTTGCCTTGGGTGTAGGTGCCGAGCAAGGCCCGATCGCAAAGGACATTGATGACGCGCGGGATGCCCCCGCTGAGACGGTACAAGTGAGTCATCAAGCTTGCGGGAAAAAGCTGGCGCTGAACGCCGGACACTCCCAGGCGGTGTTGCACATAAGCGGCGATTTCCGACTTGGAGAGCGGACCCAGGTGATAGCGGGCGACGATACGCTGGGCGAGTTGCCTGAGCTCCGGGCGATCGAGCATCTCGGCCAGTTCGGGCTGGCCCAGCAGGATGATCTGCAACAACTTGCGCTGGTTGGTTTCGAGATTGGTCAATAGCCGCATCATTTCCAGCACATCGGCGGACAGGTTCTGCGCCTCGTCGATGATCAGCACCGTGTGCCGGCCTCTGGCGTGGGCGTCGAGCAAATAGGCGTTGATGCAATCGACAAATACCTTGACGCTGGTGTTGCCGGGCGGATAGGCGATGCCAAACTCCAGGCAGATCGTCGACAACAGTTCGGCGACCGACAGCTTGGGATTGAAGATGTAAGCCACGTCGCAGGATTCCGGAATCTGTTCGAGCAGGCAGCGGCATACCGTGGTCTTGCCCGCGCCGACTTCGCCGGTGAGCAACACGAATCCGCCATCGCCGTTTACCCCGTACAGCAAATGCGCGAGCGCTTCCTGGTGGCGCTGGCTCAGATAGAGATAACGCGGATTCGGCGCTATCGAAAAAGGCGCTTCGGCGAGGCTGAAATAGCTCAGGTACATGGGAACGACCAACGGATCCGGATGCGGCGATTATAAGCATGCTGCTATGCCATGACCATCGCAATCCATACCAACGGAAAGCCGCAAGGGCATGGCGATGATACAATTGGCAGGCTAGCGATGAAGATCAATCCAAAGACGTGAAACCATGAGCCTTGGTAGCCTGACCGCCCGAGTCAATACTGACAGGCTGATGCCCTGGTTGGGCGGGGTAGCTGCGCTGCTCATGCTGGCCTTGATGGCGTGGCTGGGGGCGAACATCTTTTGGACACTCAGCGCACCGGAGAGCATACGCCCGAGCGCCCCGATCGAAACCGACCTGCAGCGCACCCTGCCGGCGCTGACCGAGCGCCATCTGTTTGGCGTCTATCTCGTGGCGAGCCCAGTCAGCGCCCCTTCCAACATCCGCCTGAATGGTGTGATTGCGGCGCAACGGCCAGGACATCGCGCCTACGCCATGCTGGTGGTCGAAGGCAAGCCGGCCCAACTGGTGCGCGAAGGCGAAGAAATTGCGCCAGGAATTACGCTGCAACGTGTCATGGCCAGACAAGTGGAGATCCTGCGCGGCGGCCAAACCCAGACCCTCGCCCTGCCGGAAAGCGCCAAACCCCTGATCGAGGCTAACAAAGGCGTACCTGAAATCAGCCCTCCTGCGGTCGAATCCAGCAAAGCCCCGGTCATCATGCCGCCTGCTGTCGAACCCAGCAAAGCCGCAGTCAGCACCCCACCCCTGCCTTCGCGCAGAAAATTCCGACGGAACTCCGACGATGACACCTGACATCCACACACGGCCGCAATGGCCGAATAGCCGCATGCCGCAACTTTGCCTGGCACTGTTGCTGGCAGCCGCGCTGATCCTGATCCGACCGGCCCATGCCGAGGAAGACAAGGTTACGCTCAACTTCGTCAACGCCGACATCGAAACCGTCACCAAGGCCGTCTCGCAAATCACCGGCAAGAATTTCCTGCTCGATCCGCGGGTGAAAGGCACGGTCAATGTCGTTTCCAGCAAGCCCGTGCCGCAGTCCCTGGCTTACCACTTCCTGCTCTCGGCGTTGCGCATGCAGGGTTTTGCCGCGGTGGAAAACAACGGAGTGGTGCGGATCATGCCGGAAGCCGACGCCAAGACTCACGGCAGCCAGACCATCAAGGGTGGCGGTGGGCCCAGCGGCGATCAGATGTTGACCAAGGTGTTCCCGCTGCGCTATGAGTCCGCCAATCTGCTGGTGCCTATCCTTCGTCCGCTGATCGCTCCGAACAATGCGATCAATGCCAACGTCAACAACAACAGCCTGATCATCAGCGACTACGCCGACAATCTCGCGCGTCTAGAAAAAATCATCGCGGCGCTGGACACTCCTTACGGCGCGGAGCCGGTGGTCATTCCCATCCGCTACGCCTCGGTGATCGATCTGGCGAGCACGCTGAACCGTATTTATGGCGATGCCTCGGGCGCACCTGACGCCAGCCAGCGCGCCACGCTGATCGCCGACACGCGCAGCAACAGTCTGGTGGTGCGCTCCGACAACCCCGGCAAACTGGCGCGCATCCGCGCCTTGGTCGAGACGCTCGATCAACCCACCGCAGTGGCCGGCAACATCCATGTGGTGTACCTGAAGAATGCCGAAGCCGTAAAAGTCGCCCAGACGCTAAGATCCATCGTCACCGGTGAGACCAATACGGCGACAGGCGGTTTGACGCCCTTGTCGCCCAGCACTGGCGCACAGGCCCCAACCACCGGTGCGGCGCCCGGCAACATGTCCCCGGCCGGCACTGCCCTGAGTACCGGTCAAGGTGGAAGCGGCAGCGGCGCCGGCTTCATCCAGGCGGACTCGACCAATAATGCGCTGATCATTACCGCCCCGGAAGCAGTCTATCAAAACCTGCGGCGGGTGATCGACATGCTCGACAAACGCCGCGCGCAAGTCTTCGTCGAAGCGCTGATCGTCGAACTCAGCTCCGACCGGGCCTCCGAGTTCGGCGTCCAGTGGCAGGACTTCAGCGGAGCATCGCGCAACGGTACGCAAGTGGTCGGCGGCACCAATTTCGGCAGCGGCGGCAGCAACATCCTGGGCCTGATCCAGAATGTGGCCACGGCAAAAACCACCGGCTCGCTCGGCATCTCTCCCGGCCTCAACCTCGGCATCATTGCCGGCAAGACCGCCGGCGGCCTGCCCAATCTCGGCATCCTGGCAAGATTCCTGGAAACCGAGGCTAATGCCAACATCCTGTCGACACCCAACCTGCTGACTCTGGACAACGAAGAAGCGCGCATCGTGATCGGCAGCAATGTTCCCTTCCTCACCGGCCAGTATGCGCAGACGGGCAACACCGCGACCGCCACGCCGTTCCAGACCTATGACCGCAAGGACGTCGGTCTCACCCTGAAGATCCGTCCGCAGATCTCCGAAGGCGGCATCGTGCGCATGCAGATTTTCCAGGAAGCCTCGAGCATCCAGCCGGGAACCCTGTCCAACGCCTCCGGCCCGATCACCAACAAGCGCTCGATCGAAACCGCGGTGGTGGTCGATGATGGCGGCATCATCGTCATCGGCGGACTGATCGAAGACAGCTACGGCATGGGGGAAGACAAGGTGCCGTTGCTGGGCGACGTTCCGGTGCTCGGGGCCCTGTTCCGTTACGATACCCGCAAGCGCACCAAGACCAACCTGATGGTGTTCCTGCGTCCGCAGATCATCCGCGACGCCGCTTCCTACCAGAGCGTGACCAGCGATCGTTATGACTACGTCATTGGCCAGCAACGTAAGAGCGCCGATGGTGCCATGCTGATGTGGGGCGAAGGATCGGTCCCGATCTTGCCGCCGCCCGGCTCGCCGCTCACTGTCCCCCACGCCCCGGTCAAGCCATGACCGCCGCGCCGGATTTTCGGCTGCCCTACGCTTTTGCCAAGGCCCACGGCGTCATCCTCGGCGCTAGCGAAGCGGGACGGGCCGAAGTCATCGTGCGTGCAGGCACGCCCGTTTCGGCCATCGCCGAAACCCGGCGTATTCTGGGCGTACCGCTGCACCTGGTGGAATACGACGCGGCCCGTTTCGAGCACAAGCTCGCGGACGCCTATAGCCGCGCCGACCAGACGGCCGCCGAAGTGGCCGACGACATCGGCCAGGAAATGGACTTGAGCCGCCTGGTCTCGGAACTGCCGCCGATCGAAGATCTGCTCGAAAGCGAGGACGACGCCCCGATCATCCGCATGATCAACGCACTGTTCACCCAGGCGGTGCGCGAAGGGGCCTCCGACATCCATGTCGAAGCTTTCGAAACCCACTCGACGGTGCGCTTCAGAATCGACGGCGTGCTGCGCGACGGATCATGGCGCAGCTCGACATCGCCGAAAAGCGTTTGCCGCAGGACGGCCGCATTACGGTGAGGATCGCCGGCAAGCCGATCGACGTGCGCGTGTCGACCATCTCCACCAGCCATGGCGAGCGCATCGTGCTGCGGTTGCTCGACAAGGATCCGTCGCGCCTCGACCTCGACGTGCTGGGCATGGCTCCCGACACCCTGACCGAAACCGACCGGCTGATTCATCACCCGCATGGCATCTTCCTGGTTACCGGTCCGACCGGCTCGGGCAAGACCACCACCTTGTATGCCTCGCTGGCGAGGCTGGATGCCACCGAACTGAACATAATGACCGTCGAGGACCCGGTCGAATACGATCTTCCGGCGATCGGCCAGACCCAGGTCAATCCGCGCATCGGTCTGGACTTTGCCAAGGCGCTGCGCTCGATCCTGCGTCAGGATCCCGACGTGATCATGATTGGTGAGATCCGCGACCTGGAAACCGCGCAGATCGCTGTCCAGGCCAGTCTCACCGGCCACCTGGTGCTGGCCACCCTGCACACCAACGATACCACCAGTGCGGTCACGCGCCTGGTGGACATGGGCATTGAGCCCTTCCTGCTCGCCTCCAGTCTGACAGGGGTGCTGGCGCAACGCCTGGTGCGGCGCCTGTGTCCGGCCTGCAAGCGGGCCGAGCCGGCTGATGCCAGCGAACTGGCACAGTTCGGCAAATATCCGGCGCCGGCGCAGCTCTATCGCGCGGCCGGTTGCCCGGCTTGCAATCAGACCGGTTACCAGGGTCGCATGGGCGTTTACGAACTGCTCGAAATCGATGACGGGCTGCGCCGCATGGTGCATGAGCGCGCTGCCGACCAGGCACTGCGCGACTATGCGCTGGCCAGCGGGAAGTTCCGGCCATTGCGCGATGACGGCCTGCGCTGGGTCGCCAGCGGCGATACCACGCTGGAAGAGTTGCTACGTGTCACTCGCGAATAATTCCATTTCGGAGAGCGAGAGCGCAGGAGGTCTGGGGAATTTGCCCGCCCTCCCGGTGCAACGGCGCACATATCGGTCGGTCAAACACCCCAGACCTCCTGTTTCGGCCCGTGGACTTGCTTTTAGGGAAAAGCCGACCCGGTGGATATTGACGCTGTCACGTCGCCTCGATTCGGCGATATGTGCGTATCCCAGCACCGGGAGACGGAGCGAGGCGACGTGACAGCGTCCGCACAATCTTCCCGATCGGCTCCTGATCTTGAGTTGATTTGGAATAGTCACTGATGGCTGCTTTCAACTACCGAGCGCTCGACGCCAGTGGGCGCGAAGTCAGTGGTGTCCTGGAGGCGGATACCAGCCGCATGGCGCGCGGGCAGCTACGCGAACAGCAACTCTTCCCGCTCGAAGTGACGGTGGTCGGCCGGCTCAGCGCCGGGCGCCTGCGCCTCGGGTCACGCGGCATGCCAGCGAGCCTGCTGAGCTTGTTGACGCGTCAATGGTCGATGTTGCTGGATGCCGGACTGACCATCGAACAGGCGCTGACTGCCCTGATCGAGCAAAGCGAACACACCGGCGCGCGCCAGGTGCTCGCCGGCGTGCGCGCCGAAGTGCTGGCCGGCCACTCTCTGCACGCCGCGCTCGGACAGTACGACAACACCTTTCCGCCGATTTACCGGGCTGTCGTCGATGCCGGAGAAAAGTCCGGTGAGTTGCCGGTCCTGCTGGCCCGGCTGGCGGATTACCTGGAAGCCTGGCAAACCACCCGGCAGAAGATCTTCCAGGCCCTGCTCTATCCCTTGCTGGTGTCGACGGTGGCGCTGCTGGTGGTGGTCGGACTGGTCACCTATGTGGTGCCGCAGATCGTCGGCGTCTTCAAGCAGAGCAAGCAGGTCTTGCCCTTGCTGACCCGCGGGCTGATATTTACCAGCGACCTGCTTCGAGGTAGCTGGCTGTGGTTGCTGCTGGTGGCCATAGGCGCTCCGCTCCTGGCGCGCCGGACGCTGCGTCGCGATGCGGCGCTGCAACTGCGCTGGCACCGCAGTCTGCTGCGGGTGCCGCTGCTCGGCCGGCATCTGCGAACCCTCGACAGCGCGCGCCTGGCGAGCACGCTGGCGATCATGGTGGGCAGCGGTGTGCCGCTGCTGACGGCGCTCCTGCGCCAGGCGGTGGATAAGGCTATCAGCCAGGTACGCGAAGGCAGCCCGCTGCATCGGGCACTGGCCGTAGATCGTCTGTTTCCGCCGCTGCTGATCCACCTCATTGCCAGCGGCGAAGCCAGCGGCACGTTGGGCAAGATGCTGGAACGGGCCGCCAGCCAGCAGCAAGCAGAACTCGACCGCCGCACCGCAGTGGCCCTGGGCCTGTTCGAACCTTTGCTGATTCTCGTCATGGGCGGGGTGGTGCTGACCATCGTCCTGGCGATCCTCATGCCTATCATCGAAATCAATTTGTTGTTGCGTTAGGAGCTCTTCATGATCCGTCGTCAATCAATGCTTTCGCGTTACCCACCCCAATGGCCCAAGGCCACTTCCTTCGGGGCGAGGCACTTCCTTCGGGGCGCTGGTTTCACCCTGATCGAAATCATGGTGGTGATCGTTATCCTCGGCATACTTGCCGCCTTGATTGTGCCCAAGGTGATGAGCCGTCCGGACGAAGCCCGGGTGGTGGCGGCCAGGCAGGATATCGCCGCCCTGGCGCAGGCGCTCAAGCTGTACCGACTCGACAACAAACGCTACCCGACCACCGAGCAAGGTTTGCAGGCACTGGTCAGCCGGCCGACCCAGATGCCGGTGCCGGACAACTGGAAGGGCGGCGGGTATGTCGAGAGACTGCCGCTCGACCCTTGGGGCAAGTCCTACCAATATCTCAATCCGGGTCTGCACGGCGAGATCGATATTTTCAGTTATGGCGCGGACGGCGCTCCCGGCGGCGAGGGTCTCGATGCCGACATCGGCAACTGGTTGCTGTGAGCGCGCCTTTCCGCCTCGGGTCGTAACGATGCGTCGAACGCCGGCAATGCGTGGCTTCACGCTGATCGAGCTGCTGGTCGTCCTGGTCATCCTCGGCATCATGACGACCGCGGTTGCCTTGTCCATAACCACCGATCCGGGCCGCGCGGTGACATCCGACGTGAAACGCCTGAGCCTGCTGCTCGAAGCCGCGATGATCGAAGCGCAGGCCGGCAGGCGGCAACTCGCCTGGTCGGCCGACGCGGCAGGTTACGAATTCTGGGAAGCCGAGTCGTCCAACGAACGCGAGCGTCATTGGCTGCCGCTCACCGCGGACGAACGCTTCCAGTCTCACCGTTTCGCAGCCGGGCTGCATCTGGTGCGTCTCGAAAACGAAGGACTGGCGTTACCGCAAGGTGCGCTGCTGGTGTTTCGGCGCGGCGATCCCCCGCTGTTCCGTATCGCCCTGGAAAGCTCCGGAAAACAACCGGGTCAGGCCGAAACGATCGAACTGCGCGGACTGCCGACCGGGCGGGTTGAAATTCTCGGCGCGGCAGAGCGATGAAATTCCCCTTGTCGTCTGCGCGCGGTTTTACGTTGTTGGAAGTGATGGTGGCGCTGGCTATTCTCGCCTTGGCGCTGATGGCGGCGCTGCGTGCCGGTGCCGTGGCGACGCAGAATACCGGCGAAATTCGCCAGCGCCAACTGGCAGACTGGGTTGCCCTGGACCGGCTCGAAGAGCACCGTGCGCGGCGCGACTGGCTGCCCGTCGGCATCAGCAGCGGCGAGACGATGCAAGGCAATCAGCGTTTCCGCTGGGAAGAAAAAATCGGCGGCACTCCCAACGCCCAGTTCCGCCGCGTCGAAATAAGGGTGCTGGCGGATGACAGTACCGACCCGAACTTCGCCCTGGCGCGAGTCACCGGATTCCTGATCAAACCGGGTGGCTAAGTGCGAAAGTTTCCGATCGACCGCGAAACAGGATTGACGCTGATCGAACTGATGGTCGCTGTCGCCCTGCTCGCCGTGATCACCAGCATGGCCTATCGCGGGCTGGACAGCGTGAGTCGCAGCAGCGAGCACAGCATAGCCGAAGGAGATCACTGGCAAGGCATCGCCTTGTTGTTCGAGCGGATTGCTAGCGATGTCGCGCAACCGGCGAGTCGCCCGGTGCGGGCCGGCGCTGAAAATGCCGTGCCGTTACCGGCATGGTGGGGGCGGGACGTTGTCGGCGCCGGCGATGCGACGGGCGTCGATGCGGCTGCGGCCCAGCTCGAATTTACCCGTAAATCTCCTTCGGGGCGCGACGAAGTGCGCTTGGGCTATCGTCTCCGCGATGGCAAGGTGGAGTTGCTGCTCTGGCCGGTGCTGGATCGGGCACCCGGGACCCAGCCGGAAGTTTACGCCCTGCTCGAAGGGGTCAGCGGCTTGCGTTTTCGCCATCTCGACAGCACAGGAACATGGCAGGACACCTGGCCGGTGACCGGCATCAAGGACGTGCTGCCGCGTGCGCTCGCCGTTGAAATCACACTGAAAGACGGCGTCACCCTGCATCGGCTGTTTGCCCTGCCATCATGACGCCGCGATCAGGACTCGCCGTTAACCGTGGCGCCGCGCTGATCATGGCCTTGCTGGTCGTGGCACTGGCGACCACCCTGGCCAGCACCATGATCTGGCGCCAGGACATGTGGTTGCGCCAGGTCGAAACCCGTCGCGATCTGGCCCAGGCGCGTTTGCTGGCAATCGCCGGGATCGATTTCGCACGAGCTGTCTTGGCGGAAGACGCGCGCACCAGCAGCATCGATCATCTGGGCGAACCTTGGGCCAGCAAAATCCCGGCGATGCCCGCCGAAGGCGGTGAAATAGGCGGCGAGTTGGCCGACGAACAAGCCAAATGGAACCTCAATAACCTGGTTCGTAACGGACAAGTTCAACCCGACTCCCTGGCAGTTCTGGGCCGTCTCCTGAACCAGTTGCAACTGCCGCCGGAACTGGCCTGGACGCTGGCCGACTGGATCGACAGCGACAGCGAGGCAACGCCGGATGGCGCCGAGGATGCCTATTACCTGGGCCAGACGCCACCCTATCGCACAGCCAACCGCGAACTCTCCGACCTCGACAATCTCTTGCGCGTGCGTGGTTTCAACAGCCTGATCATCGACAAGCTGCGACCCTATGTCAGCGTCCTTCCGGGCTATAATCCCGTCAATCTCAACACTACCAGCGCCATCGTGCTCGCTGCCGTTCTTCCCGACCTGTCGCCCGCGGATGCCCAGCAAATAATTGTTGAGCGCAATCGCATTCCGTTTCGCGATGTCGGCGATTTCCGCAATCGGCTGCCACGGGTTGAACAGGGTAATTCCAGCGCCAGCGGGCAACTGGACACGCGCAGCCGTTATTTCAGTGTGTCGATCCGCAGCCGTTACGGCAACGCCGATCTGGCGTCGACGGCGCTGCTGGACCGGCTGACCACCTGGCCGGCGATCGTCTGGCAAAAGTTCGAATGAACCTGAACACGACACTTCGTCTGTTGATCACGGCCGATTGGCCTGCACAGGATCCGGCTTGCGAATGGGCCTTGCTCAATGCCCAGGGAAACACGCTCCAACTCGGCCGCAGCGAGCCGCGTCACTGGCCCGCCGCCGAAGCGTGCGAGGTGGTCCTGAGCGCCGAGCAATGCCTGCTGCTCAAGGTGCAATTGCCCAAAGGCGCCCGCTCCCGCCCGGCCGAGGTGATTGCTTATGCCCTGGAAGATCAACTGATCGGCGAAGCCGACGGCGAGCATTTCGTGGTCGGCGCAGAAGGAGCAGCGACTGCCGACAGCACTGCGCCAACACCGGTATGGGTGATCGCCCGGACCCGACTGAAAACCCTCCTGGCTGCGCTGACCGCATTGGAGCGCCGACCGCTACGGGTCATCAGCGAATTGCAGTTGGCGCGCGTGCAAGCCGGTGGCTGGAGTGTCTGCCTGCATAGCGATAATGCCACGGGCTTCGCGCGGCTCGGCAGTGAAGAAGGATTCGCCTTCGATCTCGCCGACATTCGCCAACCCCCTCTCGAACTGCGCCTGGCTTTGCGTGCGGCCCAACAGGATGGCGGCGTTCCGCTGTTCATCGACGTGTATAGCGCCCGCAGTAAAGACGAAGCATTCGATTCGGAAACGGCATTGGCCTGGCAATCGGACCTGACCGTGCCGATCCGTCCGGCGGGAGAGTATGTTTGGCGGGATCAATCAAGCCAGGACGCACGCAATCTGCTCAGCGGCGAATTCGCCCCGCCGCGCGCCGCGAATTCCGGTTGGGGCAGCTTCAAGCCGGCGATGTGGCTGGGACTCGTGGTGCTGGTGGCCTATTGCCTGTTCAGCTTCGGCGAATGGCTATGGCTTGATCATCAAAGCGAGCGCTTGCGCCAACAGATGACGGAAAGTTTCCGCGCCGCCTACCCCCAAGCACAAACCATAGTGGATCCGCCGCTGCAAATGCAGCGTCTCAATGACCAGTTGCGCCGAGCCCGCGGGCAAGTAGGTAGTACCGACTTCCTACCACTGCTTGCCGCCGCGACGGAAACCCTGGGCGCGCAGGGCCGGCTGCGCAGCCTGAGTTATGAAGACGGCCGGCTCGAACTCACTTTATTGCTGGCGGATAGCGCCGCCGCCGAGCGCGCACAGAAAACCTTGACGAGCCGTGGCCTGGCAGCGACCTTGCGCGACACGCGACCGGCCAGTGGTGGCGTCGAAGCGGTATTTGCCCTGAGAGGAACGCCATGAGCGCCTGGGCGAATTCATTTCGCGCTTACTTCACCAAGTTTCATTCCCTGTGGATGGCGCGGCAACCTCGCGAACGCCAGTTCCTGACGGTGCTTGCGGTGGTGGTCGGCTGTGCGGTGCTGGCTCAGAGCCTGTGGTCGGCCCACTCCGCCCGCGCCCGTTTGCATCGGCAACTGCCGCAGTTGCGGCAGCAGGCCGAGGTTCTGCAACGCCAGGCGGGTGAAGTCAGGCAACTGCTGGGTCAGCCGGCCAGCCCTGCCGCGCAGGAGGGGCATGTGCTGTTGGCGGCGGCAACGCTGGCCGCGCGCAATTCGGGGCTGACGCTGGCGCCCACCCAATTGCAGTTGGAAGGAGCGCGACAGTTACGTCTGCGTGCCAATGTGCCATTCGACCGTTGGCTAGAATGGGTTGCCACGTTACAGAAGGACGGCCGGTTGCGGCTGATCAATTGTCGAGTTGACGCAGCGGACGGCGCAATCGGGGGCTATCCCCCAGGGGTAATCAGGGTAGATGCTTTATTCGCCCTGCCTGAGCCGACCTGAAGATTGTTCAAGGCTTCCGCATCTGACCTTGGCGATCTGGAACGTTGACATAGCGCAATCATCCACTGTCAGCGCAGGAGTCATCCCTGCGTTACTTAAAGTGTTAGAGCACGGAGTTTTGATGTACGTCAAGTCGTGTATTTGATATTCTGACACTATGCGAGCACTTATTATTTCTGATTACGGATTGGGAGAAAACCATGAAACTAAGATTGATTATCGGCCTGCTGTTCGGACTCTCCGCTGCCATGAGCATGTCGTCGGTCTCAGCCGCGGTGGATGAGGAAGGTGCGAAGGCGCTGGCAAAATCCAACGACTGTTTCAAATGCCATGCCGTCGACAAGGACAAGAAAGGTCCTTCCTTTAAAAAGACCGCAGCCAAATACAAGGGCAAGGCCGATGGGGAAGACAAGGTCACAAAGGCCGTGACCACTGGGCCCAAGGTCAAGCTGGACGACGGCAAGGAAGAAGAGCACAAAATTCTCGATACCAAGGATCCCAAGCAGGTCAAGAATCTGGTGCAGTGGATACTTGCCCAGTAAGCAGAAGTCGATTTATCCGGTTTCATCGGCGCCAACTACAGATGGCAGTACTTCAGGGCTAGCAACGAGGTGTCGATGAAATGAACGACGGGGCGCGAAGGTCGCCCCCGTTTTTTTGCCTTGATAGCTGGGGCAAGACCCTTGATGATAGGATAGGGTCAGCTTCATCGCTGTGCCCCGGAACTCTATTTGAGTGCGAAGAGCCATCCGGGAATCTCGGTAGTGCGCGGGTCGAGTAAAAAACATAAGGGATTGGATTATGTTCGCAAAGAGTTCAGGGGTCATGCATGCGTCACGGTTGGTCGGCTGGGTCATCTCCGGTGTAATTTGTCTGGCCGGGATTACGCTGAACCATAAAGCTGAGGCTGCTGCCAAGGCGGCTGAAAAACTCGATAACGCAACATGCCTGAGTTGCCACGACAGCAACAAGGAAAAACTCGAGGTGGTGGGGTCCAATGGTGAAAAACGGCCCTTGCTGGCGGTACCCTCGGATAAGCTGGCGAAGAGCGTGCATGCGGACATGCAGTGCGTTGCCTGCCACAAGGAAATTGTAGACTCTGCGGCCCCGCACAAAGTAGATGCGGCAGCCCAGAAGGCCAATTGCGTTCAATGCCACGAGGCGCTCTGGGAAACCGCCAAGAAGGAGAACCTGACCAAGGAAAAAGAGCGCCTGGGAATCGTCGTAAAGAACATTGAGGCTTATAAGAAGTCATTCCACGCGCTACCGGGTAAGGAAGACAAGACACACCCCAAGGCGGACTGCGACAATTGCCACAACACCCACAGCTTCAACATTCCGCCCAAGGGTTCCGCCAAGCGGGTGGAATGGCGCAAGACAATTCCCAACGTGTGCGGCGACAAGTGCCATAGCGACGAAGTAGAGGAATATTTGTCCTCGGTCCACGGCAAGGCGCTCCAGGAAAAAACCAATGTCAAGGCGCCGGTGTGTATTGATTGCCACACTACTCACGATATTGCCAGCACTTCAGCCGAGCCGTTCAAGGTCGGCATCGCCCAGGATTGTGGTACGTGCCATAAAGACAACCTGAAATCCTACAAGGACACCTATCATGGCCAGGTCAACACTTTGGGCTATGGCTATACGGCCAAGTGCTACGATTGCCACGGCAGCCATGGGATCTTGAAAGCCGACGATCCGAAGTCGAAAGTTCATCCGAATAACCGACTGAAGACCTGCCAACAGTGCCATAACGGCAAGAAAGACCTGAGAGAAGCGACGGCGGGTTTCGTCACCTTCAGTCCGCATGCGAACAGTCACGATTTCTCGCGCTACCCACAAGTCTGGCTTACGACGAAATTCATGGTGGCGCTCCTGATCGGTGTATTCGTCTTCTTCTGGGCGCATTCGGGCTTGTGGTTCTATCGTGAGTACCAAGAACGCCATGACAAGAAGGAGCATCGCAAGGCAGTACGCACCGCTGACCTGAACCTGGAAAAGGGCAAGCATTTCCGCCGCTTTGCCTGGCCATGGCGCCTGGCCCACTTGTGCTTTGCCATCAGCGTGATGACGCTGGTGCTGACCGGGATGGCGGTGTTCTATGCCGCGACGCCTTGGGCGACAGTGATCATCAATGCGCTGGGTGGCCCGCATGTGGCTGGGATATTGCACAGGATCAGCGCCGCAATCATGCTCGGCATATTCTTCCTGCATCTGGTCTACGTGATCAATTTCCTGATCCGCAACCGTAAGACCTTCCAGTGGTTCGGACCGACCTCGCTGGTGCCGCGCTGGCAGGATTTGTGGGACATGATCGGCATGTTCAAGTGGGGTCTGGGACTGGGACCGCGGCCGGCTTTCGATCGCTGGACTTACTGGGAGAAGTTCGATTACTGGGCGGTCTTCTGGGGTATGGCGATCATTGGCGGCAGCGGCATGACCCTGGCCTTCCCGAGCGTGACAGCATCGTTCTTGCCCGGCTGGGTATTCAATGTGGCGATGGTGGTCCATGGTGAGGAAGCCTTCCTGGCCGCGGTATTCTTGTTCACCGTGCATTTCTTCAACAACCACCTGCGTCCGAACAAGTATCCGCCACCGGATATCGTGATGTTCACCGGCACGGTGTCGCTGGACGAGTTCAAGCACGAGCACTGGGCGGAGTACTGCCGTCTGGTAGAATCCGGGGAGCTCTCGAAGTATCTGGTGGATGTGCCTTCCAGACCGATGACGTTGGCTTCGCGAATACTGGGTCTGGTGCTGCTGGTGGTGGGCTTCACGCTGCTGACTTTTGTGGCGATCGGCTTTACCGGCAGCTTTGGTGGGGGCTGATACCTGGTTGGATGCCGCCGTCGATTCGGTGGCGGCATTCTGAGCGAAGTAAGACGTTCGAGTAAAATTTTTGATTAAAGGAGACTGATTATCATGAAGAAACTAAGCATCATTATTGCCGCTGCATTTCTGCCCTTTACTGCAAATGCCGCCGTGGATGCCGATGCCGCCCAGGCGCTGATGAAGAAGAGCGACTGCTTCAAGTGCCATGCCATCGACAAGAAGAAAGACGGCCCGTCCTACAAGGAAGTGGCCAAGAAATACAAGGGCAAGGCGGACGCCGAGGACAAGCTGTTCAAGCATGTCACCACCAAACCGATGATCGAGATCGATGGCAAGAAGGAAGAGCATAAGGCCATGAAGTCCTCGGATAAGGCCGAGATCACCAATGCGGTGCAGTGGATTCTGTCCCTGTAAAGCTTGTCTGGGCGGTTTTCAGTTGGTTGGCGGAGAGCCTCAAGAGTGAGTCTCTCCGCGCTTGTTCCTAGTTGAAGAGTACTGGCGATACCCGACAACGGCGAAGCCCTTCGCCGATGTTTGTTTATTGTGGAGGAGGGGCAAATGCGGCGGAAGAGATCGCTTAAGGTTCTTGCATGGTTGCGCAGCTGGACTGCCGGCAAGAAATCGGTCGTTGTACTGTTGACAGGTTTTGTCGCCAGTCTGGTGATACTCAGCCTGACCGCCACGACTATCGTATATACCAGCACCGAAGAGTTTTGCTCCACCACCTGCCATGAGATGACCACCAACGTGGCCATGGAATACAAGGGCACGGTTCACGACAGGAACCGCACCGGTGTTCGTGCGACGTGCCCGGATTGTCATATCCCCCATTCCCAGGTTCCGCTCTATATACGCAAGATGGGTGCGGTGCATGACCTTTGGGGGCACTTCATTTCACATTCGATCGACACCCGGGAGAAATTCGAAGCCAAGCGCCAGGAACTGGCCGAGCGGGTTTGGACCTATATGAAAGAGAATGACTCACGCGAATGTCGCGGCTGTCACACTGCGGCGAAAATGGATCCCGAAAGGCAGTCCGAAAAAGCCCAGGCGCGGCATGCCAGGGCCAAGAAGGAGCGATTGACCTGCATCGACTGCCACTTCGCCATTGCCCACAACGAGCCTCAAGGCGGTGTCGGTCCCCAGGAACTGGAAGTGGACAAGAGCCTGATTTCGAAAGGGGCGATTTTTTAATTAGCGCGTGATTGCAGATGTTTCCGCGGCGTTCCAATGGCGTAGTGCGTATCAGAGGAGAAGGGCCAGATGTCCAAAGTTCTTGAGAAAATCCGTAGCTGGGGTTCCGCTCCCGGGGCGCTCGGCGTGCTGGGTCTGGGTTTAGGAGTAGGCCTGATTATTTTTGCCTCTCTCGGGGCATTCATGGTGCATGCCAACTCGGAGAATTTCTGCGCCAACGCCTGCCACGAGATGACCATTCATATGGCGGCCGAGTACAAGGATTCCATCCACGACAAGAACCGCACTGGCGTCCGTGCGACCTGTAACGACTGTCATGTTCCCCATGGTTACATCCCCAACTATATCGCCAAGGTGGGTCTCATCAACGATTGGTGGGGGCATTACGTCACGGGCTCGATCGACACGAAGGAAAAATTCGAAGCCAAGCGCTACGAACTCGCCAAGCGAGTGTGGGTGTACATGAAAGAGAACGATTCGCGCGAATGCCGCCATTGCCATAATTCCGGCAAGATGGATCCGGAAAAGCAAACCGAGAAAGCCCAGGCGCGGCATGCGAAGGCCAAGAAAGAGGGATTGACTTGCATCGACTGCCATTTCGGAATTTCTCACAAGGAGCCCGAAGGTCCTGGCCCGCAAGAGTTGAATGCGGCCAACAAGTAGCCGGTGACTTGCAATCGAAAATAGGGCGGCAACCTGTGGGCGCTTCGCCAGTCCGATTGATGGATGATCGAACCGAAAGGAAATAAAGTGTTAATAGACTGCTATGAATGCAAAGCCAAGGTAAGTGACGCTGCCGCTGCCTGCCCTCACTGCGGGGCCGTGAGCCAGAGTGACGACTCTATGCCCGTCATAGTGACGGATATGGACATGAAGATCTCCTCGATGATCTGGTTCCTCCTCAAGGCGGCGATTGCGGCGGTTCCGGCAGTCATCATCATTTATACCGCCTGGACCATCATTGGCGGGGTGATGTCGCCGCTGTTGCACATGTGATCAAGCTGCTGTCAATATTCGCGGCGGAGTGACCACCAGCCGCCCATTAAGCGTTGATATATCGAATTCGAGTCGCAAGGGAATCCCGGATATTTCGAGGCGGGCACGCAGCTTTTCCGGCCTTCCCTCGTAGATGATCTTGAGCAGGTCACTGCCGAAAATCAATCGTGCATCCGCCAACGTTGGTTCCCGCGAACGGCGGACTTCCCGCAAGCGTCCGATTTGTTCCTGAGTGGCGTTAAAGGCCCTGAAAAGCGGCAAGGGAGAGTTGGCAACGTGCAGGCGCCGGCTTTCACCACCGACCGTCAATAGGTCCACCAAGGCAGGATAGCGTCCGCCGCCCGATGCCTCAAAGCCTTGCACCAGATCAATAGGCAAGTTCGGCGTGTTGGCCAGATCGATGATGCTTTCGAATCCCCCCGACTGTTGCCGCAATGCATCTATGCGTTCAGCCAGGCGCTGAGACTCAGCCTCGGCCATCCCGTAAGCGCCCAATAGACGAGTCCACTCGGCAACGGTCAATTGATTGGCATCGGGTTGCAAATCGGCGTCTTGAAAGCTGATTGAAATGTTCACGCCATCGATCTGGATAAGGTCGACGGGCTGGTCCGTGAACAATGACATATTGCGTTTGGCGGGTTCCGCCTGAGCCCAGGCGAACGCCTGGCGCGCCTGCATCAGGGTGGTAGCCGCAATCAAACGGTCGCGAGTGGCAGTGTGCTCCTGCAGGCGCGCCGAAACTTGGGCGTCGCCACGAACTTGCCGGCTGCTGTGGAGAACCAGGGCCGTCAAGAAAACCAGGATCGCCGCCACATAGATCAGGATAAAGCCGCCGCGCTTTCCGTTGGTCCCACCAAGGTTTTTCATGGCTCGCCCGCGGAAAATATGAACGGGGGTAGTGTGCCATGCAAAGTCGCCAGATCCAGGCGTATCAACGCGGGCGCTCCCAGTCCGGAAGGCCAGTCGTCTTTCCACTGCGCAGAGTGTTTGTCGTCCTGGGGCGCTTGCAGAAATCCGAATTTGCACATGCTGAGCCTGTCCAGCAACATCTCACCCGACAGGTCCTCGGACGGTCCATTGGCCTGATCTTCCCTTGTGGGTGGCGAGACCTTGTAATACCAGAGTGCGTAATCGTCATTTTCGCCGGGTTGGCAAACAAAGCGGAGAGGCAAAGACCCGGTGGCTTTTTGCTTGGAGGTGAATACAAACTGGCCATTCCCGACCGCGAAACCATCCGACTGGCGTCCCGACCAGGCGTATTCGATGAGGCGCTGCGCGTCGCGAATGGCCTGGTGTCGCATGAGGGCTTCTTCATTGCTGACGCTGGAGTTGATACTGGTGCGCATCAAGGAAACGCCGAGCAGGGTGATGATGGTGGCAAGGCTGATTGCCACCAGAAGCTCAATCAGAGTGAAGCCTCGACAGGCGCTCATTTGCCGGGAGCGGGCATGGAGGATGGTTCCGGCCCCAGCTTGCGATAAGCGGTCAGTTGAATCTTGGAGGGGCGTGCCCCCCAGCTGACAAGCACACGAATTTCGATCAGTCGTAACGCACGCGCGACTTTATCGACGGCGATTTCCGGGACTGGAGAGATTTCCCGATATTCGATGCGGGTCAGATAGTCGACCCCCTCATATTGATCAGGGCGGTCGTCTTCCGGCGGCGGTCGATCCGGATAAGCCGCCGCTTCGACCAGCCGTGATCGGGCCAACCACAACGCCGTTTCATTTTCGCGGACATCGCGCACCAGCCTGCTGCTGGCCCCTAACGTCGCCATCAAGACGCCAGCTGCGGCTGCCAGCAGGGTGAGCGCCACCAGGGTTTCAATCACGGTAAATCCCGCGGCGGACTTGCCGTGGACGAGGATGGATCTTGAAACCCCCGATGTCTGTCCCATCATTGCGCGGTGAAACGCATTAAACGGATCCGTCCGGTGACTGGATCGACTTTCACCCGCCATTCCCTATCGTCTTGTACGAATTTCAACGACAGGTCGCAACCACTTCCGTCAGGACGAAAAACGCAAAACATGGGTTGGGTCGAGGCACCATTTTCCGGGGCGATCGACGTATCTTCGGGCAATTGAAACAGGACGTTGCCCTCAGCATCCTGCCACTGCATATTACCCGGATCGAACAGGCCGCGGAAGGTCTGGCGCTTCTGTATGGCCTCATCGCGTGATCGCCCTATCGCTTCCAGCAGTTGTTCGACTATCGGCCGGGGTGGCCTCGGCGCCACCATGCGTTGCAGGGAAGGCGCCACCGCCAGCGTGGCGAAGGCCATGATGGACAATACCACCAGCAGTTCCACCAGCGTGAACCCGCAGTGCTTGACGCGGTTGAACGAGCGATCACTCCCAACTGTTGATATCGGCATCGTCACCGGAACCGCCGGGCTTGCCATCTGCTCCGAGAGATGACAAGTCGTATTCACCATGCTCCCCCGGCGCGGCATAAACGTATGGGTTGCCCCAGGGATCCTTTTCAACCTTCTTCTTCAGGTAAGGGCCGTGCCACTGGGCACCCAGCTTTTCATCTTCGGGTTTGCTCCAGAGAACAACCAGGCCTTCCTCGGTTTTCGGATATCGCCCGAAATCAAGACGGAAGGTGTCCAGGGCAGTCCCCATCATTTCGATCTGGGCGCGAGCCGCCTTGATCTTGGAGGAGGAAACATGGCCGAATAACCTGGGACCCACCAGTGCCGTAAGGAGCCCAAGGATGACCATCACGATGAGCAGTTCGATCAGGGTAAATCCGCGTTTGTTTTTGGTGAGTGTAGGCATCAGAGTGGCATTTCATTGAGTGAGAGTATTGCAGAAATCATCGAGACTACAACCAGTCCGATCACCAAGCCGATGCCTATGATCAGCCCGGGTTCCAGCATCGCCATCAGAGCCCGCAAGCGGCTACGCACTTCAATTTCCAGGCGTTGCGCAACTTTCAGCAGCATGCGATCGAGGGAGCCAGACTCCTCGCCGACGACCGCCATTTGTCCGACCAGTCGAGGAAACAGAGGGTTGTTCAAGAGCGGCCTGGCGAGTCCTTGTCCCTCTCGAAGCGAGCGTTCGGCTTCCGCCAGCGCCGAGTCCAGTTTCTCATATCGGGTCAGCGCCCGACTCAGGCGCACGGCCTTCAGGATTGGCACCCCCGCACCCAGCAACACGCCCAGTGTCTGCAACACCCGGCTCAGCTCCGACTTGAGGATCAGGTCACCCATCCCCGGCAAGCGCAACAGCATGGCCTGGATATGGATGCGTCCGGATGGCGTCTTGCCCCAGTAACGCAGGCCCAGTATTACCGCGATCAAGATCGCCAGGGCGGCCCAGCCATAGGCTTGCAGGGCGTTCGACAGGTCGATCAAGATCCTGGTTGAAACACTGGCAGTGGCCAGATCCGAATAGACTTCGACGAACTTTGGCAATACGAACAGCAGGATTCCACCCACCGCGAAAAGCCCGAACATGAACAAGGCCGCGGGATAGATCGATGAGACCAGCAAGAAGCGTTTGAACTCCTGGCGCGAGTGCTGGAAATCCACCAGGCGCCTTAACACGATGGGCAGAATTCCGCCTTCCTCACCGGCGCGTATCATGTTGACATCGAGGGTGTCGAAAGCTTCCGGGTGGCTGGCGAATGCTTCCGACAGGGTGGCGCCTTTTTCGATGTCGAGCAGCAGATTGACCACGAGGGATTTCATTGCCGGGATTTCCAGCGCGCCCCCCAGGATGTGCAAGGCCCGGTCCAAGGGCAGGCCGGCCGATAGCAGGCCTTCCAACTGGTCCATCAGGTCGATGCCGTGATCGCGGGTGACGCTGCCGTTGCGCCATCGCGTCATCAGGCGGTCGTATATGGGTGGCGATGATTCGGCGAGTTGGGTCATGTCGACGCGTCTTCGAGTTGTGCATCGATGCGGGCGACGCGGGCCAATTCTTCCAGGGTGGTCACGCCGGCCAGGACTTTTTGCAGGCCGTCCGCATACAAGCTGCCGTGGCCTTGCGCATGTGCCAGGCGGCGCATGGCTCCGGCCGGCTCCTTGCGCAGGATCGCTTCCTTGATGTCCTCGCTCACCGGCAGCAGTTCGAAGACGCCGGACCGTCCGCGATATCCCGTTCCGCCGCATTTGACACAACCGACCGCGGCCGCCAGTTCCTGCTGATCGGTAAACAAGCCATGCTGGTTGAGAAACAGCCGATCGGCCTGGGTGATCGGATGGAGTGTGCGGCACTCTGTGCAAAGCGTGCGAACCAGCCGTTGGGCCATGATCAGCACGATGGAGGAAGCGATCAGATAGGGCTCGACTCCCATGTTGAGCAAGCGGTGAGGGGCGCCGGCGGCGTCGTTGGTGTGCAGGGTTGACAGCACCAGGTGACCTGTCAGCGCCGACTGGATGGCGATTTCGGCGGTGTCGCGATCGCGAATTTCACCCACCATCAGGATGTCCGGGTCCTGGCGAACGATCGCCCTGAGCGCATTGGCGAAGGTCAGGTCGATCATCGGCTTGACCTGTATCTGATTGATCCCGGACATCTGGTATTCCACCGGGTCTTCGACCGTGATGATCTTGTTGCGCGAATTATTCAAGGTGCCCAGCATGGCATACAAGCTGGTGGTCTTGCCGCTACCGGTAGGCCCGGTGACCAGTATCATGCCGTGCGGCAGCGAAATCGTTTCCTCCAGCAGCGCACGTGCCGAATCCGACAAGCCCAGATCCTTCATTCCTATGAGCGCATGGCCCTGGTCCAGCAAGCGTATCGCCATGCTTTCGCCATGCACGGTGGGGATCGTGGATACCCGGCAGTCGACTTCACGACTGTCACGCACCAGCTTGATCCGGCCATCCTGGGGCAGGCGCCGCTCCGCGATGTTCATCTGCGCACGTAGTTTCAAATGGGAAATCAGGGGCAGGTAGAGTCGGCGTGGAGGCGAGGGCCGGTCCAGCAGAATCCCGTCTATCCTGACTCGCACCCGAAACTCGTTCTGAAATATCTCCAGGTGAAGATCCGATGCCCGGACGTCGATCGAATCGAACAGCAGCTCCTGCGCCAACTTGACGACCGGCGCATCCTGCGCCTGCGCCTTGAGTATATCCAGATCCTGGGACATCTCGTCGATCGACCAGGCCGACAGCGAAGCATCTTCGGTCGATTCGGTCGGACTGTCGGTTGTCGCCGGCGTTTGCAGAATTCGCAGGATATCTTCGCGGCGGGCGATGCGGATGCCGATGTTCACGCCCAGACGTTGGCGCAGCGCGTCGAGCACGGGCAGCGGTGGTGGCAGCGCCACCGCAAATGTGTAGCATTGTGCTTCGACCGTCAGGGGCAGCAGGCAATGGCTGCGCAGGAGATCCAGGCTGACTCCGGGAGGGGAAGGATAATTCGTCGGCAACTCCAGTTGATCCATCGTTGCGGCCGATATCAACTCAAGCCGGTGGGCTTCCGCCGCTACCTCGGCGACGGCACTCAGTTCTCCCTGGTAAGACGAGACGTCCTTCACTTCTTCGGAATCGCGAACGGATTCACGACTGGTTGCGAGGGATTCTGTTGATTTCTGGCGGCCGCTTGTGCCGCCTGTATCGCTTCCAGCAAGGACATCGGTTGCTGTGGCGGAGTCTGCGGGGCGGCAGTGGGGGCACTGGCTGCCTGGGCGGGCGGCGGGGCCGGCGCTATGGTGGTTTCGGTTTGCGCCGCGGGCGCTGGAGCAACACCCGCCACGCCGGGAGTGCCGGCCTGCGGACTGGCGAGGGGAGCTGCAAAGGGTAGCGTGGCGGGTTGTGCGGCGCGTTGTTCCACAGCCATGGTGGCCGGTACCGGCGCGGATCCACGATTCATCTTGCGGACGATGGGGATCGTGTAACGCGCGCTGCCGCCCAGTACCACCACCTGGTTGGCGGCGACGCTTTCGAGGACATAGCCTGCCCCGAAAGACTGACCGACATTGATGCGCACCTTGCCTGCCGCGTTGCCCGGCAGGGTTCCGCGCAGCTTGCCATCGAGTTGCGCGATAATTCCCCGCATCGAACCAAAGGATACGATGGCCTCGATCTGCAAATCCTGGGGCGTGAGAACGGGAAGCTCAGGCTGCGGCGTGGGCGGCACTTTCCAGGGTTTGCGGTGTGGATCGAAAGGATTGCGGTCCACCAGTTCGACGGCGGAGGCCACCATGGTCCAGGATGGGCAGACGAACGCCAGCAGCACCAGGGTTCCTACGATGCGTCCGGCGGTGGCTGCTGCGCGCGGGATGGTTCGGTTCGATAGGCTGGCCACGCCCTTACTCCCGGATAGGCTCGCCGCGGGAGGGTTCGAGCGAGCCCTTCATGATCTTTTGCGCGCCCATCTGCTTCTTCAGTCCTTCCAGGCTGTCGCGGAAGTTCGCCGTGATGCGATCGCCCTCCTCGGAATTGCGGACGATAAACGGGGTGATGGCGATCAGCAGTTCGGTCTTGGCGCTGGTGCGTTTCTGGCTGCCAAACAATCCTCCCAGCAAGGGGATGTCCTTGAGTCCCGGCAGACCCTGGTTGTTGAAATCCCCGCGATCCTGGATCAAGCCCGCCACGATCAGCGATTTGCCTTCCTCGATGGTCACGTCGGTACTCACTTTGCGTTTGCTGAAGGAAGGATAGGAAGTTCCCCCTACGGTGACGTCGACGCCACGGGCACTGACTTCCTGTACCAGGCTCAGGCTGACACGTCCTGATGCGGTGATCGACGGCTTCACTTCCATGAGTATGCCGGTCGGGCGGTACTGGACACTGTTCGAAGTGGTGACTCCGGAGGTTGACAGCGGTGTCGAGGTCGTCTGGGTGACCACCGGTTCTTCGCTGCCGACTTCGATCTTCGCGGTCTTTCCGTCGGAGGCAAGAATGTGCGGGGCCGAGAGAATATTTACATCCGTATTGCTGGCCAACAGGTTGAACAGTCCGGTGATATCACCCGCCGAGTTGAAGATCAGGTAATTCAAGCCGGAGCCTCCTGTTGCAGACGTTATCGGGTTTCCGGTTGGCGCGACGAGTCCCGAGGTGAGGCTGGCCTGAGCACTCGAGTCCGTATTGCCGGCGCGGAAGCGCAGATTCTTGAGCCACCACTCGACGCCGAACTGCAGGTTTTCTGATAGACCGATCTCCGCCACCATGACCTGAATCAGAACCTGTTTGGGTACCGTGTCGATACGTGCCAGGATCATGCGTATCTGCTGGTAATCTTGTTGACTGGAACGGATCACCAGGCTGTTGGTGTTGTCATCGACGATGATCTGGACGTTCCCCTCCAGTGTGCCGCCCTGCGCACCGCGCAGGACCACCTGGGTCGGCGCATTGGCCGGTGCGCCGGGTGTCCCTGCCGCGGGAGTTGCAGGGGCGCTGGGGGCACCGCCATACACTTGCCGCAACAGGTCGGCGAGATGAGCGGCGGTGGCGTTCATGGCCGGATAAATATGTACCCGGGACGACAGTCCGTTCTTGGGTGCTTCATCCAGGGTATGGATCCATTTCTCGGCCGCAACCAGAACCTCCTCGTTCGTTGCCGCCACCAGGATCGCGTTCATGCGCGTCACCGGTAAAAAATAGACCTTGTTGCCGTCGGTTCCCGGCAAGTTGTACAAGCCGGAAGTGCGGAACAGCGCCTCCATCTCCTTGGATAACTGCGTGGCGTCTTCGCTCCTCACTTCCACCAGTTTGATGCGAACCTTGGCCAGGTAATCGACATCCAGGATGTCGATGAGTTCGAGCATCTTGGCGATGTTCTGGGCGCGATCCACCGCGATCAGGTAGCGATTGGTCGGATCATTCGCGATCAGCGCCTGCGCTCCCAGCACCGTTCTCAATGGGCCGACCAGGCCCGATGCCTGGACGAAACGCAGTGAAACGACTTGCACCAGCGGAGAGTTCTCGCCCGCCGCAACGGTGGGTGCGTCACGATTGGCCTGCGCATCGCGGATCACCTTGTAGACCTTGCCGTCGCGAACGATGGCGATGCCGTGCAAAGCCAGCACGCTCTCCAGGATGTTATAGACATCGGCGGCGCTGATGTCTCCGGCCGACTGTAAAGTGACGCGTGCCTGGATGCTGGGGTCCATCATGTAATTGACATGCAGGATGTCGCCCAACACCGATTGGACGATGTCCTGTACATCGGCGTTTTCGAAGCGCAAGACCACGCCGGGAACCGGCTTGGCGTCGGCTTGCGGCGGACGCTGCACATTCACCCGGGAACGCGAGGATACGTCGGTTCCAGGCGCCATTGCGGCGGCTTCCGCGGCTAGCGGCGTCTTGGCAGCGCCTCCAGCCTTTGCCGCATTTTGAGACGCAGGGCCGGTCGGGGATTTGAGGGCGTCGAGCAAGCCTCCTTGTGCGTGCGCGGCGGCGCTCACCCAAGCAATGCCGGTCATGAGCGTCCATCTGTAGATTAATGCTCGGCGGAGTTTAGCGGGCTGGTTCTTCATTTGCGTTTTTCTTCGAGCACAATTGGGGTCGCGGAACCGCCACGCTCGGACGTGCGCGGTTTTTCGGTTTTCTTCTTGTCAGCAACTTTTTCCTTGGGGATCGCCCGGGGAACGGCGGCCAGTCCCTCCCATGTCATGCGGGTGCGCAGAGCGGACGGCGCGACCATGTCATTGGCATCGATCGAGGCTTCCACCAAGCGCAAAGCCAGCGGCGCCGCACCCTTGTTCTGTAGCAGATTGGTGAATTGCTCGATATTCAGCGATGCCACGACTTCGCCGCGAAGATACACGAGGCCCGTTTCCTCCCGCTGGTTGACGGCTTGCACCGCAACCTGACTAACGCTTTGTGAAATGTACCACTCCCGCAAGATCTGGCCAAATCGCTCTCCCGCGCCAGCCGGCACGCCTTCGTCGGATTGAACCAGGCGGCTCGCCAGGCCGCCGGCGGCAATCCGTTCCGCCGCATAGGTGGTTTCCAGGCGCGGCAGCTGTTCCTGTCTCGCCTTTGCGCCGGCGACAGAGGCCTCTCTCGATTCGATTGCTTCCGCCAGTCGCAGGTGTTCTTCGATGAGCCCGTCGAGAACCAGAAAGGCAGCCAAGGTGAGTATGGCGAACAAGCCCAGCGGCTTCCAGCCCTGTTCGCGCCACAGGCGACGCCATTGCCGCCGGCTCATCGCCCACCCCCGCTACGCGGCTTGTTCAACTCCAGGCGGATGTTGAAGCCATCCTGCCGAGAAGCCGAATCACCTCGTCATTGCCTCCGCCGCGGCCGGTGAGGTCCAGAGCCTCACCCTTGATCTGCATATGCTGGATCCAGTATTTGTCGGGCAGCGCGGCGCTGATGCGATTGAGCGCGTCCAATGGCAGGGCGGATCCATCCAGAATCTTGGCGGCCGCAATGTACTTGCGATCGCTGCGAACCGAGCGCTCCATCTCCATGAATTTCTGTTCGATGGGTGCCAGCTTGCGCTGCTCCCGGCCCAAGCTTTCCAGGTTGTTTTCCATCGAAGCGTTCAAGTAACTCAAGCCGATCGCAGCGACGGCAACCAAGGCCACGCATGCAGCCGATAGCCTCAGCGCCGGCTGCCACGCAGCCCAGCCTGCCCATCGACCGACCGGCAAGTGAATTGCATCGCTGCCGTCCAGCCACAAGGCCAGGACGCGCTGACACAGCGCCTCCTCGGACTCGGTGGGTGCCTTACGTGTGACGCCGGCGGCGTTCGTTCCGAGAGCCAGGCGCTCCAGTTGCAGCGCTTGAGCAGCCGCTTCGGTGTCCGCCGGCAAGGGCGCTGAGCGCTGAACCAATCCTCCGTTGAACACATGCAAGGCATCGGCTTCCTGGAGCATGCAGGATTGTTGCGCCAATGATTTCCCTGCTTCTTCACGCCACAAGGCGGCGCGCGGATAAATTTCGCTCAGCCGCAGCCCGAGTGTTGCCAATGCCTCAGTTTGAATCTTGCCCCAAGCTCTCGGCAGCCAGAATATTTCCACCTTTGCCTCTGCTGCCCATGTTCGCCAGTGCAACTCCTGCGCCGGGTAGGGCAGCGCCAGTTGCAGTTGGCGCTCGATCCAGACTTGATCGCGGTGGGAACTGCTTTGTCCCGACGCGATCACGAATCCTCCGCTTGCGGGATCCGCCACCAGGGCCGCCGGGGTCTCCAGACGCATCGGATGCCGCGCCAACAGCGGCGGCAATTCGGCAAACGGATCGACGCCTGGGGAACATTGCACCCGCTCCCGCCAGAGCAAGGTTTTCAGTCTTATGCCGATCCGATAGGCAAAAACATTCAAGTACCCCGCGCCAGGGTATAGGACAACCAGGTCGGGACAAGCTGACGAGGCGGGTAAGGATTGACTCATGCCGAAATGATAACCTACCTGCACATATTGAGGATGTCCCTATCTATAATCAGCGATCCCATGGAACCATGCCTGCCCTTCCCCTGACCCCTCAGTACTGCGGACGTTTCGCGCCCTCTCCGACCGGGCCGCTGCACTTCGGTTCCCTGGTGGCCGCAGTCGGTAGTTATCTCGATGCCCGCAGCCATGACGGGGCATGGCTACTGCGCCTGGAGGATGTCGATCGGCCGCGCTGTCAGCCGGGAGCGGCCGACGGCATCCTGCACGCACTGACTGCATTCGGATTCGAATGGGATGGGGCGGTCGTGGTTCAAAGCCGGCGTGATGCCGCATATCAAGCTGCGTTCGAGAAGCTGCGTGCCAGCGGCAGAGTTTTTCCTTGTGCCTGCACTCGCCGGGAAATGGATGATACTCAACTGCTGCAAAGCTTGCCGCTTGCCAGCGACGGCGCCCGGATCTACCCCGGCACTTGCCGCTCCGGCCTGATGCCGGGCCGGCCGGCGCGAAGCTGGCGTCTGCGTGTCAATGATGATGTCATTGTCTTCGAGGATGCGGTGCAGGGGCGCGTCGAACAGGAGGTGACCCACGTGGTGCGGGGCGCCGATTTGCTCGACTCAACACCCCGGCAAATCTTGTTGCAGCGCCTGCTGGGCCTGCCGACCCCGAGCTATGCCCATCTGCCGGTGGCCGTCAATGCTGCGGGGGAGAAGCTCTCCAAGCAGACTCGCGCCACCCAGCTCGATACCACCCATCCCTTGCCTTGGCTGCTGGACGCATTGAGGTTTCTCGGCCAGGAACCGCCCCGGGAGTTGTCCGATGCCAGTCTTGCCGAACTGTGGGATTGGGCCAAGGCACACTGGGATCTGGCGCAAGTGCCGCATCGGCGCATGCTCGCGGGGTCGGAGTAGAATCGGTGGCAAATCGGGAGGAACAGGATGATCGTCGACGACATAGCCGGCCTGCGCCGGATTCTGACGGATAACCGAATTATTGCGGTGGTCGGCCTATCCGCGAACTGGAATCGCCCCAGCTATTTCGCCGCGAAATACATGCTGGAACACGGCTACACGATTATCCCGGTGAATCCGGGGCAGAGCGAAATTCTCGGCCAGAAATGCTATGCGAGCCTGACGGAAATTCCCTGCAAAGTGGACATCGTCGATTGTTTCCGCAAGGCCGAGGACATCCCACCCTTGGCCGAGCAAGCCATCGCCATCGGCGCCAAGGTGCTTTGGCTGCAACTGGGGGTGATCAACCAGGAAGCCGCACAGCTTGCCGCCGGCGCCGGTCTCGACGTGGTGATGGATCGCTGCGTCAAGATCGAACACGCGCGCTTGTTCGGTGGATTGAACTGGGCCGGGGTCAACACCGGCATCATTTCGGCCAAACGCATGCCTGCGCCGCCAGTCGTCTGAAGGCGCCTACTGTGATTTAGTCTTGCCGGCCGGCCGCTGGTGGGCGTGCCCTCCCTGGGCATAGCCCGCCAGACCAACCATCAGCCGCACCATCGTATAGGCCAGCCAGCTGGCGATGCGCGCGGGTAAAGAGTACTTCTTCCAGTCCTCGCGGCGCACTTCCTGGGCGCCATTTCCCAGGGCTCTTTGCATGCTGGAGAGCAACTTGCCGGCGAAGGCCGCATTTTTCACCACGACATTGGCTTCGCGCGCCAGTAGCAGACTGAATGGATCGATATTGCTCGAGCCGACGGTCGCCCAGGTGCCGTCGATGACCGCCACCTTGGCATGAAGAAAGCTCTTGCGGTATTCGTGGATATGCACACCGGCGGAAAGCAGGGCGCCGTATAGGGCATGCGTGGCATAGTGCAACAGCACATACTCGACCTGCCCCTGTAGCAGTATGGTGACCTTGACGCCACGGCGAGCGGCGGCAATCAAGGCCAGCCTGAAGCGACGCCCCGGCAGGAAATAAGCATTGGCAAGGAGGATTTCCTGGTGCGCCGAACGAATGGCTTCGAGATAGGCTTCCTCGATGTCGCGACGATGCCTCAGGTTGTCGCGTATCAGGAAAGCCGCCGCCGCCTCGCCGCAAGGTGTGGTCGTCACCCTGCGCCATAACGCGCTTTTGAAGCGTCGCGGCAGGCTGGTCCAGCGCACCAGTTGCCAGAGGTGGCGCATCGAAGCGTGGATAGGCGCCAGCAGCGGCCCCTCGATGCGCACCGCATAGTCGTAGCGCGGGGGGATCTGACCAGGGGTGTGCATGTCGTCGATGATGTTGATCCCGCCGGCGAAGGCGATGCGTGCATCGATCGTCGCCAGCTTGCGGTGGAGGCGGCGCAGGCGATGACGGCGCAAGGTGAAAGGCGATATGTCCGGGCCATAGACCAGGACCTCGACACCGCCCGCCATGAGGACTGCCCCCAGGTGTTGCATGAAATCACGCGCGCCGAATCCGTCCACCATGACATGCACCGCAACCCCGCGTTGCGCGGCGCGAGTCAGTGCCCCGGCAACCTGGCTCCCGGTGGTGTCGTTTTCGAAGATGTAGGTTTCCAGGCGAATTTCCACGCTGGCTTCTTCAATCGCCGCCAGCAAGGCCGGGAAAAATTCCCCGCCCGACTCAAGCAGGTCGAGGCGATTGCCGGGCAGGAAATCCGTGCTCATGAGATTACGCTGAACCCTGATTCGCCACGAGGTGTGCGGAGAGCGCCGCGTGGTCGGAGATGCGCGACCAGGGCAGGCCGAAATGCACCTCGGCCCGCTCGA
This sequence comes from Pseudomonadota bacterium, assembly GCA_026399515.1. Lineage (GTDB taxonomy): Bacteria > Pseudomonadota > Gammaproteobacteria > Burkholderiales > Rhodocyclaceae > JACRAR01. Next base: position 248,300 of record JAPLQT010000117.1, on the reverse strand, counting down.
CGGAAAAGCCTCTCACATAGATGCGGTCCAGCCGCAACAACGGCAACGCGCTGGGAAAACTTCTGGGCGGCGGCCCGAAGGCGTTGGTTGCCCCACCGAATACTTCGGTCAGGCCGAGGCGATCGATCAGAAGTTTATCGGCGCGATTGCGCCAGTCATTGAAGTCGCCGGCGATGATGAGCGGCGCGTCGGGCGGAACCCAATCTTCCAGGCGCTCGGCCAATGCCTCCATCTGCTTGCGTCGCGAGCGGCCGAACAGCGACAGATGTACGCAGACGCAATGTACATGCCGGGTCCAGTGGCTGGCCGCGATGACGCAATGAAGCATGCCGCGGCGTTCGAAGCGCAATTGCGTGACGTCCTGATTGTGCGTCATCAGGATCGGGAAGCGAGACAGTATGGCGTTCCCGTGATGGCCGTGATCATAAATGACGTTGCGGCCATCGGCGGTGTTTTCCCATACCTGGTCGGCGAGGAACTCATGCTGGGATTCTTCCGGCCAATCGCCGTGGCTTTCGGCGTGCCCGAGATGAAGGCCTTGCACTTCCTGCAAGAAGACGATGTCCGGCGCCAGTTGCCGCAAACGTTCCCGCAGTTCGTGCACCATCATGCGCCGGTTGAACTGAGAAAAGCCCTTGTGAATATTGTAGGTCGCGACGTGCAATGTGGGGTGAGCGCCGCTTGCCTCGTGCTCATTCATCCCGGCCATAATTTCTGGGGAGTTGCTGGTCGATCCGCATACGGGCGCATAATGTCCGATAATACTCCGGCTAACGATGCACGGTATTGACTGCACCTGACTTCCGCCCGGTATTGCACAATTCATACGCCAGAAATCAAAGTGGGCCATCAAGCTCGCCGTACAGACTCCTCAAGCGGCTTGGCACCGCGCCGCATCGCCTTGATCGACATAGTTCGTGGCGGTGCAGTCGTGGCGATGATTTTTTATCATCTCGGTTTTGATCTGAACTATCTCGGCTGGCTCCATCAGAACCTCAATTCCGACCCCGGCTGGCTTGCGGCGCGAGCCCTGATCCTGAGCACGTTCCTGTTTACTGTAGGTGCCAGCTTTGCCTTGGCGGAGGTGCGGGGAACCCCACTCAAGACCCAGCTTGCCAGAGCGGCCAAAATTTTGGCCGCAGCGCTGCTGGTCACTGCGGGCAGTTGGCTTGCCTTCCCGAAATCCGCGATCTACTTCGGCACACTGCATGCGATTGCCGTGATGAGTATCTTGTTGCTGGCCATACCCAAAGGCGTCTGGCCGGCCTGTACCCTGGGGGTGGCGATGTTGTTGCTGGGCAACGGTTATGCCGATAGTCATTTCGACCAGCCGGGATTGGCGTGGATCGGGCTCATGACCCACAAGCCGATCACCGAGGACTATGTGCCGATATTGCCATGGTTCGGCGCCTGCCTGATCGGGTACGGGTTGACCTGCAAGATTGTTCAACCTCAGCGATTCAATGCCCTTGCACAAATTAAGCCTAAGCCGCGTTTCCTTTCATGGATGGGAAGACACAGCCTCGCGATCTATCTACTGCACCAGCCTTTGCTGCTGGGAATCTTGATCCCGCTTACGCGTTTTCTCAAGTCTTAGAATTGATGGTGTTATCATCCGTCCCCGTTCCGCTGTTGCTGAAAATTCCGATGCCTTCAGTCGGAACCGCCTTGAAAGTCTTACATGCGCTTGCGGCTTCTGGTCACCGCTATTCTGTTTTTCCTGCTCGCCACGGCGATCCTGTGGCCGGCGGGTTCGGTCGGCCCCTGGATTGAAAGCGCGAGCAACGGCAAGTTACGTCTGGTCTCCGCGGAGGGCCGCCTCTGGAATGGCAGTGGCGTGCTACAGGCGCGAACCGGCGACAGCTCTTCCTGGCAGAGTGCCCAAAACATCCGCTGGCAGTTGCGCTGGAGCGAGCTGTGGCGTGGCCGGATCGGCGTCGAAGCCGGATTCGAAAAGGGCGATGCGCTGATCCAGGTCGGGCCGGACGGATTTTTGATCGAACGGTGTGACGCGACCTTGAGCGCCGCCCTGCTCGGCATGCTTTTGCCCGGCGCGGTTGGCCGATATGCCTGGGCGGGATCCCTGAATGCTCGCGGCAGCGGTTTTGGATACGCATGGCAGGGCGGCATCTATCAAGGAGAAATCGACTTGTTTTGGAATGATGCCGCCGTTGCCGAAATTCCAGGTGGTGATCTCGGCGATTACCGGATCCGGATGGTGGGTGAGGGGCAATCTCTGCGATTTGACCTCGCCACTTTGCGCGGTCGTTTGCAAATCATCGGCAGCGGGGAAATCTCAGCCTCTGCCCTCCGCTTCAACGGCGAGGCCGGCGCCACGGGACCGACCGGCGCCCAACTGAATAACCTCTTGCGTACCCTTGGCCGCCAGGGACCGACACCCGACAAAGTCATCATCGATTACCGCATCACGGGTCTAAACGGATAATCTGCGCATTGCCGGATCCTGCTATGTTCGGCTACTCCGGACATTCCAGTTGGCGGTCCTCAGGAAACACTGAGCATTCGTTCGAGTGCCACTTTTGCCAGAACAGCCTCATGGGGAGGCACCGTGATGCGATTCACTACCTTGCCTTCAGCCAGATTCTCCAGCGTCCAGGCCAGGTGCTGAGGATCGATGCGCTGCATGGTTGAACACATGCAGACGGTCGGCGACATGAACTGGACGATCTTGTCTTCCGCTTTGACTTCTTCCGCCAGGCGCTCGACCAGATTGAGTTCCGTGCCGACCAGCCAGCGTGTGCCGGCAGGAGCTTCCTTGACGACACGCAAGATGGTCTCGGTCGAACCGATGTAGTCGGACTGCTTGCAGACTTCGAAACTGCATTCGGGATGGGAGATCACCAGGCCATCCGGGTAGCTGTTCCTGAAGCGCAGGATGTGGGCCGGTTGGAACATCTGGTGTACCGAGCAATGGCCCTTCCACAACAGTATCCTGGCTTTCCTGATCTGCTCGGGAGTGAGTCCGCCCATCTCCTGGTCGGGATCCCAGATCAACATCTCGTCGAGCGGTATATCCATCTTGTGGCCGCTCCAGCGGCCCAGGTGCTGGTCGGGGAAAAACAGCACCTTGCCGCGCTGGGCGAATGACCAGTCGAGGATTTTCGGCGCATTGCTGGAAGTGCATACGATGCCGCCGTGTTCGCCGCAGAAGGCCTTGAGGTCGGCGGCGGAATTGATATAAGTCACGGGTGTGAAATGTTCGTCCGGATTCAACACTTCCCCGATTTCACGCCAGCAGCGTTCGACCTTGGCCAGGCTGGCCATATCGGCCATCGAACAGCCGGCGGCGAGGTCCGGCAGGATGGATATCTGCTCCGGACGCGACAGGATATCGGCGACCTCGGCCATGAAATGCACACCGCAGAAGACGATGAATTCGGCGTCCGATTGCGAGGCCAGGCGCGACAGTTTGAGCGAGTCGCCGGTGATGTCGGCGTGACGATACACATCGGCGCGCTGGTAATGGTGGCAGAGCAGCACTGCGCGCTTGCAGAGTTTAGAGCGGGCGGCCAGGATGCGTTGTTGCGCTTCCTCGTCGGGCAGTTTGTTGTACCGATCGAAGTTGAGTGTGGCGGCTTGCATGAATGTCGTCTGATGATCTCGTTGATGATGAAATGAATAGGAGCGCCGTCAAATTATTCAGCTTTGTGACCACGGCAGCCCGGCTTTGCGCCACCCGCCGATGCTGTTGCGCCGACCGGTGGCATCCTTGTCGCCCTCGAATCCTTCCAGCACGTTATAGCAATCGGGAAAACCGGCTTCGGTGGCGGCCTTTGCCGCGGCATTGGAACGGACACCGCTACGACAGATGAACAGCAATAGCGACTCGTGGTCAACGGCATGTTTCAGCTCTACGATGAACTGGGGGTTGAGCTGTTTGCCCGGGTAGGTTTGCCATTCGATCTCAATGGCGCTCGGGATGCGCCCTACCCAGTCCAGCTCGGCGCGGCTGCGGATGTCGATCAGTCTTGCTCCGTGGGCGTGCTGTAATACCTCCCAGGTTTCCGGTGGCGTCAATGCACCTTCATATGCGAGCGCCAGGTCGCGGGCGCGTTGCTGGGCGAGTCGCAGAATTTCGGTGAGTCGGCCCATGATAGTGACGTGAAACGTTAGAATCGCATTAGCCAAATTATAGGCTGAAGCCAGGTCGCATTCCATGCCCCTCGAATTGTTGCCGGAAAATCCCGATCCCACACGCTACCAGGAGTCGCAGAAAGTGACCTGGGTCAGTGTCGCCGTCAATATCGGGCTGACCATCGCGCAGATTTTCATCGGCCTGATGGCCAACGCACAGAGCCTGGTGGCGGACGGTTTCCATTCGTTGTCGGACCTGGTGGCGGATTTCATGGTGCTGCTGGCAAATTATCACAGCCGTCACCCAGCCGACGAAAGCCATCCCTATGGCCATCATCGCATCGAAACCGCAGCCTCTCTGGCCTTGGGCCTGCTGTTGGCCGGTACCGGTGCAGCCATTCTCTGGTCGGCGGGTCTGCGTTTGCAGCATCTCGACGACGTTCCGCCGGTCGCACCGATCGCGTTGTGGACAGCGCTGGCGGCATTGATGGCGAAGGAAGGCCTGTTTCGCTACATGCTGGCGGTGGCGGAAAAGTTGCGCTCGCCGATGTTGGTCGCCAACGCCTGGCATGCGCGTTCGGATGCGGCGTCTTCACTGGTCGTTGCCGTCGGACTCGGCGGCAGCTTGCTCGGTTACCGCTTCCTGGACCCGGTAGCGGCAATCATCGTGGGATTCATGATCCTCCGCATGGGCCTCAAGTTCACCTATGAGGCCATGCGGGAGTTGGTGGATACGGCCTTGACCGATGAGGAAGTGGAGCGCATCAGGACCACTTTGCGAGGCACATCGGGCGTGCTCGGCTTACATGAATTGCGGACCCGGCGCATGGCCCACCAGGTGTTGGCCGACGCCCATATCCAGGTCGATGCCCGGATCAGCGTTTCAGAGGGCCATCGTATCGCGGAGATGGCCAGGAATCGCGTGTTGTCCAAGCATCCCGAGGTGCTCGATGTCTTGGTGCATGTCGATGCAGAGGAGGATATGGAGCGCGAACGGCTGTCGACGGTGATCGAACTCCCGGAGCGTGAGGCATTGTTGGAACACTTGAGAAACTTGCTGGGAGCGGAACTGCCGCAGTTCGAAAAGACCTTGCTGCATTATTTGGGGAACCGTGTCGAGGCCGAAATTTTCCTGCCGCAAGAAATCTGCCTTGACGCCAACCAAATCCTTCGCATGGAAAAGATATTGGCTGAACGCTTGTCGAGCGATCCATATTTTAGTGCGGTTAGTCTCAACTGCAGAATTGCACCAAAGTAGCGCAGTTCCTAGAGGTAAGCACCATTTTGGTGCGACAGTTTTTTGGAATCTCGATGATCACCTTATGGCACAATTATGGATGCCCGCTCCTGCCTTGAGGGTACATGCTTGCCTGAACCTCTTGGCACAAAATCTGCTCACCCGTCTCAAGTAATGCTTTCTTAATCGCTATTTTCGTCTTAACCCGCAAGGAGACTCAATCATGTCGCCGCAAGAAGTTCTAAAGCTTATCAAGGATAAAGAAGTCAAGTTTGTCGATTTCCGTTTCACCGATACTCGCGGCAAGGAGCAGCACGTCGGCGTGCCGGCGAAAGTCGTCGGCATGGACAAGTTTGAAGAGGGCCACGCCTTCGACGGTTCCTCGATCGCCGGCTGGAAGGGCATTCAGGCGTCCGACATGCTGTTGATGCCGGATCCCGCCACTGCTTTTATCGATCCGTTCATGGATGAGACGACCTTGATCGTCACTTGCGACGTGGTTGAGCCTTCCGACGGCAAAGGCTATGACCGCGACCCGCGCTCGATCGCCAAGCGCGCCGAGGCCTACCTGAAGAGTTCGGGACTGGGCGATGTCTGCTATTTCGGCCCCGAGCCGGAATTCTTCATATTCGACTCGGTCGAGTGGAAGATCGACATGTCCGGCTCTTCCTGCAAAGTGTTTTCCGAAGAAGCTGCCTGGGCCTCTGGCGACAAGTTCGAGGGTGGCAATACCGGCCATCGGCCCACCGTCAAGGGCGGCTATTTCCCCGTTCCCCCAGTCGACAGCCTGAACGACATCCGCGCCGCCATGTGCCTGGCAATGGAAGCTTGCGGTGTCGAAGTCGAAGTACACCATCATGAGGTGGCGACCGCCGGGCAGTGCGAAATCGGCACCAAATTCGGGCCGCTGGTGCGCCGCGCCGACTGGACGCAGGTGCTCAAATACATCGTGCATAACGTTGCCCACAATTACGGCAAGACGGCCACTTTCATGCCCAAGCCGATCGTCGGCGACAACGGTTCCGGCATGCATGTGCATCAATCGGTGTGGAAGGACGGCAAGAACCTGTTCGCCGGCAACGGCTATGCCGGTTTGTCCGACTTCGCGCTGTACTACATCGGCGGCATCATCAAGCATGCGCGGGCCTTGAACGCCATCACCAACCCGGGCACCAACTCCTACAAGCGCCTGGTGCCTGGCTTCGAAGCACCGGTCAAGCTGGCCTACTCGGCGCGCAACCGCTCCGCCTCGATTCGCATTCCCTACGTGCAATCGGACAAGGCACGCCGCATCGAGGTGCGTTTCCCCGACCCGACCTGCAATCCTTACCTCGGTTTTACCGCCATGATGATGGCCGGCCTGGACGGCGTGCAGAACAAGATCCATCCCGGCGATCCGGCCGACAAGAACCTCTACGATCTTCCGCCGGAAGAGGATGCGAAGATCCCGACGGTGTGTTCCAGCCTGGATCAGGCGCTCGATTATCTCGACAAGGATCGCGAGTTCCTGACCCGTGGCGGCGTATTCTCCAACGCCATGATCGATGCCTACATCGAACTCAAGATGGAGGAGGTCACCCGCTTCCGCATGACGACCCATCCGGTCGAGTACGAAATGTATTACAGCCTGTAAATCCAATACTGATTGGCAAGCTGTTAAAAGGACGGGGTTTCTGCCCCGTCTTTTTTTTCGCCGGCCTTTCGCATACACTCTAGCGCTATCTTGCCTTTCGAGCCTTGCAATATGGACATTGTCATAAATTTTCGTTTCCTTCTGGTGCTGATTCTTGGGTTGAGTGCTTTTGCCCAGGCCGACACGCTATACAAATGCAAAGACGAATCCGGTGTGGTGCTCTACACTAACCAGAAAGGTACTGCCAAGAAATGTTCGGTGCTGTCGAGCGACCAGCCCATCACCACTATTCCCGCGGCTAGGCAAGCGACACGTAACACAACTCCAGGCGATTTTCCACGTGTCGATGGCGATACCCAGCGTGGACGGGATGGGGATCGCCGCAGGATACTCGAACAGGAACTCGCCGCTGAACAGCTCAACCTGGACAAAGCCAGGAAGTCCCTGGCCGAAGGCGAGGCGACACGATTGGGCGATGAAAAGAGTTATCAAAAATATCTTGATCGCGTGCAAGGTCTCAAGGACAACATCGCATTGCATGAGCGAAATATCGAAGCGCTAAAGCGGGAATTGGCTAACCTCAAATAATTTCCGTTCCCTGGCTGCCTTGCGGTGGGGGTTGTTTCCTGTTCCACTTTTGTGGCGGACTGAGTGGCGTGTTTCTTGCTAAAACTTGGGTATGACCATGTCGGCAAGCTCATCCTCCAAACCTTCACCCTTCGCCGGGTTGGAACTGCTCTCGACGGCAGTCGTCCTGCTCGACGAACGTTTGCAGATTCGTTACGTCAATCCAGCCGCTGAAAACCTTTTCGCCGTCAGCCAACGCCTGCTGGTCGGGAGCCAACTGGGACATTTGCTGGGCAAACCTGCCGAGTTAATGGCCGCACTGGAAAAGGCCTTGCACAACCGCTGGAGCTATACCGGATATAACCTTTCCGTCGGACTCTCGCCGGAAACCGCCTTGCACCTCGATTGCACGGTAACGCCCATTGAAGCGGGCAGTGCCCGATTGTTGCTCGAGTTCCGCCCGATCGACCAACTTCTGAGAGCCGCAAGGGAAGAGCGGTTGCTGGAGCAACAGCAGACCAGCCGCGAATTGATACGAAATTTGGCCCATGAGATCAAAAATCCGCTCGGCGGGATCCGGGGGTCCGCACAGTTGCTGGAACGAGAGCTACAGGCACTGGTGAACGCGCCACAACTCAAGGAATATACCCAGGTCATCATCAGCGAATCCGACCGCCTTCAGGATTTGATGCAACGTCTGCTCTCCTCGCATCGGATGATGCAACCGGCGCAGGTCAATGTCCATGAGATCCTCGAGCACGTGCGTCGCCTGATCCATGCCGAATATGGCGACGTGAGAGTCCGGCGTGACTACGATACCTCTTTGCCGGATATCACGGGCGACCGCGAACAGTTGATACAAGCCATACTCAACATTGCCAGAAATGCGGCGCAGGCCATGGATGGGAAAGGTGAAATTCTTTTCCGCACCCGTTCTCTACGCCAGGCTACTTTGGCCAAGCGCCGCTATCGATTGGCGCTGGAATTGCAGGTCATCGACAACGGCCCCGGTATTCCCGCAGCTATACGCGAGAAGATTTTCTATCCGCTGGTCTCGGGACGTGAAGGCGGCAGCGGCCTTGGCCTGACCCTGGCACAGAGTTTCGTGCATCAGCATCACGGCACCATCGAGGTGGATAGCCGGCCGGGGCGTACTTGCTTCAGTTTGCTGCTGCCTTTGCAAAACAGCGATAAACGCCAAGGAGAACCGTAATGAAGCCGGTCTGGATCATAGATGACGATCGATCGATCCGTTGGGTGTTCGAAAAGGCCTTGGCGCGCGAGGAGATTCCCTTCAAGAGCTTTGGTTCGGCGGTTGAAGCCCAAACCGCTCTGGATTCAGGCGAGTTGCCGCAGGTGCTGGTCTCGGATATTCGCATGCCCGGACAATCGGGGCTCGATTTGCTGCGCCATGTCAAAACGCATTATCCCGATCTGCCCGTCATCATCATGACGGCGTATTCCGATCTGGACTCGGCGGTGTCGGCATTTCAGGGTGGCGCCTTCGACTATCTGCCCAAACCTTTCGATGTCGACCAGGCGGTGGCCCTGGTGCGGCGCGCGATTGGGCATTCCGAGGGCACGCCGGCCGGGCGGGACCTGGATCAGGAGAAGCCGGCCGACACATCGACGCTAACCCCGGAAATTCTCGGCAAGGCCGCGTCGATGCAGGAAGTGTTTCGCGCCATCGGGCGCTTGTCGCAAAGTCACGCCACGGTACTGATCAACGGTGAATCCGGCACGGGCAAGGAACTGGTCGCGCGTGCCCTGCATCGCCACAGCCCGCGTGCCGACAAACCCTTCATCGCCATCAACACCGCGGCGATTCCCAAGGATTTGCTGGAATCGGAGCTATTCGGCCACGAGCGCGGCGCTTTTACCGGCGCCCAGGCGCAGCGGCGCGGCCGTTTCGAACAGGCCGAGGGCGGCACTTTGTTTCTGGACGAGATTGGCGATATGCCGGCTGAATTGCAGACGCGCCTGTTGCGGGTGTTGTCCGACGGACACTTTTATCGTGTCGGCGGGCAGCAGCCGGTCAAGGCAAATGTGCGCGTGATCGCCGCGACCCACCAGAATCTCGACGAGCGAGTCAAACAGGGATTGTTCAGGGAAGACTTGTTCCACCGCCTCAATGTTATCCGGCTGCGCTTGCCGACGCTCAAGGAACGGCGCGAGGATATCCCGTTGCTGACCCAGAACTTCCTGCAGAAAAGCGCCCAGGAGTTGGGGGTGGAGTCCAAACGATTATCCGCTGCGACCTTGAAATACCTTTCGGGCATGGAATTTCCCGGTAACGTGAGGCAGATTGAAAATCTTTGCCACTGGCTGACCGTCATGGCGCCCGGGCAGATCATCGAAGTCGCCGATCTGCCGGTCGAACTGCGTGAACAGACGCTACGCGAAGGCCCCCTCGACTGGCTCGACGGCCTGGCCGCGGAGGCTGATCGGCTGATAGTTGTGGCTCCCGGAGAAGTTTTCGAGCGCCTTTCACGGGACTTCGAGCGTACCTTGATCCGTCGTGCTCTGGCGGTGACTGGTGGACGACGCATCGAGTCGGCACACCTGTTGGGAATCGGCCGAAATACCATCACCCGCAAGATCCAGGACCTCGGGCTCGAGGACGCGAAGCCAACTGGGCACGAAGATCAGGGATAATAGCCGCGACATTGTCATCATCCAATCCCGCGCTTGATCGACCCGAATCCACCTATCGATTTACCGGCATCCCAACTGCTACCTGAACAGGGCGTTGAAGGGCAGTCTCTGGACGTCGCCGCCATCGCCAATGCCCTGGGTGGCCTGTCTTGCCGTTTCGATGTCGATGTGCTGGCCGAATGCGATTCCACCAATACCCTGCTGTTGTCTCGTGCCGAAGCAGGCGCGGCGGCCGGCAGCGTCCTCGTCGCCGAGCATCAGACCGCCGGACGTGGCAGGCGAGGTCGGAGCTGGCTATCGGAAGCCGGCGACAGCCTGACCTTCTCACTGCTCTGGCGGTTTCCGCCAAACAAATCATTATCCGGCCTGTCGCTGGCTGTCGGAGTGGCCATCGCAAAATCTTTGGAATCGTTGGGCGCCAGCGGCATCATGCTGAAATGGCCTAACGACGTGCTCCTGGATGGCCGCAAGCTTGCCGGTGTGTTGATCGAGGTGGTGCCGGGAAGTCGCTCCGAGGCGGTGGTGATCGGCGTCGGCGTAAACCTGCGCCTGCCGCAGGCCATGCCGCAAGAAATCAGGCAGACTGCAGCAGCGCTGGTTGATGCGGGCATCAAGGTGCCGACCCGGTGCATCCTGCTGGCAACGCTGTTGGCGGAGATCCACGATGTTCTAACCACCTTTGCCGGGCATGGCTTCGCCGGGCTGCGGGATGACTGGCTGAAGCGCCATGCCTTCGAAGGACAGACAGTTCGCCTGCTTTCCGATTTCAGTGCCACCCTCGAAGGTCGTTGCCGCGGGGTCGATAGTGACGGCGCATTGATATTGGAAACGTCCACCGGCTTGCAGCGTATCATCAGTGGCGAAGTGTCGTTGAGGAAGATCTGATGCTGCTTTGCATCGACTGCGGCAATACCAGGCTCAAATGGGGCTTGCACGATGGCCAGCGATGGCTGAAGCAAGCCGCGTTGCCGCTGGCCGATCTTGATCGCCTGAAACAGGAATTTTCCGGATCCCCTACTCCGTCCGGAGTAGTTGCTTGTAGTGTCGCAGGAGAACAGGCACGCCGGGCGGTCGAAGAAGCGATTCATGCCCTGGGCTTGCCGCTCGTCTGGCTAGTGAGCCGGCCGGCGCAATGCGGTGTCACAAATAGCTATACCAATCCGGCCCAACTGGGAGCAGACCGATGGGCCGCATTGATTGGGGCGCGTCACCTATTCCAAGGTGACTGCCTGGTGGTGAGTGCCGGAACCGCGACCACCATGGATGTACTCGACAGGAACGGCATCTTTCAGGGCGGAGTTATCCTGCCGGGTATAGCCCTGATGCGCACCAGCCTTGCCAGCAACACCGCCCGACTGCCGCTGGCTGACGGCGACTACCACCCGCTCCCGCGCAACACCGCCGATGCCATCGCCAGCGGCGCATTGCAGGCCACGGCCGGGGCGATTGCCCGAATGTACGCCCATGTCGCCGCAAGCGAAGGGGCGACATGCCTACTGACCGGCGGCGCGGCGGCTACGCTGTTGCCGCTGCTGGACGTGCCATGGCGTGCGGTCGACCATCTGGTGCTTGAAGGCTTGGTACGGATCGCCCTGGAAGACGCCTAGGCGCTCTAAACTTTCTTTCCCGACGGAAAATCTGACGGTGGTATATAGAGATAAAAGAGGAATTGTCTTTCTGCCGCGAGAGCAGGATTTGTTGATCTAGATCAATAAACACAGGAACTGTATTCTGTATACATTGTTCGTGGCATTTCAACCGTAGTCAAATAAAAAACCCAAGGAGGGGACATAAATGGAGAACACGCGCATTTATCTGGATGAGTCGGAGATTCCGACCCACTGGTACAACGTAGTAGCCGACATGCCCAACCCGCCGTTGCCGCCGCTGGGTCCGGACGGCAACCCGGTCGGCCCGGAACAGATGTTGCAGATATTTCCGGGAACCATACTTGAACAGGAAATGTCGGGCGAGCGCTGGATCGCCATTCCCGAGGAAGTGCGCCAGGCGTATGCCTTGTGGCGGCCGTCCCCCTTGTGCCGCGCTCGCAGGCTTGAACAGGCCCTCGGCACTCCGGCCAAGATCTATTACAAGTACGAGGGTGTCTCCCCTACAGGTTCGCACAAGCCCAACTCGGCTGTGCCCCAGGCCTACCTGAACAAGGTCGCCGGCATCAAACGCCTGACCACCGAGACCGGCGCCGGTCAATGGGGCTCCTCGCTGGCCTTCGCCGGCCAGATGTTCGGCATCGCCGTGCGCATCTACATGGTCAAGATCAGCTACGAACAGAAGCCCTACCGCCGCTCCATGATGAAGACCTGGGGCGCGGAAGTATTCGCCAGCCCGACCAACATGACCGAGGCTGGCCGCGGCTTCCTGGCCAAGGATCCGAACAGCCAGGGGTCGCTCGGCATGGCGATTTCCGAGGCGGTGGAAGAAGCCGCCTCGCGTGCCGACACCAAGTATGCGTTGGGCTCGGTGCTCAACCATGTGCTGCTGCACCAGACCGTCATCGGCCTGGAAGCCAAGAAGCAACTGGCTAAGATCGGCGAGTATCCCGACATGATCTTCGCGCCCTGCGGCGGCGGCTCCAACTTCGCCGGCATCGCCTTTCCCTTCCTGGCGGACAATGCGGCGGGCAAGAAGGTGCGGCTGGTCGCGGTCGAGCCGACCTCCTGTCCGTCGCTGACCAAGGGCGAGTATGCCTATGACTTCGGTGATGTCTCGGGCTACACGCCGATGATGAAGATGTACACCCTCGGTCATGATTTCATGCCGCCGGGGATACATGCCGGCGGCCTGCGCTACCACGGCGAAAGTCCGCTCGTCTCCCAGCTCTTTCACGAAAAGTTGATTGAGGCGGTAGCGGTTCCGCAGTTGGCGACCTTTGAGGCGGGTGTCATGTTCGCCCGAGCCGAGGGCATCATCCCGGCCCCGGAATCCAATCATGCCATCCGAGCCTGCATCGACGAGGCGCTGCGTTGCAAGGCCAGCGGCGAGGCCAAGACCTTGCTGTTCAATCTCTCCGGTCACGGCCATTTCGACATGTCGGCCTACGATCGCTATTTCGCCGGAGAACTCGAAGACTTCGACTATCCACGCGCAGCCATCGAGGAATCGCTCAAACATCTGCCAAAAGTCGGCTCAGTTACAGCCACGCCCCTCCACATATCGAGGGGCGTGGGTTATGCTTGGTTGGAGCCTATCCGTGGATAATCCAGCCCTGCGCCATGGTCGATTTGTGATGCAGCCCGCGAAGCAAGACGCGCCGCGGTGTCATCACCGCAAGCGGCTTGCGCCAAAGGGATGCGCTCAAATCGGCCTTGACCCGGAGGGTTGCAGCGAATCCGCGCGTCTGCGGCGTTGCGAACCTTGCCCAATGATGTACATTGGGCGGCGGCTCGCGCGTTGCATCCATCGCGGATGCGCTGCAACGCAGGGCTGGATTATTCACGGATAGGCTCTTATGGCTCGTACGTTCTTCTTTCTTCTGATCCTGGTCAATCTGCTGTTTTTTGCCTGGAGCCAGGGCTATTTCGGCGCGGTCGCGGACGGCCGTGAGCCGCAGCGGCTCGGCAACCAGCTGGCGCCGGAGAAATTGCGCGTAGTCGGTATCGGGACCTCTTCCCCCGCGCCAGCCCAGACGGAACAGAACTGCCGCTCTGTGAGCGGTCTTGCGCTGGGCGAGGCCCAGCGACTGGTGGCGCAAGCCAGGCAGCCCGAACTGCGTTTGTCCGTCAAATTGAACGAAACCCCGAAGAATATTTACCGGGTACTTATTTCCCCGTTGGCCAACAGGGCCGCCGCGGATAAGAAGATGGCCGAATTGAAGAAACGGGACATTGCCGATTTCTCGTTGATAACTGAGGAAGGTCCCGACCAGTTCGCCATCCTGCTGGGTGTCTTCAATACCGAGCTCGCCGCCAACGAATATCTGCGGGAACTGGCGAAGCGCAATGTCAGGACGGCCAAAGTGCAGGTGCGGGAAAACCCGTTCGACAAGGCGCGACTGGAGGTACGCGGCCCCGCCGACCTGCTGGCCAAGCAATTGGCGGAACTGCTCACTGGCCAAGGGGCGGCCAAGATTGGTGATTGCCCTAACGGGCGATAAACATGGCAGGGTCCAACTTCATCGTTGGCCTTACCGGTGGCATCGGCAGCGGCAAGAGCGCGGCGGCGGCATTCTTTGGCGAACTTGGAGCAGCAGTGGTCGACACCGATGTCGTCGCTCATGAACTCACCGCGCCAGGCGGCGCGGCGATGGCGGCAATTCATGGCGCTTTCGGGGCCGTGGTTATCGCCGAAAACGGGGCGCTTGACCGTGCCGCCATGCGTCGCCTGGTGTTTAGCGATGCCGCCGCAAAAGTCCGGCTGGAGTCCATATTGCACCCGCTGATTCGCGACGAGAGCCAACTTCGCTGCGATCGCGATCTGGCTCTAGGAGCGCCCTATGCGGTGCTAGTGGTTCCGCTGCTGGTCGAGTCAGGAACTTACCGCAACCGGGTGTCCCGAGTCGCCGTCGTCGATTGTGCCGAAAGCACCCAAATTGCCCGCGTCATGGCCCGCAACGGCTTGGCGCGGGAGGAAATTCTGCGCATCATGGCTACCCAGGCAACGCGTGCCGAACGGCTTGCGGCAGCCGACGATACCCTGAATAATGACGGGGACATTTCCGGATTGCAGGCACGGGTCACCGAATTGCACCGGAAATATCTGATACTAGCGGCAAAAAATCCGCTGACAGGTTGAGATTTGCGCACGAATCCGTCAGAATCGCGGGAGTTAACCCAAATGGCGGCCGTGTGATCAATTACGAATATCCTCTGAACGAGCGCATTCGAACGCTGCTGCGTCTTGAGGACCTGTTCGATAAGGCACTGCATTTCGTCGCCGCCGATGCTCAGGAAGATCATCATGTCGCCTTGATGATGCTCTTCGAGATTCTCGAAGTTGCCGGCCGGGCCGACTTGAAGTTCGACCTGGTGCAGGAGCTCGAGCGCCAGCGACAGACCTTGTTGTCCTTCCGCAATAATCCCGAGATTTCGGAAGAAGCCTTGTTCGGAGCGCTCTACGAAATCGAGCAGGCTAGCGTCCAGTTGCTTGCCATGCAAGGAAAGATCGGCCAATATCTGCGCGAGAACGACTGGCTGATGTCGATCAAGAACCGGGCCGCGATTCCCGGGGGCGTCTGCGAGTTCGACTTGCCCGCCTACCACTACTGGTTGCATCGCGATCCCGAGCAGCGCCGCGCGGGCTTGAGCGGATGGCTGGAACCGATACTTCCCATCCGCGCCGGATTGACGATCGTGCTGCGCCTATTGCGGGCTTCGGGCCGGCCGGAAACGCAGCTCGCCGCTCAAGGGGTTTTCCAGTTGATGCTCGCCGGGCGCACCGCGCAGATGCTGCGCTTGCGGGTGCATCGCAGCGATCCCTACATCCCGGAAATCAGCGCCAACAAATACGCCCTGAATATACGTTTCACCGCGCCCGACGGAGATCTGCGCCCGCGCCCCGCGGAAGTGGATATTTCCTTCGAGTTGACCTTCTGCAACCTGTAAGTCCGTGGTTTCACCAACCCAGGTTCAGCCTACGGTTAGCTGTCCGACTTGCAACAAGGCGGTGGCATGGGTCGCCGAAAACCGCTACCGCCCATTCTGCTCCAAGCGTTGCAAAGCGATCGACCTGGGCGCCTGGGCGGCTGAGGAATATAGTATTCCGGTGCAGCCCCAGGCACCCGACGAAACCGTGCCGGATTAATTCACTACTCCCAAGCGGCGCGTATGGCGGCGATGCCGTGGGCGCCGGCACGCCATGCTTCCTGCATATCAGTTCGCGCCAATCCCCCAAGCGCATAAACCGGCAGCGGATACTCCGCAATCATTGCCGCAAGGGTGTTCCAGCCCAGGCCCGGACGGCCGGGATGGCTGGCTGTTTCCTTGATCGGTCCGACCACGACGAAATCCAGGCCCAAATGTGCCGCTTGCGCCAGTTCCTGCGCGTTATGACAGGAGGCGGCAACCAGCGGAATATCGGGTCTTGATTCCAGTTGCATCATATGCGCCGCTGTCAGATGGACACCATCGGCATGACAGTCGTTAGCTAGAGCCACATCGCCGTTGATCAGCACGCGGGCTTCAGATCGATGGCAGAGGTCCACGGCGGCATGGATGAAAGCCGCTTTGCGTAAGCCGGGCAATTCAGATTCCCGCAATTGCACCAGGCGCAGCCCTTGATCGAGCGCCCGAGCCAGTGCGGTAAGTTGGGCATCGATGCCGACTTTGGCGGCATGAGTGATGGCGTAGAAATCCGGCAGGGCCAGTGCCGCCAGCACCGGCGCATTGGCAGGCAGCAGTGGTGTGACGCTCACGTTGCCGACAGACTGCCACGCGAGCGCATCATGCTGAAGATCGCGCAATTCTCCCGACCAGCGCCGCACACGAAAAAAATGCAGACGCACATGGGCATGCTCATAGATGAATTCGCGGACGATCCACGGGTAAGCCGATTCGACATTGATGCCGAGTTCTTCTTGCAATTCGCGTGACAAGGCTTGAGCAGGCGTTTCACCCGCCTCGACCTTTCCTCCCGGGAATTCCCAAAAACCCGCGTAAACGCCGCCGGGGGGGCGGCGGCCGAGCAGGAAAGCCCCGTCGTCGCGGATTATGACGGCGGCGGCGACTTCAACGATTCTCTTCAAGATGGTTTGCGTTTGATGGCGATGGGTATGTCGGCCCGTTTCACGGTGCGTTTCGGTGCCATCTTCTTCGGGGCATCCCCGGTGGGGACTACCTTCGGGGCGCGGCCCAAGGCCGTTTCCCCCGGGCAGTTCCCTGCGGGAATTACTCGGGGGGCATCCCCCGAGGGGACTTCCTTCGAGTCGTCCCGGGACGGGACGACCCTCGGGGCGTAGTCACGGGCGAATTGCCAAGCGACGCGGCCACTTCGCGATCCTCGCATGATCGTCCATTGCAAGGCTTCGCTGCGCGCCATTTCTGCCTGCTCGGCCGTCACGCCGAACTCCCGTAGCCAGTGCTCGCAGATGGCGAGATAGTGGTCCTGATCGAAAGGGTAGAACGACAGCCAGAGACCGAAGCGTTCGGATAACGAAATCTTTTCCTCAACTGTTTCACCGGGATGAATTTCTCCGTCCTTGTGCTTGGCCTCCAGGTTCTCGTCCATATATTCCGGCATCAGGTGACGCCGGTTGGAGGTGGCATAAAGCAGCAGGTTCTCCGGCATGCCGGCGATGGAGCCGTCCAGTACGCTCTTCAGCGCCTTGTAGCCTGGCTCGCTGGCCTCGAAGGAGAGGTCGTCGCAGAAGATGATGAAACGTTCCGGCCGGTCAGAAATGAGGTCGACAATCTCGGGCAGGTCGATCAGGTCGTGCTTGTCCACCTCGATGAGGCGCAGTCCCTTTGCTGAATATCGATTGAGGATGCCTTTCACCAACGAAGACTTGCCGGTGCCGCGGGCACCAGTGAGCAGGACGTTGTTGGCACTCTTGCCGGCGATGAACTGGCGGGTATTCTGTTCGATGCGCCGCTTCTGTTCTTCGATGCCGCACAAATCCTTGAGACGAATGCGATGTGGCTTGATCACCGCTTGTAGCCGGCCGCGCCCGTTGCGCTTGAGCCAGCGGAAAGCCACCGCCGAACGCCAATCGGGTGGCTGGCTGGGTGCCGGCAGCAGGGCTTCGATGCGTGCCAGAAGCGCCTCTGCGCGGCTAAGAAAGCGGTCAAGATCTGTCATCGTGTCTATCTTCTAAAGAGTGCGCTTGCGAACCATCGCGAATGGCGAACTTTATCAGAATCATGCGGCGTGCTCTTGTTGCGCCACCGCAGGATATTCGCTTGGTGGTTGAGGTTAGCTGCCACTTATCACTATACTGGTGCAACATATCCTGATTCCCGGGACGGCATGTACAGTCAATCCCAAAATGCACATATTAGGTGCGTTAAGAGCGAACAATGCCCTGTTACTGTGCGTAAATTTCAATTATGCTATTTGTATAGTGGCTAAGGTACTAGATTTTAAGTGAAAGCTTAATCTGGAATACTACTTGCTGTATGCCACCGATTAGTGCAACGGGAGCCCCAAATTGGAGAATCTAAAAAACGCCAGCGATGTTTTGTTCATATTGCTGGGTGCCATCATGATCCTGGCGATGCATGCCGGTTTTGCTTTCCTCGAACTCGGCACAGTCCGCAAGAAAAACCAGATCAACGCGCTGGTGAAAATCCTGGTCGATTTCTCGGTATCGACCCTGGCCTATTTCTTCATCGGTTACAGCATTGCCTATGGCGTGAATTTCTTCGCCGGCGCGGAAACGCTGGCACAGAAAAATGGTTACGAACTGGTCAAGTTTTTCTTCCTGCTTACTTTCGCCGCAGCCATTCCCGCCATTGTTTCAGGTGGTATCGCCGAGCGGGCCAGGTTCTATCCGCAACTCGCGGCGACCTTTCTGCTGGTCGGTTTCATCTATCCAATATTTGAAGGGATATCCTGGAATCAGGCTTATGGAATTCAAGCCTGGCTGAAATCTTCTTTTGGCGAGGAGTTCCACGACTTCGCCGGTTCGGTGGTGGTGCATGCGGTCGGCGGCTGGGTCGGTCTGGCCGCCGTGCTGTTGCTCGGCGCCCGTCGCGGCCGTTATCACAAGGACGGGGGCATATCCGCGCATCCGCCCTCGAGCATTCCGTTTCTGGCCTTGGGGGCATGGGTGCTGACTGTCGGTTGGTTCGGGTTCAATGTCATGAGTGCGCAGACACTGGACAAGATTTCCGGCTTGGTGGCGATGAATTCCTTGATGGCCATGGTCGGCGGCACGTTGATGGCGCTGGTCGCCGGCAAGAATGACCCCGGCTTTGTGCATAACGGTCCGCTGGCGGGATTGGTGGCGATCTGCGCCGGGTCCGACATGATGCACCCACTCGGCGCCTTGATTACCGGCGGCGTGGCCGGCGGCTTGTTCGTCTGGATGTTTACCATGACGCAAAATCGCTGGAAGATCGACGACGTCCTCGGTGTCTGGCCGTTGCATGGCTTGTGTGGCGCCTGGGGAGGCATCGCCGCAGGTATTTTTGGCAGCAAGGCACTCGGTGGTCTGGGCGGCGTGAGCCTGATGTCCCAGTTGTTGGGTACCGGCTTGGGCATAGCGATCGCCCTGGGCGGAGGCTTCGCGGTCTATGGAGTGCTCAAGAAAACCATAGGCATTCGTCTCGAACCGGAAGAGGAATTCAACGGCGCTGACCTGTCCATCCATAACATCACGTCGTCTGCGGAGCGCGAGACGCTGTGGTGATGTTAGAATTAATGATATTCGTATTGCCAGTTTCGACGCCAGATGTCGCTGGACGAGCCCTAACTAGAGCTAAAACAGATGACTGTCAAAGAAAATCAAAAAGGCACGACGAAACGTCAACTCAAGCTGGGAATCCTGGGAAGTAATATCGGCTACCTTACCCGGGTTGCGCGAAACCTTACACAGCACCGGAGCGGCGAATATATCAATGACCTGGGTTTTATCGGGGGCCAGATTGCCATGTTGGGCTTGATTCACGCCAATGACGGCGTTTCACAGAATGAATTGTCGCGTGCCTTGTTGATGCGCAAGTCGCAAGTGACGGGCATGATTCAAGACTTGGTGACACGCGGTTATGTCAAGCGAATCGAACTCGGTGCTGATCGGCGCTACAAGTCGCTGTCGCTGACCAAGACCGGTAGCCAGATTTGGCTCAAGGCGAGCGACCGTATCATGCAGCATAGTGACGAGGTGCTGAGCGGACTCACCGTCGCGGAGCGCAAGAAACTGCTTGAGCTTCTGCTCAAGATGGTCAGCAGCAACCTTGAGGACCCGGAATTCCAGGTTGTCTAGGCGCAGCACCGGACTGGTGCTGATAACTTTTCACCCAGAATGTTGGTTGAGCGCGCAAGACCGTCGGTCTCACGCGCATTGTTTTGCTACTCGATGTTCTTCTTCTTGACGTGCCAGTCGGGCTGCTTGCAAAGCACGCAGTCGGCGCCAGTGAACATTTCCGCCGCAGTCTTGTCGCCCTTGAGTTGCCAGCGCGACCAAGCGACGGCAACCTTGCCGAAGGATTCGCCGTTGGGTTCCCGTTAGGTTCCACTATGCCCAGTCTTTTCCTGCCAGGCGCGGGATACTGGAATGTTATCTATACGTGCGAAATCATCGTTGGCGTTGGCGAAAGCCAAAATCTATAGATAATTGTTGACATTCCTGCCTAGGGAAGTAGACTCCTTGCAACTTATTATGATTACTTTTTATAATTATAGTTGGAATGTCGGTGGTGAACCGCATCGACCACGGAGGATAGGCAAAGGTGACCGATAACATAACTCTGGCCGACAATGCGAGTCCAGCGTTTCGCCAGTTGTACGCTGCTTACCTTGATCGCTGCACCGAGGCAAAACGGGCTCGGCGGAGCGGCAAGAGCGTCGTGGGCTACGTTGGCAATACGGTGCCGGTCGAACTGATCATTGCCGCGGGCTGCTATCCGCTGCGACTGGCGCCGGTGTCCGGAGGCACGGCCACCGCCGACCACTACATCGAGACTTTCGCCGACATGGACACCCGCCTGATCGTCGAACAGTTTATGGCTGGCGAACTGGACTTTCTCACCCTCATCATCATTCCCAGATCGACTGAGTCGTACCACAAGCTCTACCTGTCGCTGCGGGAAGTAAAGCGTGTGGGCGCCACCCAGCGCGGTCCGGATATCACCCTCTACGAAATCCTGCACACGCAACAACGCTCGAGCCGAGAGTATGGCCTAGCGCGCACACGTGATCTGGCGCAGCGACTATCCGCCATCGGCGCGGCACCGATCGACGACGGCGCCTTGCGAGGCGCGCTTGCAGCGACCAACCAGACCAGGAATTTGCTGGCGAAGCTGCAGCAGGCCAGGCGAAGTGTGGAAAAGCCGCCCTCAGGCTATGCAGCGCACGTCGTCGCGGTGGCGGCGAGTTTCCTGGAGCCTCGCCTGTACAACAGCCTGCTCGCCGACTGGATCGGCGACTGGATCGGCGAGGCCGCTTCGCAAACGGGCGGGTGGCAGCGCTTGTTGGTGCAGGGCTGTCCCCTGGACCACGCCTATCTGCACCGCTTGGTCGACCTGGCCGGCGGCTTGGTGGTCGCCGAAGATGGCGATTGGGGAGCACGCCAGGCAGCTCCCGTGATTGCTGGCGGTGGCGACCCTCTGGCGGCGATATTCGAGCACTACTATGCAGGCGTTCCCTGTCCGCGTCTCTTTCCGCAGGCGGTCGCCGATCGCTGGTTTATGGAAACCTTGCATGCAGGCGGAATCGACGGTGTTATTTTCTATCTCCCGACGCCGGATGACATCTTCGGCTGGGAATTTCCCAGTCAGCGCGCCGCCGTCGAGGCTGCCGGACTGACATGGACCCTGATCCGAAAGGACGTTCGCTTCGTTGAAGAACGCCCCGCTGTGGCAACGCAGTTGAATGCCTACATGGCAACGCTAGGCTCCGGCCACCGTGCCCATGCAAGCAAGTTGACCACCATCTCCTGAGGGCGATCATATGAACATGGCGACCAAACAACTGGCCTGTACTGTCGAGGCGGGAAGAAAGCAGAAGACCTGGTTTGCCGAGCTACGACGCGACGTCTTCGAGGCTGGTAAGCCTTACGCCATCATCCAGGCGGACACGCCGCACGACCTGTTCCACGTGATGGGCGTGCCTGTAGTGACTAACCAATGGTGGGCGGCGGTCATTTCCACCAAGCAGTTGTCTCAAGAGTATCTCGACGGCATGACCGCGCTCGGCTACCACGAGGATCTTTGTCGCTACTGTAGCCTGGGTCTGGCCAGCACACTGATCGACCTGAAGGAACGCGCGCCCTGGGGCGGTTTGCCCAAGCCGGCTTTGCTCTGTGCGCGCCTCACATGCGATTGCATCCAACGCATCTTTTCTCTCTGGGCCGACGCCTTTGGTGCCGAGTTCATTGCCCTCGAGGCGCCCGGCAGCAGCGTCCTGCCCGATCGCTGGTGGGAACTTTCCCGCCATCGATGGGAGGAATTGTCGGAGCCGTATCGGCTTGATCTGATGGTCGAGGAGTTGCGTAAGCTGATCGCCTCGCTGGAGAAGCTGACCGGTAAACAATTTGACATGGTGGCTTTGCGTGCCTTGCTGGAGCGCGTCAACCAGCAGGAGGAATACTTTGAGGAGGCCCATCGCCTGATCGCAACGGCGCCGAAGTGCCCGGTGCGGATTTCCGAGCAAATCACCAACGTCATGGCGGCCCAGTGGCATCGTGGCACCGACTGGGCTCTCGAACACGCACGCAAATTTCGCGACGAGATCCGACAGCGGGTTGACGAGGGAGTGGCCGCCTGCCCCAACGAAAAGTTGCGTTTGATGTGGGTTGGCGCCGGCCTGTGGCACAACACCGGCTTCTACACTGCCTTCGAAAAACGCTATGGTGCGGTCTTCGTCTGGTCGATGTACCTCGCCTTTGGCCCCGACTGGTACATCCGCTACGGACTTGACGACCCGCTGCGAGCGCTGGCGAGCCGGGTGGTCACCATGAACGAGGTGTTGCACAACGCTCCCTACGCACCCGAGTGGATCGTCAAGGAGGCAAGGTTCAACCGCATTGATGGCGTTGTACTGTTGATGCCCAAGGGCAGCCGGCCATCGGCTTCGGGGACCCTGTTCATCGCCAATGCCCTTGAGGCCGAGGGTATTCCGACGCTGTTGGTCGAAGCGGACATGGTTGATGCGCGCGGTTGGGACAATGATGCGGCAGAGCGTGCGATGGTGAACTTTATCGAAGGGAGACTGTAGTGAGCGCAGAAACATCAGAGATCTTGATGGTCGGAGATGTCATTCTGGACGAACCCGATGCCGACTCCTTCTTCGTTCCGAGTCGGGAAAGACTGGCCAGAGGCGATATCGTTATTGGCCACATCGAGGTGCCGCACACCGCGCGTGGCAGTGCCCAGAGCACCGACATACCGGCGCCACCGGCCGACCCGAAGAATCTGCAAGCCTTCTACAACGCCGGTTTCCGCATGGCGACTCTCGCCGGCAACCACATCAACGACTCGGGCGCAGCCGGCATCGAAGACACCGTAGCCACGTTGCGAGCGCTGGGTATCGTCACTACCGGCGCAGGCAGCAACCTGGACGAAGCTAAGGCTCCAGCCATCCTCGAACGCAACGGGACCCGGGTCGGCCTGCTCAGCTACAACTGCGTCGGTCCGCGCGAATCCTGGGCGACCTCGGACAAGGCAGGCTGCGCTTATGTCAAGGTGCTCACCCACTACGAACTCGACTACGCCGCGCCCGGCGGTCCGCCGACCATCTATACTTTCGCCGCGCAGGAGAGCCTCGAGGCGATGTGCGCCGAAGTCCAAGCGCTGCGCGCGCGTTGCGACATAGCCGTCGTCGCCTTGCACAAGGGCATGGGCCACACGCCCGCTCAGATCGTCATGTACGAGCGCTCCGTTGCCAAGGCGGCGATCGATGCCGGCGCCGACGTCGTCATCGGACATCACGCGCACATCTTGCGCGGCATCGAAATTTACCGCGGCAAGCCCATCTATCACGGCCTAGGCAACTTCGTCACCGTCACCAAGGCACTGTCGACTTTGCAGACCGACAGCCCGGAGCGACTGGCATGGGCACTGCGGCGCGAGAAGCTGTTCGGCTTTAAACCGGATCCGACCATGCCGACCTATCCGTTCCATCCGGAGAGCCGCAACACCATCATCGCCCGCTGCGCGGTGACCGCCCAAGGCCTGCTCGAGGCCGGCTTCATTCCCTGCTACATCGACCAGCAGGCGCGACCGCAACCGCTCCAGGCACACAACGGCGGCCAGGCGGTGGTCGACTACGTGGCAAGGATCAGCGCTGCCGCGGGCCTGGCGATCCGGCTCGAATGGATCGACGACTGGGTGGCCGTGCGCCAGGCTTGAGCCGCGCCCTGTCGCAGACACCATGCACTTGCCAAGGAAGATGCCATGAAGAGCAACACCCGGAATTTGCCGCGACCCCTCGAAGGCTTTACCGTCATCGACTTCACCACGGCCCTGGCCGGACCCTATGCCACCCTGCTATTGGCAGGACTGGGCGCCCGCATTATCAAGGTTGAGAACCCGCTCGCTCCAGACTCCGCGCGCGGCAACTCTCCTTACGTCGGCAAGGACGGCGTGACCATGGCGCGCAAACACGATGACGACATGTCGGTCGCCATGGCCGACCGGGGCCGCAACAAGCTCTCCATTACTCTCAATATGAAGCATGCCGGGGCGAAGAAACTGTTCGCTGACCTGGTAAAGCATGCCGATGCTCTGGTCGAGAATTATGCCGCGGGTACCGCCGATCGCCTGGGCATGGGCTACGCCGCCACCGCAGCGCTCAACCCACGCATCGTATATACATCAATTAGTGGCTTCGGCGCCGATCAGGTCAGCGGACAAAACAAGGCTATGGACACCATCGTCCAGGCCCTGAGCGGCCTTATGATGACCTCCGGCGAAGCCGGCGGCGCGCCCATTCGCGTCGGTGTTCCCTTCGGCGATCTCTCGGCCCCGCTCTTCGCCGTCATCGGTACCATTGCTGCGCTGATGCAGGCGCAGCGCACAGGGCTGGGCCAGCAGGTCGACGTGTCGCTGCTCGGGGCAGTCACCTCCATGGTCGCCTGCGAACCGTTCGAGGCGCTGGAGCGCGCCGGACTGGAGACCCGCACTGGCAACACCATGCCCCGGCTTGCCCCTTTCGGGATTTTCCCGACCGCGGACGGCTACATCGCCATCTGTGCGCCCAGACCGAACATGGCGGCGGCGCTGTTCGCGGTGATGGGCAAGCCCGAGTTGTCCAAGGATGAACGCTTTTCCAGCCGCGACGGCTGCGTCAAGAACAACAAGGAGCTGCACGCCCTGGTTGAGGCTTGGACCAGAAACCTCAGCACCAGCGATGCTGCCGGCCAACTGGAAAAGGCGGGCGTGCCATCGGGGGCGGTCCGGCGCCCCGCCGAGGGGGTGCGCGACCCGCGCCTGCTGGCGCGCGGCGAAACTGAACAGATCGAGCATCCTACATACGGCAAGATGGACAACCTCTACGGCGGCGGCATGCCCATCCTGATGTCCGGTTCATTTACCGGATTCGACCGGCCTTCTCCCAGTCTCGGTGAGCACAATGACCTCGTCTATCGCGAACTCCTGGGCTATTCGAGCGAAGAGGTTTCCACCCTGAAGCGGGACGGCGTTATTTAAACCACCCCCGAGGAGACGAGTCATGATGTCCGCCAACGAGCCGGTAACAGTCGCCCCGCCGGGGCGCCCTTGGGTAGTCGCCTACGCTGCGGTAGTCCTGGCGATGATGTCGATGCAGATGTCCAGCCTTGGATTCGCACCGCTGCTGCCGAGCATCCAGCAGGAATTCCAGATGAGCTTCTCGCAGTTGGGAACGTTCACCGGCATATATGGTTTGGTGGCGCTGATCATGAGCGTGCCTGCGGGTGTGTTGGCCAAGCAATACGGTGAGAAGAAAGTTCTATCCGCCGGCCTGGTGATTCTGGTGCTCGGCTTGCTCTTCCTCAGTCATGCCGAGAACTACGGACAAGCGCTGAGCGCCCGTATCGTCTGGATATTCGGCTACCGACTTTCTTTTGTCTGCGTGATGATCGCCATTGCGGTCACCGCGCCGCCCAACCTCAAGGGACGCGCAATGGGCATCCTCGGGGCGATGTCGTCGCTTGCTTCAGTGGTCGGCGCACCGTTTTGCGCGAAGATCGGTGAATCCCTCGGCTGGCGTCACGGTATCGACGCTTTTGCCGGCGTGGCGGTTCTGGGGTTGACGATCTTCTGGTTTTTTTATGTGCAGAAACCGGAGGCCGCTCCATCGCCGGGGCAAGGCGACGCAAAGTCCCGCGGCGCGCTCGCAGCCTTCAGGATTCCGATTGTATGGACCATTCCCTTCCTCGGCCTCACCAATGTCGGCGGGTTTGCCGCGACGTTCTTCGTTCCGTCGGTCTTGAAGGCCGATTTCGGCGCAACAGCCACCGACGCCGCCTACCTCATCAGCATCTCCTATATCGCCGCCATCTTCGCCAATCCGCTTTGCGGCTACCTGTCGGACAGATTCAATCGCTGGATGGTGTTGGCAATTATGGTCGCGCTGATGATTCCGGCGAGCCTCGCCATGACATCCAAGACGTTGCTGATTTTCCAAATTGGCACGATCTCGCTAATTTCACTGGGGCTGTCGTCGACCCACCAACTGTATCCGACCATCGCGGAGTTGATGCGTGGACGCGACGTCGGGCCGCTCATGGGCATCACCGCACTCGGCGGCGGCCTCTTCGGTTACCTTGGGCCGCAGGTGCTGGGCTGGCTGCGCGACTGGTCGGGCGGCTTTGCCGCTGGCTGGTACGCTTTATCCGGGGCGGCGGTGGCCTCGATGACCCTCATCCTTTTCCTGAAAGCCTACTCTGAGCGCCAGGAAGAACGACTCGCGGCTCGGATGCAGGCTGAGGGCGCGTGACGGTGATAGACCAGCGGCCCCTTGCCGGGATCAAGGTCATCGACCTGACCCACGCCTTGGCAGGACCTCTCGCCACGTTTCATCTTGGTCTGATGGGTGCCGAGGTGATCAAGATCGAGACGCCGGGCAAGGGCGATGAATTCCGCGACTATCGCGCCACCGTATTTTCCCAAGCCAACGCCGGCAAGCGCTCTGTCACCCTGGATTTGAAGCAGGCGCAAGGCCGCGACATCCTGCACCGGCTCATTGCAGGGGCCGATGTTGCGATCGAGAACTTCCGTCCTGGCGTTGCCGCAGGTCTCGGACTCGACTGGGCAACACTGCAAGACATCAATCCGCAGCTCATATATTGTTCGATCAGCGGCTACGGCCAGTCGGGCGATCTCGCGGAGCGGCCGGCCATGGAATGGTCGGTGCAGGCCATGGCCGGCATGACCGACCTCTACCTGGCCGAAGAGGCGGAACCGCACACTCTGGGTCTGTCGGTGCTCGATCCCTTCGCCGGCTACATGGCCTACGCCGCAATCTTGGCGGCACTCCTCCAGCGACAGAAGACGCAGCGGGGACAACGGCTGGACGTCGCCATGTTCGACGCTGCCTTCGTGTTGAATGCCGCCTGTGTGGTCGATGCGATGGCCGGTGCAGTTCCCGTGCCATTGACCAAGCGCGCCAATGTTGCCCGCTTCATGGCCAAGGACAGGCGCTTGTTCATCAGCTTCGTCTGGCCGAAGTGGTTTCGCGCCCTCTGCGACGTGCTCGAAGCGCCGGAGCTGCTGGCCGATCCGCGCTTTGTTGACAATCGCGCCATGCAGGCCAACGGCGAGGCGCTGTTAGAAGAGATCGAGCGCAGACTGGCGCGCAAAACGGCGGCGGAATGGGCCAAGGCGTTGGCGCTGCGCGGCGTACCTGCCAGTCCGGTTTGCTCGCTCGCCGAGGCCGCCGCCTGGCCTCAGGTACGCGATCGCGGCTTGCTATCAACCATCCGCCTTGGCAATGGAGATGACACCGCGCCACTGGAGGTTGTCGGCGCGGGCGTGGTGTTCGAGCACAACCCACCGCGAGCTCCCGGACCGGTGCCTACACTCGGAGAGGCCACTACGCAGACTCTGCTCGATCTCGGTTACCAGGTGGATGAGATCGACGAGTTGCGCCGCAACGGGGTGATCTAGGGCGAGCGCGCCCTACTTGGGGCTTTGCAGCAGCGGCAGTTCTATGAGCGAAGGCTTGCTGCCACCGAGGGCAACGCTGAGCCGCGGCGGCGGCTCTTGCCTGATCTCGGTCAGGTTGCGCTGACGCGGATCGGCTCCGGTGATAGTGACGCGGAGGCGATGACCAGCCGCGAACACCCGTGCGCTCGGAGTCAGCCCGAAGCTAAGTGGCACGAACTTGCCCGGAACAAGAGGCGTCACGTCGGTGGATCGCCCTGAGTGCCAAGGGATCCCCATCGTGTCATACGGCGCCACTGACAACTTTCTTTGCGACGCAGCGAGGCGGCCAAACGAGACGACTGTGGCCTTTCCATACGTGTCGACATCTTCCAGGTAGGCGAAGATGTTGGCGTCGTCACGGTCGGCGGCGAAGTTCAAGTGCAGCACCGGGAAGCCGATCATCGTTGTGTCGGCTGTGAGCGCGGGACTGGTGTAGGTCAGCCCCTTGTCGTCCATGGCGTCGACCCAGAAGGAAAAGTATTCGCCCGCACCGAGGTTGTAGTTCACCACAAAGCTGTCGGCCCCGCGCTTGATCAGTGGTTGCGACGTGAGCGTGCCGTCGTTCACCGATGGCGCGCTACCGCTCTTCGCGGCCGACAGATACCAGGCGATCCGCTTGACTCCCGCTCCCGGCAGGGTGTCGCCTCTCCGCCACTGTTCTCCCTTGGGGGCGTTGTCCACCCAGTACGTGTAGCGCGGCTCACGCTCGATACCGTTGTCGGCGCCCTTCAGGTAGCGATCGAAGAAGTGGCGTACTTCGCCGGAAAAATCGAACTCGGGTGGAGGCACGCAGTGGCTGCCTGGTCCGACCAGGAGCTTGCCGCCGATGTTGGCCGCGGCGAGCAACATCTGCTCGGTCGGTTCGTCTTGCCAATTGCCCCAGAAATAGGTGGCGATCCCCGACTTCTTGAGGGTATCGAGATAGGTATAGGGCCCGACCTCTTCCCAGAATCGGTTGCCGGTATACGAGGAGACGCTGTCACGGTAGGGCATGCCGTACCAGAGCGGAGCCATGGGGGTGTTCCTGGCGTGCTCGGCCACTGCCGTGCGCAACAACCCGCCGTCAGGGTCGGCATCCACCGGCAAGCTCATCAGATCGTCGGAAAGCGGCTCGTCGGGACGAGTGTTGAACTGGGCAGGTATGCCGCCGCGGCGGACGAAGGCATACTTGTCCAGGTCGGAGGCGCCAACGAAAATCGCTTTCAAAGACGGCGGCGCGGTACTTGCCACTTGCAGCGTAGCACCACCAAGATAGGAGCAGCCGATCATGCCGATCTTGCCCGTCGACCATTGCTGCCGTGCAAGCCACTCGATCAGGTCGCGTCCGTCCTGCGCCTCGGTCCTGTCCTGAAAGCCACGCCGGGCGCCGAACGATGCGCCCTTGCCGCGGATGTCAGCGACGGCGACGACGTAACCATAGTCGGTGAGGCCCTTCAGTGCCAGCCGCTCGGACAATCCCGTTTCCTGCACAGCCCCTTTTCCATCGCGAAAGCGTGCCCGATAGGGGGTGAAGGCGAATACGACCGGCAGTTGTGCCGCAACAGGTTTGCCGTCAACCGCTGGTCGATAAATGTTAACGGCTAGGCGCGTCCCGTCGCGCACTGACACATATACGGTTTCTCGGGTGACCTCGGCGTACAGCTTTGGCGCGCCGCTGGTGGCAGGCTCAACTGCTAGCGCCGGGCTGAGGATGAGCGCGGCAAGCAGCGCAATATTCAAGAGTTGCCGCATTGAAGTATTCGGTTTGGATTGCCGGAACATGAGTTCTCCTTAGTTCGAGCCGCTAATCGATGTTCTTCTTCTTCACGTGCCAGTTAGGCAGCTTGCAGATCCCGCAGTCGGCGCCAATGAACATCTTCGCCGCCTCCTTGTCGCCTTTGAGCTGCCACAACAGCCAGGCGACCGCGACGCGCCCGAACTCACCGCCGTTGGGCTCGCGGTAGGTGCCACCATGGCCCGTCATTTCTCGCCAGGCGCGGAACAACGGAGCGCCATCGATACGCGCGAAGTCATCCTCGGTGTTGGCGAAGGCGACGTCGGAAGGATCGCCTGTGACATAGATGGTCGGTATGCGCAGCGTCTTCAGGCCCGCCTTGGTCGCCTTGGCGGCCGCGATCTCCATGGCGCGCTTGTCGTCGTTATAGGTTCCGCTGTTCCACACACCCAGTGTCGTAACTCGTGGGTCGTGGGCGGTGTCCAGAGCCTGAAGGCCACCGCAGGACATACCCATTACCGCTATCCTGGCAGGGTCGAGCTTGCCGTAGTACGGCCTTCCGTGGCGGAGGTTCTCCGCTTGCGCCCAATCAATCGCCTCGGACAGCTGGGACGCGGTGGTGTAGGCTGGAGTGGGACCGCTGCCCGGCGTCGCGGCGGCAAGTTTGCCGGCAGCTGCCAATGCGGCGGCGGGCGAACCTGACGCCGGTTCCCCATTGCCGATATGCTCGTACTCGCCTTCCTTGGGGCCGATGGGACCAATGGCGATTGCCAACACGCCGTGCGAGGCGATCTCAGAAAGGAAATAGCGAAAGCTGTTGCCCCGGTTGGCACAGGCGCCGTTGGCGAAGACGAGGATGGGCAGCTTCTGGTTACCGAGCGCAGCCATATTCTTCGGCCGGTAGATCGTGTGCGTAGCGAGGCCCGGGTCGGCCTCCATGATCGCCGGATGGGGGCCTGTGCCTTGTGGCGTGCCCGGCGAAACATAGGGCGACATCGCGGTCTGGGCAAAACTCGGGGCCGCAGTTCCGGTTGCCATCAGAATAAAAAGTGCGACCGGGAACACTCGATCGCGAAGGAGGAGATATCTATGCTTCTTCATTGACAACGCCTGCTGGTCACCAGCAATCATGCAAATAAGGAGCAGTCTAACGCCATCCTGACCGCTGTCAATAGAATCTATAGATTTTTTGCGGTGGGTAGGGACGAAGCAGCAACCGAGACGTTTGAGTCATCGGTTCTTAGTTGCCCTCAGGCCGCCAGGTGAATCTTCTTCAGAAGGCGCACGAGTTCTCGAGCCTCCTCTTCGCTGAGGGCGGCGGCGAACTCGGTCTCGGCCTCGATGGCGGCCTGCTCTGCGCTCGAGCACTTGCGCACGCCGCGCGCTGTTAGGCGAAGAAACTGCGAACGCTTGTCGAGTTGATTGCGGTAGCGCTCGATCCAGCCGACCGACTCAAGACGGTCGAGCACCAGGTTGAGGTTCGGTGGCGCGACATGCAGCGCTTTGGCGAGGGACTTCTGATTGATCTGCTCGTTGTCACGCACGAGCATCAATACCGCAAATTCCATCCGCCGTATGCCGAGCTTGGTCATCCTCTTGGCCAGCGGAGGGCCGATGACCATGATCACTTGGCGGCAATTGTAGCCGATGCGCTCCAGCAGCCGGTCTTGGTTGACTAAAGCGCCCATGTGGCTCTTGCTGGGACTGCTGTTAACGACTGATGATCTAGTTTTCATTGGACTGTAACCATTATGTCTCAGTGCGGTGAGATTAGTCGCACGGTCATGCGTATCTTTTTCTCCACAATCATCCTCCGGCGTCATAACAATCTATATATTTTTGTTGACTTGGGCGCGGCTTCCCTTCTAGACTGCTTATACTCTAGCACGATTACCAATAATAACTAAAATGTTGCGGCGCATCACAAGCAACCGCTTCGGCTCCCGGATTACGCGCAATCTAGTTGGCTGGTGATTAAAACTATCTATTCGGAGGAAGATATGACGACTACAGGCAGGATCAAGAACCAATACGTTACGTATTCAGGCGACCAGGCAGTACCGAACTTCCGCTTGCGCAAGATCAGCGCTTCGGTGGCCATGCTATTCGCCGCCAGCGTTTCCGCACAAGTCGCCACACCCGGCGCGCCAGCGGCCGCCGAGGTAACTGAGGTGGCGGCGACGATCGTCGTCACCGGGAGCCGCATCCGCGGGATCACGCCGGTGGGCTCCAGCGTCGTTTCCATCGGCCGCGACGAGATCGAGTCCTCCAGCGCGATCACGACGGCGCAGCTCATCCAGCAGGTTCCGCAAGTGTTTAACCTGGGCGTGTCCGAGAACTCGCGCGGCCAATCCGGAGGTAGCAGTAACATCACTTATGGTTCGGCAGTCAATCTGCGCGGGATCGGACCCTACGCGACCTTGACGCTGCTCAACGGCAGGCGCCCCGTTCCGCAGGGCACGAGCGGTCAGTCAATCGACCCGTCGATCGTTCCGACCCTCGCGCTGGAGCGGGTTGAGGTCGTCGCAGACGGTGCTTCGGCCATTTATGGCTCGGACGCGGTCGCCGGCGTGGTTAACCTTGTGATGCGCAGGAGCCACGAAGGCGCCGAGGCATTTGCCCGCTTCGGCTCGGGCGATCATTACGATGAGCACAGCGCCGGCGCCATCTTTGGCCACGGCTGGGACGGCGGGCGTTACACCGTTGCTATGGAGAACACCTATCACAGCGCGCTTTACGGAACGTATCGCGACTTCTACCGTGCCGATCAGACGGCACAGGGCGGCCGCGATTACAGCGAGACGCTGTGCAATCCAGGCAACATCGTCATCGCTGGGATCAGCTACGCCATTCCGGTTGGCGGCGTCACGCCGGCCAACGCCGCCGCCTTGAAGCCGAGTACCGTGAACAAGTGCGACAACCTGAAGAACGCCACACTAATTCCCCGGCAAGAGCGCAACGCGCTGACCTTCACCTTCGATCAGACCTTGAACGACAGAGTGAGCGTCTACGCCGATGGCTTCGCAACACGACGTACCTTCGAGTTCAGGCCTCGCTACAGCACCGCGTCTATGACAGTGCCCTCGACTAACGCCTTCTACGTGCGACCCGTGGGAGCGCCTGCAGGCACTTCGGAGACGGTGCAGTACTCATTTGTCAACGATCTGCCACCCAATACGTCGGCCGGTTACTCGCAGACATCTCAAGTTACCATAGGCGCAAAGGTGGACCTTGCCCGCGAATGGAAGTTCGACGCAAGTTATACCTATGGCACCAACTCGGACCTAAGTCTATCAACGCGGGCGGTGGTCACCCCTCCGCTGAACGCAGCGCTGGCCAGCAGCAATCCCGCGACGGCATTCAATCCCTTCGCCCCGAACGCCAACAACGCGGCCATCGCGCAGGGCTTCGCCAATGGGATGCAGCTCGCCCCGGGAACGACCACGCAACAGGTGCTTGAGACGAAGGTCGACGGACCGCTGTTTGAGCTGCCCGGTGGTCAAGTTCGCGGCGCCTTTGGTTACGAGGGCGTGAAGCTGGTTGCCGGTGTTCCCAACCTGGCTGGCACTACGGCGAATCCGACGCAAGCCTACTCGTGGACCAAGTCTCGCAATGTCAATTCGATCTACGGCGAAGTCCTCATCCCGATCGTTGGCAAGAAGAATGCAATCGTGGGCGTCCGTTCCCTGGAGGTCGATCTGGCGACCCGCCGCGACAACTATTCCGACTTCGGCGGCACGACCAATCCCAAGATCGGCATGAACTGGGCGCCGGACGAATCCACGATGCTCAAGGCCAGCCACGGCACTTCCTTCCGCGCTCCTGTGTTTGCGCAGATCATGGGCAATAGCAGTCAGCTCTTCGTGCAAAACTATTCCGATCCGACCATAGGCGGCGCCATCCGCCAGGGCGTCACGCTTTCCGGTGGCAACCTCAATCTGAAGCCGGAGACCGCGACCACCAATTCCCTCGGCTTCGATTTCAAACCGAAGGCGCTCAAGGGATCAAAGTTCAACCTGACCTACTTCGATATCAAGTACGAAAATCAGGTCAATAACTACCTCGCCGATCTGAATATCCTCAATCGCGAGGCGCTGTTCGCCGGAACCGGTATCATCCAGCGAAACCCGGACCCGGCCTTCATCGCTGGGTTAGCATCGCGCCTGGTAGTGTCCGGAGTGATTCCGCCCACGACCACCCTGTTCGTCGATGGTCGCAACAACAATCTTGGCAAGAGTATCGCCAAGGGATACGACTTCGCCGCCAGCTACGATTGGTCGGTGACCGGGGCAGGCGACTTCGGCGTCGGCGTCAATGGCACCTACTTCACCAAATACCAGGTGGCTATTACCGCCGCTGCGCCCCTGATCGACGTGCTCAACACCATCTACAATCCGCTGCGCTACAAGGCGCGAGGCACCTTCCGCTGGGCCCAAGGCCCGTATCTGGCAGTTGCCTACGTGAATTACGAACCGTCCTACGACAACAATCTGATTACGCCGGTGCAGAAGGTTGCCGCCTACACGACGACGGATCTCCATCTCGGCTACACCTTGCCGAAGCTCGGCAGTTGGGCCCACGAGACCACCATTGGCATCGACGTTGCCAATCTCTTCAACAAGAAGCCACCTTACGTCAACATAGCGCCCAGTCCTAACGGCGGTGGCGGCTTCGATGCGACGCTGACCAATCCGATCGATCGCGTCATCGCCTTATCGGTCAACGTCAAGTTCTGATTGCCAGACTGCGGCCGGGAACATCCCGGCCGCGTTGGTATATCGACTGCCCATGCCTGAGAGCAATACTTCCGACGGGCAGTGGTCCGCCAGGTATCGCGCCTATTTCCTGGCCGTCTGTCTGGTTGCGGGAATACTTTCTTACATAGACCGACAGATGCTGGCGCTGCTGGTCGATCCGATAAAGAGAGATCTCGCGATCAGCGACACTCAGTTCAGTCTGCTGCACGGATTCGCATTCTCCTTCTTCTATGCCTCGATGGCCTTCGTACTCGGCCGCTGGATAGACCGCGGCACGCGCTACAAGATCATCGCCGCGGGAGTCGGCGTTTGGAGCTTGGCGACGCTATTGACCGGCATGAGCAACAGCTTTTGGCAGGTCTTCTTCGCGCGGGTCGCTGTCGGCATTGGGGAGGCGGCGCTGGCGCCCACGGTGGCATCGATGATCACTGACGTATTCCCGCGACCACAGGTTGGCAGGGCACAAGCGATCTTTTCCATTTCTCTTGTTCTGGGCAGCGGCCTGGCCTTCCTGATCGGCGGCTCGGTCGGCCAATTCTTCGGCACCGGCGAATTTGTCGACCTGCCCTTCATCGGGACGACCAAGGCCTGGCAGGCGCCGTTCTTCGTGGTTGGGCCGCCCGGCATGTTACTGGCCCTGCTGATGCTCTGGAGTTTGCGCGAGCCCGAACGTCGCCATCTGCTGCGCAATGAGGAAGGAGTGGTGCGGCATGCTTCGCTAGCCCAAGTGCTGCGCTATCTGAAGGATAATCGTAAAACGACGATCTGCATGGTTCTCGGCTTTCCTTGCATGTCGACCACCATGTACGGAATCATCGCCTGGGCGCCGGCGCACGTCATGCGTGTCTACGGCATGAGCCAGGCGGAAACCGGGATGTGGTTCGGACTGATCCTGTTGACCAGTACCGCCTGCGGCGTAATGCTAAGTGGCTGGCTCATTGATCGGTTGCAGGCTCGAGGATACGAGGACGCATCGATGCGCGTCTGCGTTTTCGGGGCCCTTGGCATGCTGCTGCCGCTGGCCGTGTTCTCTTGGCTGCCGAGCCCGACATGGTCGCTGGCGGCCATCGGCCTCGCTCTCTTCTGCTGTTCGTTCAGTATGCCCAGCGGCGTCACCACGTGGCAACTGTTCTCGCCCAACCAAATGCGCGGTCGCATAAACGGCCTGTATCTGATGTGGAGCGTGACGATGAGCGGTGTCGTCGGCCCGACCTTGATCGCACTGATCACCGACTATGTGTTCCGCTCCAGCCAACAGGTCGGATATTCCCTCGGTTTGGTCGGAAGTCTCGGCGCGGTCGGTGCGGCGGTCTTTCTCGGCACCGGCCTAAAGCACTACCGCGTCTCCCTGTCGCGCCTTTAAGCGCTTTCGCGACGAATCTGCGGTCGCCAGCCGGGTTGACCTTGTGCTGCGTTTGCCGACTGCTGCGGGTTGCTGGACCAGTTCCAGCCTGGCGTTGACCACCAGCCGGTCGGCTGCATCGATGGCCGTCAGCGTCTTGCGCAAGTGTTCGCGCAGCGTGGCGCAGGCACCCTTGATGTCGCGGGCGACCACCACGCGGGCAAGTTGCTCGTGATGGGTATTGTCCTCTCGCCGTTCCAGGGGACGTGATTTCGCCAGGAGCAAGCGATAACGGTATGCCTGATCGTTGAGTACGCTGTTGATCTGAAGCAGGCGCGGCGAGCCGCAGGCGGCGATGAGGGCGTGATGAAAGGCCTTGTGTGCCAGATCGAATTCGTATGAGCCTTCCAGCGACCTGGCGACCGGCTTCCGGTAGAACCTCGACAAGCGGAGCAGGGTAGCGTCGATGTTGCTAACCCAAGCGCTATCACCGCGCAGGATCGATTGCCGTAGCGCCTTGACGGCCACAAACTCGCGCGTATCCATCAGATCAGCCAGGTCGTCATAGCTTGCCGGTTCGACACGAAAGCCGCGTTGGCCGATCGCCTGCACCATGCCGCCGGCAATCAGCCGGTTCAGGCTCTCGCGAATTGGCGTAGCACTGTAGCCGAACTGTTGGCTCAAGTCTTCCACTCGTAGCTTGGCTCCCGGCAGAATGCTGCCGGAAAGAATGGCGAGCCTAAGTTCCTCGGTCACACGCTCCGAGAGGGTCGACAAAACAGGCGCGGCTATTGGTTTGGACATGGAGTTGTAGGCGCTTCCACCAGAGACCGATATGTTGGTGGCTATTATAGCGAATCGGGGCGAGCTCCATTAGTCGATGCTGGGTGAGGAGTCGCGCTGAAACAGCCGGGAGAACACTTCGCGCAGCCAACGATTGGCCGGATCGTTGTAATAGCGGCGGTGCCAGTACTCCCTGATCGTGAAGCTTGGCGTCGCAAAGGGCAGGGGATAGACCTTGAGGCGACCGATATTCTGCAAGGTTTCCGCCGCCTCGAAAGGCACCTCTGCGATTAGATCGGTCTTCGCCACGATCTCGATCAAGGCTAGAAAGTTTTGCACTCGCAGCGACACCCCTTGCCGAATGTCGAGTTGCTTGAGAGTCGTCTCCAAGATCTGCTGGCTGCGGGCGGGGGCGCTGACCGCGACCTGTGGTGCGTAGATGAAGCGGCGGAAGGTGAGCTTGCCCTTGACGAAGGGCTTGCCGACGCGGGCTACGCAGACAAAACTGCTGTCGTAGAGCGCTTGCTGGTAGTAGTCGGGGCCGTCCAAGTCCGGGACGATGCCGACGACGAAATGCACTTCACGCGAAGCCAGTCCGATCTTCAGCGCTGAAGGTGCCAGCAGCGCAGCGCGTAGCGTGACGCGCGCCCGAGCCGATGCAGCTCGCGTACCAAGCCGGGCAAGAAATAGCTCTCCGCAATATCGGTCATGCAGTAGAGAAAAGCGCGGTTCGTCGTGTGAGGATCGAAAGCCTTGCGGCCGAAAACCTCGAGTCGCAGGCGGTCGACCACCTCGCGCAGCGGTGCGGCGAGTTCCACCGCCAGCGCCATCGGCTGCATCTCTTTGCCGACTCGGAAGAACAGCGGGTCGTTGAAGGTGCGGCGCATCTTGGCCAGAGCGTAGCTCATCGCCGGCTGGCTTAGGCCGAGTTCTGCACCCGCCAGGGTGACGCTGCGGTTGCGCTGTAGTGCGTCGAAGGCAGCAATCAGGTTCGAGTCAATGCAGTGCAGGTCCATGCTCGTTCCCAAGTTGCCGACATCGTGCCGGGCAGATTCATCAATTTACTATTTAGATGCGATTCATCTATTAAATCAGATTGACAGATGGACTGCAAAGGCTGGATGATCGTGCAATAAGACCGTAACTACGCTGTGGTTTTTGTTGGCGTCATCAGAGTCGTCCCGAGGAGAAGAACAAGTGAACGATACAACTGAGCGAGAACAGCAACTGGTGGACTGGCTCGCCGATATGAACGAGGACGATGCGCTGTCCCTGGCGAGGCAAATGCTCCTCGAAGATGAAAAGGATCCGCTGCGGGTAATGGAGCTTTGCCGGATGGCCATGGACATCGTCGGCAAGCGCTTTGAGGAGGGCGAATATTTTCTGCCGGAGTTGGTGCTCGCCGGTGAGATGCTGGAAAGCATTGGCGCCATCGCCAAGCCGCTGATCAAGCAGGTGCCCGGCGAAGTGGCGAAGAAGCTGGGCCGCGTCCTGATCGGCACCGTGCATGGCGACCTTCACGATATCGGCAAGAACATCGTCTCCTTCATGCTCGATATCAACGGCTTCGACGTTAAGGACATCGGCATTGACGTGCCGGTGAAGACCTTCATCCAAGAGATCAAGGACTACCAACCCGACGTGGTTGCGCTTTCAGGTTTTCTGACACTGGCGTTTGAGTCGATGAAGGAGACGATAGCGTCTTTCGAGCACGAGGACATGCGCGGCAAGTTCAAGATCATGATCGGCGGCGGTCAGATCGACGAGACGGTGAGGGCCTACACCGGTGCCGACGCCTACGGACGAAATGCGGTCGAAGCAGTGAATCTGTGCAAGAACTGGCTCGGGGCGGCGGCATGAGCACGGAATCCTCCGCTCAGGCGTCGGAGGCCAAAGCGGCCTACGACGCCCGCTGGCAGCGCATCCTCGACTGTATAAGCCTTAAGCAGCCAGATCGAATGCCAGTGGCATTGTATTCCACGTTTTGGCTTGCCAAGTACGGTGGTATCACCCATAAGCAGCTGATGTATGACTATGAGACGACCAAGGCGATCGCGGAACGCGCGGTACTCGAGTTCGACCCGGATGTCATCAGCACTCTCCTTCTCACTGTGGCTTCAGGCCGGTGTCTTGAAGCCATCGGCTTCAAACAACTCCAGTGGCCCGGACACGGTGTGGGCGAGAACCAGCCCTTCCAGTATCTGGACCGCGAGTACATGAAAGCCGACGAATACGACGAGTTCTTGTTCGACCCGACAGGCTTTTACCTGCACACTTACCTGCCGCGCGTGGCCGAGGCCTTCGAAGGTTTCGCCGAACTGCCGCACTTTGCCGGCCTGTACTATTTCGGGCTGGTCGCCGGCATCCGCCGCTTCACCCGCCCCGCAATCCGAGAATCGTTCGAGAGAATAGTCAAGGCTGCCGAGGAGTCGAATCGCTTCATCGGCCACCACGTGCAGTTCCAAGCGCGCATGGCCAGTCTGGGCTATCCCTGTACCAACGGCACAACGGGCGTCGCACCCTACGACTTCATCGCCGATTACTTTCGCGGCGCCACCGGCATGATGAAGGACATCTTTCGCAACAAGGACAAGCTGCTACAGCTGCTGGATAAGGTCACCATTCTGCTGCTGCGCCACCTCATTCCCAACGCCAAGGCGTCTGGCAATCCCATCGTCTTCATACCGGTACACTGGGCCCCGGACGCGTTCATGTCAGCCAAACACTTTGAGACCTTCTGGTGGCCGTCTTTCCGCAAGCTGATGCTGGCACTGATCGACGCCGGTCTTGTGCCGATGCCGCTGTGGGAATCCGATTGCACCAAGCGCCTAGAAGTGATCAAGGATGTTCCTGTGGGGAAATGCATCTACTGGTTCGAGCGCACCGACATGGTCAAGGCCTTTGAGGTTCTCGGCGATGTTGTTGCGCTGCGCGGCAACCTCTCTCCATCCCTGCTCACTACTGGTACGCCGAAGGAAGTCGATGCGGCTGTAAAACACCTGGTCGACCATGTCTGGAAGCCTGGCGGCAAGCTGATCCTCGACGCGGCCTTCGGTCTGCCCGACGAGACACCGGTGGCGAACGTGCGCGCCATGTTCGCCGCCGCCCGCAAGTACGCGGGCTGATCGGATAGGCCGCATCCGTGGCGCTGGCGTTGAAGTCGACCTTTAGCGCTGAAGGAACAAAGAGCGTCGTGGCAAAGCCACCAACATTGGTGAGTCCCAGGAGGGGAATGGTCCAGACGATAGGGACGTTGAACGCTGCGAACGCACCGCGAGATTTGTCGTCACCTGGACCTGTGGTCGCCGCTTCCGGTCTTTGTACGTAGAAGAACCAGAATATCGCCAGTCCAACCACCACCACGCCGGCGAAAGCGTCTATGCCGTGGCGCCATCCCAAGGACTCGCCAATCTGTGCACAAAAAGGAGCGCCAACCACTGAGGCAAGCGACGACATCGCGCCAAGTATGCCCATGGCGCGGCCCTTCAGGTGTGGCGGCGTGGTCACCGCGATGGCTATCATCACGCACACAAAGGCCAAGCGATAGCCGAAGATCCAAACGACGCGAGCGCTCAGCGCCTGTCCGTAGCTCTCTGCATGACTGAGGAACAGCAACCCGCCCACAAGTATTAGCAGTCCTGTCGCGAGAACCTTCTTTTCGCCATACTGCTTGGCAAGCACTCTGGCCGGCACACTCATGACGAGCGCCACCAAACCGTAGATCCCAGTAAACGTTCCCAGTTGCGAAAACGTCATTTGGAACTCTTGCTTGATGCTTGGAAGTAGCGGGGAGAATCCAAGACTGGACATCTGCAGGGACATCGTCGCGAGCACGACGGCGACATAGGAAACCACCCAGGCAGAACCAAGTACCGGGCTGATTGCCGCCGCATCGCGAGCATTCATTGTTTACCTCCTCTAGTGCGGCCTTCTGACACCAAGGCTCGCCCGATCCTAGTCGTTCTTGTCTTGGTTCAGTTGCCTAAGCATATCCCGACACCGACTACCATTCCGTCTTTGTGGTGTTGCCAGCCCAATCCTGAGAACGATCAAGTCTCCAGCAGGCGGATGCTTCGGAAATCCTATAAATTAATCTCCTGGCCTTGGTTCGCGATTATCGTTTAGTAACGTAATCGTTCAATTATAGAACTATATAAATCATTGCTGCGGAATGTCAACACCCATATTCGGGATTTGCAGCGGGAAGTTAGTAATACCCGGCTTGGCACCAGTACACCGGCTCAAACGACCCCATCTTGCGCATTCTGTAACAACGGCGGGATGTCAAAACACGCTACGGACAGCAGTTTGCTGATTGCGGCGGTAGCTGAACGTCGGCCGCCGGACACTGTAAATCCTTTCATCAAGGGCTGACAGAGTAGTCCGTTGCCCCTGATGAGTGGCTAATACACCAGTATTCCATTACCCATGAGGCAGTAACCCTACCTCATTTTCGATCGATTCGAGGGCTGTTTTGACGATGTAGCTGCCGTCAATACCGGGGGTCGGCACTCGCCTGCGTAAGGAAATTGACCACGGAATGGCTCCGAAGGGAATAGAACCTGTTACGTGGTTGTTATGCATAGTAGGCAGTACCTTAAGGAATGGTGGACCGGGTGACCTCGATATCTGGAGACGCGCCGCATGGAAGCGTAGCGGATCATGCGGTAGATCCATTGCCACTACCATCGGGAACGCGGTAGTCCCGGCAAAAGTTCCGCTGGGACTACCGAATCAAAATTTGCCGAGGAGATCTAACATGACCAGATGCACTCGAATGTCGGCCTATCTAGTTGCGATACTGCCCTTTCTGACCTTGCCATCCATGGCGGCAACCGACGGGGAAGTCGATGACCTGTTTGCCTGGGCGGAGATCAACCTCCCCCAACTATTGTCACCTGCCGGAACACCGTCACAGGTCTCAGGCGGTTATCGATACCGCTACTATTCCGGCACGCATGACGCTATCGGCTATCGCGCCGACGACAACCAGATCTACTATCTTGGTGCCGATGGTGCCCTGCTGCGCCTTGGCGACATCACGCCCTACCTGGAGTTGGCGCGCGTGCCACCGGGTACCGCAGCCGAGATGAAGGCATATCTGGACGCGCGCGCGTACAGTTCATGGTCGGCAGACCCGGCGATCAGACCTTCCGCCTCGGTTCATTTTGGTAATGTACGCACCTGGACCAATCCAACCCTAAAAACGTCTCTCGCGACAGGCAACCTGGTGCATCCGGTGGGATCGGCAGCAATCAAGGAACTCTTTGGAGGGGGCACGCAGCGGCGCGGCTGGGCTGCGATGGTGCGTACCCGCGCCGGTAGCGGGGGTGACGGCTGGTACTGGTATGAGATCTTCGACGGACAGCTCGTCGGAGAGGGTCAGGGCACGGCCCAATGCGCAAGCTGCCATAGCGCCGGCACCGATTTCTCCTGCCAGGGCCCAGGCGGTTGCACTACGCCCGTAGGTATGGCGGGCTGGTAGGAGGTGCTGGCCTAAGTGTATCGTGTTTATTGAATCCGACGACTTTATTGCTCGCGATCGGTGCTCGAACGGTTTACAGTAAAGTCCGTCGAACTTGTTTTGTAGAACTCAAATCCAAACGGTGCCGTCAGGCATTAAGCCTCACGGCGCCTTGGTAACCGTATCGGCAATCAGGGTAACTCGATCGGTTCTCGCAAACAACCTGCCTGTTACATTGGCACCGGCCAGCACATTGACCTGTGTCACAGCGAATACATTTCCGAAAAAGGTGGTGCCAGCCGCGATCGTTGTTTTGCCGGCCGACCTCCAATAAACGTTCTTGGCCTGTGCGAGATTGTCGAGAACGATGCTGCCGCTAGCTCCCGTGGTAAGTGTGCCGTCGGTCACGATAATGAAAACCGAGTTCGAATCCCCCTGTGCGTCGAGGTGGAGAGCGCCCGTTGTAATGGAAATATTGGCAGCGGACCGGTAGACCCCTCGAGTGAGGACCAGGTTGCCCAGCTCTATTGGGCTAACCTGGGTCGGGGCGCCTGGATTAGGGTCGGCAGCAAGGAAGGTGTCGGCGATTCCAAGGTCGGTTCTGACTTGAGTGATCAGCGCCCCGGTAGTTGTCCATGCAGCCCCAATAGGTAGAGTTGCATACTTCAGCGGATATGGGAACGGCGCCGGATTTGCATCGTTGGGCGCGTATGAGGTTCCATTTGAAAGAACAGTGAAGTCTCCCGCGGGTCCAGTGGGGGTAAATCCTGCGATACCGGTGCGGGGGATGTCGATGATTCCGATATCTCCGTTGCTGATGGTACTACCGGGAGTGGTGGTGACCGCTTGGCTGGCCAGCATCACGAACCTGCCTGCTTCGCCAAGAAGCGGAGCCGTTGGGTTTGGCGGCAGTGATGTAGTTCCGATCACCGTGTACACCAGCCCAAACTTTCCATTTACCAGCATATCGTTCTCGGTCAAGCCATACCCGGCATATAGCTGGCCTCCGACCAGGCCAGACATGTCCGCATTGCGCACCACATCAACGGTGCGGTTTGCCAGGGGTGCGGTCAAGTAGATTGGTGCAATTCCGCCGTTGAAAAGCACCCATCCAGCGCCGTTGTTGAAAAACCACTGGCGATTGAAATTGAAGGCGAGATAGATATTTCCGTTTCGCGAAACGTCCGCATCGGCGATATTGAGCGTGGCGGTCAGCGTGAGGTTACTGGTCGTGCCACTCGCCGTAGCAGAAAAACTCGGGCTCCCGGCCGCAAGCGTGCTGGCTCCATATCCCAAGGCGATGAGCATCAATAAAGGAACAACGTACGATTTCAATTTCCTGTAGCACCAAACTTTGTTCATGTCGCTCTCCGAAATGTGCCCATCGCCATTTTCAACTCGCGGCCGGATGGGGGGTGTCTTGCCTGGAAGACGGTATAAGCCACTTGTCTTGAGGCTACAGATTAATGAAACATCGAGTTTGCGTCCGTGCGCTAACGCACTTACCGCAACGGTCTGAAACGGAAGAGTGCGCGGGTGCGCGGCGAGGGAGTTTGAGCTTTTGCGGCGAAAGGTTCGCGGCGTCAACCAGGCGGCATATCCTCGTCCAGGGAAGGCCGCATCATTCGGCGCGCAAGGCCGTGGCGACCGGCAGTCGCGCGGCATGCCATGCGGGAAGAAATCCCCCGATTAGGCCGATCGCCAGGGCCAGCATCATGCCTTGTCCCATCAGTGCTGGCGTGACGCGGAAGTCGAAGGCGACCTGACTGAAATTCGATCCCAGCGTTGCGGCGGTGTAGCCATTGAACAGCAAGTATGCCAACACCGCGCCGATGGCACCGCCGATCAACGCCAGCAACAAGGCTTCCAGCAGGACCGAGATCACGACGGGCATAGCGCCAAAGCCTATCGCGCGCAGGGTTGCGATTTCTCGGCTGCGGGTGGAGATCGCTGCGTACATGGTGTTCAATGCGCCAAATACCGCGCCGATCGCCATGATCAATCCCACGGTATAGCCCAGCACATTGATCAACTTGCTGATCATCTCGGATTGCGTCGCAAAATATTGTTTCATCGTCGAGACCTTGACCTGTAGCCGCGGGTCGGTGGTCAGTGCATCCTTGAACGTCGTCAGTGCCGATGCGTTTTCCAAAGCAACGCTGACGGATTGGAAGCCGTTTCGCCGATAAGCGCTTTGCACGACTTCGGCGTCTGCCCATAACTCCGATTCGTTTACGCTGCCGCCCGCTTCGAAGATACCGACTACGGTCCAGTCGGAATCGCGGAACGCAATCCGCGATCCAAGCTTCAGTCCGTCGAATTGCGTGGCGGCTTGTTTGCCGACGATCACTTCGCGTGTGCCAAAAGTGAATAGACGTCCTTGCGCTATCTTGACTTCGGGTCGCAAGAGGAAGG
This sequence comes from Pseudomonadota bacterium, assembly GCA_026399515.1. Taxonomy (GTDB): domain Bacteria; phylum Pseudomonadota; class Gammaproteobacteria; order Burkholderiales; family Rhodocyclaceae; genus JACRAR01. Next base: position 203,903 of record JAPLQT010000117.1, on the reverse strand, counting down.
CGCCAGGCCGCACGCCGCGCACAGCGGCGTTTGCCAGCGTGCCGGTGCTCGCTTTCGGCAAGTCCGCGATCACCAGCAATTCCGCCGCTACGATCGGTTTGCCGGTGGCGTCCCGCCGGATCCCCGGGGCGCCGCTTATTACGTCGGCTTGCTCCCGACTCAAGCCGCTGGAAAGCTCCGACGTTGCGCCATTGCGCATCACGATGGCGCGATCTTCGTACCCTGCCTTGCCCAGCGTGGCGCGAAAGCCGGCTCCCATGGAGAGAATCGCCGTCAGCACGCCGACCACGCCGGCGATGCCGACCACGATGACCAGCGAGGTGCCGAGCCGTTGCGGGATATTCTTCAGGTTCATCCAGGAAACCTGCACGATCTGATTCAGCCAGGCGAACATGGCGCTTACTCCTGTAAACTATGCATTCAAAGCGTCGACGATCTTGAGACGCATCGCCTTCAGCGCCGGCGCCAGTCCGACCAGCACGCCCAGCAGGAAGGCGAAGACGAGGCCTTCGGCGATGACCGACCAGCCTATCCGGGTGATGCCGAAGCCGGACAGCGCATCCTTCATCGCGCCGATGGCGGCCGTCGCCAGCAGCAGGCCCAGCGCGGCGCCGAGCATGGCCAGCAGCAGGGACTCCAGCAACACCAGCCACCACACCGCGCGATTCGAGAATCCCAGAGTTTTCAGGATTCCCAGTTCCGGAATGCGCTCGCGCAGCGCTTGCGACATGGTGTTGCCGGTCAATACCAGGATGGTGAAGAAGACCGAGCCGAGGATGGCGCTGACGATCAGCGCGATATCGCCGAACTGCTTGGCGAACCCTTGCGCGAACGCCTGCTCGGTCTGGGTCTTGGTGGCATGGGCGGAATTGCCGAACTGCGCGTCGATGGCCTTGCCGACCGACTCCGCGCGCAGGCGGTCATCCACCTTGACCAGGAACCAGCCTATGCTTCCCTTGCCGTATTGGCGCGCTTCGTCGAAATAGTCGTAGCGGAACAGCAGGGCGGAATCGCCGTTGGCCTGGTCCTTGGTGTTGTGGAAGGTGCCAACGATATCGAAGGTCCAGGTCAGCGAACCATCCTTTTGCGGCCAGATGTCGGCCACCAGCGGCACCTTGTCGCCGACCTTCCAGTTCATCTGTTTGGCGAGCGATTCGCCGACCACGGCACCGGTGCGGGTGGCGTTCCACGCAGCGTGCGTCTCCTTGCTCACTTGCAGTTCCGGCGCAATGCCCAGGTATTCGTCCGGCACCACCGGGAAGACCCCGAAACGCGCCGGCTTGTCCTGGTAGCTGCCCCCGAACCAGCTGGCGAACGCCACCGCCTTGACGCCGGGCACAGCCGCGATTTGTGCCTGATAGGAAATCGGCAGCATGTCGATGATCGAATACTTCGAATTGGTGATCATTCGGTCGGCATCCGCTGCGTCCGCGCCGCCGTTGAAAGCCTGATTCACCGCCTGTAGCAATCCGAACAACATGAATGCGACGACGATCGACAACAAGGTCAGGATGGTGCGCGCCTTCTTGCGAAACAGGCTGGCCCAGATGAGCGAGAAATATTTCATGATGGTCTTCGTCCGACGGGGCTAGGCGGGGTCGCGGACCAGCGTACCCTTGTCCAGCCTGACGATGCGCTTGGCGTACTCAGCGGCTTTCGGGTCATGGGTGACCATGATGATGCTCTTGCCGTGTTCCTGATTGAGTTGCGTCAGCAGCGACAAGATCTCGTCGGCGGACTTGCGGTCGAGGTCGCCGGTTGGCTCGTCGCAGACCAGCAACCGCGGGTCGGAGACGATGGCGCGCGCGATCGCGACACGCTGCTGCTGCCCCCCGGACAATTCGCTCGGTTTGTGTTTGGCGCGATCTTGCAGTCCGACCAGTTGCAATGCGATGCTTGCGTTCTGGCGACGTTGACTTGCCGATAACTTGGTCAGCAACAGCGGCAGTTCGACGTTCTTTTGCGCCGTCAGCATGGGCAATAGATTATAGGTCTGGAAAACGAAGCCGATATGGTGGGCGCGCCAGTCCGTCAGCTTGCCGGATCCCATCTGATCGATGCGATCTCCGTCGAATTCGATCTGCCCGCCGGTGGGCGAGTCCAGCCCGCCGATCAGATTGAGCAGGGTCGTCTTGCCCGAGCCGGACGGTCCCATCAGGCAGACGAAGTCTCCCTTGGGAATATCCAGGTCGATGCCGTGCAGCACTTCGATTTTTTCGGAGCCGCGTTGATAGGTCTTGACCAGGTTGCGGATTGAAACCAGGGTTGCCGTATTCACGATCACTGTCCTTTAGCTGAAGAAGCGACGCTCACTGGGTGCTGGCGTCGGCCGGGGCGACGCGTATTTGCGCCCCATCGGTCAAGGTGGGAGGCGGGGAGAGAACGATGGCTTCGCCGGCAATCAAGCCCGACAACACCTGGCGGTCCTCTCCCATCGTGCGGCCCAAGTTCAAGGCGCGACGCTCGACTTTCTGTTCGGCACCGACCACAAACGCCACCGGCTTCCCGTCGCGCTGACCGATGGCCGCTGCCGGCACGCGAACGCCTTCATTCTGCTGTACGCCCGAAGGTTTTGCCGCCTCAAGAAAGCTGACCTTGACGCCCATTTCCGGGACTATGCGCCTATCCTTCGTCATCAGGGCGATGCGCACCTTTACGGTCGCCTTGCTCCGGTCCGCGGAAGGAATGATCGCGATCACTTCCGCCGGAATCTTCCACTCCGGGTAGGCATTGAGGACGGCTTCGACCGGCATTTTCGGTAGCACGCGGCCGATATAGGCTTCATTGACATCGACCTCGATTTCGAGCGAATCCATATCGACCAGGGTGCCGATGCCGGTTCGGGTGAAGCCGCCACCCGCCGACAGCGGTGAGACGATTTCGCCGGCCTGTGCCGCCTTGGCAATGATCACGCCGGAAAACGGCGCGCGTATCACGGTGTTGTCCACGCCATAGTCGGCGATGCGTACCTGGTCGGCGGCGACCTGAACGTTGCGTTGCACGGTTTCCAGCTGCGCGCGCAGCGCATCGCGCTGCGCAACAAATTGTTCCACCTGAGCCGTCGCGACGAACTTGCGCGCAGCCAGACCTTCGTAGCGGGCAACATCCGCTTCCGCCAGCCTGAGTTGCGCACGCACGCTGCCTTGTTGACTCTGTGCAGCGGCCAATTGGGAATTTGCGAGCTTGCGCTGGGCATCAGCATCTATCGGATCCAGTGTGGCCATCACTTGTCCGGCGTTGATGTGCTGACCTTCCTCGATCATGACTTCCCGCACTTTGCCGGTGATCTTGGAAGCGACTGTCGCCATGCGCCGTGCGGTAACGTAACCGGTAGCATCCAGCACCGACGCTTTGCTGCCGATTTTCGTCGCAGTGGTGGTATGCACTTGCAAGGCTTCGATGCGAAACGTCGTCCATGCGCCATAGGCCGACACGATCAGCAGAACACCTGCGACAAGGCCGACCCATAGTGCTACTTTCGGAGCCGGTGCAGGCGTGCGATCAATGCGAAGTTTGTTGAGCAGCTCCCGGCTATCGTCCATGAGATTCGTCAATTATCAAAAAAGCGAAATCGGTCCAACGTCCCAATATGCGCAATCGCTTAACCCTGATCGACGGACGTTCCGTAGCGCAAAACAGCGGCAAAGATACCAGAAATATCGGTCTTGATCACACCCTGCTGGCGTCAACGAACTGAAACAAGATGGGTCTACCATTACCCTGAGGAGCCGGGCCTTTGACGAACACCCGATGAATGCTCTTTGATCTATCGCAACAGTCGATAGTCATGTGCTTGAAGAAGTCCGTGCCTGGAACTATATGTGGTGGTAGTGGTCGACTTGTTTGAAGTCCGGATGATTTCGGAGTGATACGATGGAACGACACCTGCACGAAGCAATCGTCAGTTTGAGCCGCGACAACCGCTTGCCGGAGGATAGCCATCAAACGATGGCTGCGGTGCTTATTCCAATCGAGGATCACCAGGTGGGCGCTGAGCAGGTGCCAGCTGTCAGTGCCCGGTCGCTTTACGCATGGCTGGAAAGCCCGGAGAACTTCTTCAGCTGGATCGAATCACGCATCGTCCGATTCGGCTTCGTTCGCGATACCGATTTTGCGCTTCATGAAATTATGGAGCCGGATAGTCGAGGACTTCGCGGGCAGCAAGGGCGCAATGACTATTACCTTACTCTAGACATGGCCAAGGAATTGGCCTTGGTCGAGCGCAATGAAAAAGGCCGGCAGGCGCGCCAATATTTCATCACTAGCGAGCGACGGCTAAAGGCCAACGGCGCAGGTGCCGATCCCCTCAAGGCACTCTCAGATCCGCAACAACTGAGAACGCTGCTTTTGGGTTTCACCGAGCGCTTGATTGCGCTGGAAGCCAAAGCTGCCGAGGATGCTCAAAAGCTGGCTTTTCAGGACGCCCAGGACACCATTACCCAGGCGACCAACACCCAGAGCGTCCAGTCGGTTGCCAAGGTGCTGGGCATCGGCTCCGTCAAGTTCTTCGAGTGGTTGCGGCGGGCCGGCATCTTGATGCACAACAACCTGCCCTACCAATGCCATATCGATTCCGGCTACTTCAAGGTCGTCCAGCGCAGTTTCGTCGGCAAGAACGATCAGAAACAACTGTACGCCCGCACCCTGGTGACAGGCAAGGGGTTCGCCTATCTCCAGCGTCGTTACCAGGCGGCCCAACACACGCCTGAACACGCCTGATGAAACAATCCGAAGGGGTACGGTCGAGGTACCCGCTACCCTTATCCGATCAATGCCACGGCCTTGATCTGTATCCACACCTGCCGGCCGGTTGCAAGATCGAGGCGTTGCGCTGAGCGGCGCGTCAAGCGCGCCAGCAGCACCGTGTTGCCGATGCGCAATTGCACTAGCACCAGCGCCGGATGGTCCTCTCCGTGGTGGGCAAGAACCGTGGCCGGCAGCAGGTTCATGATGCTGACGTCGTCGTGGCGGCTACAAGCGACGCTCACGTCACGCGCGAGGACTCGCACCCGCACCCGCTGGCCTAGCGCAGCGCCGCCGTCGCGAACCCACAATTCGCCACCGTCGAAAACGACGCGCGCCAGATGCCACTCGGCATCGCGTTCGGCGACCGTGGCATCGAACACGGCACCGGCATCTTCACCGAGATGGATCGGCAGGTCGAGCCGGATCAATGTTTCCGCCAGAGGGCCCTGCGCCACGGCGCGGCCGCCTTCCATCACGACGATGTGGTCGGCCAGCCGCGCGACTTCGTCTGGTGAGTGGCTGACATAAAGCACCGGAATTTCCAGCTCGTCGCGCAGGCGTCCCAGGTAAGGCAAGATTTCCTGCTTGCGGGGAATATCCAGCGAGGCCAGCGGCTCATCCATGAGCAGGAGACGCGGGCTGGTAAGGAGCGCCTGGGCGATGGCGACCCGCTGCCGCTCGCCACCCGACAAGCCGGCCGGCATGCGTTCAAGCAAGTGACCGATGTCCAGCAGATCCACCGTGCGCTCGAAGGCAACCCGATGGACTGAGGCGGGCACCCGCGATCGGCCATACTCGAGGTTGCGTCGAACGGACAGGTGTGAGAATAGACCCGCGTCCTGAAATACGTAGCCGAGGTGCCGCCGGTGGGTAGGCAGAAAACTATCGTCGTCCTGCCAGATTTCCCCGTTGACGACCAAGCGGCCGCGGGTTGGGCGTGTCAGCCCGGCCATGCAACGCAGCACCGTCGTCTTGCCACAGCCGGAGGGACCAAACAGGGCGGTCACGCCGCGACCGGGCAGGTCGAGATTCACGTCGAGGACGAAGCCCGGGTAGGCAAGCTCGAAGCTGGCGGAAATGCTCATTGCAGGCGGTTCCAGCCGCGGTTATAGAGGAGCAGCAGCACGAGGAAGGAGAAGCACAACATGCCGCCGGCAAGCCAGTGGGCATCGCTGTACTCCATCGCTTCCACATGATTGTAGATGGCCATCGACAGCACCTGGGTCTTGCCCGGAATATTGCCGCCTATCATCAGGACCACGCCGAACTCACCGACGGTGTGGGCAAAGCCGAGGACCGCGGCGGTAATGAATCCCGGGCGCGCCAGAGGCAAGGCCACGGTGAAGAAGGCATCGAGTGGCGAAGCACGCAGCGTGGCCGCCGCCTCAAGCGGTTGGTTTCCCATCGCAACGAAGGACTGGTGCAAAGGCTGCACCACGAATGGCATCGAATAGATGACGGAGGCAACGACCAGGCCAGGGAAGGTAAAAGGCAACAGCCCGAGACCCAGGGACTGGGTCAGTTCGCCGATCGGTCCTTGCGGTCCGAGCAGCACCAGCAGGTAGAAACCGAGCACGGCGGGGGGCAGCACCAGGGGCAAGGTGACGATCGCGCCGATCACGCTCTTCAGCCGGGAACGGGTACGGGCCAGCCACCATGCGATAGGTGTGCCGATGAACAGCAGCAGCACCGTGGTCAGTCCGGCGAGTTTGACCGTCAGGACAACGGCGGCGAGATCGGCTGAGAGCTGCATTGTTCGGCTATTCCTCTGCTGCGAAACATTTTTTGTAGTCGATGCATTCGCCGCGGTCGGCGAGGCCGATATCCTGGCAGAGAGGGTCGCGGCCCGCGCAGCCGTAGGCGACGATCATTGCTATCTCAGCCAACTCCGAGTCCGCAATCACAGGTCGTACCCAAAAGACTTGACGACCGCCTTGGCCTTGTCCCCTTTCAGATAATTCAACAGAGCCGCCGCCGCGGGCTTGCCTTTGCCTTTTTCCAGGATGACCGCATCCTGGCGTATGGGGGAATATAGATTGGCCGACACCAGCCACGCCGAACCTTCCATCTTTTCGTCCTTCAGTACCTGGGATAGCGCGACGAAGCCAAGAACGGCATTGCCGCTGCTGATGAACTGGTGTGCTTGGGCGATGTTCTCGGCCATGACGAGCTTGGGCTGTAGGGCATCATATACACCGAGGGCTTTCATGGCTTCCACCGCGGCGGCACCATAGGGCGCGAGTTTCGGGTTGGCCAGGGCAATGTGATCGAAACCCCCTTTTTTCAGTATGTCGCCCGCACCATCGACCAGCGCCGGCTTGGCCGACCACAACACCAGTTTGCCGATGGCGTAGGTGAATTGGCTGCCAGCCACGGCGGAACCTTCTTTCACGAGCCTGGTCGGGGTTTCGTCGTCCGCCGCCAGCAGCACTTCGAAGGGTGCGCCGTTCTTGATCTGGGCGTAGAACTTGCCCGTGGAGCCATAGGCGGCGACGATCTTGTGGCCGGTATCCTTCTCGAACTCGGGCGCGATCTTTTGCAGCGGCGCGGTAAAGTTGGCGGCGACAGCCACCGAGAGCTCGTCGGCGCGTGCTGGGAGGAATGCGCCTAGCGTCATTAGGATGAATATCAGGCGGGATGGTTTCATGGCAAGCTCCAAAGCAGTGAAAATCGATCGATGGCACCAGGAATTCGCTTGTCCGCCAGGTAATTGCCCACCACAGTTTCGATCAGGAGCTTGCCCAGCATCTTTGGTTGCGTCGCGGTCATGTTCGTTGTACGGCGAGTAGGCTCAAGGTTGTCGCCTTGTAGCGTTTTCTACAGGGTGACAGGCCAAGAAAAACACCAATAAATCAATGGATGAGCATGAGCATGGCTACAACAACGACAGGCTCGTGCTGATCTCGGTACGTACGGAACGGTTAAGCCAGAAACATGCCATGTTTCCTGAAGGAAAGGATCGTCGGCTATCGCAGCTTATGCCGTGACCCTGGTGGCTAGAGCGCGTTGAAGACGCGTCCGGCGCCGGTGTTTCCGCGCGCCTTATTGGTCGCTATGGCATAGTGCCGCGTGGTCGGCTTCGCCGGCCGCGGCGATACGATCCAGGTTCGACAAGACTTTCACGCTGGCCGCTTCCATGGCGGCGATGGCCTTGAAGCCATTGGCGTAGTCGGCACTGCCAAAGCACCGAACCGCGTCGAGTCCGCTCGCATGGAACTGCTGGTGGGGCTCTTCCACTTCCTGGTATCCGGCGAGACGCGAGTAGCATTCCCGGCCTTCTCCCTCGTAGTACCACTTGCCGAGGCGGCAATGGCGATGGTCGGCAAAATCGCCAACGGCTTTGTCGGAAACGCACATGAACACCTTGTATATCTCGAACTTGAAGACCAGATGGTCGATCTTCGCCACTTCCACGAAGCTGCGCAACGCCGATGAGGCAATTACGCCCTCCATGGTGCGCGAGATATCCAGCAGGTGTTTCATGCCTTGGGTAGCCTGGTGTCCTTCTTCGCTGAATCCCTGGGTCTTCTGGGTCCAGTGCTCCATTTGTTCCTTGGTCAGCCGGGTCTCTTCCTGGATGTTGGACACCAGTCCGGAGATCTCGCTGGTGGCCTTGCTGGTGCGCTCCGCAAGCTTCCTCACCTCGTCGGCCACGACGGCGAAGCCGCGTCCCTGCTCACCCGCGCGCGCCGCCTCGATCGCGGCATTGAGTGCCAGCAGATTGGTCTGATCGGCAATCTCCTTGATGAGTTGCACGATGCCGCCGATCTGGCTGGCACGTTCGCTCAACACATCCACCTTGCCGGACATGGCCTGGGTATCTTCGGACATCGACCGCATGTTGCCGGAAATGGTCTCGATAGCGCTCTGGTTGGATTGGGATACCAGCGACGCTTCGACCGCGTTCTTTTTTTCTTCCTTCATGGTATTGGCGATCAACAACTGCGAGCGCTGAATTTCCAGAAACGACTCGCCGAAGGATTGCATATTGCGATAGATGTTGGCGCACTTGTCGATTTCCCCATGCAGCTCGACCACCTTCGCTTCCTGGCTCGCCACTTCCCCGCGCGCCGCTTCCAGCTCGGCTTCCAGCGTTCGTGTCCTTCTTGCCTCGTGCTCGAGTTGCTGCTCCAGGGTGGTTATCCTGGCCTTATGTGATCCAAAAAACATTGTGCTTCCCTCCTCGTATATTCACCGATCAGCGACGTTTCGTCATATGAAGCAGGATAACATTAACAGGCAAGCCGCTTGTTGGCGGTATTTTCGATGAAGTCAGGCCGATAGTGGCCGCTAAGAAGACCCTGGAATACCCACCTGATCCGATTTACTCAGGGCCGGTCGGGACCGGTATAGAATCGTCAAATCGACCTCGCACCGACAATCACCAATTCGCAATCGACAGATCCGGGGATGGGAGACGTCTCGATGAAAAACGTGTCAAGTTGGCTGTTGCAGAAACTGTTGGGCAGCGAAGGCCATCAGCATGCAACAATTTGCGAATTCGCTCCGGGACAGAGCATTTTCCAGGTTGGCGACCCTGGCGACTATCTGGCCGTGCTGCTTTCCGGCAGTGTCGAGATCCGCAAGCGCGGGAGTGTGATTCTCGTCGTCGAGCCTGGAGGCATGTTCGGTGAAATGGGCATTATCGACGGCCAGACGCGTTCCGCGGATGCCAACGCCAGGAGCCACTGCCGGATCGCCCAGGTGCGTGAAGGCCAATTCGTTGCGCTGATGGAAGCCACCCCCCATTTTGGTCTTGCCGTAATGCGCATACTGACGGAACGTCTTAGGCACAATAACGACACCTGATGCCCATGCGGTGAGCCGCCTTAACTGGCGATGAGGGTTCGCCTCGCCTATCCCAAGTTTCTTGGAACAGCTTTCAAGCGCCGATAACTTGATGGCGCAGGAAAGCGCGATACCATTTCCCGCTCAACTTCAATTTGCGTTGTTGCGTGGCGAAGTCGACATGGGTGACTCCAAAGCGGCGGGTGTAACCTTCTGCCCATTCAAAATTGTCGAGCAGGCTCCATGCGAAGTAACCTTTAACGGGGATTCCTTTCGCAATCGCTTCCTTGACCGCAATCAAATGCCGCGCCAGGTAATCGCGTCGCTCCACGTCCTCGATATTTCCGTCTTTGGAAATGGTGTCATCGTAGCTTGAACCGTTCTCGGTTATCTGGATTTCCGCGGGCCGATAGTCCTTGGCAACACGTTGCAAGAGTGCGATCAAACCTTCCGGCGACACTTCCCAACCGAAAGCCGTGCGCTCGACGTTTTCGGAGGTGATCACGCGTGTCGCGAGCGGGCCTTGGCCGGGCGCGTCCGCAACCGTCTCCGGAAAATAATAATTGACTCCCAGGAAATCCGTTGCCGTGGCAATCGCTTCCATGTCGCCTTCCTTGACTATCGGAACGCTGTCGCCACAGAGCTTCCAGATATCGGCCGGATACCCGCGACCGAAAAGCGGATCCAGGAACCAGCGATTGCGGATACCGTCATGGCGCAAGGTTGCCGCCTCGTCTTCGGGGCTCCCGGATGCGGACTTATGGGGATGCAAACTCAGGGCGATGCCGACGCGGGCGCCAGGCGCATTGGCCCTGATTGCCGGGATCGCCAAGCCGTGCGACAGCAGGACGTGGTGACAGACTTGCAGGGCGGTTTTCCAGTCTCTAATGCCTGGCGCGTGCGTACCTTCATGGTTTCCTATGAAAGCGGTACACCAAGGTTCGTTATGGGTGATCCATCTACCGACGCGGTCGCCCAGATGCCGACTGACCACGTCGGCGTATTTGCAAAATTCCGCCACCGTTTCGCGATTGTTCCAGCCGCCTCTGTCCTGCAGGGCCTGGGGCAAATCCCAGTGATACAGGGTCGCCCAGGGTTCCAAGCCCCGTTCCAGCATGCCATCGACCAGGCGCGAATAGAAATCCAGCCCCTTGAGGTTGGGCTTGGCACCGGCGCCTGCGGGGAAAATTCTCGGCCAGGCGATCGAAAAGCGATATGCATTCAGCCCGAGATCGCGTGCCAGGGCGAGATCGCTTTGCCATCGATGATAGTGGTCGCAGGCGACAGTGCCGCTTGAACCATCGCGGATATTTCCCGGTGTCGCACAAAATCTGTCCCAGATCGATTCGCCGCGCCCGTCCAGATCGACAGCCCCCTCGATCTGATAGGCCGATGTCGAACATCCCCAACGGAAATCCGAGGCAAAATCGTTGCGTTCGATGACGGGGAATGTGTCGGTTATCTTCATATCGCCTGCTTGTCAAAATTGCCTTACACGATCAGCATTCATAAACCTCGATAAACCCGTGATCATCGCGCCATGGCGCGAACTTGTGGGAGAGGTCTTCAAAGCACGGGGCCGAATTGAACAGGGCGGTGCCCGGTGCCACCTAGGCTCTATTTTGCATCCCGTACTGGAAAGCTTTCCAATCATATCAAATAAATTGGCCTTGGGGTTCGACGATCATTTTATTTTGCCGGGAGATTCGCCGCGAACTCGCCTGCGGCGCCGCTATCCTTCACTTGCCGGAACGCTTGGCCTTCGCCATGGGGGCTTTCGCCACGGTGGCCCGCCAGGTAATGCTGATCGGGAATTCCCGCTCGACCTTCAATGACGAGTTGTAGCATTGATTCAGCAACCAGTAGAGACCATTCAAGGTGACTTCGCGCAAAGGGATATGGACCGAGGTGAGTCTGGGCGCAGAATATTCGGCACTCTGCGTATCGTCATAGCCCAGTACCGATACCTGCTCCGGCACCGAGATTCCCGCTTGCTGAAAATGCGAAAGCACCCCGACCGCCATTTCATCATTGGCACAAAAAAGTGCGGTGAACTTGTGTTTTGACGCAAGCAATGCCTCAGCCGACGCCCACCCCCCCTCGGGCGAGAAATCGCTTTGAAGGATCAATACCTTGTTTGGGTTAATACCGCGTTTCGCCAGTTCGGCCAGGAATCCGTTGATTCGGGCGACGTTGTCCGGCGAAGTGGCGGGGCCGGAAATTATGGCAAATTCACAGTGGCCGAATTTCAGGAGGGCTTGCGCGGCAAGAGTTCCTCCAAGGGTATGATCGGCCGAAAAGCAGTGATCGCGGATGCTCTCGAATGAGCGATTCAGGACAACCAGGTTGGGCTGCTTTCGGCTTAGGGAGACGATATCGCCGTCGTTCAATTGGTTGCTCATCACGATGAGGCCGTCGCAACCCCGGTCGATCAAGAACTCCACGCCCTCCACCGCCTGGCGCCTCTCGTCGCCCAGGCCGCATCCGAAGGCCACCACCATATGGCGACCGCTGGAGCGCAATTCCATATCGATGGTCTGGAGTATGGGCGTGTAAAAGGTTCCCTTGAGTACCGGGATATATACACCTATGGTTTGCGAGGAACCGGACAACAGGGAACGCGCCGCATGCGAAGGGCGGAAGCCCAGTTGCTTGATGGCCTTTCTTACGCGTTCGGCGGTCGCAGGGGAAACCGACCCCTTTCCGGTCACGACCCGCGATGCCGTTCCCAAGCCAACGCCCGCCAGGCGAGCAACGTCTTTGATAGTCGCCACGAGATTCTCTTTATGTCTTTCCAATATTTCAGGCAAGAAGATATTAGCACAAGCATTTTTTCCCCTTGAGCGCCATACACGCTCTGTCGGCCAAAAACAGCGCTTGCAGTTGTCCAAATGCTGTCGGACCGGGTTATCTCATTGACAGCAAAAAATATTGAGTGCTATAGTGGAAATCTGGTAACGTTTCCATTCGCGGGCATAAAGACCCGTTGCGTTGCGATGCAGTCGCGGTTTCAACGCGAGCATTGACTCCCGGGGCGCGATACCCAAGACTGAAGCATTTTCAACCCTTGTAGCAGCGTTCCCAAATCAGACGGCTTCGCCTATGACCTTACTACGTCCTCAATCGCCTTCGGATTCATGGTCCAATCTCGCCAAGATAGCGCTTGGCCAAGGCTTGAAATCGAGTCTTCATGCGCAATTCCAGTGGATACTGCAATGAATGTGTCCGCATTAGTGCTGGACATCCTCGCGCCGTTGTCGGGCGTTCTGGTTCCCCTGGAAAGCGTCCCGGATCCGGTGTTTGCACAGAAGATGGTGGGCGACGGGGTCTCGCTCGACCCGACCTCGACGGAACTGCTCGCCCCGGTTGAAGGCATCGTGACGCACTTGCACGGAGCCCACCACGCATTGACGATCACCAGCCAAAGTGGCGTTGAAGTGCTGGTGCACATCGGCATCGATACCGTGCTGCTCAAGGGCGAGGGCTTCCGGCCCCTGGTGAGCCAGGGCGAGCGTGTTACGGCGGGACAGCCGTTGATCGCGTTTGACGCCGACCTGGTGGCGTGCAAGGCGCGCAGCCTCTTGACCCAGATCCTGATCGCCAACGGAGAGAAGGTCGTTCGACTGACCCCGCGCAGCGGTACCGTACGGGCCGGCAGGGATGTCGTCTTGCGTCTCGAAGTGTCCGGATTGTCCGGCACTGCCGATGCAGGTTCCGTCGCCGGAACCGACGCAGCGGCGATTTTTTCCGAGCCGGTCAGCCTGCCCAATCCCGGCGGATTGCATGCCCGGCCGGCTGCCGTGCTGGCCGCGGCGGCCAAGAAATTCAAGTCCGATCTCCGCCTGGTGCGCGGCAGCGACGAAGCCAATGCGAAATCCATCGTGGCCATCATGGTGATGTCGACCCAACTGCACGATTCGATACGCATCAAGGCCTCTGGGCCGGACGCCGCGGTGGCCGCCCCCGCGTTGGCCAAACTGTTGGCCGAAGGCTGCGGCGAACGGCCCGGCGAGGCTCCAGACGCCTCCAACAACGCTCGCCCTCCGGAATCCGCAGCGCCCGCTATATCGACAATCGCCGATCACAACGAACTCTACGGAATATCGGCGTCACCCGGCCTGGCCGTCGGACGCATCTTCCAACTGCGCCAGGAAGCGATCGATGTTGGTGAATACGCCGAGGACGCCCAGCATGAACGCGCCAGGCTGGACGCCGCGCTGCACGAGGCACGCCAACAGATCGACGCGCTCAAGTCGCGGCTTGCCGATCCAGCCAAGGCGCAGATCCTCGAGGCCCACCAGGAACTGCTCGACGATCCCGACCTGGTCGATCTGGCAATCACCGGCCTGAGCCGCAACCAGAGCGCCGGCTTCGCGTGGCGTGCCGCCTATACCGACTACTCCTCGCAACTGGCGCAACTCGACAATCCGCTGCTGCGTGAGCGCGCCAACGACATACGCGATGTCGGCCGGCGTGTACTGGCCATCCTGGCAGGCGTCAGGCAGGCCAGGATCGTCGTCCCGGCGGGAACCATTCTGATCGCTGAGGAATTGACGCCATCGGACACCGCCACTCTTGACCGCAGCAAGGTGCTGGGATTTTGCACTACCACCGGCGGCGCTACCAGCCATGTCGCCATCCTGGCCCGTTCGCTCGGCATCCCCGCAATCTGCGGAATCGCCGAAGCCGCGCTGTCCCTGGAAAACGGTACGCTGGTCGTGCTCGACGGCGGCCAGGGCAGGCTGCGCCGCGATCCGAGCGAAGCCGAGCTCAGCCAGGCACGCGCACGCCTGACCCGCCAGGCCGCACGGCGCGAGCAGGAGAAGACGTCCGCCGGTGCGTCGGCGATCACCAGCGATGGTCATCGCATCGAGGTGGCCGCCAACGTCCGCAACGCCGAGGAAACCCGTGAAGCCGTGACGATGGGCGGCGAAGGCGTGGGCCTGCTGCGCTCCGAGTTCCTCTTCAGCGACCGCGATACGGCGCCGACCGAGGAAGAACAGGCCGGCGCCTACCAGGCCGTCGCCGAAGCCCTGGGGCACGAACGTCCCCTGGTGATCCGCACTCTCGATGTCGGCGGCGACAAGCCGTTGTCATACCTGCCGCTGGGCGACGAAGCCAACCCCTTCCTCGGACTGCGCGGCATCCGCGTCAGCCTCGACCGCCCCGAGCTGTTCCGCACCCAGTTGCGGGCGATCCTGCGGGCCGCGCCTTTCGGCAACCTGCACATCATGTTCCCGATGATCGCGACCCTCGACGAACTGCGCGCGGCCAAGACCATCCTCGCCGAAGAGCAACAGGCCACCGGCCTCTCCGTCAAGGTCGGGGTGATGATCGAAGTGCCATCAGCCGCGCTGATGGCAGACCTGCTGGCGCCCGAAGTCGATTTCTTTTCCATCGGCACCAACGACCTGACCCAATACACGTTGGCGATGGATCGCGGCCATCCGAAACTTGCCGCGCAGGCGGACGGCCTCCATCCCGCCGTGCTGAAATTGATAGCGATGACCGTCGCCGGCGCCCATCGGCATGGCAAATGGGTAGGCGTGTGCGGCGGCATCGCCGCCGATGCCATGGCCATACCGGTCTTGATCGGCCTTGGCGTAGATGAATTGTCGGTGTCGGTGCCGGCCATCCCGGCGGTCAAGGCGATGGTCAACCGCCTGAGCTTCGGCGAATGCCAATTGCTGGCGGAACAAGTGTTGAAGATGGGCACCGCGACCGAGGTCCGTGAGCGCCTGAAGCCATACGCAGAATAAGGGGGAACGTGATGTTGAAGAATAGTTTTGCATTCCTGCAGAAGATCGGCAAGTCGCTGATGCTGCCGGTCGCCGTGCTGCCCGTGGCGGGCCTGCTCCTGGGCATAGGCGCGGCCGAATTCGAATGGATTCCGCCGCTGATATCCGCGCTGATGAAAAACTCCGGCGACGTGATCTTCGGCAACCTGCCGCTGATCTTCGCCATCGGCGTAGCCGTCGGGTTTACCGGGAACGACGGGGTTTCGGCGATCGCCGCCACCATTGGCTACATGGTGATGCTGGCCACCATGGGGGTGATGGCCGGAGTATGGGGCGTCGAACCCGCCACCATCATGGGCATCAAGGCCATGCAGACCGGTGTCTTCGGCGGCATCCTGGCCGGCGGTCTGGCGGCGGCCATGTTCAACCGCTATTACCGCATCGCCCTGCCGCCTTATCTCGCCTTCTTTGGCGGCAAGCGTTTTGTGCCCATCGTCACCGCGCTCGCCGCGATCGTTCTCGGTGTGGTGCTGTCGGTGATCTGGCCGCCGATCCAGAACGTCATTCAAACGTTCTCACACTGGGCCGCGGTCAGCGACCCGCGCACGGCGGCGACGGTCTACGGCTTCGTCGAGCGTCTGCTGATTCCTTTTGGCCTGCACCATATCTGGAATGTGCCGTTCTTCTTCGAAATGGGCACCTATACGGACACCGCCGGCAAGGTCATGCATGGCGACATCAACCGTTACTTTGCCGGCGACCCGACGGCGGGCGTGCTGGCTGGCGCCTTCTTCTTCAAGATGTTCGGTCTGCCGGCCGCGGCCATCGCCATCTGGCAGAGCGCCAAGCCGCGAAACAAGGTGGCGGTCGGCGGCGTGATGATATCGGCGGCCCTGACGTCCTTCCTCACCGGCATCACCGAGCCCATCGAGTTCGCCTTCCTGTTCGTCGCGCCGGTGCTCTATGTCATCCACGCGCTACTGGCGGCATCGACCCAATTCGTCGCCAACACCTTCGGCATGCACATGGGATTCACCTTTTCGCAGGGCGGCATCGACTTCGTCGTCTTCAACGTGCTGGGCAAGTTCTCCCAGAAGTGGTGGCTGGTGTTGGTGATCGGGCCGATCTATGCGGCCATCTACTATGCCGTGTTCCGCCTCACCATACAGTGGCTCGACCTCAAGACGCCGGGGCGCGAGGATGCGGCCGACGAAACGGTCGCCGGGGCAAGTACCCGCGGAGGTCGGTCCCTGGAACTGGTGCTGGCCTTCGGCGGCCGCGGCAACATCACCCACCTCGACGCCTGCATCACCCGCCTGCGCGTGACGGTGAAGGATCCGGCCCGGGTCGATCAGGCCAGGCTCAAGGCCATGGGCGCCGCCGGCGTGATGATGGTCGGCAACGGCGTGCAGGCGATCTTCGGCACTCTGTCGGAAAACATGAAGACTGACATGGAAGAATATCTTCAGACGGCCGGCACTGAGGCCGACGGCGGCTCGTCGGTTGTGGGCCTCCAGTCCGCCGCTGCGGCAAGTAGCGCGGCTGCGCCTACAGCGGCGATCGAGCCCTGGGTGCGCGAAGCCGCAGGGCCGATGCTGGCGGCGCTGGGCGGCCGCTCACCCGCCTGCGCGTGGAACTCGCCAACGGTGGCCGCTTCGACGAGGCCGCCGCCAAGCTTGCCGGCGTGGTGGCGGTGATGCGCGTCGCGCCCGATGTGTTGCACCTGATCGTCGGCGACAAGGCCGAACAGTTTGCCTTGGCCATGGCCTAAACTGGTAAGGAAGAGCGCAGCTTGGGCCAACCTGGAGATGTGAATGTTTAAGGCGAGACGCATCATTCTGGCGGCTCTGGTTTCATGCCATGGCCTTGCCGCCTACGCCGCCGGCCCGCGGGCCGAGGTGATGCACTGGTGGACTTCCGGCGGCGAATCGGCGGCGGTGAAGAAATTCGCGGATGCCTACAAGGCGGCCGGTGGTGTCTGGGTGGATACGGCGATAGCTGGCAGCGAGCAGGCGCGCTCGGTGGCGATCAACCGCATCGTCGGCGGCAATCCGCCGACCGCCGCCCAGTTCAATACCACCAAGCAGTTCCTCGACATCATCGAGCAAGGCCTGTTGAACAATGTTGATGCGGTCGCGCTCAAGGAAGGCTGGGACAAATTCCTGCCCGAGACGATCCTGAATGTCATAAGGATCAAGGGCCATTACTACGCCGCGCCGGTGAATATCCACATGCCGACCTGGATCTGGTATTCCAAGGCCGCCTTCAAGAAAGCCGGCATCGCCGGCGAGCCGAAATCGATGGACGAGTTGTTCGCCGCGCTCGACAAGCTCAAGGCCGCCGGCCTGATTTCCCTGGCGCATGGCGGCCAGTCCTGGCAGGAGAACATCGTGTTCACGGCGGTCCTGGCGAACCAGGGCGGTAAGGATTTGTACCTGAAGATCCTGCGTGATCGCGACCCCGCCGCGATCAATTCGGAGGCATTCAAGAAAGTGCTGCTGAGCTTCAAGCGCCTGCAATCCTATGTGGATGCCGGCTCGCCGGGACGCAACTGGAATGACGCGACGGCCCTGCTGATCACCGGCAAGGCGGGGGTGCAAATCATGGGCGATTGGGCCAAGGGCGAGTTTTCCCAGGCCAACCAGGCGCCCGGCAAGGATTACGGCTGCATCGCCGGCTTCGGCGCCAACTCGCCCTACATCATCCAGGGCGACGCCTTCGTCTTCCCGAAGACGACGAACACGGAAGCCATCAAAGCGCAACTCCTGCTGGCCAGTGTCGTGACCCAGCCGGCCATACAGGTCGAGTTCAGCAACAAGAAAGGTTCGATCCCGATCCGCACCGACGTCGATTCCAGCAAGATGGACTTATGCGCGCAAGAAGGACTGAGGATCATGAAAGACAAATCGCGCCAGATCGGCAATGGCGAGACCTTCCTGAACCCGGACCAGAACGGTTCCTTGGCCGACATCCTGACCGCCTACTGGAACCGCAATATTCCGGTGGAAAAGGTGCAGAAGGATATCGCCGCCGCGTTGCGCAATTGAAGGTAAGCTACGCGCTTTTCGGATTCCCGGGACATCGATGAGAGCCAAGCTGCGCCTGCTGCGCCTGCTGCGCCTGCTGCGCCTGCTGCGCCTGCTGCGCCGCAAGTCCATGCCTTACGCGGCGCTGCTGCCCATGGCGCTGATCGTCCTGGTCGGCTACCTGGGCACGGTGCTGTGGTCGCTGAAGGTGTCGATGAGCAGTTCGCGCACCTTTCCAGCCCATGACTTCGTCGGACTGACGCAGTATGCCCGGCTGTTCGGCAACGAGCGCTGGCTCCAGTCCCTGGAGAACCTGGCGCTGTATGGCGTCCTCTTCATCGTCGCCTGCCTGGTGATCGGGTTCCTCTTGGCCGTCTTCATCGACCAGAAAGTGGCCGGGGAAGGCGTCCTGCGCACGGTATTCCTGTATCCGTATGCGATGTCGTTTGTCGCCAC
Organism: Pseudomonadota bacterium; assembly: GCA_026399515.1. Classification (GTDB taxonomy): domain Bacteria; phylum Pseudomonadota; class Gammaproteobacteria; order Burkholderiales; family Rhodocyclaceae; genus JACRAR01. The sequence goes on along the minus strand of JAPLQT010000117.1, from coordinate 185,149 downwards.
CGGCCTCGTCTGGCAGTGGCTGCTCAATCCGGGCAACGGCATCCAGCAGGCGGTCCGTTTGTGGGGCTATGCCGATTTCGAGTTCGACTGGATCGTCGACCAGGACAAGGTGATGTATACCATCGTCATCGCCACGGTGTGGCAAGCTTCGGGGCTGGTGATGGCGATATTGCTGGCGGGCCTGCGCGGCATCGACGAGGAAATCTGGAAAGCTGCGCGTATCGACGGCATTCCGACCTGGCGCGTCTATCTGTCCATCGTCCTGCCGATGCTGGGTCCGTCGGTCGGCACCGCCTTCGTGCTGCTGTTCACCGCGGTGGTCAAGCTGTTCGACTCGGTGGTCGCCATGACCCAGGGCGGACCGGGCATCGCCAGCGAGGTGCCGGCCAAGTTCATCATGGACCACTTGTTCGGGCGGGCCAATATCGCGCTGGCTTCGGCCGGTTCCATCATGCTGTTGCTGACGGTCACTATCCTGGTGGCGCCGTTCATGTATGCAAGAAGCCGGGCCGCCCACAGGAAGGCGTCTCAATGAACGCGACAGTCACACGCGCCAGGCGGAATACGCGACTGGATCCGGCCCGGATCGGCATCTATGCCTTCCTCGTCAGCGCCGCCGCCTTCTTCCTGCTGCCCTTGTACATCATGCTGGTGACCTCGGTGAAGCCGATGGACGAGATCCGCCTGGGCAACATCTTCGCGCTACCGCTGAGTTTCACCATGGAGCCCTGGCAGACGGCCTGGAGCTCCGCCTGTACGGGGGTGGACTGCGAGGGCATACGCGGTGGCTTCTGGAATTCCCTGGCGATCGTGGCGCCCAGCACTGTCCTGTCGATCCTGATCGGCGCGTTGAACGGCTACGCCCTGTCGTTCTGGCGCGCGCGCGGCGCCGGCCTGCTGTTCGGCATCCTGATGATGGGCGCCTTCATTCCGGTGCAGGTGATGATTTATCCGCTGGTGCAGATCCTAGCGGCGCTGCACCTGTTCAGCTCGCTGCCGGGCATCATCCTGATCCACGTCATCTTCGGCATGCCGGTGATGACCCTGCTGTTCCGCAATTATTACGCTTCGATACCCGAGGAATTGTTCAAGGCGGCGCGCATCGACGGCGGCGGATTCTTTCGCATCTTCCTGCAACTGATGCTGCCGATGTCGACGCCCATCATCATCGTTGCGGCGATCATGCAGGTCACCGGCATCTGGAACGACTACATCCTCGGCCTGGTCTTCGCCGGCCGCGAAAACCTGCCGATGACCGTCCAGCTCAACAACGTGATCAACACCACGACGGGAGTGCGGCTCTACAACGTGAACATGGCGGCGACCATCCTGACGTCGCTGGTGCCGCTTTCCATTTACCTGGTTTCCGGGCGCTGGTTCGTGCGCGGCATCGCCGCCGGCGCGGTCAAAGGATAAGGGGTCGCCAGTGTCGAACGTCAGCATCCGCAATCTGTGTGTCTCCCTGGGCGGCAACCGCATCATCGAGAACCTCGATCTCGACGTGATCGAAAGCGAGTTCCTGGTATTGCTCGGTCCATCCGGCTGCGGCAAGTCGACCCTGCTGCACAGCATCGCCGGACTCATCGACGTCGCCGACGGCAGCATAGCGATCGGCGGCGAGGACATGACCTGGGCCGATCCGGCCGACCGCCGCATCGGCATGGTGTTCCAGTCGTACGCGCTGTATCCGACCATGAGCGTCGAAGGCAATATGTCCTTCGGCTTGCGCATCGGCGGCACGCCCAAGGCCGAGATCGAAAGGCGGGTCAAGCGCGCCGCTGAAATCCTGCACCTGGAGCCACTGTTGAAGCGCAAGCCCTCGCAGTTGTCCGGCGGCCAGCGCCAGCGCGTGGCGATCGGCCGGGCGTTGGTGCGCGAAGCGGATGTGCTGCTGTTCGACGAGCCGCTGTCGAACCTGGATGCGAAGCTGCGCGCCGAGCTGCGCCGCGAGTTGAAACTGCTCCACAGGAAGCTGCGGTCGACCATGATCTACGTCACCCACGACCAGGTCGAGGCCATGACCCTCGCCACCCGCATCGTGGTCATGCAAGGCGGCAAGATCCAGCAGATCGGCACACCGGAAAGCGTCTATTCAAAGCCGGACAACTTGTTCGTTGCAGGCTTCCTGGGCGCGCCGGGCATGAACTTCCTGAACGGAACGCTGGCCTGCGACAGGTCTATGGTCAGATTCGCCGCCGGGCAGGTCGATCTCGATGTCTCGAATTACGCTTTCAAGCATGAACCAAGACACGACATGACGGTGGTACTGGGCATACGCCCGGAACAAATCCAGATCGGGGATCAAGGAAATCTGACCGGTGTCGTCTCCCTGGTCGAGCCGATGGGCAACCACGAGATCGTCTGGATCGATTATTGCGGCCACTCGCTGGCGGCGATAGTCCAGGAGATGCGTGAGTTCAAGGCGGACGACAGGGTTCGATTCTCCGTCGACGCCGCGAAGATCTCGATTTTCGACCAGTTCGACGAAGCGCGTCTGTGAAGCGATTAACCAGGAACCTCGACGATTTTCACAGATCGATGGATGTGAAAGAAACCAACCAACTGAAAGGAGCCATTGATGGCTGCTGATCTCATCAAGAACATCGTTATTGTCGGCGGCGGCACGGCAGGCTGGATGACCGCGGCGGCCATGTCCAAGGTCCTCATCCCCGGCTATAACGTGAAGTTGATCGAGTCCGACGAAATTCCGACCATAGGCGTGGGCGAGGCCACGATCCCCCACATCAAGAGCTTCAACGCCAACCTGGGGATAGACGAGGATGAATTCCTGAGCAAGACCCAGGGAAGCTTCAAGCTCGGCATTGAGTTCGTCAATTGGGGAAAAATCGGGGACTCGTATATCCACGGCTTCGGAATGATCGGCCAGGACCTGGCCGAAATCCCTTTCTATCAATATTGGCTGAAGATGCAGCAGGCGGGCGAAGCTGCCGATCTCGGCGAATATTCGATAAATACCCTGGCGCCGCGGCATGCCAAATTCATCCGCGCCAACCCGGACATGCCCGGTTCGCCGCTAGGCCAAATCACCAATGCCTTCCATTTCGATGCCGGCCTGTACGCCCGCTTCCTGCGCGAGTTTGCGGAGAAGCGCGGCGTGGTGCGCAACGAAGGCAAGATCGTGCAGGTGCTGCAACGCGAGCCCGACGGCTACATCGATGCGGTGGTGCTGGAAAGCGGCGAGAAGATCGCCGGCGATCTATTCATCGACTGCACCGGCACCCGCGGACTGCTGATCGAACAAACGCTCAAGACCGGCTACGATGACTGGACGCACTGGCTGCCGTGCGACCGCGCCATCGCGGCGCAATGCGAGTCCGCCGGTCCGCTATTGCCGCTGACGCGCTCGACCGCGCACAGCGCCGGCTGGCAATGGCGCATCCCGTTGCAGCACCGCCTCGGCAACGGGATCGTCTATTCCAGCAAGTTCATGGAGCGGGACGAGGCGACCAGCAGACTGATGAACAACCTGGAAGGCCGGCCGCTCACGGAACCCCGCTACATCCCTTACGTGCCGGGCCGGCGCAAGAAGACCTGGAACCGCAACTGCGTCGCCATCGGGCTGTCGGCGGGGTTTTTCGAGCCGATCGAATCGACCAATATCCACCTGATCCAGACGGCGATTTCGCGTCTGTTTACCTTCTTCCCGCGAGCCAGCTTCGATGCCGCCGATATCGACGAATTCAACCGCCAGGTGGCGTTCGAGTATGAGCGCATACGCGACTTCATCATCCTGCACTACAAGGCCACCGAGCGCGACGACTCGCCGTTCTGGAACTACTGCCGCAACATGAGCATTCCGGATACCCTGAAGAACAAGATCGACCTGTACCGCAGCAACGGCAGGATTTTTCGCGACGGGCTCGAACTCTTCGCCGACGTCAGCTGGATACAGGTGATGCACGGCCAGGGCATCCGGGCGCAGGGATACAGCCCCCTGGTCGACCTGCACTCCAAGGAGGAAATCGCCCAGCTCCTGGCAAACGTCAAGAACGTCATCGGCAAATGCGTCGATGTCATGCCGACGCACGCAGAGTTCATCGCCGCCCATTGCGCGGCCAAAGGCCAGGCATGAAACTGCGGAAATTCTATTGGCCCCTGATCCTAGCGAGCTGGTGCATCGGGCTGGCTTCGGCCGTAGACGACCACGGCCCCGCCAGCGACTGGCCGAATCTGGCGCGTTACCGCAGCGAAAATGCAGCGCTGGCTGCAATCGACAATCGTCGTGTCGTGTTCATGGGCGATTCGATCACCGAGGGCTGGAGCCGGGTCGCGCCGGAATTGTTCTCCAACAAGTCCTACGTCAATCGGGGGATCAGCGGGCAGACCACGCCCCAGATGTTGATCCGTTTCAGGCCGGACGTGATCGACCTGAAGCCGAAGGTGGTGGTCATCCTGGCGGGCACCAATGATATCGCCGGCAATACCGGGCCGATGACCGTCGAGACGATAGCCGGCAATATTGCCTCCATGGCCGAACTTGCGAAGGCTCAAGGCATCAAGGTGATCCTGGCCTCGGTGCTGCCCGCCGATCACTATGATTGGCGCCCCGGGATCAAGCCGGCGGCGCAGATTGCCGCGCTCAACAAAAGGATCAGGGAATATGCCGTAAGCAATGACGTCGCCTATCTCGATTATTACTCGGCTATGGTGGATGAGCGCATGGGCATGAAGCGGGAATATTCACAGGACGGAGTGCATCCCAATGCAGCCGGCTACAAAGTGATGGTGCCGCTCGCCGAACAGGCAATCGCAAGCGCCCTGGCGCGAAAATAGGCGATTGTCGCCCACCGATAAGCCGTTTCCATACGCCGGTAATTTCATGCTTCGAACATTCCTGATACTGCTGTCGGCGGGTTTCCTGACCGCCAGCCCCTACGGCGCAATGGCACAGAATCTCCGACCCGCCCAAATTGCCGTCGGGGCCTGGGTCACCACGGGCGACCGTTCCAGGCTGCTGGCGCGGGTTACCGATCTTGCCTTCGCCAGCCAGGCAAGCGGATCCAATGTCATCGACGTCGATAGCGATACGCGCTATCAGGAGATGGTGGGGTTCGGTGCGGCCATTACCGATTCCTCCGCGTGGCTGATCCAGCATCGGATGAACCCCCAGCAACGCCGTGCCTTGCTCCAGGATCTGTTCGGACCGTCGCCGGGCATCGGACTCAGTTTCACCCGGATATCCATCGGCGCATCGGATTTCTCGCCCAGGCACTACAGCCTGGACGATCGCCCGCCCGGCGCAACCGACCCGGCGCTGGCGCACTTCAGCATCGCCGCCACCCGGACTGAGCTTTTGCCGGTGGTCAAGAGTGCGCTGGCGATCAATCCGCGGCTCCGGATCATGGCCTCGCCCTGGAGCGCGCCGGGATGGATGAAAAGCACCGACAGCCTGGTGCAAGGGACCCTGCGTCCGGAAGCCTATGGCGCTTTCGCCGAGTATCTGCGACGCTACATCTCGGCCTATGCGGCCGAAGGCGTGCCGATATTCGCCATCACCATCCAGAACGAACCGCATTTCGAACCCAAGGACTATCCCGGCATGCGACTCGACCCGCCGGCCCGTGCGCGTTTCATCGGCGAATACCTCGGGCCGCTGTTCGAGCGAAGCCGGATCGCCACGCGCATCCTCGACTGGGATCACAACTGGGACGAGGTGCAGTCGCCCTTGCAAGTGCTCGCGGACCCGGTCGCCGCGCCCTATGTTGCCGGAGTGGCCTGGCACTGCTATGCCGGGGACGTAACAGCCCAGTCCGTGGTGCATGACGCCCACCCTGGGAAAGACACCTACTTCACCGAATGCTCGGGCGGCGAGTGGGCGCCGGAATGGGATAAATCACTGAAGTGGTTCGTACACACCCTGATCATCGGTTCCACGCGGGGATGGGCGAAAGGCGTGCTGTTCTGGAATCTGGCCCTCGACGAGCATCACGGGCCATATACCGGCGGCTGTAGGAATTGCCGGGGCGTCGTGACCATCGATTCCGCCACCGGGGCGGTTACGCGCAATGTCGAATACTATGTACTCGCCCACGCCAGCCGCTTCGTACGCCAGGGGGCGCGGCGCATAGCATCGAGCGGTTCGGCCGGCGCCCTGGAGCATGTCGCGTTTCGTAACGCCGACGACGGGTCGATTGCCCTGATCGTCTTGAATCCGGCGACGGATGCGCAAACATTTTCCGTGCGTCATGAAGGCGCCACGTTCGAATACACGTTGCCAGGCGGCAGCGTCGTCACCTTCGTGTGGACAGCGGCGACCCGGTCGATCGCTACAAGGGATGCTAGACCTTGAACTGCCCGACCAGCGAGTTCAGCTTGCGCGACAATTCCTCCAGGTGATTCGCTGCTTGATTCACTTCCTTTATCGACGCGCTATTCTCCTCGGTCATCTGGGCGATTTTCTCGACGTTCTGGGCGATCAGATTGCTGGCGGCGCTTTGTTCGTGCAGGGCTGAAGAGATTTCCGCCACGGCGTCCAGCACTTTGCGGCTGCCGGCTTGAATCAGCGACATGGAATCGCCGGCCTTGGCCGCCATGCCTACCCCCTCCACAACCAGGCTGCTGCCTTCGGTCATGCCTTGCATTGCGTTTTGGGTTCCATTCTGTATATCGCCTATGGTTGTGGCGATTTGCTGCGTAGAGGATGAGGTCCGCTCCGCCAGCTTGCGCACCTCGTCGGCGACCACGGCGAAGCCCCGGCCTTGCTCACCGGCCCGTGCCGCCTCGATGGCGGCATTCAGCGCCAGCAGATTGGTCTGGTCGGCGATTTCCTTGATGACATTGACGATGGCGGAGATCTGATCCGACTGCTGGCTGAGATTTGAAATCAACTGGCTGGAACGATTGAACGACTCGGCTATCTTGTTGATCTCGGCAATGGCGTTTTTCACAACGCCTTCACCTTCTATCGAGAGCGTGCCTGCTTCGGTTGCAGTCTTATGCGCATCGTCGGAGCTCGAAGACAAGTGCTGGATACTCACCGTCATCTCCTCGACGGCTGCCGCCGTGGACGCGG
>JAPLQT010000117.1:164202-178099 GCA_026399515.1 Pseudomonadota bacterium | reverse complement strand
GCGGCCGCCTCGCTTTGCTGGTTCGATCCGGCCGTCACCTGATTCGAAGACGCGCTTAGACTTGCCGCATCGTCGGCTACCCGGCCGGCAGCTACCCGGATTTCGCCTATGATGCCGTGCAAGGAGTCCCGCATCTGCTTGGTTGCGGCCAGCAGGCTGGTCGTATCGCCGGGACGGGTCTCGATGGAGGTCGTCAAGTCTCCCGCGGCGATGCGGCGGGTAATCTCCGCCGCGTAGGCAGGCTCGCCGCCGAGTTGTCCGATGACGTCGCGCGAGATGGCGGTGGAAAGACTGACGGCGATAATCAGGCCCACCAGGGTCACGATGGCGAAAATATTGCGCGCGGACTCGTAGCTGGCTTGCCCCCGCTCAATCTGGACTGCGATACGCTCGGCGAAATGTTTCTCGATCTGGGAAACGACTTTCTCCATGCCGGTTGCGGTATCGCGATCCATTCCCTTGACCAGCTTGTCGACGGCCTTGCCGGCGTTTTGATCCGCCTTGTCGAACTGCTTGAGGGCTTCGCGATACCGGCCGCCCAGTTCCGAGTGGGTTTTTTTCAACTTCTCGACATCATCGGTGGCAATGCCGCGTTCCTTCATCAGGCCGCTCGCCGAACCCAGATAATTCTGGACCGTCTTTTCTTCCTCGGTAAATTGGGCGTTGTGCTTGTCGAAATTCGCCGCATCGTTCCCGCGTATCAGGATGTTCTTCCATTCCTGCACCTGGGTCTTGAAATGGGCATGGGCGTTCTCGACGGCCTCGACCGCCTCGCTTTCCGTCTTGGCGGCGCGCAGGCCAAGCGATGTTTCGCCTGCCATGCTACGCATTTCGAAAATCCCGACGGCGCTCAGCAGCAATAGAAGCGTGGAAGCGGTTACCGCGAGCAACAGCAGCTTGGTGCTGGTCTTCAGATTATTCACGCAATGTCTCCCTTGTCCGCCTCGCGATATTCTTCTTGGTAGCACAAATTGTCAGATCCACAAGTCTTCAGATCGATCACGAAATTCGAATGCCCGCGATGATCTTTCTCATCCGCTCCAGTTTCGGCGCCACCACCGGCACGGTCAGCATGGTGCTGGCAACCGCCATCAGCAACAAGGCGGTGAAGCTTTCGCTGGTAATGATGTCCTTGTCCAGCAGGATGTTGGCGAAAATGATCATGATCAGCGCCTTGGTCTGTAGCAGCCAGCCGATGATCGAGGCTTCGCCAGAAGCCCATTCTAATAGGTTTCCGGCGACATAGGTACCTACTAGTTTTCCCGCCACGGAGGCGGCCAGCAAGGCGCCGGCGGCGAGGAATACCGCCTCGCCACCCATGCTCCAGTTGGTTTTCAGCCCGGTGCTCAGGAAGAACACCGGCATCGCCACCAGCAGCACGTGGTGGCGCAGCAAATCCATGCGTTTCCGGTCGAACCAATGGTTGTCCATCACAGCCCCGGACAGGAAGGCGCCGACCATGAAATGCAGCCCCGACCAGTCGGCGCCGAAGCCGCACAGGATCAGCCAGGTCAGGCCAACATACCAGCGGTCCCGCTCCGGCAGCCATAGCATCAGCCGGCGGAAACCATAGGCCAGCAGCGCGAAGGCGGACAGGAAGGCGGCTTGCCTGCCGATGCGCTGCCAATCCATCAGGATCAGCGCCAGCACGCCCCAGATGGCGATGTCGTCCATGCTGGCATAGCGCAGGATGCGCTGGCCGAGCGGCTGCCGCAGGATGTCCAGCTTTTCCATGAACAGGATCAGGATGGGCAGGGCGGTCACGGCGCAAGCCATGCCTACCGCCAGCACGAACTGCCAGGTTGTCGCCTCGGGCCCCATCCAGCCGTCGTACATCAACATGCCCGCGGCGGCAATGCTGCCGAACAACAGCGGCGTGCCCAGCGCCAGGCCGGCGGTGATGCCGGACTCGCGGCGGTGCTCCCAGGCCTGGTGCAGATCCAGCTCGATGCCGGCGATCCAGACGAACAGCATCACCGCCCACCAGGCGATGCCGTTCAACGACTGGATGACCTGCGGATTGAAGACGAAGCTGTAATAGTCGGGGAAAATCCTGCCCAGGATGCCAGGCCCGAGCAGGATGCCGGCAATGATCTGTACCACCACTAGGGGTGCGAAATACTCGGTCCTGCCCACCCGCCAGATCAGGTAGGGCAGGGTGAAGATGATGGCCATGGCGATCAGGAAGATTTCGGTGGTGCTCATGGCGGGATGCTATCAGTTGGCATAGTCGGAATGTCCCGGAATTTCAAAGCGACCTCGCGGACCAACATCCGCCGCGGAGAAAGCGATCACTATCGGAGACCAGCCGTTTTCATCGCGCAGCTCTTGAAGCGCTATTTTGGGGCAACTCCTATATCGCCGCAGCTCAGCGCATCCGCATCCATGGCGGCACCGGCAACAATCTTGATATCGGCGAAGGCCGCCGAGAACTGGCCGGCGGTCTGCACGTTGAACGGGGTATCGACATTCGCCAGATCTGTCCCTTTGACGGCAAAACATGCCAGCGGGATCTTCACGCTGCGCTTGGCGCCGGTGCCGATACGCTTGAACGCGTTGGTGAGATCCAGCGTACCGCGGCACGGATAGCCGCAATCCATGGCCATCGTCACGCTGCCCTGCGGCAGTTGTGAGATGAGGGTATCGAATTGCAATGCGCCGTTGGCCGCGGCAAAGGCTTGCAGGTCTTCCTTCCGACCGGAACGGAGATAGATTTGGGCCTGGCCGAACCAGGTCACCAGCTTGGCGTCCTGCTGGGTATTGATCTGGGTGGTCTGCACCCGGATGACGGGCTGGGTTGCGGGCAGATTGAGGGTCGCGTTCAGGTCGCCGCCGACCGCCGTCTCGATCCAGTTGTTGGCTGCGGACGACACATAGAGTGCGTATGGGGCGCGTTCGGTCTGGTTGAAAATGCTCACCGCGCTCGCTCCGCCGCAACCGCTCGTAGCGACGCGGGTATCCAGGGTTCCTATCACCGCTGCGCTGGCGTATTTCAAGCCGTAGCCGAGGGGAAACAGTGGGGAGTAGCCGGCGTCGCCGAAGTTGAGCGGGGTCTGGCAGGCGGACTGCGGCCAGGAGAAAGCCAGACTGCCGCGAAAATCCCGATTTACGCCGCCGCCGGCATTCCTGAACAAGACATCGGCGATGCCCTTGCCTTCCGTGCCGGGCAGCCAGGCGGCAACGAAGGCGTCCGACAGATTCATCAGGTCATTGGTGTATAAGGCGCGACCCGAGACGAATACGCTGACCACGGGCTTGCCCTTGCCGGCGACCGCTGACAATACCGCCAGGTCTTCCGGATAGCGGCTGCTGTGCCGCAGCGTGCCCGGCGGCGAAATATCCCCGGCGCCTTCGGCATAGGGCGTCTCGCCTATCACCGCGATCACCGCGTCGAAGGCGCCTGGATCGACGCCGCGGGCGGTTTCGCTATACGTCACGTTGGCAGCGCCTGTGGCTTCCCTGATTCCGGCCAGTATGGTGTCGCCGTTAGGGAAATCGCTGTTCTTGTTTTCTGTGCCTTGCCAGGTCAGCGACCAGCCGCCGGCTTGATTCTGCATGCTGTCCGCGCTCTTGCCCACCACCAGGATTTTCTTGCCGCGCGCCAGCGGCAGCACACCGCCATTGTTTTTCAGCAACACCAGCGATTCCTGCACAGCCACGCGGGCCAAGGCGCGGGCTTGCAGCGCTTCCTGGCGGCCGGCGTACGCGCCTTGCGACGGCTTCTTGTCGAACAGGCCGGCGCGCATCTTTACTCGCAGGATACGAGTGACGGCATCGTCGATCCGCGCCAGCGGAATCTTGCCGGTCTCGACCTCCGCGATGGTATTGGCGATAAACGCCCGCCAATCGTCCGGGACCATCACCATGTCCACCCCGGCATTGATCGCCTGCGGACAGCTCGCGTCCTTGCAGCCCGGCACTTGGGCGATGCCGTTCCAGTCGGAAACGACAAAGCCATCGAAACCCATCCGGGTCTTTAGGACCTCGGTCAGCAGTTCCCTGCTGCCATGCATTTTTCCGTAGTTCTTGCCGGCCGCGACGTCGTTCCAGCTATTGAACGACGCCATCACGGTCTGCACCCCGGCGGCCAGCGCGCCATAGTAGCCCTGGCCGTGGATATTGATCATCTCGGCCTTGCCGGACTGGTTGATGCCCTGGTCCTTGCCCAGGTCGGTCCCGCCGTCGCCGATGAAATGCTTGGCGGTGGCGACCACATTGGCATCGTCGGCGAAACTGCCCTGCAAACCCGTCACATAGGCTCCCGCGTAGGCATGGACCAGCGCGCCGTCCTCGGAAAAACTTTCATAGGTGCGCCCCCAGCGGTCGTCGCGCGCCACCGCCAGCGTTGGCGCGAATACCCAGTGGATGCCGGTGGCGCGCACCGCCTTGCCGACCGCGGCGCCGATCTTTCCGACCAGCACCGCGTCGTGCGCGGCTCCCAGCCCGATGTTGTGGGGAAACAGGGTCGCTCCATACACGTTGCTGTTGCCGTGAATCGCGTCGATGCCCCAGATCACCGGCACCTTCACCTTCATGTCGGTCGTCATCGAGGCGTCGTAGTATTGATCCGCCAGTTCGACCCAATCGGCGGCGCTCGCATGCTTGTTCTTGTTGGGCCATGACCCGCCGCCGTTCAAGACAGAGCCGATATAGAACTGCCTGACTTGGGCGGGTGTCACCGATTTGATTTCCGGCTGAGTCATCTGGCCGATCTTCTGCGCCAGGCTCATGCCGGCCACTATCCGCGCGATCCGGGCTTCGACGTCCGGGTTCCTTGAGATCGCGCTGCCAAGCTTAGGCCAGTCCCGCAACTCGGTTGGACTGTCGGCGATGGCGTCACGGCCGACCCCGGCGCAACCGTTCAAGACGAGGCCGGCGCAAAGGCTACGGAGCAGCATGGTCAGTCGGGTGATGTTGTGCTGAGTCATCGTATCCCCTGCGAGTTCTTGTGTATCAATCGACGATATGCCAAAAAAAAGCCCCCACCGGCGCAGGCCGGCAGGGGTATATGCACCACACGGAGTATTACAACTTGTAGTTCAGGCCCAGCAGCATGGTCCGGCCATAGGTTGCATTGACCCAGGGTATCTGCCCCGCCATATTGCCGGCAGAGCCGACGACCTCCGGACCCCTGGTGGTCTGATAGGGCCGATTGGTCAGGTTGTTGACCTGTAGCAGGACTGACAAGCCCTTGTACATGCCGTTCTCGAAGCCATAGCCGACCTGGAAATCGACGATCTTCTCGCCATTGATTTTGCTGGTCTCGTTGTTCAGCAATACGCCGCGAGTCGTGGCCTCGAAGGCCGAGCGATAACGCTGGCTGATGCGCGTCGAAAAACCGTGCTTCTCGTAGTAGACCGTCAGGTTGTTGACGATGCCCGAGAGCCCGTCCAGCGAACGAGTGGTATCGTTGGCCTCGTGCAAGGAGCTTTGAGTGCTGGATACGCTGGCGGTCACGCCAAAGCCGTCAAGCATCGGCGACAGCAGGGCGCCTTCGAGCGAGGTGCTGAACTCGATCCCGTCGACCGTCCCACCGCTGCCATTCGCCGGGGCCGTGATATTCCCCAGATTCGAGAAGGGGGTCACGCCCGAGTTGTTCGGAAAGCCGGCGAAGTTGCGCTGGATTGTCTGATCGTAGATGAACGACTTCAGATCCTTGTAGAACACGGCGACGGCCACATAGCTGCGCTTGCCGAAATATTTCTCCACCGATACGTCGGTTCCGGTGGCGCGCCATGGCTGGAGCAGCGGGTTGCCGCCGTTGCCGGCGCTCCAGAAGCCGTACGAAGGTCCCGGGTTCGTATTCACCTTGGGCTGGTCGGCTCCGGCGCGCAGGTCATCCATGCGGGGTCGCGCCATGGTCTTGGCAAGGCCGTAACGCAGGATGAGACTCGGCTGTAGGTTGAAAGCCAGGTTCAGGCTGGGCAGGAAGTCGTTGTAGCTCGTGCCGTCGCTGACCGGGTAGGTCCGCTCGCCAGTCTTGTCGCTGATCCAGGCATAGCCGTCCGATCTCTGCAAGGTGTGCACGTACTGAAGGCCGATATTGCCGCGCACCGGCACATTAACAAACTGGCTGTCGATGTTGAACTTGCCGTACAAGGTCGTGACCTTCTCGTGCATCGAATAGTGGCTGTCCTTCTCATCCCAGGGATCCTTGGGCTTCCTCTGGAACAGGCCCATCACGCTCGGCACGTCGAACGACAGGATGGGGCTGTTGATACCCGCCCAGCCCAGGTCGGTCGGCGCACGCAGCGCGGCCGCGGGCACGTCGATCGCGCCGGTAAGCGCGAGCTGGCTTTGGTTCTTCAGGACATTCTTGTCGCGCGTCGAGAAATTCAGTCCGGACTCGAATCCGCTGAAAATGCCTTCCAGATCGCGTTTGCCTACCAGGCGCAGCGCCTTGATCTCGTCCGTGATATGCGGTGTCCTGATCACTCCCCAGCCATGCGAATCATTCAACTTCACGAGCTTGGGATCGGACAGATTCTGGTTCGTCGACCACATCTGCCCGCCGGGAGTGCCAAGGCCGGAGAAGGTGTAGGTGCCCAGCGTCGTGGGTTGGGAGTAGGTTTCGATCCAGGTCTCGTCCCGCGCAGAATGCGAGTAGCTCAGATCAGCCACCGCGGTCCATTTGTTGGCCAGCGTGACCTCGTTCTTCCAGCCCAGGGCCTTGATCACGTCCGAGCGCTGGCTGTTGTCATTGCGAATCAGGCTGCGCGCATTGGCAAGCTGACCGCTGGTAACGACGCTGTTGCCGCCCAACTGGGTGATGCCAGGGTTGGACAGCGTGACCGGGTCGCTCCACAGGAAGTCGCCCTGCAGCATATGCCGCGTGCGGTCTTGGTCGAACTTGGAATAGTACAAGTCCAATACGCTGTGGACATCCTTGCTGGGCTTGTACTCCAGTACCGCCATCAATCCATCGCGGATCTGCTTGCTGGAGGTGACGCCCGCATCGAAGCCCTGGGATATCAACGCTTTGTTGTTGCCAGTGCCCGACGAAGGCACGCCTTGCATGTTGGCCCCCCACTGGCCGACGTAGTCGCCGAATTTCCAGGCCTGGTAGTACTTCTCCTGCTCGGGTGAATCCAGGTGAGCGAAGCCTATGGCCACGCCGATCGTGTTGTTGGCGAATTGATCGACATACGATGCGCTGACGCGATTGCCGGTGGCGCCGGGACCGTCCGTCAATTTGCCGTTCGAATTGCGCTCGCCCCGCACGTTGAACGCGGCCTGCCGGCCGCGTACGTCCAGCGGCATCAGTGCGCGAACATCCACGGTGCCCGACAGGCCTTGGCCGATCAGTGAGGCATCCGGCGTCTTGTAGACGATGGCGGAGCCAACCAGTTCGGAGGGGAACTGGTCGTATTCGGCAGCGCGGCTATCGCTGGAGCTGACGACTTCGCGTCCATTCAGCAGGGCGCCGGCATAGTTCGGCGACAAGCCACGGATGGAAATGACCTGGGCACGGCCGTCAACCCGCTGCGCGGTCAGGCCGGGCAGGCGTGCCAGCGCATCGGCGATGCTGATATCGGGCAGCTTGCCGAGATCTTCTGCCGTCACAGCTTCGATGATCGAATCGGAATTGCGCTTGGCCGCGATTGAGGTCTCGATACTATGGGCGATGCCGGTGACCACCACGCGGTTGGAAGAATCCTCGGCCTGTTGAGCGAATGCGGAACCCGACGCCGCCGAGAACAGCGCCGCACAAGCCGCCGCCATTGGGCTTAACTTAAACGCAAAGCCACTCGAAACCGGATTGCTTTGCTTTCTCGCGAAAGTCTTCATATAACGTCTCCTCTAGTTTGAAATTTCTGCAAAACAATGCAGTTCCTGCCATATACACTGACACTGCAAACGCAGTGCCTAACCAATGTTCTTCCGCGTTACATGGCAGCGATTCCAGCTTTTGCCCTCGATCGTGAAGCGACGCGCCATGGACAAAGTGGAAACGTTACCACTTTGTGTTACAAAATGTACCTCTGAAGTTTCCGGGCGTCAAGCACTATTTGTTTAAATGTCTACCTTCCGCCACACTTTTCCGGCGGCAGGCGTTAGTGATTGAAATTAGCGTGAAACACAGTTGCGAAGCGCCCCGCAACTCATGAGCGCAGCGAGCAATTTGTAGCCCCCGCCTGGGCGGGGGTTGGGGGTGGGGGCGTGGCCCAAGGCCACTTCCTTCGGGGCGTAAACCCTGCTTCTGAACGATTTCATGGCACGGGGGTGGCCTGACGACGATGCGAGTTAGGCAGGATACTTCAGGAGAGGGATGGCGCCGCGCGCCTTTCCGAGGTCCGTCCGGGCGCGGCTGGCGCCATGGCGAATCGACTATATCACCGGTCGAGCGCTAGGGTCCGCTCTTCCAGCCAGGCTTTGGCCAGGCCCGTCACGCGGGCGGAGAGGCGCTGCAGAACCATGGCGTGATAGTCGTTCAGCCAGGCGATTTCGTCTTCACCCATCAACACCGGATCGATGCAGCGCGTGTCGATCGGGCAGAGAGTCAAGGTTTCGAATTGCAGGAAGTCGCCAAACTCCGTCTGTCCGGCGGGAATATTCAGCAACAGGTTTTCGATGCGTACCCCCCATTTACCCGGGCGGTAGATCCCCGGTTCATTCGAGGTGATCATGCCTTCTTCCATCGCGGTGTGTGGGTCCGGCATGGCGCCGGAGATGGACTGGGGGCCTTCGTGGACGTTCAGGAAATAGCCGACGCCGTGTCCGGTGCCGTGGCCGTAGTTGATGCCTTCGGCCCAGATCGGCGCCCGCGCCACGGTGTCCAGCACGGGTGAGCAGGTGCCGCGCGGGAATCGGAGGCGGGACAGGGCGATCATGCCCTTCAGGACCAGGGTGAAATCGCGCCGCTGTTCTGCCGAGACAACGCCGATCGGGACAACGCGGGTGATGTCGGTGGTGCCGTTCAGGTACTGGCCGCCGGAGTCGATCAGCAGCAGGCCGTTGCCTTCGATGACGGCATGGGATGCCTGTGTGGCGTGGTAGTGCGGCATGGCGCCGTTGGCATTGAAGCCGGCGATGGTGCCGAAGCTGGGGGATACGAAGTGCGGCTGGCGGGCACGGGCGGCGGTGATGTGTTCGTCGATGGTCAGTTCGGTGAGGACTTGTCTCCCTTGCGCGACTAGCGCCGCTTCCAGCCAGGCGAAGAACTCGCACAAAGCGGCGCCATCCTGTTCCATGGCTTCCCGCACGAGCCGGGCTTCCTGAGCGGTCTTGCGCGATTTCGCGAACACCGACGGATTGATGGCTTCGATCACATTGACGTGTGACGGTACCGATTGGCGGAAGCCCCAGGTGATGCGCCGCGGGTCGATCAGCAGGCTGGTGCTAGCGGGAAGAGCGGCGAGGGCGGCCGCAGCTTGCGGGTAGTCGGCGATGCGCACGCCGTCCTCGGCCAGCACCTCGGCCAGCGCGGGCGGAATTTTTCCCGGGGAGACAAACAGCGTGGCGCTCTCCAGGCCGATCAACGCATGGCCGATGAATACCGGGTTGTAGCTGACATCCGCCCCGCGCAGGTTGAATATCCACGCCAGATCATCGACGGTTGAAATGAAATGCCATTCTGCCGACAAGGCGCGCATTCGTTCGCGCACTGCCGCCAGCTTGCCCTTGCGGCTGACCACGGCATAAGGCGCGAGGTGCTCGTAAATGGGCGCCTGAGGCAGGCCGGGGCGATCCGGCCAGATTTGTTGCAGCAGGTCCTGATCCGTATCCAGCTTGACGCCCTTTGCGAGCATTGCCTGTTCCAGCGCGCGGGCGGTGGCGAGGCCGAGGACGGCTCCGTCGACGCCGATGGTTTGGCCGGCCTGTAGCTTGTCGGCCAGCCATTCGATATGCGGGGTCGCGGTCGCGGTCGCGATCTTCATCATCTGGATGCCGGTCGCGGCAAGCTCCTTCTCTGCTTGGCTCCAGTAGCGGCTATCCACCCACAGACCGGCAAAGTCGGCGGTCACCACCAGCGTGCCGACCGAACCGGTAAACCCGGAAAAATGTTCGCGTCCCTGCCAGCGTTGCGGCAGGTACTCGGACAGATGAGGGTCGGCGGAAGGAATGATGTAGGCGTCGAGGCCGTGCGATTTCATCACCGCGCGCAACTGCGCCAGGCGCGCTGGAATCGGCGTCGCAATGGCGACTGGGCCGTGCGGACTATTCATGGGTGGCCAGACAGGACATGTAAGATTTCATTATGCCATATGTGAATTTGACGATTGCGCGAGGTCTTTCGGCGAATCAGGGACACCCGAGCAGGTCGGCGAGCGCCGTCAGGCTATCGACGGATATGTCGACGGGAACGCCCGCAAGACTTTCACCTTTCCCGTGTCCGCGTTCGTCGGGACGGGCAACAAAAGCCGTACGCAGACCAGTAGTAGCGGCGGCGGCCAGGTCGGACGAATGGGCGGCGACCATCATGGTCTCCCCGGGCATGTAGTCGAACGCGGCGGCGGCCGAGAGATAGACATCTGGCTTCGGCTTGTAGTCGCGCGCCAGCTCGGCTCCGAGAATCGCGTCCCAGGCGAATCCGTTGCGGCGGGCAAGATCCACCATCAGCGAAATATTGCCGTTGGAACACGGCGCGATCCGGAATTTGCCGCGCAAGCGCAATAATCCCGGCGTCACATCCGGCCATGCGTCCAGCCTGTGCCAGGCCAGATTGAGGTTTATCCGTGTGGTTTCGTCGACATGGTCGAGTCCGAAATTCTTCAGTACGACGTCGAGATTGCGTCGGTGCAATTTATCCAGTTTGCTGAAGGGAAGGCGTCCGCTACGTACATCTTCCATCGCCGGCTGATACTGGTCGCGCCAGGCATCGGCGAAAGCTTCGCCATCGACGACGATTCCGAGGGAAGAGAGTATCGCCGATGTTTCCCTGGCGATCGACCCACGCCAGTCGACCAAGGTGCCGAAGACATCGAAGAACAGTGCTTTGACTTCTTTCATGGGGCAGCCGTCCGCAAACATTGGTGGATGGTTGATTTTAGCGGCAAGTCGAACTCGTTCGGATATTTTCCGCTACAATGCCTGCGCGCTGTAGGGATTTTTCATGCAGCGTGCATGTCCGCGGTGCCCGAACGGCCAAGTTTAGCAAGGGCCCCAGGGTGAAACGGGAAACAGGTGAGCGCCACGCCTTTCGGCGCAATCCCTGTGCTGCCCCCGCAACGGTAAGGAAGCGTGAGTCCATCAAGTGCCACTGAGTCGATGCATCAGGCTCGGGAAGGCGGTGGACTAAATCTTCCGAGCCCGGAGACCGGCCACGGACATCAAAGAGCGGAAGCGTCGCGGGGAAGCGACGGCCGGCGCGCTGCAACGTGCCTTGCGCCCCATCTCCCTGCGCCACTTCCAATTCCGTAATGCACCGACCTGCGGGGACGCTGGTCGGAAAGGGAGATATCCATGTCCAAAACCATCCGCATCACGGCGCTCAGCTTGGCGCTGAGTACCGCTTTACACTCATTCCCCGTTTCGTCCGCCACCGGCGACGCCATCGTGCTGATCACCGCAACGCGCTTCCAGGAACCTGCGCCAGGTATCGCCGCCAACATTTCCATCATCACCCGAGGCGAAATCGAGCACAGTCCTGCCCGCAGCGTCCCGGATCTGCTGAAGGCTATCGCCGGCCTGGATGTTCGGCCTTTGTACGGATCCCTGGGCATCGACGCCACCGTCGACATCCGCGGCAGCGGCGAGGCTGCCGGCAGCAACACCTTGATCCTGGTGGACGGCCAGCGCCTCAATCCGGTGGATTCCGGCAGCATCAAGTGGGAGACGATACCGCTCTCCGCGATCCGGCAAATCGAGGTCATGCGCGGCAGCGGCGCGGTGCTTTACGGCGATCGTGCGGCGGCGGGCGTGATCAACATCATCACCGACAAGAGCGACAAGCTGCGCGCATCAGTCAAGGGCGAGCGCGGCAGCTTCGGTTATGCCGCCATCGATGCCTCGCTGGCGGGCAGTAAGGACAACTGGCAGGGCAATCTCTTTGCACACGATGCGAGCACGGACGGTTACCGGGTGAATAGCGACGCCAAGCAGACCTCGGCCGGCGGCCGCGCCGCTTACCGCTACACGGACGGCGAGGCCTTCATGGATTTTTCCGGCTACCGGGAACAGTATGGACTGCCCGGCACACTCAGCCGGGCGCAATATGAAAGCGATCCCCGCCAGAGCACGAATCCCAATTACCGCCTGGAGCGCGATGGTTACCGAGTGCGTCCGGGAGCCACGTTCAAGGTCGGGAGCGACCTGAAAGTCGACATCGACGGAAGTGTCAGCGACGATACGCTGAAATCGAAAAACGCCGACTGGTACTACCGCAGCCAGACGCGAGTCAACGCCAGCGCACTGTCGCCGCGCCTGAAATGGACTCACGGCTTGCCCGCTGCCGAAAGCAGCGAAACCATCGCCGGACTGGATCTCTATGACGGAAAGGCGACCGCCGATGACCTGGACTTCGCCACGGGCAATCGCCAGAATCGCCAGACGGGACAGCAGTCGAGCCGGGGAATTTATTTCCAGAACTTGTCGCGCTGGAAGAACGGCGTCGATACCACCGTGGCTTTGCGCCGCCAGCATTTCGAGCAAAAAATGAGCGACGCAGGCGCCAAGCTACAGGGCCAAGGCAGCAACGACTTGACGGCCTGGGAGCTCGGCGCCAGCTACGCTTTCAGCCAGGCCTGGCGTGCTTACCTGAAGACGGCGAAGAATTTCCGGCTGCCCAACACCGACGAACTCTTTGCCTATGATCCGCTGACCTACAAGGTGTACTACAACGGCGCGCTCAACCCGCAGACCGGTCAACTGGTCGAGGGCGGACTGTCCTGGACGTCGGGCAGTTTCAATCAGCAGTTCAGCGTGTTCCAGCAGAGCAACAAGAACGAGATCGGTTACATTGCGGATAATGGACGCAATGCCAACCTCGATCCGACCCGTCGCCGTGGCGCCGAGTGGGAAGGCCGCTGGCAGCTTGCAGATGCCTGGACGTTGCGCGGCAGCCTGACGGCGATAGCGGCTACTTTCGACCAAGGAATCTACAGCGGCAAGAACATTCCGCTGGTCCCGCGCCACAAGGAAACTCTCGGCGGTGAATGGGACGGAGGCGACAGCCGACACGTCGGCATCCACAGCCTGGCCCTGGTCAGCGTCGGCAGCCGTTACTTCGGCGGCGACTTCGGCAATGTCTATCGGAAGATGGATGGCTACACTACGCTCGATTACCAGGGGCTATGGAACTTCAAACCCATTTCCCTGATACTCCGGGCCACCAACCTGACGGACCGCAAATATTCCGCCACCGGCTTCAGCAGTGCTTTCAATCCCGGCACCTACTATCCCGCCGATCCGCGCAGTTTCTCGGTCGCGCTCAAGGCGGAGTTCTTCTAAGATGCTATAGAGATGCCCAGCCGTCGCCGCGCCCTGCTGATCCTGCTCTTGCTCGCCGCCGCCTTGCTGGCGAGCGTGGCGGTATCGCTGGGGATCGGCAGCGTTGCCTTGAGCCCCCTGGAAGTATTGCGGGCACTGCTGGGAGATGAGGGCGGCTTGGGCGGCGAAGTGGTGCGCAGCCTACGATTGCCGCGCGCCCTGGCCGGGCTGGCCTGCGGCGGATTGCTGGCACTGGCCGGAGCGCTGATGCAGGTGCTGTTGAAAAACCCCCTGGCCGATCCTTATGTGCTGGGCATCTCGGGCGGGGCATCGGTGGGTGCCCTGGCCGCGATGCTGTTCGGTTTGCCGCTGATGCTGCTGCACGCCGGCGCTTTTGCCGGCGCACTGGCGGCGATGCTGCTGGTGTTCGGCCTGGCGCATGGCGACGGCAGTTGGACGCAGACACGGCTCCTGCTGACCGGCGTCATTGTCGCCGCCGGGTGCGGCGCGCTGGTGGCCTTGAGGTTGT
>JAPLQT010000117.1:144119-164160 GCA_026399515.1 Pseudomonadota bacterium | reverse complement strand
GTTCTGGCTGATGGGCGACTTGTCGCAAGCCGAGTCCCCTTGGGCCGCGCTGGTGGTCCTGCTGCTCGGCCTGGCCTGCGTGCTGCCTTTCTCACGCGACCTCGGCCTGCTGGCGCGCGGCGAACTCTCGGCCCAGGTGCTGGGCGTGCCGGTGGCCAGGTTGCGTCTGCTGATCTACGCGCTGGCCTCGCTATTCACCGCGGTGGCGGTGAATGTCGCCGGCAGCATCGGCTTCATAGGATTGATCGTTCCCCACCTGGTGCGCCTGGCCGCAGGCAACGACCTGCGTTTGCTGCTGCCGGCCTCGGTACTTGCAGGCGGAACGCTGCTGGTGGCGGCGGATACTCTGGCGCGCATCCTCGTCGCCCCTCAGCAGTTGCCGGTCGGCGTCCTGACGGCCTTGCTCGGCGTACCGGTATTTCTCTACCTGCTGTCGCGCCAGCCCGAGCGGAGCGGACCATGATGGCAGATGCCGACAAAGACGCTGTGCCGCTCCTGGTCACGCAGAGCTTGGATGTCGTGATCGCCGGCAGGACGCTGGTGCGGGGCCTCGACCTTACGCTACGCCATGGCGAGACTCTGGCGGTCCTCGGCCGCAACGGCAGCGGCAAGACCTCGTTGCTGCATACGCTGGCCGACTTGCGCACTCCCGCCGCGGGCAACATCGCGTTGTGCGGCCGGCCCTATGCCGAGCATGCGCCGCGCGCGGCGGCTCATCTGCGCGGCTTGCTGGTGCAGACGCACAGCGACGCCTTTCCCGCCAGCGTGCTGGAAACCGCGCTGATCGGCCGCCATCCGCACCTGGGACGCTGGGCCTGGGAGGGCGCGGCGGACGAGCGCATCGCTCGCGCGGCACTGGCATCGGTTGGACTGGCGGGGCTGGAAGCGCGTGATGTGCATAGTCTCTCCGGCGGCGAACGCCAGCGCCTGGCGATGGCGACGCTGCTGACCCAGCAGCCCTTGCTCTACCTGCTGGACGAACCGCTCGCCCATCTCGACCTGAGCCACCAGATCGTCATGTTGGAGCTGGTCAAACGTTATGCGGCCGAATGCCAGTCCGGTTTCATCATCGCCCTGCACGACATGAATCTGGCGCTGCGCTACTGCCAGCGCGCGCTATTGCTGTTCGGCGACGGCCGCTGGAAAGAAGGACCCATTGCTGAAGTGCTCACGACCGGGAATCTATCCGAACTCTACGGCCATTCCTTGCGTACGCTCTCGGACGGCGATGCCCGCTATTTCGTGGCGGCTTGAAAGTTCGGGTATCTCTTGGTTCGCCAACGCACGGATATTTCCCGCTCATAAGCCTATCTTCCAGGTTCGGATTTGACGCCACCAGCATGTCACGAGCCCAAGGCCGAAGCGTGCTAATCAAATGCGGCACCTATCAACCAACCGGAGTCCAGCATGAACACTAAAGCAGTAGTTTGCGTCCTGATGTCGATATCCTTGTCCACCGGAGGAGTCGCTTTTGCCGAAGGAAATCGGGATCGCAATGACCGCGGTCGCGGTGAGCAGACGCAGCGCGACGAACAACCGAACCGTCATGAAAATCAACGCCACTCGAATGACGGTTCGCGCCGTGACGAGCGCGGCGCGGGCCCGAACCATGCGTTCTACCGGGGTGACCGACTTCCGGTCGAGTATCGCCACAACAGCTATGTAGTCGATGACTGGCGCAGTCACAGGCTGAGTGCCCCACCTCGGGGTTATCACTGGGTTCAGACGGGCGGTGACTACGTGCTCGTGGCGATTGCCACCGGGATCATCTTGCAGCTTCTTCTGAATAACTGACACCCGGCGAGGGGAAGTGCGGAAGTGCTTGCGTTCGAACGGCATTACCTGGCCGGGGTCGGGTCATCCAGTCTCTCTCCTGCCTATCGGCCTTGGCTTTCCGCCGTGGCTGTGTTGAGCACCAATTTTCCGTGCTCCACCGGAATGCGGTTACCAGTCGGCGGTTGTTCCATCCGGATTGTATCTTCCCGTCCATCGAGCCTGTAGCGCACGTCGTACCCGACGATCGTATCGTGGGGCTTTTCGACTGTGTGACAGCGCTGTTCGGTAGTGGTGGAGGTGTCCTTGTCTTGCATGCCTTTCTGGACCCTGTTGCCAGCGTAGGCCCCTCCGGCTGCGCCCGCCACGGTTGCCAGGTTATTGCCAACACCCCTGCCGACTTGATTGCCCAGCAACCCGCCCAGCACGCCACCCATCACTGTACCGGCAATACGATTTTCGTCCTTCACCGGCGCCTTGTGCACTACTCTGACGTCATTGCAAACCTTTTCCAAAGTCATCACATTCTGATGCACTGGGCCAACCTGCACCACCTCTGCATAAGTAGGTCCTTTGAACGCTTCATAGCCGGCGATTGCTCCAATCGACAAGACTGCTCCGGCACCGACGACCGCACCGATAATATTTGATCTATTCACAATTACCCTCCCAAGGAGACAGCATAACCAGCGACTAGGCTAGCGTCTTTTGCTAGCCTAGTCGAATGGCTAGTAGTTTCATCAGATTCTCGGCTATCAGGTCTCGACAAACCGATTCATGTAGCTTGGACCACAAGCTTGTGGTCGATCTGTTCGGCATCGCACGGATCGGCGGATTTAGTTCATTTTGACGAAAAGGCGCATCCTGGCATTCCTGGATTGTTCGGTCCGGACCTAGGCTTCCCGCGTTTCGCCAATCGATGGGCGCACTTGCCTCGATTACTGTAGCGTGAAGGTAAACAGAGTTCCCCAACCGGCCTCGTCGGCATAACCAGAACTGGCGCTCTGCCACACCAATGTGATAACTGAGCTACCCGTGTCTGTCCCGTGACTGTTTGTGATCACGAATCGTCCAGTAGTATCGTTGTAAGTCCAGTTGAAGGGCGCATTTGTCTGAGCAGGAGATCCGGTCTGGGGCTTGCTGTATACGCCAGAACCGCCTGAATAAAAGGTCCAAGTTGCGAACCTGTTCCCACTTGGGGATACGGCATACATGGTTTTCCCAGCCAGCGAATGACCGCCACTTCCAACGTTTGGTGAACTACTACAACTAGGACTGTAAGAATGTGTTCCGCCATCGCACGTATAACAACAATTCGTGCAGCTGGAAGTATTGCTTACACCAACACCCCAGTAGGTACTACCTGTAGTGCCGCCAAAACAAATCTTGTCGCCGGCGGTGCAACTAAGTCGGCTACTGGCAGCCGAATTGTAACCAGGGGTCGAGTAACTGCTGGTGCTCGATGGCCAAACCAGGTTCGCGGTTGTATCGTAGAACTTGTAATCAATCCGGTACCCGTCGTCACACTTATCCGTAATCACCCAGGTGTCCGTGAGAGTGACCACGGGAGTTACGCATGTCGTTCCCTGCCGGACTTGAGGTGAAACACACTTGGCTAGACACTGGTTGTTGACCAACTCTTGCGACGACGTGCATGTGGGGGTAGCCGCCACGCACACGCCATTTTGCCGTACCTGGTTTGACGCGCATTTTGTTACACAGACCCCATTGACGATCTCCTGTGCGGTGGTGCAATTTGGCACGCACACGCCGTTCTGCTCCTTCTGATAAGCGTCGCAGATCAGGTTATTGACGCACTGTCCGTTCTTCAACGTCTGATACGAGCTGCATGTAGGTGTAAGGGCTGCTTGCATCAGCGCGGAATCCGCAACCTTGATCGACGGTGAGTCGTTCGAAGCGTATTGCGCCGTGCTCTTGATGACGGTTGGGGCGCCCGCTCCGCTTGGGAGGCTACCGCTATTCCAGCCCCGGGAGAACCTTGCCACCTCGGTATTCGCAGGATCGGCAAGGTCGGCGTTCAATTTGCTGGCATCGAGTTGCGTGCCACCATGGTCGATCTGGTGGGCAACCAGGTTAGCCACCAACCCTGCTCCCACCATCGCGACCCCGGCGGCGCAGATCGCCGGCACCGTGCCATCCAGCAGGAGGCACACACTCGTTACCTTTGAGCCACCGATCACGAGTGACTTGCTAATGTCCCTGCAATTGCTTGCCGCGAGCTTCAGCATATCAGGCGAATAACTGCCGATCAGGTCATCCAGGGAGACGCCAGCAAATAGCCCGTCATTGCTCAGGGTCGTGGCCGTTACTGATCCTGAACTGTTCGTCGCCAGGCTGCGCCCCATGACAAATCTGCGATTTGCATCGTAGAACCGAAATTCCGCGTTCGCCGTGCCCCACCTGATGACGGTTGTTTCCCCGGTTGATTTGGTCACTTTCATCGGGAATCCATGGGAGCCATAAAAGGTGCGGGTTTCGACGCCAGTTGTGGGATCCTTCAATAATGACTCGGTCAACGCGAGAGGATTGCCCGTGGCGTCCTTGAGGCCCCAGAAGGTAATCTGCTCCCCTTTCGAATTGGAAATCGAGGACAGCGTAGCGACGCTGCCATACGCGGACGGCTCTGTATACGGTGTGATGCTTATTGTGGTGTCCAATGTTTGGCTGCCCACGCTGACCACTGCGGATATCGTCAGCTTCACGTTGGTATACGTCACTCCCGATGCAACAAGACCAGGAACGCTCAAAATCCCGGTGGCCGTATCGTAGGTGACCGTCGCTCCAGGAGTGCCCGTGTTCGCGCTGATGAAACTGCGAACAGTCACGACCAGGTTGTTGTATGCGGTTCCCGCCAGCGTGATCGTCGGTATCGTCAGTTGATTGGTCGCCACATCATACGTGGCTGGGACGGTGCCAGTATCGCCTCCGGTACTTCCCGCCGCTGCCACCGCAATGCTCCCCGATTGATAGGCCGACGGCGAAGAATACTGAAGGGTGAATGCCTTGCTTTCGTCGAAGGAAGTATTTAGTTCCCACTGATCGACCAGGAAAATTCCCGTCGTGGTCAAATCGTCACAAATGCTGTTGTTGTCTCCCCGCGTGACGCTGAACTCCTCGCCGTAATCTTTACCATCCTGAATCACGGAGAACTGGGCGCCTCCGGGACAAAAGAAGAACGGATTTGTCGCGGGCGACACCTGTACAAAAAGGTGGGACTTTCCGTCTACGGTTTGGCGCCAAATCGTGAGCTTCGCCGACTCACTGTTATTTGAAAACGTCCCAGCGTAACTCGGAGATCCGACGTAAGTCGGCATCTGGGACAACAGCGTGCCCCACGCATATGCCGCGACACCATTGAGCATGGCGCAAAGGAATAGCCCTACCCTGAGCATACGTCTCTCCTGATTGAATTGATTGCGGCTTCGGTCCGCCGACTGGATGGCGGGATGCTGCCTAGGTACGCTGCTCGCAGGTTCTTTGATCTACATTTGATCGGGAGCATCGTCGCTTATGCCGATTTGATTCAGGCCGATTGATTGGTGGGATGACCACAACTTCATCAAGGCCAAAAGATAGCCCAAATCGCAATCGGCAACATCCCCTATATAGGGTAGGTTGCCTTTCCACGCCGTACGGACCACGATTTCTCAATCGCCACAGTGCTCCGCAACATGTTTAGCGAGGATGAATCACCAAATCGGGTATCTCCTGTTTGCCAACGCACGGATATTTGCTGTTCATTAGCCCGGCTTCCAGGTTCGGATTCACCGCGACACCACCAACTACCGGCATCATCGTCAGTTCGGCTCAACAACCTACTCTGAGCAACCTCGCCTTGCCGATGGTGGTGACTTCCTCGGAGCACTTCGCGAGCGGCGTGGATTGATAGGCGTGCTGCCGTTCCTTCAGCACCACCACCAGCGAACCCGGACCCAGCGCAGCTACCGCTTCGGCCGTGACCAGATTGGTGTGATCAGGCTGTCTGTGGCGTCCGAAATACAGATCGTTGCTCTGGCTGTCGATTACCGGCAGCGTCCGCTTCAGGTAGATCGGCAGAGAACCGACAGACTCGAAATCCTGATAGAGGTAGACGCGCGCATCGGGGTAGTGTTCCTGAATATAGGCGGCGAGCTTGCGCGACGACATGATCGGTTCGCTCAAGGCCACCAGGTGATCGAACTGGAACGATACGGGCATGATTAGCCCGCCGAGGCAGAGAATCGCCGGGCGCCGCCACCCAAACTGGATGAGCGTCAGAACCAGCAACAACAAGACGACGAGAACCGCCATGGTCAAGGAACCACTCCCGTCCCGGATTGGTATCAGGCGTTCTGTCTTGCCGCTGCGCAGTTCCCATATGCGAATCGCCCAGATCACCACGAAAATCAGGATCGGCACGGTGACCGCCATGCCCAAATGAAACCGTCGCCGCTCGCGCAGGAGATTGGGCAGGTATTCGGCCGTGAGCAGCGCCATCGGCGGGATGCAGAGCAGTATGTAGTAATTCGCCTTGGCGCTGGACAAGCTGAAGAAAGCGAACGGAATCCACACGCAGAGCCACAGAAACCGCTGGTTCTGCTGCCGGACTGGCTCAATCTGTTGAGACCTGCCCAGCCACCCGAACAGCAGGACGCCCGCCCAGGGAAAGATGAAGAGGAATAGGCGTGGAACGTAATACAGCATGGACCCCGAGTAGTAATCGCGAGGTTCACGCATTCC
Organism: Pseudomonadota bacterium; assembly: GCA_026399515.1. GTDB lineage: Bacteria > Pseudomonadota > Gammaproteobacteria > Burkholderiales > Rhodocyclaceae > JACRAR01. Next base: position 157,647 of record JAPLQT010000117.1, on the reverse strand, counting down.
GAGAAACCTCAGGACATGTTCATTGACGATGAAGTAGTAGGCCGATCCGGGTAACTGCGATTCAATGATCAGCAACCAAAGGCAGAGCGGCAGGAACATCAGCGCGGCGGCCAACGGATCGAACACAAAATTGCGAATTGCCTTGCGGTGTGCAGGCTCAATGGCATAGTTGGCTGAGACGATCAGGCCAAACAACGCCAGTGCCAAGGGCCCTTTTACTAAAGACGCGGCGCCCAACAAAGCCGCCGCCAATCGATAGTAGGCAAGCTTTCCATGGTGGAGGGATGTCAGAAAACTGAAACACCCGAGAGCAAACAGGGTCGTCAGCAGGAGATCCGGCATTGCGACGCGGGACATGACGTCTACCCCGAGACTGGTGACCAGGATGAAACCGGCGGCAAAACCACGGTTACCGATACGCAGGAGCACCGAGAATCGAACCATGCCCAAGGTCAGCAGCAAAGCCGCGCCGGCGGTCACCGATCTGGGTGCAAGTTCGATGGAATCGCTCATATGAGCAGCCAGCGTGAGCAACCACACGAATAACGGCGGCTTCTCGAGATAAGGCAGGCCATTCAAGGTCGGAATCGCCCATTGTTCAGACAGGACCATTTCCCGTGCCGACTCGACGTACAAGGCCTCGTTGCCGTTGATGATCCCGTAGTCACCCATTCCGTAGAAGAAGGAATAGAGCGACAGCACGAACAACCCGGTATAGCCTAGTTGATCGATCAAACCGGGATTGATTCTGTCGAGCCGACGTCGGAGCCTAATCGCCCAGAAACGGAATCCATGCCTACGATTCAACCAAAGGGTAATGTTCGTCATTCCCGCCTGCCCACGGCGAATCTGTGTTGGCGACTGGATGCCGGCGAGGCGGGGCAGGAGAGGCTGTAGGGTTCCTGGTTCACCTTAGGTACTCTTACTCGGGAGGGCGTCGCTTCCGCCCGGGAGGCCAAGTCTCAACAGCAGCCAGCGCCACTTGGGTATCTGGTGATACGGTCGGGCCATACCGGAGGTATCCGGAACCGGGCAACCACGCGACAATTCATGCAAGATGGTGGTTGAAACGTTGGCGTTCGGGGGACAGTGCCAGTTGCGACCGTCGTCGATCTCGCAGTTGCTGAACTTGCCGGACGGTTCGTCCGTCGCCCCGATGGTCCAGAACAACACTTCCCGATGCGCTTTGAGGGCACGAAACCGGAAGCGCTCACCCGTTACGAGCCTTCCGGAACAACGGTTGTCCTGCCAACTGCCGTCAGCACAGGTGGCCGTGTAAATGGTTCGTTCACCTTGCAGGGTGATCGAGTCGGAGACCCACGCCAACAGCCCGAGTATTGCGGTCAATGCAGCCACGATCAGTCGAATACGCATGGGGTCATTTCAAAAATTGCCGATTTGGATGATGTCGGGACGACGTCACTGCCATCCGCCTCGCCTGACACTTCCTATCCGGAGGGGCACATCGTGCCGCATCGGCCTAATGGACGCAAGACATCGCTGTTTGCGTCACCAAGTCCGGACCTCCGAAAATTCCGACTTGGCTCGCCGGCCGCGTGCCGTTTCCATGTGCCGGCACAACAGCTGGGCGCCGTCGAGGACGCGCGGGGTGTGGCGATTGATGATGTCCGGAGGGACAAAGAACAGGTTGCCCCGGGCGTTCGCCCTCAGGTCTTTCCAGCGCACCCACATGTCCAGCCATTCGGGCCTGGCGTCATCCATGCCACTGGCGACGATGGCTTCGGGATTTGCGGCCAGCACCGCTTCCAGCGTCACGACAGGCGCCAGTTGGGACAAACCGGCGAAGATGTTTTCGGCGCCGCACAGGCGCATCACCTTGCTGATCAGTTGTTCGCCGTTAATGGTTGCCAGCGGCTGATTCCAGATCTGGTAGAAGGTGCGCACCGGCGATTTCCCACCATATCGGCTCAGCAGATCGGCCTGGCGGGCGCGAAACACCCGCGCCGCCTCGCGGGCGACTGCCACGGTGCCGGCAAGTTCGCCGAAGCGCTCGATGCTGCTGGCGATGTCGTCGAGATTTTTCGGCTCGCTGACGAACAGCGGCAGGCCCAGCGCCTTCAGCTTGGCGAGATGGGAGGCGGGGTTACCGCTCTCCCAGGCAATCACCAGGTCGGGTTTTTGCGCGACGATGGCCTCCAGGTCAAGACTCGCGTAATTGCCGACCCGCGGCAGTTTCCTGGCCTGTTCCGGGTAATCGCTGTACTCGCTGACGCCGACGATCAGACCGCCGGCACCGGCGGCATAAAGATTCTCGGTGACATGCGGCGCCAGGCTGACGATGCGCCGCGCCTGGGTCGCCAGCCGTAGCGTCTGGCCGGCGTCGTCGCGAACCACGATCTCGGCCTGCGCCGAACCGGTTATCAACAAAGTCAGTAAGAGCCAGAGCGGCATGGATCGATGCGCAAGTGGGCGCGGTAAATTCCAGCACGGATTTTACCCTGCCCGGTCATGCCATCGAACAGGCGTCTTCATCATCCAGTGGAACGCCATGACCATCGCTGGCATAATCGATCAAGCAGTGACCGCTTGAATGATGGGGTGACCATGCCATACACGCACAAGCATCTCCGGAACATCACCGCCCTGCTGCTTTGCCTGGCGGCGACAGGGGCGCGGGCCGGCGACGACTGGCTGATCGCCAGGGTCAATGGACTGTGGACTTGGGAGAGATCGGGGCCGGAGGGACGCGTCCACAAGAAATTCCTCAACCAGGAAGTGGTGCGCCTGGGTGAGAAAGGGGCGGTCGTGGTGATTTCCTTGCAGCCTATCGAGGCGGGGAGAACCGTCCAGTGCAGCGAACGTGCCCGGCATGATCCCCAGGAAGCGTGCTCAAGCGCTTTTCTGGATTGCAAGCCGGCGGGCGGCGGGGTATTTTCGGCCGTGCTGGGTTTGGTGATCAATGGATCGAAAGGGATTTCCGACGCCAGAAATGCCTATCGCTGTTCGGTCAATGAAGATGCGGTGCTGGAGGCCGCCCATGCGGTCGGCCTGATCGAAGGCATTCCGCCGAAAGCGACGGAGCAGTCCATGGAACCCTTAGCCACTCCGAATAAGACCACCACTCCCTATGACCCGTGGTAGCTCGGGTCCGCCTCACCCGATCAGCTTGAAAGGAAATCCGCCATGCCGACCGATGAATTCAATAGCCTGTTGCCCGAGCTTGCATTTACCCGCCGCGGTTTCATCGTCACTTCCCTGGGCGCCGGTTTTGCACTGGCCGTGCAGTCGAGCCTGGCACAGACCACACCGATTACTACCGACAGCCAGGGGCTGGTCGCCGGTGAAGTCAAGGTGCCGGTTGTCGACGGGGAAATGGTGGCGTATCGCGCCCAACCGGCGAGCGGCGCCGAATTCCCCGTGCTACTGGTGATATCCGAAATATTCGGCGTGCATGAATATATCGCCGATGTCTGCCGACGGCTCGCCAAGCTCGGCTACCTGGCGATCGCGCCGGAATTGTTTGCGCGCCAGGGCGATCCGCGCAAGCTGGCGAATATCCAGGACATCATTTCGGGCATCGTCGCCAAGGTGCCGGACGCCCAGGTGATGAGCGATCTCGACGCCTGCGTGGCCTGGGCGGGCAAGAACAGCGGTAACGTAGCCCGCCTGGGGATTACCGGATTCTGCTGGGGCGGCCGGGTGACCTGGCTGTATGCCGCACACAATCCCCGGCTCAAGGCCGGCGTGGCGTGGTACGGTAGGCTCGATGGCGAAGTGAATGACTACACGGCTAAGCATCCGCTCGATTTGGCCCGGGAATTGAAGGCGCCCGTGCTCGGCCTCTATGGCGGTCAGGACCAGGGCATTTCGCTCGACGATGTCGAGGCGATGCGCGGGGCCATCAAGAAGGCCGGCGGCAAATCCGAATTGCACGTCTATCCCGATGCGGGGCACGCGTTTCATGCGGACTACCGGCCCACGTACCGCAAGGACGCCGCGGACGACGGCTGGAAACGCATGCAGGCATGGTTCAAGCAATACGGCGTTTAGCTCAATTCCATGAGTATCCGTAATACGTGATCGATATTCCGGCGACATTGCGCGCCGCAACATTCGGCGGAGACTCATGACGAGCTTCTGTCGACTGTCGCAGTTCGACTCACTCAGCCACTGAGCCTAACGCCGATCAAATGGCGGCCCACCCATGGTGGCCGTCAGAGTGGGCTGAATCGGGGGTCAAACTTTCAGCGCAAAGTCCTCGAACTGATCCAATGGAAGTGGGCGGCTAAAAAGATAACCCTGATAGGCGTGGCAACCATGGCGGGCGAGGAAGTCCCTTTGCGCCTCCATTTCCACTCCCTCGGCAATGACCGATAGACCCAAACTCTCCGCCAGGACGACGACCATTTTTGCGATGGAAGCATCGTTCGCGTCCGTAAGGATGTCTCTAACGAATCCCTGGTCGATCTTCAGTTGATCCAGCGGGAGGCGCTTGAGATACGAAAGCGACGAATAACCGGTGCCGAAGTCGTCAAGCGAGAAACCCACGCCCTTCATTTTCAGTGTGGCCATCTTGGCGATGATGCTCTCGACGTCATCGACGAGCAGACTCTCGGTTAGCTCAAGTTTGAGGCGATTAGGATTTGCGCCAGTGGCGTCAAGCACAGCCACCACCTGTCCGACGAAGTCTTTGTGGTGAAACTGACGAGCACTGACATTGACCGCGATCGTCAGATGGGCCATTTCGGGCCGGGCCGCCCAGAGTGTCAATTGCGAACAGGCTGTTTGCAATACCCAGTGACCTAGCGGCAGGATCAAACCGGTATCTTCCGCCAGTGGAATGAAGTCGGCTGGCGACACCATGCCGCGTTGTGGATGCTGCCAGCGCAGCAACACTTCCACTCCCGTGACGCGACCCTCGCCGACCACCTGTGCTTGATAGTGCAGGAGAAACTGACTTTTCAGCAAGGCTTCACGCAAATCCGCTTCCAGTGCCGCCCGTGCGGTGACCACGGACTGCATCTCCGGGTCGAAGAAGCGCAGGGTATTCCGACCTGCCGCCTTGGCTTGATACATCGCCAGATCAGCCCGCTTCAACAACTCGTCAATCGTCTCCTGCTGATCCGCGAACAGAGTGACGCCGATACTTGGAGTGCTGAGATGCGGGTACCTGCCCAGTTGATAGGACTGGTTGAGGGTGGATAGAATCTTTTCGCCGACGGTCTTGGTTTGTGCGGCGGACTCCTCCATGTTCTCGCTCAGATCTTCGAGCATCACCACGAATTCATCACCGCCCAGCCGGGCTACGGTGTCGCCCTCGCGAACGCAAATCGTGAGACGTTGGGCGACCTGTTGCAGTAGCAGGTCGCCGATGTCGTGCCCGAGCGTGTCGTTGAGGGTCTTAAAGTTATCCAGATCAATAAACAACAGAGCGCCATATCTCTTGTTGCGGTTACTGGATGCCAGCGCCTGTTTCAGTCGGTCAAGCAGCAACCGGCGGTTGGGCAGGCTAGTCAAGGGATCATAGAATGCCAGCGTATTGATCTCGAGCGCTGCTGCCTTCTTGGCCGTGACGTCTTCCTTGACCGCTACATAGTGTGTGATTCTGCCGTCGGGCCAGTGGATGGGCATTATGACCGCGTGTTCGGTGTATTCGCTGCCGTCCTTGCGGCGATTGTGAAACTCGCCTTTCCACGACTTGCCTTGCGTCAGGGTCTCCCAAAGCGCCGCGAAGGCTTCCGGCGGCGTCTTGCCAGAGTGTAGGATGCGCGGATTCTTGCCGATCGCTTCTTCGCGGCTGTAGCCCGTCTTCTTTACGAACGCTTCGTTCACGTACTCGATATCGCCATCGAGATTGGTAATGATGATGCTCTCCGGGCTTTGCTCTACGGCAAAGGAAAGTTTTCGAAGTTGATCCTCACCATCCTTCCGTTCGGTTATGTCAATAAAACTCACAAGGCTTGCATAAATTTGTCCTCGGTCGTCCACCATGGGTGACCCGAACACCTCCAGCAGCACCTTTGTGCCGTCTGGGCGCTCGACCAGCATGTCTTCGACATGTGAGGTCACTCCATTCATTCCCAACACGATGGGCATCTCTTCAACCGGGTAATAGTCACTGGCGCCAACTTTATAAGCGCTGTAGACCTCAGCGAGAGTTTCCCTCGAGGCGTCGGGAAGAATCCCCCGTCCCAAGAGTCTTACCGCCTCGTCATTCGCCATCAATGGTCTCCCGGACGGGGCTTCGACCATAAAGACACCGACCGGGAGATTCTTGAGAAGCGACGTGACAAGACTGTTCTGGCTCTCGAGAGCTAGTTCATTCAATCGCAATTCATCCTCAGAGCGTCTGCGCTCGGTGATGTCGGAAGTGGACCCGGCGAGACGAATGGCCGTGCCCTCCGCATTCCAGATCGCTTGGCCACGGTTGTGAAACCAGCGATATTCGCCGCTTTTGACTCTTATGCGGTATTCGGAGTCGTACCGCGTCCTCAGCCTGAAGTGCTGACGCATCTGGTCAATGGCTACCTCGACATCCTCGGGATGGATCCATTCCGACCAGGTGTTTGTCCCGACGACGATCTCGCCGGGGGCATATCCCATCAACTCGCACCAACGATCGGAAACAAAGATATCGCCGGTCCGGACATTCCAGTCCCAGACACCGACCGAGGAGCCGCGGATTGCCAAATCGAAGCGCTCGCGGCTCTCGCGCAGCGCATCCTGTTCAATCAGCAGCGCGGCATTCACGGCCCGCAGTCTGCGCACCGCGCGTAGCGGCGGCGCCAGCATTGCGGCATAAACCATGACGCTGAGCAGCAGTGACATCAGACCCACGGCGAAAGTCCCCAACATCACATCGCGGTAGGAATGCGTGATTTCGACGTAACCGGTCAGCCTTGCGGAATCATAGATTGGCGCCTCGCGGACCAGAACCGGTGCCACCGGATAGACGCCGAGCGTCGTCAGGACGTTTCCGGCGGCGTCGCGAACCGTAACCTGATCTTCGTTCAGCGATACAGGATACTGACGAATGATGTCTTCGATTCTCTGCAGCTGATACATCCATACTTCCGGGTTGGCGTTAACCAGGGCATGGATCGCTCGGGCTTTTGTTTCGGCGACTGTTTCGACATGTTCGATTCTGTGCGCATACTTCAAGTCGAAGTATCCACCTGGTAAGGCGACCAAGACGATGATGCCGACCAGCAGGGCCACGCGCTTTGCGTTGCCGACAATTGCGTCTGCTTCGGTTGGTTCGGACACGGCGGCGTGGACTCAGGGGATCAAATGACCATTGCTGGCGAGTATCTTTCGTCCGACGGGTGAGTTTACGAAGGCGATGAACTGTTCGACAGCGACCGTCGGCTTCGTGCCCGTAACGAAGTATAAGTGTTTGTGGTATGGATAAGTCTCCAAGGCCGAAGTCGACAAACTTGGCGCCTTTCCTTCGAGTGCAAGGGGCCGCAGCGCGCGCTTCTCGGACAAAATCAGGGCAAGAGAAGTCGGTCCAATCGAACCTGGGACTCGTTCCAGATCGTCAGCCGCATCTTGATCGTTTATCGAGAATTGAACGGTGGGACGTGACTCCAACGCATGAATAGCCTGTCGGAGTTCGGGCGAAAGGCTCTTCGTCATCTCGGCATCGACATCGCTTGGCGGACGCAATACGATGCGAACCGGAGTACCGTCTGCCCAAGACGCCTGCCTTCCAGCATACAAGTTGGCCAGGTCCTTGAGTGTAATCGCCGAAACCTTGGATTTGGTCGATACGGCAAACACAAACGGTGTGCGGGCATATTCGGTTTCGACGGCGCCAAGCTTATGTTCACTCGCAGTCATCGGCCGGGACGTAACGGCGAGATTGATGGCCCCGGCGACCACGGCTCTGATGCCACCACTGCTGCCGAGGCCGGGCACAGTCTTGATATGAAGATCCAGGTTCCTTGCCGTGAATTCCGCCGCAAGCAGTTGCATGGTCCGCAGCGCTGTGCCGGTTCCCCCGATCTTGAGTTCCTCGGCCGAGGTACCCGCCGAATGGCCGAGCAGCAGCGCCAACGAGATGGCGCATGCTTGCCAATACGGAAATGCAACAGCACCTATGCGAAATGTCTTCAATTAGCCGCCGACTCCAGTCAATGCGCTCGCCAATTCGAACGCCGACGCCCGCCATCTTAACGGGTACCAGGGAAGTCTAGCTGTTACGACCCGATCCGACATCCCCTATTCAAGGTAGGGCTTAGCAAAAATGTTTGCATAGCGGCTTCTTGGCCCAGTGCCGTCGCCCTGAACCGCACTAAGGTTGACCGCCAGCTGACAGGATCTTGCCTCCCCGATCGACGATCTCAACACCCTTCCTTCAACCAAGCAATTGCTTGGTTGAAGGTCCGCTGCTAAGATTGCCGGACTGCCACTTGACTTTGCCACCCCATGTCTTATCGATCCGTCTTCCGCCCGGACCTGTTTCGCGACCGCGCAGTGATCATCACTGGCGGCGGTTCCGGCATCGGCCGGTGTACCGCCCATGAACTGGCCAGCCTCGGCGCGGCGCTGGCGCTGCTGGGGCGCAAACCCGACAAGCTCGAAAACGTGCGCTGCGAGATCGTCTCCGCATTTCCCCAGGCGCGGGTCAGTTGCCATGTCTGCGATATCCGCGAAGAGACCGCCGTCAGGGAGGCGGTCGCGGCTGCTCTCAAGGAACACGGCCGCATCGACGGCCTGTTCAACAATGCCGGCGGACAATTTCCGTCGCCGCTCAAGGACATTTCGCTGAAAGGCTGGGAGACGGTGGTGAGGAACAATCTCACCGGCGGGTTCCTGATGGCGCGCGAATGCTATACGCAGTGGATGGAGCAGAAGGGCGGCGCCATCGTCAATGTCATCGCCGACATGTGGAACGGCATGCCCGGCATGGGCCATTCGGGCGCGGCGCGGGCCGGCATGCTCAACTTCACCGAGACGGCGGCCTGCGAATGGGCCGGCGCGGGGGTGCGGGTGAATGCGGTGGCGCCGGGCTGGATCGCCTCCAGCGGCTTCGACACCTATCCGGTGGAGTTCCAGGCGCTGACCAAGACGCTCAAGCGCAAAGTGCCCTTGCAGCGTTTCGGCACCGAGTCCGAGGTATCGGCCGCCGTGGTGTTCCTGTTGTCCGAAGCGGCCGCCTTCGTTACCGGCGCCTGCCTGCGCATCGACGGCGGCGTGCCCAATGCGCGCCATACCTGGCCGCTTACTCCACATCAGCGCTCGCAGCCTTACAACGGGTTTCCGCTGTACCAGCCGCCCGCCTGGATGGGTGAAGACTGATGCCGCATATCGAATCCGGCCTTGACCCCGGAGCCGCCACCAGCGTCGCGAACCGTGCGGCGTGGCTGGAACTGATCGCGGACTTCCGCGCAGTCGAGGCGCGCACCCGCGCCGCCTCGGAAAAGGCCAAGCCGCTGTTCGAGAAGCGCGGCGCTCTGCTGCCGCGCGAGCGTGTGGCACGGGCGCTCGATCCCGGCGCACCATTTCTCGAACTCGCCAGCGTCGCCGGCTGGTGCCAGGACCAACCCGATCCCGAAAAGACCATCCCCGGCGGCGGCATGATAGGCGGCATCGGCTATGTGTCCGGGGTGCGCTGCATGTTGATGGCCTCGGATGCCGGTATCGATGCCGGCGCCATTCAGCCTAAGGGACTCGACAAGGTCCTGCGGCTGCTGAAGATCGCACAAGAGAACAAATTGCCGCTGCTGCATCTGGTCGAGTCGGCGGGCGCCAATCTGCTGCGCTACCGGGTCGAGGACTTCATCCACGGCGGCGGCCTGTTCTGTGGCTTGACGCGCCTCTCCGCCGCCGGCATCCCGGTGGTCACCGTGGTACATGGTTCATCTACTGCCGGCGGCGCCTACATGCCGGGCATGTCCGATTACGTGGTGATGGTGCGCGGTCGCGCCAAGGCCTTTCTCGCCGGACCGGCCTTGCTCAAGGCGGCCACCGGTGAAGACGCCGGCGAAGAAGAACTCGGCGGCGCCGAGATGCATGCCACCGTCACTGGCCTGTGCGAATACCTGGCCGAGGACGATGTCGATGCCATCCGCCTGGCGCGCGAAATATTCCGGAACCTCGACGCCTTCGCGCCTCTCGCGGGCGAGCCGCAGGGCAGTGCGCCTGCTTACAATAGCGAAGAGTTGCTCGACCTGGTTCCGCTGGACAGCCGCAAGCCTTACGATGTGCATGAAGTGATCGCCCGCATCCTCGACGCCTCGGACTTTCTCGACTTCAAGCCGCTGTATGGAGTGTCCACGGTGTGCGGCCACGGCCATCTCGACGGCCATGCCGTCGGCATCATCGGCAACAACGGGCCGATCGACCCGGACGGCGCCACCAAGGCCTCGCAATTCATCCAGTTGTGCTGCCAGAGCGGCACGCCCATCGTCTATCTACAGAACACGACAGGCTATATCGTCGGTAAGGACTCCGAAACGGCCGGCATGATCAAGCATGGCGCCAAGATGATCCAGGCCGTCGCCAACGCCAACGTGCCGCAGATAACCCTGCATATCGGCGCCTCGTTCGGCGCGGGCAACTACGGCATGTGCGGGCGTGCCTTCGAGCCGCGCTTCGCCTTCTCCTGGCCGAATGCCAGGACCGCGGTGATGGGCGGCGAGCAGGCGGCCATGACCATGCGCCTGGTGATGGAAGCCAAGGCCAGGCGCAAGGGCGCTGACAACGGCATGGCGGCAGAGGAACTCGCGGCGCTGGAGGCGAAAATCATCGCCACTTTCGATCGCCAGTCATCGGCCCTATATACCAGCGGCCTGCTGCTCGACGACGGCATCATCGACCCGCGCGATACCCGCAAGGTGCTGGCTTACGTGCTATCGATCTGCCGTGTAGCCGAAGCCAGGAAGCTACGCCCCATCCAGTTTGCCGTCGGGAGACATTGATGCTCTATGGTCCAGAACATATCGAACTACAACGCTCGCTGAAGAAATTCATCGATACCGAGATCAACCCTTACGTGGACGAGTGGGAAGCCGCGGAAATTTTCCCCGCCCACGAGGTCTTCAAGAAAATGGGATCGGCCGGTTTTCTCGGCATCAACAAGCCGCAGGAATACGGGGGCATGGGGCTGGACTATAGCTACCAATTGGCCTTCGTCGAGACTCTCGGCCAGATCCAGTGCGGCGGCGTGCCTATGGCCATCGGCGTGCAGACCGACATGGCGACGCCGGCCCTGGCGCGCTTCGGCTCCGACGAATTGCGCAAGGAATTCCTGGTGCCTTCCATCGCCGGCGATTTCGTCGCCTGCCTGGGGGTCTCGGAGACCGGCGCTGGCTCGGATGTCGCCTCGATCAAGACCACGGCTCGAAGGGTAAACGGCGATGGCGGTGACTACATCATCAATGGCGGCAAGATGTGGACCACCAGCGGCACCCAGGCGGACTGGATCTGCCTGCTTGCCAACACCTCCGACGGTGCGCCGCACAAGAACAAGACGCTGATTTGCGTGCCGATGAAGACGCCCGGGGTCAGCGTGGCGAAGAAGCTCAAGAAGCACGGCATGTGGTCATCGGATACTGCGCAGCTATTCTTCGACGATGTGCGCGTGCCGCAGCGTTACCGCATCGGCGAGGAAGGCATGGGCTTCACCTACCAGATGCAGCAGTTCCAGGAGGAACGCCTGTTCGCCGCGGCGCAATGGACGGTGCTCGACCGCATCCTCAACGACACCATCGAATACACCAGGCAGCGCCAGATCTTCGGCCAGTCCGTGCTCGACAACCAGTACGTGCATTTTCGCCTGGCCGAATTGAAGACCGAGATCGAAGCCTTGCGTGCCCTGGTGCACGATGCTGCGAGTCGCCTGGTGGCCGGCGAAGACGTCACCTTGCTCGCCTCGATGGCCAAGCTCAAGGCCGGCCGGCTCGGTCGCGAGGTAGCCGATTCCTGTTTGCAGTTCTGGGGTGGCATGGGCTACATGTGGGAGACCAATATCTCGCGCGCCTTGCGCGATATCCGCCTGTCGAGCATAGGCGGCGGTGCGGACGAAGTGATGCTGGGCATCATCAGCAAGTACATGGGCATCGCACCGCGGCGCTGATGTTCACCAAGATTCTCATCGCCAACCGGGGAGAGATCGTGAGCCGAGTTGCCCGAACGGCGAAGCGGTTGGGCTATCCGACGGTGGCGGTGTATTCCGACGCGGACCGCAACGCGCCGCACGCCGCCGCCTGCGACGAGGCGGTGGCGATCGGTGGGCGGCTGCCGGTGGAGTCGTATCTCGACATGGACAAGATCCTCCAGGCCTGCCGCAAGAGCGGCGCGGACGCGCTGCATCCGGGTTACGGCTTTCTCTCCGAGAACGCCGAATTCGCCGAACGCTGCGCGGAGGCCGGCGTGCTGTTCATCGGCCCGCCGCCGCAGGCGATCCGCCTGATGGGCGACAAGGCCGGCGCCAAGCGCTGCATGCTGGCGGCAGGCGTGCCCTGCATCCCCGGCTACCAGGGCGAAGATCAATCGGACCAGTATCTCGCGACGGAAGCGGCGCGGATCGGCTTTCCATTGATGATCAAGGCCTCGGCCGGCGGCGGCGGGCGAGGCATGCGGCGCGTCGCCCGGCCTGCCGATCTCGCACCGGCGCTGGCTTCGGCGCGTTCCGAGGCCGGCGCCGCGTTCGGCAGCGACACGCTGATCCTGGAGCAAGCGGTCAGTGGTGCCCGCCACGTCGAGATCCAGGTCTTCGCCGACACTCATGGCAATGTCATTCACCTGTTCGAGCGCGATTGTTCGGTGCAGCGCCGCCACCAGAAAGTCATCGAGGAGGCGCCCTCCCCTGCCGTCACGCCGGAACTGCGCGCCGCGATAGGCGCCGCGGCCTGCGCCGCGGCCAGGACAGCCGGCTATGTCGGCGCCGGCACAGTCGAGTTTCTGATCGACGGCGACGGCCAGTTCTACTTCATGGAGATGAACACCCGACTTCAGGTCGAACATTCGGTGACGGAATTCATCACCGGCCTCGACCTGGTCGAATGGCAGTTGCGAGTGGCGAACGGCGAACCCTTGCCCTGCACCCAGGAGCAACTGCAAATTCGCGGCCACGCCATCGAGGCGCGGCTCTATGCCGAGGATGCCGAACACGGCTTCCTGCCCCAGAGCGGACGCCTGCTGCGCTGGCGGCAGGCAGCAGGCGTCCGCACCGATCATGCCCTGGCCGACGGCAGCGAGATCACCGCCTACTACGACCCGTTGCTGGCGAAAGTGATTGCCCATGGCGAAACCCGTGCAGCGGCGCGGCGCAGCTTGATTGCAGCGTTGCGCGACACCGTGGTGCTGGGTCTGACCAGCAACAAGGCTTTCCTCCTCGGCTGTCTCGAACATCCTGAGTTTACCGAGGGCCGCGCCAACACCGATTTCGTGGCGGCGCATTTTTCCGATAGCCTGGACGTGCCGCCCGCCGCCGAAGCGCTGGCCGCGGCCGCCTTGCTGTTCCTGGCGCAAGCCACTGCGCGCCTGCCGCAGCCATGGCTGGCGAACTGGCATAGCAACGGACAGGCGCGTGCGCTCTACGACCTGAACCTCGGTACCG
>JAPLQT010000117.1:0-144114 GCA_026399515.1 Pseudomonadota bacterium | reverse complement strand
CCGCATCGCCAGCGACGGGAAGTCGTTGGAAGTCGAGCAACTCGAGCTGAACGATGACGCGTTGCAGATTTCCATCGACGGCTTGCGGCTGAGCCTCGCCTACGCCAGGCAAAGCCCGGTGCGCCTGCATCTGGACATCGCCGGCCGCAACGTGATGGTGGAGGATCTCGGCCGCCGTCCGCCGCAGTCGAAGCTAGTGGCGGAAAGCGGTGCGGTGCTGCCGCCGATGAATGGCCGCGTGATCGCTCTTCTTGTGAGCGAAGGCCAGCCGGTCAGGCGCGGAGATCCTTTGCTCGTGCTGGAATCGATGAAAATGGAGCACACGCTGACGGCGTCCCGCGACGGCGTCGTCAGCGAACTGAATGTCCGTGTCGGCGACCAGGTGGCGCCGGGCAGGCGGCTGGCTCTAATTGTTGGAGGGAGTATCCGCGATGCTACTCCCGCCTAGCCGTCATTACACCGCAGAGCATCAAGCCTTCCGTGATACGGTGAGGCGCTTCGTCGCCCGCGAAATCACTCCCCATGCCGACGACTGGGACGAGGCCGGCGAATTCCCCCGTGAGTTGTACCGTAAGGCGGCGGCTGCCGGCCTGCTCGGTATCGGCTTTCCCGAGGCCTATGGTGGTGTGAATGACGACCCCTTCCTGCGCCTGATCCTGTTCGAGGAGATCGCCTGGTGTGGCAGCGGCGGCGTTGGTGCCAGCCTGTTCTCTCATACCATAGGCGCGCCGCCGATCGCCAGCGCCGGTTCCGCCGAGTTACAGGCGCGCGTGCTGCCGAAGATACTCGCCGGCGAGGCGATCAGCGCCTTGGCCATCACCGAGCCGGGCGGTGGTTCGGATGTTGCGCGACTGACCACCAGCGCGCGGCGCGATGGCAATGCCTATGTGGTGAATGGCAGCAAGACTTTCATCACTTCCGGCATGCGCGCCGATTACTATACGGTCGCGGTACGAACCGGCGGTCCCGGCGCAGCCGGAGTTTCCCTGTTGTTGATCGAGCGCGACACCCCCGGTTTCACCCGCACACCCTTGAAGAAAATGGGCTGGTGGGCTTCAGACACGGCGACCCTGCATTTCGACGACTGCCGGGTGCCGGCCGAGAACCTGATCGGCCACGAAGGCCAGGGCTTCCCCATCATCATGAAGAATTTCAACAACGAGCGCCTCGGCTTGTCCGCTTCGGCCTGCGGCGCCGCCATGGTCTGCTATCACGATGCGCTGGAGTGGGCGCGGCAACGCCACACTTTCGGCCAGCGCCTGGCCGATCACCAGGTCATCCGCCATAAACTGATCGACATGGCCGAGCGCATCGAGGCCACCCGCGCCTGGCTCGACGATCTGGCGGCCCGCCTCGCCGCCGGAGACTCCCCGGTGGCGCAGATCGCCATGGTGAAGAATTTCGCCACGCGCACCATGCAATTCTGCGCCGATGCCGCGGTGCAGACGCTAGGCGGCATGGGCTATATGCGCGGCACGCGCGTCGAACGCATCTATCGCGACGTGAAGGTGATGATGATAGGCGGCGGCGCCGAGGAAATCATGAAAGATCTGGCCGCGCGCCAGCTCGAGATATGACTTTCATCCGGCGTCTCACTCCCTCGCTTTCTGCAGATGCCCGCCGAATGGAGCAACCCGGACTTATGCGAGATCACGGGACGGCCGGGCTGATAGAATTGGCCGCTTCCAGAGCGGACCTGCTGCGATGAAAACGAACCTGCCCGGCAACCCCATGACGGTCTCGGTTGACCAGGATTTTCCGGAACCGGAAATGACCGACGAGGATATTCTGGACGCGATGCGGCATATTGCGGGCTACCTGGATATCACCACCGAGGATTTTCGGGCCATCTATCACCTCGCCCATCGTCATGCGATGGACCGGCTGTTTGGCGGCATCAGCGCCGCCCGCCTGATGCGGACCGGGGTGGCGACGCTGCGCCCGGACATGCCCATGGATGAAGCGGCACAAGTCATCGTCCGGAGCGGCTACAAGAGCCTCCCGGTCGCCGATGCCGGCGGCTGCGTAATCGGCATGCTGACGGAGACCGACTTCCTGCGCAGCCTGGAGGCGGATACGTTTCTCGATTTATGGTTGAAGATCGTCCGTGGGGAGTTCGCACTCGCCCATCGCTTTCACGAAATTCCCGTGAGCGAGGGGATGACCACGCCCGCCGTCTGCGTTGCCGGAACCGCGGGCGTCCTGGATATCATGCGGGCCTTCGCACGCCACGCGGGGCGTGCCATGCCTGTGGTGGACAGCGACGGCCGATTGCAGGGCATGCTGCTCAGGAAGGACTTTATCGCCGCATACAATCCGGCGGACGGTCGATGATGACGTGGCTGCGGGAATATTTGAGCAAGATGCGCGGCACGACGCGCGGCACTCCGCCGCGCGTGAGCAACCACGAGATCCTCTGGTCGTGGATCGGAGGATTCCTGGGCATTGCGGCGGTGGCCTGGGTGAATCAGTTGTTTTTCGTGGGGCTAGACCTGTCGCTGATGATCGGTTCCTTCGGTTCGTCCGCGGTGCTCCTCTATGGCGCCGTGCGCAGTCCGCTGGCCCAGCCGCGCAATCTTGTCGGCGGACATTTCCTCTCCGCGCTGGTTGGGGTGATTTGCTGGAAGCTGTTGCACGAGTACCCCTGGTTGGCCGAGGCCATGGCGGTCGCCACGGCGATCGCCGTCATGCACGCCACCCGCACCCTGCATCCACCGGCCGGCGCCACCGCGCTGATTGCGGTGATCGGCTCCAGCGAGGTTCACCGGCTGGGCTTTCTGTTTGTGCTGGTGCCGGTTACCCTCGGGTCGCTGATACTTCTGGCGGTGGCCGTGCTGGTCAACAATTTGACCAAAACACGGCAGTATCCGGAGATCTGGTTCTGATTTATTTTCGACACAGGATTTTTGGCGTTTGTCTTTAAATATTCTTCCGACTACAGGAAATTACTTCATGAGCACACCCTACCCGCACCTGCTTGCCCCTCTCGACCTCGGCTTCACGACGCTCAAGAACCGCGTCCTGATGGGTTCCATGCACACCGGCCTGGAGGACATCCCAGCCGGACATGCGCGCATGGCGGCCTTCTACGCCGAACGGGCCAAAGGCGGCGTGGGCCTGATCGTCACCGGCGGCTTCGCGCCGAACCGTGACAGCAGCATCATGCCCGGCGCGGCCATCCTCGATAACGAGGCGGAAGCGGAGAAGCACCGCGTGATCACCGATGCCGTGCACCGCGATGGCGGCAAGATCTGCATCCAGATCCTCCACACCGGACGTTATGCGTATTCCCGGCAGCCGGTGGCCCCCTCGGCGTTGAAGGCGCCGATCAACCCGGTGACGCCGCGCGCCCTTGAAGACGACGAGATCGAGCGGACTATCGAAGACTACGCCCAGTGCGCCGCCATGGCGCAGCACGGCGGCTATGACGGCGTCGAGATCATGGGCTCGGAAGGCTATTTGATCAACCAGTTCATCGCCCTGCAAACCAATCATCGCGATGACCGCTGGGGCGGCGCTTTCGAGAACCGCATTCGCTTTGCGCTGGAGATCGTGCGACGCACCCGGGCGCGAGTCGGCCCCAACTTCATCATCATCTTCCGTCTGTCGATGCTGGATCTGGTCGAAGGCGGCAGCAGTTGGGACGAGGTGGTGACGCTGGCCAAGGAACTCGAAGCGGCGGGAACCACCATCATCAACACCGGCATCGGCTGGCACGAGGCGCGCATCCCCACCATCGCCACCATGGTGCCGCGCGCCGCCTACACCTGGGTGACCCGCCACATGAAGGGGCAGGTGAAGATACCTCTCATCACCACCAACCGCATCAACGATCCGGCGGTGGCCGAAGCGGTGCTGGCGCGCGGCGACGCCGACATGGTGTCGATGGCCCGCCCCTTCCTGGCCGATGCCGAATTCGTGAACAAGGCCGCGCAAAATCGCGCCGATGAAATCAACACCTGCATCGCCTGCAACCAGGCCTGCCTGGATCACATTTTCTCGATGAAGCTGTGCTCCTGCCTGGTCAATCCTCGCGCCTGCCACGAGACCGAAATCACTTTGCAGCCGGCTGTGACTAAGAAGAAGATTGCCGTGGTCGGCGCCGGGCCAGCCGGGCTGGCGGCCGCGACCACGCTGGCCGAACGTGGCCACGCCGTGACATTATTCGACGCTGCCAAAGAGATCGGCGGCCAGTTCAACCTCGCCAGGCGCATTCCCGGCAAGGAAGAGTTCGCCGAGACCCTGCGCTACTTCGGACGCATGCTGGAAATCAACAAGGTCGACGTGAAGCTCGGCAGCCGCGTCGCGGCGGGCGACCTAAAGGGCTACGACCATGTCGTCCTCGCGACCGGCATTGTGCCGCGCACGCCGCCTATCGCCGGGATAGCCCACGCCAAGGTCGTCAGCTACATCGACCTGGTCGAAGGCCGCAGGAGTGCCGGCGGGAGAGTCGCCATCGTCGGGGCCGGCGGCATCGGCTTCGATGTCGCCGAGCTGCTAACCCATGCCGGAGACTCGGGCGACTCGATCGACGCCTACCGCAAGGAGTGGGGCATAGACGCCAGCTTTGCCCAGCGCGGCGGACTGGTGCCGCCGCAAATGCCCCCGACGCCGCGTGAAGTCTGGCTGCTGCAACGCAAGACCAGCAAGGTGGGCGAAGGCCTGGCCAAGACGACGGGCTGGGCGCGCCGCCTGTTGCTGCAGAAGCGCGGCGTGCAGATGGTGTCGAGCGTCGCTTACGAAAAAATCGACGACGCCGGCCTGCATATCAAGGTGGACGGCAAGCCCCGCCTGCTCGACGTCGATACCGTGGTGATCTGCGCCGGCCAGGAACCGCGCCGCGAACTGGTCGAAGGATTGCGGCAAGCCGGCATCGCCACCACGCTGATCGGTGGCGCCGACGTGGCGACCGAACTCGATGCCAAGCGTGCCATCGAGCAGGGGACTCAGGTGGCGATGGGGTTGTGAGCATAGTCTGTGATATGGATACTCAAGTCTTTCCGCGGTAAGCATCCGGATGAAGTTGAAAATCACACCACTCTCGCCATAGTTGCCGGTATTCCTGCTCGACGGCTTTGACGTAGGCCTGCGAATCGCCGACTATGGATGAGGTAAATATTCCTCGCAACTGGGTGCGCAGTGCCGCCAGGTCGGAGATGTGACGGGCTTTTTGAACGGCGAGTTCGACATACTGTTCCGGGGATTCGGCGATCCAGTCGGTGAGTCCCAGAGTGGTCAGGATAGACGCCGAAGCCCTGCCCGGGATGGTCTGCCCGCGCAGGGCGACGAGCGGAACGCCCATCATCAGGCCTTCCAGGGTCGTGACTCCGCCGCCTTGAGGGAAGGGATCGAGCGCGATATCGATTCGATTGAAGGCGGCAAGGTGGTCCTGCCAGGATGTCGCTCCAAGCAAGACAATGCGTTCAGGGGCGACGCCGGCACGGGTAAAGCGGCGTAACAGTTGTTCCCGAATTGTCGGATCGTCCAATTGATGTGTCTTGAGTACTATTTTGCTATTCGGACTGTCCAACAATATGCGCGCCCAGGCGCTGAGGGCATCTTCGGAAATCTTGCCGAGGCGATTGAACGAGCCGAAAGTGATCCCCTCGGCGGACAGGGCCGGCAAGGCATTGACCGCGGGAAATTGTTTGGGGAAGAACGCCCCGATCAGACACGGCAAGTACCGAATCTCTTCCGCGTAGAACTGCCGTTCATCGGGAGGTACGACCACCGGATCGGCAAATAGCGCGTCCATGGCGCGCATGCCGGTGCCGGTCGGATATCCAAACGCCGTTACCTGGAGCGGGGCGGGCTTCCGGGCAAAAACCAATAGGCGGTTTCCCGCCGAATGTCCGGACAGATCCACAAGAATATCGATTTC
Source organism: Pseudomonadota bacterium (assembly GCA_026399515.1). Lineage (GTDB taxonomy): Bacteria > Pseudomonadota > Gammaproteobacteria > Burkholderiales > Rhodocyclaceae > JACRAR01. The sequence continues at coordinate 138,233 of JAPLQT010000117.1, read as the reverse complement.
GTCATCGCGGATCAGGTTGGCGACGGCTTCGTCGGAGAGGCCCACGATGTTGCGCCAAGTGGTGACCCCTTGCCGCAGCAAACGGGTCATTGCATCCTCCTCACCGTAATTGGAATAGGCGACGACATCGAAACCTGCCGGATCGAAGCCAACCAGCATGGCCCCAAACCCCACGGTTGCGGAATGGGTCCGGAAATCGGCGGAGACGTAGCCGATGCGCAGACGTCGTTGAGGGTCGGGGCGATTGCCATGCGGGCGCTTCAGCGCCGCCAGGGGTGCCGCGTGGATGGCCTCCCAGCGGTTGCGTTCCTGCTGCAAGGTGGCAAGATCGACCCCCGGCGCCAGATCCAGGGCAAAGAGCAGCTTGCCGTGCGCATCGGCGTAATCGGGTTGGATCGACAGCGCCCGCCGAAAGCTCGCGACCGCCTGATCGACCTGCCCGAAATCCTCCATAAGCAGGAAACCGAAGTTGTAGTGCGTACTTGCATTATCCGGCTTCAAAGTCAGCGCGCGGCGGTAGGACTCTTCAGCTTCGAAAAAGCGCCTGGTCAGCTTTAGCAAGTTGCCCAAGTCGTTATTCGTATCCACGTCATTCGACTGCAACGCCAGCGCTCCGCGCAACATGCGTTCGGCACAATGGAAATCATCGCGCATCGCCGCGATTGCGCCCAGACTTTGCAATGCGCCAAAATGATCGGGGGACAGGGTTAACACCCGGCGAAAACTTTCTTCCGCCGCATCGCCTTGCCCAAGGTTTAGAAGTGCAAAACCCAGGTTTTGGTGACCAGTCAGCAGGTTCGGATTCAACTCGACGGCGCTGCGATATTGGGCTACGGCGTTCTCCGGATCGCCTTGTGCCTCATATACAGCGCCGAGGTTGCAAAAGGCTTCTGCATAGTACGGATTCCGCGCGATAGCCTGTCTATAACGCTCCTCGGCATTCTTCCAATCGCCGTTTCCGAAGTAGACGTTCCCCCGATTCTTTAGATCTTCGCTCTCACGTGATGCAAGTGGAGTAACCTGCTCGCGCTCTTTGCGAGCGGCAACGCCGGTAGCTTGCGCCACCTTCGATGCCACGGCTTTCCTCGTGAACCAATTCAACACTTTTCACCTGTTTTTCCGGCTTCGCATTCCGACAACAGTACCGGATTCCAAGTCGAATGTCTGCAATAGATTAGAATCACATCGTCATGATCGGGAGAGGACGGTAACTCATGTTGTTCGAATGGTTCAATGCCAAAGATGCAAGCGAGTTCGGCACTTCCATGGCTGAGTTTCTCGCTCAGAGGATTCCACCCGAATCAATCCCCGCAACTGACAAGAAGCCGCTTAAAAAGGCCGCCGAGGTCATATCGAAACTGCACACTCAAGCTGCGCGATTTCGGTCGGAACACAAGCTGAACATATACAAACGGGCCAAACTGGCCAATGAATTCCAGTGGAAGTTGTTTTCCCTTGGGTACGACAAGCACGTAGTTGAGGAGCTGACCAAGGAGTTGCTCCGTAGTCTTTAGTGTCGGCATAGTGAAAAGGCGTGCGGACTACCGAGTTGGAGTGAACCGGTGGTTTCCCTGTAAAATCGCACTTTCGCGATTTGGCAGGGATTCCTGATGACCCGCAGCACCCCGACCTTTGGCTCCGACGTCACGCCTGCAAGCAGGCATGAGTCTGCACCGAAGCTTGGCCATGGGCCAAGCTTTCAGGAAATCATCCTCTGCCTCCAGCAATACTGGAGCGAGCGGGGCTGTGCGCTGCTCCAGCCGTACGACATGGAAGTGGGCGCGGGCACCAGCCACACCGCCACTTTCCTGCGCGCGATCGGCCCCGAGCCATGGAGAGCCGGCTACGTCCAGCCGTCGCGGCGTCCCAAGGACGGCCGCTACGGCGAGAATCCCAACCGGCGAATCCCAACCGGCTCCAGCACTATTACCAGTACCAGGTGGTGTTGAAGCCGGCGCCATCGGACATCCTCGAACTCTATCTGGGTTCCCTGGAGGCGTTGGGCTTCGATCTCAAGCAGAACGACATCCGCTTCGTCGAGGACGATTGGGAGAACCCCACCCTGGGCGCCTGGGGACTGGGCTGGGAAGTATGGCTGAACGGCATGGAGGTGACCCAGTTCACCTACTTCCAGCAGGTCGGCGGCATCGACTGCAAACCCATCACCGGCGAGATCACCTATGGTCTGGAGCGCCTGGCGATGTATCTACAAGGAGTGGAAAACGTCTTCGACCTGACCTGGACGGAAGGACTCACTTACCGCGATGTCTATCACCAGAACGAGGTCGAGCAGTCGACCTACAACTTCGAGCACAGTGACGTGGACTTCCTGCTCGGCGCCTTCGGTGCCTACGAAAGGCAGGCCAAGCACCTGATGGAGAACGCGCTGGCGCTGCCGGCCTACGAGCAGGTGCTGAAGGCCGCGCACACCTTCAACCTGCTCGATGCGCGCGGCGCCATCTCGGTCACCGAGCGTGCTGCCTATATCGGTCGCATCCGCAACCTGGCCCGAGCCGTGGCGCAGAGCTATCTCGACAGCCGCGCGCGGCTGGGCTTTCCGATGGCGCCGCGGGCGCATGCCGAGGAAGTCCTTGCCCAACTCAAAGCGAAGAAGGCCGCATGAGCGACACTAAGAATCTGCTGGTCGAATTGTTCGTCGAGGAACTGCCGCCGAAGGCGCTGAAGAAACTTGGCGAAGCGTTTGCAAACGACATTGCCGCACAACTGCGCCGGCTCGATTTCCTGACGCCCGATAGCATTGCCACATCCTTTGCATCGCCACGGCGACTTGCAGTTCACGTTAGCGGAGTGCGGGCGAAATGCCCAGATGTTCCAGTACGCAAAAAACTCATTCCTACCAACATTGCTTTCGATGAGAAAGGCCATCCTTCCGCTGCATTGCAGAAGCGCCTCGACAGGGAAGAAGCCACGCTGCAGGATGTGGCAAGGGCGTTCGAGGACGGCAAAGAGTTCACATTTCTCGAACGAGTCGCTCCGGGTAAGGAACTTTCTTTCGTTCTAGAAGATGTCGTACTCGCATCGTTGTCAAACCTGCCGATTCCCAAGGTCATGACCTACCAACTCGCCGACGGATGGAGCACGGTGAACTTCGTGCGCCCCGTGCATGGACTGGTGTCTCTGCACGGTGCCGACGTGGTGCCGATCTCGGTGCTCGGTCTGCAAGCGGGCCGCAACACTCATGGTCATCGTTTCGAGGCCAGCGTCGATCCCGTCGTGCTCAATGACGCCGACAGCTATGCGCAGCAACTCGAAGCGGAAGGCGCGGTTATTGCCAGCTTCGCCGGGCGCCGCGCGGAGATCGAGCGCCAGCTCGAAGCCGCTGCCGCGAAGGCCGGCGGTAAGCCGATCGCCGACGAGGCCCTGCTCGACGAAGTGACGGCGCTGGTGGAACGTCCCAACGTGCTGATCGGCCAATTCGAGGAGGCATTCCTGGAGGTGCCGCAGGAATGCCTGATCCTCACCATGAAGGCTAACCAGAAGTATTTCCCGCTGCTCGACGGCGCGGGCAAGCTGACCAACAAGTTCCTCATCGTCAGCAACATTCGTCCCACCGACCCGAGTGCGGTGATCGGCGGCAACGAGCGCGTGGTGCGCCCGCGCCTGGCCGATGCAAAATTTTTCTTCGACCAGGACCGCAAGAGGAAACTTGAAGATCGTGTTGCGGGTCTTGGCAAGGTTACCTATCTCAACGCGTTTGAAGGCCATGCATCCATGTTTCATCGAATGGAGCGTGTCCGTTTCATTGCCCACGCCATTGGCAAGCGGCTGGGTGGCGATAGTCTCGCGGAGGACGCCGCCACCGCTGCCCGGCTGGCCAAAGCCGATCTTCTGACCGATATGGTCGGCGAATTCCCCGAGCTACAGGGCATCATGGGCCGTTACTATGCGCTGCACGACGGCCTGTCGACCGACATCGCCGACGCCATCGAAGATCACTACAAACCGCGCTTCGCCGGCGACAGCTTGCCACGCGGCCGCGTCGGCCTGGTCGTCGCTCTGGCCGACAAGCTGGAGACGCTCGTTGGCCTGTTCGGCATTGGCCAGACTCCAACCGGTGACAAGGATCCGTTCGCGCTGCGCCGCCACGCACTGGGCGTGGTTCGGATGCTGAGCGAAAATCAGATTGATCTCCCGTTAAACGGCCTATTGACGATAGCTTCCGCCGCGTTCAATCCGGCACTGGATTCGGTCTCCGATGATAACGTTCCGTTTGAATTCGGATACCGGACAGCAAATGTGGGCAAAGGACGTGTCAACCCGGAAAATTCCCCAGCCGACTTCATCTACGAGCGCCTCGCCGGCAGCCTGCGTGACCAAGGCTATTCGCCCCAGGAAGTCGATGCCGTGGTCAGCCTGCGCCCGCAGCGACTCGGCGACATCCCCAAGCGGTTGGCGGCGGTACGAGCCTTCGCCGCGTTGCCCGAGGCCGCAAGTCTTGCCGCAGCCAATAAGCGCGTCGGCAACATCCTGAAGAAGAGCCAGACGATTCCCGAAGGAGACATCTTGGCAGACTTGCTGCGCGAGCCCGCAGAGAAGGACTTCCTCGATGCACTCCGGTCGGTTTCGAAAACAGCCAATACCGCCTTCGATGCCGGCGACTACACCGCTCATCTGCTGTCTCTAGCCGCGCTCAAGGTGCCGGTGGACAGTTTCTTCGATCAGGTTATGGTGAACGTCGAAGACGCCGACCTGCGCACAAACCGTCTCCGCCTCCTGATGGCGTTGCATGCGTCGATGAATCGCATTGCGGACCTCTCGAAGCTCTCGACATGAAGCTCGTCATCCTCGATCGCGACGGCGTCATCAATTTCGACTCCGACCAGTACATCAAGTCGCCGGAGGAGTGGAAGCCGATACCCGGCAGCCTCTCCGCCATCGCCCGGCTCAACCAGAAGGGTTATCGAGTGGTGGTATCCACCAACCAGTCGGGCATCGGCCGCGGCCTGTTCGGCATGGACATGCTCAACGCCATCCACGACAAGATGCTGAAGGCCGCGGCGCAGCTTGGCGCGCGCATCGACGCGGTGTTCTTCTGCCCGCATACCGATGCCGATCGCTGCGATTGCCGCAAGCCCAAGCCCGGCATGCTGCAGGAGATCGCCATGCGCTATAACATCGAGCTCGAGGGTGTGCCGCTGGTGGGCGACTCCCTGCGTGACTTGCAGGCCGCCGCGGCGGTGGAGGCTTTGCCGATCCTGGTGCTGACCGGCAAGGGCGCCAAGACCGCCGGTCATCCGGACTTGCCGCCGCAGACCCTGGTTTTCCCCGATCTTGCCGGTGCCGTCGCGCACCTCACGGAGTAGCCCGCGGCGATGAGTTATCTGCGCTCCATCCTGTACATGCTGGTGCTGCTGATCGTCACGCCGCCCTATGCGTTGTTCATGATCTTCTGCTTTCCGCTGCCGCATCGCGCCCGCCGCTATACCGCCGTGCCATGGGTGTTCATGACGATCTGGCTGATCAAGCATCTGCTGCGTATCGACTACCGGGTGCTGGGCCGCGAAAATATTCCGGCGCGTCCCGCCGTGATCCTCAGCAAGCACCAGTCGGCCTGGGAGACGGTGGTGTTGCAGGAAGTGTTTCCGCTCGGGCTGTTCGTCTGGAAGCAGGAGATCAAGTGGCAACTGCCTTTCTTCGGCTGGGCCCTGGCGGTGATCCCGATGATCTCGATCGATCGTGGCGCAGGCAAGAATGCCATCAAGCAACTGGTCGACCAGGGACGCCTGCGCCTTTCCCAAGGCTATCCCGTGATCATATTTCCGGAGGGCACCCGGGTGGCGCCGGGACATCATCGCCGCTACAAGGTCGGCGGCGCGCATCTCGGGGTGGAGGCCGGTGCGCCGGTGCTGCCGGTGGCGCTCAACTCGGGGGAGGTGTGGGGCCGCAATGCCTTCTTCAAGCGGCCCGGCACGGTCACCGTCAGCATCGGTCCAGCCATAGACCCGACCGGACTAACCGCCGAAGAGGTGAACGCCCGAGCAGAAGCCTGGATGGAAGCCGAAATGGCCCGCATCAGTCCGCATCTTTATGGGCAGCCTGCTGAGTTGGTTCCACACGGGGTAGCTTCGTGAAGCTGCAATAACAAGTAGTGCACGAACAAGGGGAGAGCCCCCCTTGTTTATCCCCCGAATCGGAACAAGGGGGCAAGCCCCCTTGTATATCCCCGATACAGGGAACTCCGATAAGTTACGATACCTCATTGTGATGACTTGGGCCAAAACGATCCGTGAAGCCGCGCAGCCCGCAACTCAGCCTGCGGCTTGAGTCCGCGCCGCCCGACCCGGCCATGCGCTGGCGTGACGGCGCCGGACTGGCATATCTCGGTAGTCACCTGATCCTGCGACTCGATACCGACCGCCAGGATCCCGTGCTAGAAGCCGATGCCTTGCATTTGCCGCTACCGCCTGCGGCCACGCCGCGACAGATCCAGGACGGCGTCGAAGCCTGGATGCGCCGTGAAGCGAAGCGCCTGATCGGCGCGAGCGTGGAGCGCCAGGCCTTACGTTTCGGGCATGCCGCGCCGCGCTGGGCGCTGTCTTTCTCGACGCGCGGCGGCTGGGTTTCCCAACATGCCGACGGTTCGCTGCGTTTCAACTGGCGCCTCGTCGAACAGCCGCCCGGCGTGATCGATCAGGTGGTCGGCCAGGCGCTTGCCGCGCTGCCCCGACAACATGCCACGGCGGATTTCTGGGAAATGCAAACGGCATGATCAAGGCGCTGTTCGAGCAGCTTTCACTGTTCCGCCAGCCGGCGGCGCCTCCAACCCAAGCGCCCAAGCAGCGCCATCTGCTGCTCGGTACCCAGATCGTCGCCTATACGCTCAAGCAGGCACCCCGGCGGAGGCTGACCATGACCATAGACGAACGCGGCCTGACTGTCGGCGCGCCGCTGCGGATCACGGTGTCGGAGGTCGAGGCTTTCCTCAAGAGCCACGCAGTCTGGGTGCACAAGAAACTCGCCGAATACACCGGCAGCCATGCCCGGCGTCATATCGCGGTCCGCGACGGCGTTTGCCTGCCCTTGCTCGGCGCGGAAATTTCCGTCCGCGTGGTTCCCGGCGCGAACCGCATTCGTTGGCAGGATGCGGAGCTATGGCTGGAGGCGCGCGCCGATGCCGATTGCGATGCGCTGGCGCGGCGCGCCCTGCAACGCAGAGCCATGATCGTGTTCGGCGAACGTCTCGACATGTATGCGAACGCTCTGGGGCGGCCGGCTCCCGCGCTGGGCCTGTCGAACGCGCGCACCCGCTGGGGCAGTTGCAGCGCCAGGAGCGGCATACGCCTCAACTGGCGGCTGATCCATTTGCCGCTGCCGCTGATCGATTATGTGGTGGCCCACGAACTGGCACATCTGGTCGAGATGAACCACAGTCCGCGTTTCTGGGCCGTGGTGGAGAGCATTTATCCCGACTGGCAAGACGCCCGCCGCGAACTCAAGGCACGCGCGGCTGATATTCCAATCATCTAACTCGCATCGTCGTCAGACCACCCCCGTGCCATGAAATTGCTCAAAGACAGTATCTACGCCCCGAAGGAAGTGGCCTTGGGCCACGCCCCCACCCCCAACCCCCGCCCGGACGGGGGCTACAAATTGCTCGCTACGCTCGTGGGTTGCGGGGCGCTTCGGAACCACATTTCACGATAACCTGGGAACCGCCATGAGAATTCTGCATACCATGTTGCGCGTCGGCGATCTGGACAAGTCGCTGGCTTTCTACACCGAGGTGCTGGGCATGCGCCTGCTGCGCCGCTCGGATTATCCCGACGGCAAGTTTACCCTGGCCTTTGTCGGTTTTCAGGACGAGCGTGATGGCGCCGTGCTGGAATTGACCTATAACTGGAGTGTGGAGCGCTACGAGATCGGCACCGGCTATGGACATGTCGCCCTGGAAGTCGAGGACGCCTATGCCGCCTGCGCCGAAATCAAGCGTCGCGGCGGTTCGGTTACCCGCGAGGCCGGACCCATGAAGCACGGCACGACGGTGATCGCTTTCGTCCAGGATCCGGATGGTTACAAGATCGAGTTGATCCAGAAGAAGGCCGTCGGTTGATGCCACTGACTTCTGTGAGAAAATGGAAGCATCGCAACATCCACGACCTACCCCGCCAGCGTGTCGGCCCAGCCTGACGATGTAATCGATAAATACTGTGAGGCAAGCCGCATGAAACTCGATCTGCGCAAGATCTACAAATTCGAAGCCTTGGAACTGGTTGTCGGTGCGGCGCTGCCGTCCGGCGGCGACGTGTTCTACGAATGCACCAAATGCAAGAGCGTCGTCAGTTCAGTACCGTATACCCCGGCCGAATGCGAATGTGGCAATCTGAAAGGCAACAAGGGTTCAATCAAAATCGGCGATCCCAGCCTGGTCAAGCCGGTCCGCGGGCGTTTGAAGTAGTCCGTAGCGCGAATCCGCCGGCGCCCAAAGTTACGCCCGGGGTGGTTTTCGGCCCATCGCCGGTTTCACTATTCGGTTAATCATGCAGGGACTCAATCCACCGCAGCGCGAGGCCATCCGCTATCTCGACGGCCCCTTGCTGGTGCTGGCCGGCGCGGGCAGCGGCAAGACCCGGGTGATCACCCACAAGATCGCCTACCTGGTCGAGGAATGCCAGGTTCAACCCGCCCACATCGCCGCCATCACGTTCACCAACAAGGCGGCGCGTGAGATGCAGGAACGCGTTGCCACGCTGTTGCCGGGACGGCCGCTGCAAGGCTTGACGCTGAGTACCTTCCACGCCTTGGGCGCGCGCATCCTGCGCCAGGAAGCCAGAATCTGCGGCCTCAAACCGGCCTTCTCGATCTTCGATGCCAGCGACAGCGCCGCCATCATCGCCGAGCTGCTGGGCAATCCCGACAAGGCGCGCATCCGTGCCGTGCAGGGCCGTATCTCGATGTGGAAGAACAACCTGGCCGGGCCGGAGCAGGCGCTTGCCACGGCGCAGGAACCGCTGGAAATGGCCGCTGCCCGGCTCTATGCGGAATACGATCGCAGCTTGCACGCTTACCAGGCAGTGGACTTCGACGACCTGATCCGCCTGCCGGCACAACTCCTGGAGACCGAAGCCGAAGTGTTGATGCGCTGGCAGGGGCGCCTGCGCCACCTGCTGGTGGACGAATACCAGGACACCAACCGCTGCCAGTACCGCTTGCTCCAACTGCTGGCCGGAACGCGAGCATCGTTTACCGCGGTCGGCGACGACGACCAGTCGATCTACGCCTGGCGCGGCGCCGATGTGGAAAACCTGAACGCCTTGCAGCGCGATTTTCCGCGACTGAAAGTCATCAAGCTGGAGCAGAATTACCGTTCCACCACGCGCATCCTCAAGGCCGCCAACAGCCTCATCAGCCACAACCCGAAGCTCTTCGAGAAACGTCTCTGGTCGGACCACGGCCATGGCGATGCCATACAGGGCAGCGCCTGCCGCGACGGCGAGCATGAGGCGGAACTAGTGGCGATGAAGCTGATGGCGCACAAGTTCGATCATCGTGGCCAGTTCCGCGACTACGCCATCCTCTACCGCGGCAATCACCAGGCGCGGGCCTTCGAGCAGCAGTTGCGCAACCACCGGATTCCCTATGTGCTGTCGGGCGGACAGTCCTATTTCGATCGTGCCGAGATCAAGGATCTCATCGCCTACCTCCGCCTGATCAGCAACGGCGACGACGATCCGGCCTTCATCCGCGCCGTGACGACACCCAAGCGCGGCATCGGTGGTGCCACCCTGGAGGCGCTCGGTGCTTATGCCGGGCAGCGCCACGCCAGCCTGTTCGCGGCGGCTTTCGAGGCCGGCGCGGCGAGCCACGTCAATGCCAAGCAGCTACAGGCTGTGCGGGAGTTCGGCCAGTTCATCAATCGCATGGAAAGTCGCGCGGCACGCGAGCCGGCCGGGCAGGTGCTGGAAGACCTGGTCAAGGCCATCGGCTATGAAAGCTGGTTGTTCGAGTCCTGCGAAGCGCGCGAAGCCGAGACCAAGTGGGCTAATGTGCGCGACTGCGTCGACTGGCTGAGCAGGAAAGGAGAAGAGGAAGGCAAGAACCTGCTCGAACTCACGCAGACGGTGGCCCTGATATCGATGCTGGAGAAGAACGACACGGCGGGTGATACGGTCCAGCTCGCCACCTTGCATGCGGCCAAGGGCCTGGAGTTCAAGCACGTGTTCCTGGTCGGCGTGGAGGAGGGCATCCTGCCGCACCGCGACGCGGAAGAGGAAGGCCGCATCGAGGAAGAACGGCGCCTGATGTATGTCGGCATCACGCGCGCCGAGCGCAGCCTGCACTTGAGCTGGTGCGAGCGGCGCAAGCTGGGTAAGGAATGGCGCAACTGCGAGCCGTCACGCTTCATCGTCGAAATGAACCCCGGCGGCGACGATCTGAAAATATCCGGCGGCAAGACCGCGACGCCGCCCGACAAGGCTGCCGGCCGGGCCAAGCTGGCGCGCTTCAGGGAAATGCTGGGCGGTGCCTGATGCTTATTGGCACCCTGCAGTGGAATACCACGTCGATACCGCACCGAGATCAAGAACGGCATTGTTTGACGCCGGACCCAGGTAATAAAGTTTGCCGGCCGAAACAGCCAGATAGGCGTTCGTCTGGGAATAGGCTCGCCAGTAGTAGGGTCCGTCGCTATGCGACGGAGATCCGCTGGGGGCGAAGTACGACGAGGCATTCGACTCCGCCCAGTTGAACAGACAATCGGATAGCAGTTGGCTGCTATCCGTTGCCCCAAGCTGCAAGGTGATGGCCGACACCGGCGTACTCTGGGTCGAGCAGTTGCCCGCCCCGTCGCAGGCCGCGACGGCGTAGCTATAGGAAGATGAGGCGATCAGGCCGGTGTCGGTGTAATTCGTCGTCGATGAACTTCCCACCAGCACCCCGTTGCGATAGACGTTGTATGTCGCCGCCGCGGTCGAAGCCGCCCAGCTTAAATCGACGCTACTGGTACTTTTCGGCAGGGCAGTCAAATTGGTGATGGCGTTGGCGCTCGCAGACAGCTTTTGCGGAGTGATGACCGACACCGGGCTGCTGGGCGCAGAGCAGTAACCGGCTGCGTCGCATGCCGCCACGGAGTAGCTGTATGCGGTGGAGGCGATCAGGCTTGTGCTGTTATCCGTGTAGCTGGTGACAGCCCCCTGGCCTTGGGAAGGCAGCAGGGTGCCGCCGCGATAGACTTGGTACGACGTCACGCCCACGTCGTCGAGCGCTGCCGTCCAGGTCAGGTCGACGCCGGCCGAGGTTGCGTTCGGCACGGCTTTCAGGCCGGCAGGCACCATCGGAACCTGGATGTCCGAGGAAGTCGTCAAGGTCGTGGAAACGGTCGACGAAATATTGCAGGATGCGTCGAATGCCGCCAGTGTGTAGGTATAGGTGGAGGAGGCCGCCAGACCTGAGTCCTTGTAGTTCGCTGTGGCCGGGCTTCCGACCAACACGCCGTTGCGATAGACGAAGTAACCCTTCACGCCGACGTTGTCAGTGGATGCGGTCCAGGCCAAATCCGCGCCGGCGCCTGCCTGTTTTGCCGTGAACCCGGCGGGCGAGGTGGGCGCGGTGAAATCCGGCGCGGAGAATCCGCTGGTGATGATCTTCTTTGGCGACGTCACGGGCGAGGTGGTGGTGCCGTCCCCAACCTCGCCAAATCCATTGTCGCCCCAGGCCCACAGGCTGCCGTCGGTCTTGAGGGCGACGGTGTGGTAGTTCCCGGCGGCAACCGCGGTGTATCCGGAGCCGACCAGCTTGGGGACCAGGCTTTCGACGATACCGCCATCGCCGAGCGAACCGTACAGGTTATTCCCCCACGCCCACAGGTCGCCGCTACCCGTCAGGGCAACCGTGTGTCCAAACCCGGCCGCAATCGCTGTGTAGCTTGTGCCCGTGCCGACCTGCCCGGGGGAGGATCTACCCACGCTGGTGGTGCCGTCGCCGAGCTGGCCGGCTCCGTTGTCCCCCCATGCCCATAGGCTGCCGTTGGTTTTGATGGCAACGGTGTAGTACTTGCCGGCCGCAATCACGCTGTAGCCGGTGCCTATTTGCTTGGGAGCCAGGCTGTCCGTGGTGCTGCCGTCGCCCAGTTGTCCGAAATCGTTTCTTCCCCAGACCCACAGGCTGCCATCCGATTTCAACGCAAGCGTGTGGGATTCCCCCGCCGCAATCGCCTTGTAGGTGGTGCCAGTCCCGATTTGCGTGGGAACTAGGCGATCGACGGTGGTGCCGTCGCCCAGTTGCCCGTGATCGTTCCTGCCCCATGCCCATAGAGTACCGTCCGACTTGAGGGCAACGCTGTGGAAGTACCCGGCCGTGACCGAGGCATAACCGGTCGCGGCGCCGACCTGCACGGGAGTCAGGGTCGCGGTGTTGGTGCCGGTGCCCAGTTGCCCATAGGTGTTGTCGCCCCACGCCCAGAGGCTGCCGTCGGACTTGATCGCCACGGTAAAGCCAGTTTCCGGCGCTTTCCCTCCCGCGATCGCGGTGTAGCCGGTGCCGATTTGCTTCGGCACATGGCTATCGGCGCTCGTGCCGTCACCCAGTTGACCCGCATTGTTCTTGCCCCATGCGCCCAGGCTGCCATCGGACTTAATCGCCAGGGTGTGGGCGTAGCCCGCCGAGATCGCCGGGTTGACGGTCATCGAGCAGACGCTGGCCGCCGCCGCAAAACCGAGAGACGACATCAGGCTTATCGTGGCAAGGACCAACAGATCAGCAATCAGTTTCTGGGTGTGGCTCATGAGGAAACGCTCCGCTTGATTGGCCGGAATTTCACACGGCATCGTCGTGAATGATGTTTCGTACGCCACTTTGGATAGTTAGTCAAGGCCACGAGGACAGCGCATTTATTTTTTCTCCGCGGGTTCCTTGAAGCTGGCGCCCGATTTATTTGTCATGAACGCGATCGCGCGGGCCAGTTCGACCGGGGTGACATCGGCCCCGCCTTTCGGCGGCATGGCATTCTTGCCGGCCGTCGCGGATTTCACCAGGCCGTCGAGACCCTGCGCCAGGCGCGGCCCCCAGGCAGCCTTGTCGCCGATCTTGGGCGCGCCGGCGACACCGGCGACATGGCAGGCGCCACAGGTGCCATTGACGATCTCCTCGCCGCTTCTGGAGCCTTTTGCTGCGCCCGCGCTGCCAGCCATTTCGACGCGCGCGACCGGCTGGATCCGAGCGGCGGTGGCTTCATCATCGGCCTTGGGGCGGCTGCCCATGGCCAGAGCCGTTGCGGCGGTCAGCGTGGTCAGGCTTGCCACGGCGAACCGGCGCGCACGGGATGTGTTGAATCGGAGCACGTTCGACATGTTCTGCTTCCTCGATGGGATACGGGTAAGCGGCGATTTTAGCGAGTTTATCGGCATCGGCACAGACCCATGCAGGTAATGACGCCGCAACTTCGCAACTCGCCCTGTCGCTTGCCCGTTCGCCCCGGGGAAAATGCGACAGGCTGATAGAATTGCGGCATGCTGCCTTATTCGCTGATCCGCCCCCTGCTGTTCGGCCTGGATGCTGAAACCGCCCACGATCTGACCATCGCCGGCCTACAGCGTTTCGCTTGCCTGCTGCCGCGAACGCCGAACACGATGCAGAAGCCGGTGCGGGTGATGGGCCTGGACTTTCCCAACCGGGTCGGACTGGCCGCTGGGCTGGACAAGAACGGCGAGGCCATCGACGGCCTCGCCAAACTAGGCTTCGGTTTCCTGGAAATCGGCACGGTCACGCCGCGCCCGCAACCGGGCAACCCCAAGCCGCGACTGTTCCGGCTGCCGGAGCGGGAGGCGCTGATCAACCGTATGGGCTTCAACAACCACGGCGTCGCCACCTTGCTGGCGAATGTGCGCGCGGCGAAATACCGGGGCATGCTCGGCATCAATATCGGCAAGAACGCCGATACGCCGATCGAGCGCGCGGCCGAGGACTACCTCGCCTGTCTCGACCAGGTGTATCCGCTGGCCAGCTATGTCACGGTCAATATCTCCTCGCCCAATACCCGCAACCTGCGCCAATTGCAGGGCGATGCCGAACTCGATGCACTGCTCGGCGCCTTGAAGTCGCGCCAGGGCGAACTTGCCGAGAAGCACGGACGTTATGTGCCGCTGGCCTTGAAGATCGCGCCCGATCTGGACGCCGACCAGATCGCCGGCATCGCAGCCGCGCTGCGCCGCCATCGCATCGACGCGGTGATCGCCACCAATACCACCCTGGATCGCGCCGCGGTCGCCGGAAGCCCGCACGCCCAGGAAACAGGCGGGCTTTCCGGGGCGCCGCTGTTCGAACAATCCACGGCGGTTGTCGCCGCGCTGGCCAGAGCGTTGGCCAACGAGCTGCCGATTATCGCCGTCGGCGGCATCGTCGACGGTGCCAAAGCGCAAGCCAAGCTCGCCGCCGGGGCGCAACTGGTGCAGCTCTACAGCGGCTTGATCTATCGCGGTCCGGAACTGGTGCGCGAATGCATCATGGCGACGCGTGACAAAGCGGCGTAATCGACTTTGCCCGGCAACCCATGTCCGATACTGCGAATGATCCGCTGGCCGTCTGCATCGAGGCCATCCACGGCATCAAGAAACCACCGGCCACCGCCTTCATCGATGAAATCGCCTGCATCGGTTGCACCTTGTGCATCCAGGCCTGCCCGGTCGATGCGATCATCGGTGCCGCGAAGCAGATGCACACCATCGTCACTGCATGGTGTACCGGTTGCGAATTGTGTCTCCCTCCCTGTCCGGTGGATTGCATCGACATGTTGCCGTTGCTTGATCGTATCGAAGACCCTCAAGCCGCCGCTGAAAGAGCGCGTCAGCGCCACGAGTTTCATCTGTTGCGCGGCGCGCGCGATCAGCGCGAGAAGGCCGAACGTTTGGCCGCCAAGGCGGCGGCCCGACTATCGAACGCCGCGGCGGACACCCGGCAGGCACTGATCGCCGCCGCCATCGCCCGCGCGCGGCAGCTCAACGCCAGGTGATTCCATGAACCCGAAAAAAGTCCGCGCCCTGTTCGAGCGTCTTGCCGCGGCCGATCCGCATCCGACCACCGAGCTTGAATACGCGACGCCCTTCCAATTGCTGGTGGCGGTGATCCTTTCGGCGCAAGCGACCGACAAAGGCGTCAATCTGGCAACGCGCGAGTTGTTTCGCGTCGCGCCGACCCCCGCGCTGATTGCCGCCCTCGGCGAGCGAGAGCTGTCCGGCTACATCAAGAGCATCGGCCTCTATCCGACCAAGGCCAGGCATGTCGTGGCGATGGCGAATCTGCTGATGCAACGCCATGACGGCGAGGTCCCGCATGACCGCGACGCGCTCGAGGCCCTGCCCGGGGTCGGGCGGAAAACGGCGAATGTCATCCTCAACACCATTTTCCACGAACCCGTCATCGCCGTGGACACGCACATCTTCCGCCTCGCCAATCGCACCGGGCTGGCGCCGGGCAAGGATGTCCGGACGGTCGAAGATAAACTGCAAAAAGCCGTTCCCGCCGAATACCGCCAGCATGCCCACCATTGGCTGATCCTGCATGGACGCTATGTATGCAAGGCGCGCAAGCCCGACTGCCAGCGCTGTATCATTCGAGGCGTGTGCGAATTTCCCGAAAGAACCGATGTTTAATCCAACCCGCGACCAGTCCAGGCGCTTCTTCATCGAGGCCTGGCGCAAACAGCAACAAGGCTTGCCGATCACTCCGCTGGAACACCTGGCGGCCGACCTCGTCCGCATCCACCCTGAATATCATGCCGTGCTCGGCGGCGGCGAAGAAGCATTGGCGCGCGACTGGATTCCGGAGGGAGGAGAGGCCAATCCTTTCCTGCATCTGTCGCTGCATTTGGCCGTCGAAGAACAACTTTCCATCGACCAGCCACCCGGATTGCGCGCCATCTTCGAGGCTTTGCTGGCGCGCCATGGCGACCGCCACCCGGCGCTCCATGAAGTTCTCGAATGCCTCGGCGAGACCGTCTGGCGCGCCCAGCGCGACCAGGCACCGCCCGACGGCGTCGCTTATCTCGATTGCCTGCGCCGTCGGATTAAGAGCTAAGAGCGCCCAACCCGATACAATTGCCCTATTAACCTTTCGAGGATCGTCTCATGCGTTTCCAAGGCAGCTCCACCTATGTCGCCACCCCCGACCTGATGTTGGCGGTCAATGCCGCCATCACCCTGCAACGGCCTCTGCTGATCAAAGGGGAGCCGGGCACCGGCAAGACCATGCTGGCCGAGGAAGTCGCCAACGCGCTCGGCGCACCGTTGTTGCAGTGGCACATCAAGTCCACCACCAAGGCCCAGCAGGGTCTTTATGAATACGACGCCGTTTCGCGCCTCCGCGATTCGCAACTCGGTGGCGCGGACGGCGAGCGGGTTCGCGATATCGCCAACTACATCGTCAAGGGCGTGCTGTGGCAGGCGCTCGAAGCCGACCGGCCGACGGTGATCCTGATCGACGAGATCGACAAGGCCGATATCGAGTTTCCCAACGATCTGTTGCGCGAACTGGATCGCATGGAGTTCTACGTGTACGAAACCCAGCAACTGGTCAAGGCGAAACATCGCCCCATCGTCTTCATCACCTCCAACAACGAGAAGGAGCTTCCGGACGCTTTCCTGCGCCGCTGCTTCTTCCATTACATCAAGTTTCCCGACAAGGAGACCATGCAGAACATCGTCGACGTCCACTACCCTGGTCTGAAGAAGTCGTTGTTGAAAGAGGCTCTGGAAGTATTCTTCGAACTGCGCGAGATACCCGGACTGAAGAAGAAACCTTCGACTTCGGAACTGCTGGACTGGCTCAAACTACTGCTTGCCGAGGAGATTCCGCCCGAGGCCTTGCGCTCCAAAGACAACAAGGTCGCAGTTCCGCCATTACATGGAGCGCTGCTCAAGAACGAGCAGGACGTGCACCTGTTCGAGCGCCTGGTATTCATGGCGAAACATAACCGCTGATGCCGCAGGCCGGATGTTGCACGAGCGAGACACGACATCGCCACTTCCCTGCCAGACATGCTGAAACAGTCAAGGCAACAATGGTTGGTCGAAGCCCATTTCAAGGTGCGCTGGGTTACCTTGACCGCGCTGATGATCGCCATCGGCATGCACATGTGGGGCAGGGGATATGGCGCAATCGCATGGGGGCTGCTGGTGCTGCAATTTTTCGCCTATCCCTACCTGGTTTTCCTGCGTGCGCGGAGTGCCATTGACCCACGGAAAGCCGAACTGACGAACCTGTTGTTCGATTGTGTATTGTTCGGTGTCTGGTCGGCCGTGCTTGACTTCCCTGTTTCGATCACTTACACGCTATTGCTCGGAGCGACGCTCAACAATGCCATCATCGGTGGCTGGCGCGGCGCGGTGAGATCGACGCTGTATTTTTCGGCGGGCGCAGTGAGCTGGATACTCGTCGCCGGATTCAAGTTTTCACCGCAGACCGATCTGCCGGTAACCGCGTGGTGCCTGGTCGGTTTGTCGATCTATGTAACCCAAATCGGCAATTTCGTCTTTGTCCAACGGAAGAAATTGCGCGATACGCGCGCAATATTGCAGCGGGAAGAACTGGAGAGAAAAGCCGCGCAGGATATCCTCGTGGCAAAGAACATCGAGCTACAGGAGCAGATCGTCGAAATCCGGCAACTGCATGCGCAACTCCAGGACCAGGCGATGCGCGATTCCCTCACCGGCCTCTATAATCGCCGCTATCTGGATGAAACTCTCGAGCGGGAACTGGCGCGCGCCAAGCGCGAGTCTTATCCGCTCAGCCTGATGATGATCGACCTGGACCATTTCAAAAAAGTCAACGATACCTACGGCCACCAGGCAGGTGACGAAGTGCTCAAATTCTTTAGCGGATTGTTGAACGAGGGCGCCCGCGCGGAAGATGTCCTGTGCCGCTATGGCGGGGAAGAATTTCTATTGCTGCTGCCCAAGATGCCGCTGGAAGTCGCTCGCGAGCGGGCCGAACAATGGCGCGCGGACTTCGAGGCGCGAACCGTGGTGGTGGGCGAACAACGCATTCAGACGACGCTGTCGGTCGGCATAGCCGCCTACCCTCAGCATGGCGCGACACCCGACCAGTTGACCCAGAGCGCCGACTTGGCCCTGTATCTCGCCAAGTCGGACGGACGCAACCGCGTCGTGGTGTTCTCTCCGCAGTGACCTTTCTCCATCGGAACGACCATGCTGATCGATTTCTTCCTCCACCTCAAGGCAGCCAAGCTGCCCGTTTCGACGCGCGAGTTCCTGACTTTGTTGGAAGCCTTGCAGGCACGCCTGGCGGGATACAGCCTGGACAATTTCTATGTGCTGTCCCGCGCCTGCCTGGTCAAGGACGAGTCCCACTACGACAAGTTCGACCGGGCTTTCGGTGCCTACTTCAAGGGAGTGACGGCGCTGCCCGGCCTGGAAGCGGAGATCCCCGAGGATTGGCTGCGGGCGATGATGCAGAAGCATCTGACGCCCGAAGAAAAAGCCAAGTTGGAAAAGCTGGGATGGGACAAGCTGATGGAACAGTTCAAGCAACGGCTTGAAGAACAGAAGGGGCGCCACCAGGGTGGCAGCAAATGGATAGGCACGGGGGGCAGTTCGCCCTACGGCAACGCCGGTTACCATCCGGAAGGCATCCGCATCGGCGGGGAATCGGCCGGCAACCGCACCGCCATCAAGGTGTGGGAGAACCGCGAATATCGCAATCTCGACGACTCGGTCGAGCTCGGCACCCGCAACATCAAGATCGCCTTGCGCCGCTTGCGCCGCTTCGCCCGCGAAGGCGCGGCGGAGGAACTCGATCTCGACGGCACCATCCGTGGCACGGCTCAGAACGCCGGCTGGCTGGACCTGAAAATGCAGCCGGAGCGGCACAACAAGGTCAAGGTGCTGTTGTTCCTGGATATCGGCGGTTCGATGGACGACCACATCAAGCTGTGCGAGGAAATGTTCTCCGCCGCCAAGACCGAATTCAAGCACCTCGAATACTACTATTTCCACAACTGCGTCTATGACTATGTCTGGCGTGACAACCGCCGACGCCATGCGGAACGCTTTCCGCTTCACGACGTGATGCATAAATACGGCGACGACTACAAGCTGATCATCGTCGGCGACGCCACCATGAGTCCCTACGAAATACTCCAGCCCGGCGGCAGCGTCGAATACATGAACGAGGAAGCCGGCGCCACCTGGCTTGCCCGCCTGCTCGACAGATATCCCCGCGCGGTGTGGATCAATCCGGAGCCCGAACGGCTATGGGAATACCGGCACTCGATCCAGATCATCCACAATATCGTCGGCGGGCGCATGTTCCCGCTGACCCTGGAAGGCCTGGAGAGGGCGATGCGGCAATTGAACAAGTAGGGATCGACTATGGCAGACCGGGGCGCCGCATTCAGCGGCGCTCTGTTTTTTGAAATGTTCGAGGTGTATCGATGAAGGTTCAAGCGTTACCAAAGTTACCCGGCTTTAGTGTCATGAAGCCAAGCGTTCCGGCGATCGCCTTCGTGGCGTTCTGCCTCTCCATCACGGCGGTCAGCGCGGGGAATGACGGCGGCTCGAACGACAAGCCCACGCCGGCATCCGCCAAAGCGGCCTTGACGGTTTCCGCCACCGCGCTGCAATCGGAGACTTGGCCGATGACACTGGCGGCCAACGGCAGTATCGCCGCCTGGCAGGAGGCCGTGATCGGCGCTGAAATCGGCAATCTCCGCATTACCGAGGTACGCGCCAACGTCGGCGACAGGGTGGATAAGGGCCAAGTCCTGGCGCGCATCGATAGCGACTCGGCGGCCATCGATTTGGCGGAGGCCAGGGCCGCGGTTGCCGAACTGGAAGCCATGCAGGCCGAGGCCCGCGCCAACAGCGAGCGGGCCCGGAAGCTCCAGGCACAGGGCTTTTTCAGCCCGCAGCAGGGCACCCTGTACCTCACCGCCGAACTGTCGGCGCAGGCGCGTCTGGACGCCGCCCGTGCCCGGCAACAGGCGGCGGAGTTGCGATTGTCGAAAACCAGCGTGGTCGCGCCGGACAACGGAGTCATTTCGGCACGCACCGCCACGCCCGGCTCCCTGACGCAGCCAGGCCAAGAACTGTTCCGCCTGATTCGCGGCGGGCGGCTCGAATGGCGGGCCGAGGTCACGGCGACGGAGCTGGCCAGGCTCAAACCCGGCCACGTGGCGAAGCTGATAGGTCCGAATGGACAGTCTGTGCCGGGCAAGGTGCGCACCGTTGCGCCCACCCTGGATCCGCAGACTCGCAACGGGCTGGTTTACGTCGATTTGTCCGCGCCGGCCGGAGGCGATGTCCGCGCCGGCATGTTCGCCCGCGGCGAATTCGAACTGGGCCAGACCCCAGCGCTGACCCTGCCGCAATCCGCGGTGTTGCTGCGCGAGGGATTCAGTTATGTCTTTCGCATCGATGGGCAAGCGGCGGCGTTGAATAAAGTGACCCAGACGAAAGTCGCCACCGGCCGCCGCAAAGGCGAGCGCATCGAGATCACCGGCGGCCTCGGAGCCGGCCAGCGGGTGGTTGCGAGCGGTTCCGCTTTTCTTGCCGACGGCGATACCGTTCGCGTGGTAGCAGGTTCGGCGCCGGTACCGGAAAAACGGCCATGAATGTTTCCTCCTGGTCGATCCGGAATCCGATTCCGGCGGTTCTGCTGTTCGTCATGCTGACCCTGCTCGGCACGATGGCCTTTCACGGTATGAAGATCCAGCAGTTCCCCGACATCGACCTGCCGATGATCACGGTTACCGCTGTTCTGCCGGGCGCGGCACCGGCGCAGTTGGAAACCGAGGTGGCGCGCAAGATTGAAAATTCGGTCGCCACCCTGCAAGGCATCAAGCACATCTACACCCTGGTGCAGGACGGCACGGTCACCGTCACCGTCGAGTTCCGCCTCGAAAAGCCGACCCAGGAAGCGGTGGACGACGTGCGCGACGCGGTCTCCCGTATTCGTTCCGACCTGCCGGGCGAGCTGCGCGATCCGGTGATCGCCAAGGTCAACCTGGCCGGCACGCCGATATTGACCTATACGGTGGCCTCCAGCCGCATGGACGACGAAGCCTTGTCCTGGTTCGTCGACAACACCGTGGCCAAGGCCATCCTCAGCGTGCGCGGCGTCGGTGCCGTCTCCCGCGTCGGCGGCGTCACCCGCGAAGTGAGTGTCGAACTCGACCCGGCCCGGATGCTGGCGCTGAATGCCACCGCGGCCGATGTCTCGCGCCAGTTGCGCCTGATGCAGCGGGAAGCCTCGGGCGGCCGCGCCGACATCGGCGGGATCGAACAGTCCTTGCGGACTATCGCCACGGTCGGTTCCGCCGAAGAACTGGCCGCGCTCGAAATCGTGCTGGGCGAAGGCAGCAACGCCGGCCGCCGCGTCCGCCTCGACCAGATCGCCACGGTCTCCGACACCGTGGCTGAACAGCGCTCCGCGGCCCTGCTCAACGGCAAGCCGGTGGTCGGCTTCGAGATTGTCCGCAGCCGCGGCGCCGGCGAGGTCGATCTGGCGATCGGCGTGCGCGCCACCCTGGAGCAGCTCAAGGCCGAGCACCCGGATATCGTCATCACCGAGGCCTTCAACTTCGTCGACCCGGTACTGGAGAATTTCGAGGGCTCGATGGCGCTGCTCATCGAGGGCGCCATTCTCGCCGTGATCGTCGTCTGGTTGTTCCTGCGCGACTGGCGCGCCACGCTGGTATCGGCCACCGCGCTGCCGCTCTCGATCCTGCCGGCCTTCGCGGCGATGTACGCGCTGAACTTCTCGCTCAATATCGTGACGCTGCTGTCGCTGTCCCTGGTGGTCGGCATCCTGGTCGACGACGCCATCGTCGAGATCGAGAACATCATGCGCCACCTGCGCATGGGCAAGACACCCTATCAGGCGGCCATGGAAGCCGCCGACGAAATCGGTCTGGCGGTGATCGCCACCACGTTTACGCTGATCGCCGTGTTCCTTCCGACCGCCTTTATGGCGGGGATCCCCGGCAAGTTCTTCGTCCAGTTCGGCTGGACGGCGGCCATCGCGGTGTTTTTCTCGCTGGTTGTGGCACGCATGTTGACGCCCATGATGGCGGCCTATATTCTCAGGCCGCCGAGGAAGGCCTATGTCCAGCCGCGCTGGGTAACGCTGTATCTGGGCTGGGCCGGCTGGTGCCAGCGACACCGCATCCTCACCCTGCTGGCGGCGGCGGTCTTCTTCGCCGCTTCCTTCGCGCTGGTGCCGCTGCTGCCGACCGGCTTCATCCCGCCCGACGATTTGTCGCAAACCCAGGTGTACCTGACGCTGCCACCCGGCAGCACTTTCGAGCAGACCCTGACGGTCGCCGAGCAGGCCCGCACCCTGGTCGAGAAGAATCCGCACGTGAAGATGGTGTACACCGCTGTCGGCGGCGGCGCCGCCGGCAGCGATCCGTTCGTGGCGCGCGGCGCCGCCGAGGTCCGCAAGGCGACCCTGACCATCAACCTGACGCCGCGCGCCGAGCGCGGCGGTAAAAGGAAGCAGGAGGTCGAAGGCGAACTGCGCGCGGCGCTCGACGTCTTGCCGGGCGCCCAGGTCAGGGTCGGCTTCGGCGGCTCGAACGACAAATACGTGCTGGTGCTGGCCAGCGAGAACGGCCAGTTGCTGGCCGAACATGCCCGCCTGGTCGAAAAGGAATTGCGCACCATCCAGGGTGTCGGCAGCGTCACGTCGACCGCCAGCCTGGTCCGGCCGGAACTGGTGGTGCGCCCGGACTTCGCGCGCGCCGCCGATCTTGGCGTGAGCTCGGCGGCCATCGCCGAAGTGCTGCGCATCGCCACCGCCGGCGATTACGACCAGAACCTCGCCAAGCTGAATCTCGCCCAGCGTCAGATTCCGATCGTGGTCAAGCTGCCGCCGGGCGCGCGCCAGGATCTCGGCCTGCTCGAACGCTTGATGATACCGGGCGCGCACGGGCCGGTGATGTTGGGCAATGTGGCGACTTTGAGTCTGGCCGGCGGCCCCGCCGAGATCGACCGCTACGACCGGCTGCGCAACATCAATTTCGAGATCGAGTTGAACCAGATGCCGCTCGGCGAGGTCGAGAATAGCGCGCTGGCTCTGCCCTCGCTCAAGCAACTGCCGCCAGGCGTCATCCAGCGGTCGGTCGGCGACGCCGAGGCGATGGGCGAACTGTTCGCCAGCTTCAGCCTCGCCATGGCGACCGGGGTGCTGTGTATCTACATCGTGCTGGTGCTGCTGTTCAAGGACTTCTTCCAGCCCGCCACCATACTGGCCGCGCTGGTCCTTTCCATCCCCGGCGCCTTCCTGGCCTTGTTCATCACGCATACGGCATTGTCGATGCCGTCTATGATCGGCCTGATCATGCTGATGGGCATCGCCACCAAGAATTCCATCCTGCTGATCGACTACGTCGTACTCGCCCGGCGCGATCACGGGCTGGGCCGCCTGGAGGCGTTGCTCGACGCCTGCCTCAAACGCTCGCGTCCGATCGTGATGACCACCATCGCGATGGGCGCAGGCATGTTGCCGATCGCCATCGGCCTGGGTACGGACCCGAGCTTTCGCGCCCCGATGGCGATCGTGGTGATCGGCGGACTGATTACCTCCACTTTCTTGAGCTTGCTGGTGATCCCGGTGGTGTTTACTTATGTCGACGACCTGATCCAGCGCGTTGTCGCCATGACCAAGGCCAGGCGCCACCACTGAGTTATCTTGGTTGCCACGCGGTTTGGCCGGGGTAGCCGGAGCCAACGACAGCCTGCCCCGGAAAAAATCGCATCGGTCTTGAAAGTGATACTAAAGATTGGTACTATTGCGCCATGAAACGCAAACATCAGCGCACGATTGAACTGATTTATGCGCGGCCCGTATCGGCGAATCTACGCTGGTCCGACGTAGAAGCTCTGTTCAATGAAATGGGAGCTGAGATCTCAGAGCGAGAAGGCTCACGTATTGAGGTATTTCTGTTCGGCGTTGTGCGTGTGTTCCATCGCCCGCACCCTTCACCGGACACTGACAAAGGCGCGCTGGCATCGATCCGAAAGTGGCTTGAGGAGAATGGAGTAAGACCATGAACAACGTGATGACGATTGATGGCTATCAGGCCGTCATTGCTTTTGATCCGGAGATTTCCTTGTTCCGTGGCGAGTTTCTGGGTTTGAACGGCGGCGCCGATTTCTATGCGGCAGACGTTAAAGGCCTGCGCCGTGAAGGTAAAACATCGCTGCGGGTTTTTCTGGCAGCGTGTCAGCAGCGCGGCATCGATCCCCGCAAGCATTATTCTGGCAAGTTTGTGCTTCGTCTTGACCCTGAAGCTCATGAGGCAGCCGTGATCGCCGCGGCATCGCATGGAAAAAGTTTGAACCAGTGGGCTGTCGAGACGCTACGAGAGGCGGCACAGGCAGACTGAGTTGCATGCCGCCGATCTGTTGCTTTCTTGCTCCACGGCGAGAATACAAGCGATCTAACGTTAGCCGATACATGCCGGGTCTCGCCCCGGCGGGCGAGGCACTTTCTTGCTGCGCGGCAAGAAAGTACCCAAAGAAACGCGCCCCGCCGCCCCGGCCTACGGCTTCCCTCCCTCCAAACCACCAGCCCGGCCGGCCGCTAAACTCGCCTACGGCTCAGACAACGCGGCCGGACTTCCCCGGTCTGGTGGTCCTCCGTTCGGCGTGGCAGAGGGGACTGTAATTCAAAACTCTTCGCTCTGATTTGTGTTCCGAAGTTAGGAACGGATTGGTATCGCGAGTCTCCGGTTCCAACCAAGAAGAGCCACCCACGCGCGATAGCGGCATGGACCATAGATCGACCTAAGCAACCTCCGACCTTATGAGCGTTGCTGGCCACTAAAACATCCCTAACAGACGCTGACAAACGTGGATGCCCCTAACCGTCGGAGATACGAGCCGCCTCGCGACTATATGGGTAAATACATATAGCTATATGGGTTTTCCTAGTCCATCATTCACATATCGATTCGGAAGTGAGAGGGCACAAATGAAACCTGGTAAGAAGCGGATCATGATTCAAGTATGGGGAGCAGTCGACAAGGCCCTCAAGCGAGATTTCCGTGCGTTGCATATTAAACGCGACTCATACCTAAACTCGCTGCTGGGTCGTGAGATTGAGAATCTCGACAAGGAGGTTGAAATTCCCAATTTGGATGCTGTCTACCAGCGTCTGCTTGACCGCCCCCTTCCAAATCGGCAAAAGCTCACTCTTGAGTTAGACGAGAAGTTGGTCAACCGCATAGCGGAGGTGCTGAGGACAAAGAAAATACCCCGCGATTCTTTTGTCAATCGGGTGCTGTTCTTTCTGTTGGCAAGCGACCTACATCTCAACGCGCTTGGTATCGAGTACGAAAGACAAACTCGAGTTGAAGGGAAACCCCTCGACGATGCCTGGGGGTTTCTGAACGACCCGTTCTACGCGATTCGTGTTAAGAATTCGGATCAGTTCTACACCATCGCCTGTTTCGCGGACGGCCCATTTGGAACGAACGGTCCAAACCTATTCAGCTTGAATACTGCGATAAGCGAAGACGTTTGGGACGTAATGAATATGCCTCAGGAAGATCTAGTTGATCTTCTTGGCCTACCGCCAAAGGAGAACTGAAATGGCAAACACCCGTCATGCCAATGTCCGCGCTCAGCAACGTGGTATCCCACCTCTTATTGATCAGTGGCTCGACCAATTTGGCGAGGAGGAATACACCGGTGCCGGCTTCATCAAGCGCTATTTCAGCCACCGAAGCATCCGGCAACTGGAACGAGAGTTTGGAAGACAACCGGTGAGTCTAATGGAACGTTATCTAAGAGCCTACAAGTTGGAAAGTTCCACTGATGGGACCACGATCACAACAGGCTGGCTATCTGCGCGCATTCGGAGGAAATGAAGATGTTGCTACTCAAAGATGAGGAAGTTCTGGTTGAACTTGAGCGAATCGACCAAGCTATCGGTGCGTCCGAGACGCTTCTTGAAACCCTTCGGAGGAAGCGATTAAAGCTGGACAGCCATCTCGATAACCGCACCAGACCAACGACGGTAGTTTCATCGACTACTACCCGACGACAGCCTGGAGTGTTTTACCGGGGCGAGTTCATCGTTTGTCGCAAGACTGTTCGGATGCACACTACCGTACTCAGGCGTCTCTGGAAGGATTTTCCCGAACAACGAGACGCAATGGCTGCTGCGATGGCTGCTTGCGGCTACAGCAGGAATTACGTAGCACGGACTCGCGAGGGCCTTTTTGACGGCTTCAAGTCTTCTTCATGGGTGCGTCGGTATAGCGAAGATCTGGTCAACGGCTGGTATGTTGATACGAATATGTCCTCCCGCGATCTGATGCAGCGAGTCCTAAGACAAGCTGCAAAGGTCGTCGGACTAAAGTGGAGTGAAGATATCCAAATTGTATGGGCCAATTCTTAACACATAGTCAACGTCCGCTATTGGCTTGAGCCCACGCATAGCAACAGGTGGGCCGGACTCGATCTTCCCCTCTGCCACGCCGAGGCGGCGGGGGAGCGTTTCTTTGGGTGCGTTCTTGCCGCGCAGCAAGAAAGTACCTCGCCCGCCGGGGCGAGACCCGGCAATAGGAAGTCATGAGCCCACCAATAGCACCTTGGTCATCAACAACCACCAAAATGGTATTGCATTGCCCTACAAAACACAGTATGATTCCGCTCTTTCGCGCTTCCGCCGCGGCTTTTTGCGGCCCCGCTCTTTAAAGGTAATCGACATGCAGAACCAGAAGATACGCATTCGCCTCAAGGCTTTCGACTATCGCCTGATCGATCAGTCGGCTCGCGAAATCGTCGATACGGCCAAGCGTACCGGTGCGGTAGTGCGTGGCCCCGTGCCCCTGCCGACCCGCATCGAGCGTTTCAATATCCTGCGTTCGCCGCATGTCAACAAGACCTCGCGTGACCAGTTCGAAATCCGTACGCATCTTCGCCTGATGGACATCATCGATCCGACCGATAAGACGGTGGATGCCCTGATGAAGCTGGACTTGCCGGCGGGTGTGGATGTAGAAATTAAGTTGCAGTAAGTAGTAAGCAGTGAGTGGGGTGTTGGCGAAGAAGCTCTTCGCGAATTCCCTCACTTTTGGTGATTGGCCGACCAATAGCAGTCGGCACCTCTCTGGAGGAAACAAAAAATGACTTTAGGCCTAGTGGGTCGCAAAGTCGGCATGACCCGCATATTTTCCGATGATGGCTCGACCATCCCGGTTACCGTGCTCGATGTGTCGAACAACCGCGTGACCCAGATCAAAACCCCTGACTCCGACGGCTATGCCGCGGTCCAGGTGACTTTCGGCAAGCGCCGCGCCAGCCGCGTCAACAAGGCTGCGGCGGGGCATCTTGCCAAGGCCGGCGTAGAAGCCGGCGTGGTTCTCAGGGAATTCCGCATCACGCAGGAACAGTTGTCCGGCTTCAAGCCTGGCGATGTCGTCGGCGTGTCGATATTCACCGTCGGCCAGATGGTCGACGTCAGCGGTACCTCGATCGGCAAGGGTTTCACCGGCGCGATCAAGCGGTACCACTTTTCGTCCAACCGGGCTTCGCACGGCAACTCGCTGTCGCACAATTCCGCCGGTTCGATCGGCATGGCCCAGGATCCGGGCCGTGTGTTCCCCGGCAAGCGCATGGCCGGCCACCTCGGTGACGTCAGCAAGACCCAGCAAAACCTGGAAGTGGTGCGCATCGATGAGGCACGCCAGTTGCTGATGGTCAAGGGCGCCGTGCCGGGCTCCAAGGGCGGCGACGTGATTGTCCGTCCCGCAGTGAAGGGGGCGTAATGGAACTCAAACTCATCAACGAACAAGGCCAGCCAGCCGCCACCATGAGCGCGTCCGATGCGCTGTTCGGTCGCGACTACAACCAGGCCCTGGTGCATCAAGTGGTCGTTGCCTATCAAGCCAACGCCCGCTCCGGCAACCGCGCACAGAAGGATCGTGAGCAGGTTCATCACAGCACCAAGAAACCGTTCCGCCAGAAAGGCACCGGCCGCGCGCGTGCCGGTATGACCTCGAGTCCGCTGTGGCGTGGCGGTGGACGGATTTTCCCGAATTCGCCGGAAGAAAACTTCAGCCAGAAGGTCAACCGCAAGATGTACCGCGCCGGCCTGGCGGCGATCCTGTCGCAACTGGCGCGTGAAGATCGCCTGGTGGTGATCGAGGATTTCAGCTTCGATACGCCGAAGACCAAGCTTCTGGCGCAGAAACTCAAGGGCATGGGTCTCGACTCGGTGTTGATGGTCACCGCCGCGCTGGAAGAGAACATTTATCTGGCCTCGCGCAATCTCCCCAGGGTGCTGGTGCTGGAGGTTTCCGAAACCGATCCCTTGTCCCTGATCCGTTTCCCCAAAGTGCTGCTGACCAAGAGCGCCGTGGCCAAGTTTGAGGAGATGCTGGGATGACCACATTCAATCAGGAACGCCTGCTGCAAATATTGCTCGCGCCCCAAATATCCGAAAAAGCCACTTACATCGCCGACAAGAACGAGCAGGTGATTTTCTTCGTCGCCTCCGATGCCACCAAGCCGGAAGTCAAGGCCGCCGTCGAGTTGATGTTCAAGGTTCAGGTCGAGTCGGTGCAAATATCCAATATGAAGGGCAAAGCCAAGCGCTTTGGCCGCTTCAACGGGCGCCGCAGCGATGCGAAGAAAGCCTTCGTCTGCCTCAAGCCCGGACAGGAAATCAATTTCGCTGAAGGGGGGGCCGCTTAATGGCACTCGTCAAAGTCAAGCCGACATCTCCCGGCCGTCGTTCGCTCGTCAAGATCGTCAATCCCGATCTGCACAAGGGACGCCCGCATGCCGCGCTACTGGAAAAGAAACACAGCAAGGCCGGACGCAACAACCATGGCCATATCACCGTCCGTCATCAGGGCGGCGGCCACAAGCAGCATTATCGCATCGTCGATTTTCGCCGCAACAAGGATGGCATCGTCGCCAAGGTCGAACGCCTCGAATACGACCCCAACCGTACCGCCAACCTGGCGTTGCTGCTCTATGCGGATGGCGAGCGCCGCTACATCATCGCCCCGAAAGGCGTGGCGGTCGGCGCACAGTTGATCAGCGGCGCGGAAGCGCCGATCAAGCCGGGCAATACGCTGCCGATCCGAAATATCCCCGTCGGAACGACCATCCACTGCATCGAGATGATCCCCGGCAAGGGCGCCCAGATTGCCCGTGCCGCAGGCACTTCGGTGCAACTGATGGCACGCGAAGGCGTGTATGCCCAGTTGCGTCTGCGCTCCGGCGAAATCCGCCGGGTGCATGTCGAGTGCCGCGCCACCATCGGCGAGGTCGGCAACGAGGAAAACAGCCTGCGCTCCATCGGCAAGGCCGGCGCCAACCGCTGGCGCGGCATACGCCCGACGGTGCGCGGCGTGGTGATGAACCCGGTCGACCACCCGCACGGCGGTGGCGAAGGCAGGACAGCAGCCGGTATGCATCCGGTCAGTCCGTGGGGCACCAAGACGAAAGGCTATCGCACGCGCCGCAACAAGCGCACCAGCGTGATGATCGTTGCCCGCCGGCCAAGAAATAAGAGGTGATAAATGACACGTTCGCTTA
The DNA here is from genome assembly GCA_026399515.1 of Pseudomonadota bacterium. GTDB lineage: Bacteria > Pseudomonadota > Gammaproteobacteria > Burkholderiales > Rhodocyclaceae > JACRAR01. The sequence goes on along the minus strand of JAPLQT010000117.1, from coordinate 108,708 downwards.
AAAAGGGCCCGTTCATCGATGCCCATTTGCTCAAAAAAGTCGATGCGCTGCGCGGTACGAGCGACAAACGCCCGATCAAGACCTGGTCGCGCCGCTCGACCATCCTGCCGGATCTTGTCGGCCTGACGATCGCCGTGCATAACGGCAAGCAACATATTCCGGTCTACGTCTCGGAAAACATGGTCGGGCACAAGCTCGGCGAATTCGCCCTGACGCGAACCTTCAAGGGTCATACCGCCGGCAAAAAGGCCGCGGTCAAGAAGTAAGGAATGACAATGGAAACCAATGCGATTCTCCGCGGCGTTCGCTTGTCGGCACAAAAGGGGCGGCTGGTGGCCGACCTGGTGCGCGGCAAGTCGGTCGACCAGGCGCTCAACATCCTGGCCTTTTCGCCCAAGAAAGGCGCCACCATCATCAAGAAAGTGCTCGAGTCGGCGATCGCCAACGCCGAGCACAACGATGGCGCCGACATCGATGCGCTCAAGGTCAAGGTCATCCATGTCGAAAAGGGCGCGGTGCTGAAGCGTTTCACGGCACGCGCCAAGGGACGTGGCAATCACATCCTCAAACAGACGAGTCACATCTACGTCACCGTCGGGGACTAAGGAAAAACTATGGGACAGAAGATTCATCCGATCGGTTTCCGCCTCGCGGTCACGCGCAACTGGTCTTCACGCTGGTTTGCCAACAGCAAGAACTTTCCGGTGATGTTGAATGAAGACATCAAGGTCCGCGAATACCTGAAGAAAAAACTGGCGCACGCTTCGGTGGGGCGCGTGGTGATCGAGCGTCCGGCCAAGAACGCGCGCATTACCGTATTCAGCGCCCGGCCCGGCGTCGTCATCGGCAAGAAAGGCGAGGACATCGAGCATTTGAAGACCGACTTGCAGAAAATTCTCGGCGGCCAGGTGCATGTCAACATCGAGGAAATCCGCAAGCCCGAGACCGATGCCCAGTTGATCGCCGACTCGATCGCCCAGCAGCTCGAAAAACGCATCATGTTCCGTCGCGCGATGAAACGCGCGATGCAGAATGCGATGCGCCTCGGTGCCCAGGGTATCAAGATCATGAGTTCCGGCCGTCTCAACGGCGCCGAGATTGCGCGTCGCGAATGGTACCGCGAGGGCCGCGTGCCCTTGCATACTCTGCGTGCGGATATCGATTACGGCACTTCCGAAGCGAAGACCACCTACGGCATCATCGGTGTTAAGGTCTGGGTATTCAAAGGTGAAATGGCTGCCAAGCATGACGCGGCGCTGGTCGTGCCGGAGGCGAGCGCCGAAGAACAGCGCCGTGGCACCACCCGCCGTGCTCCGCCCAGTACCCCCCCGGTCGAAGGGGCAGATGCCAAGCCGGCGGCGGTGGTCAAGCGTACCGCCCGCAAGCCTGCTGAGCCCAAGCCCGAGACAGCCACAGTCGATGAGACCGTCAAGAAGACTCCGGCTAAAGCGCCGGCTAAAGAAGCCGCTACCGAGGCCAAGGCCCCCGTCAAGCGTGTGCGCAAGCCCGCTGCCGCGAAGCCGGACGTGGCTGCGGACAAGGACGCTAAGGAGTAATAACCATGCTGCAACCCGCTCGCACCAAATACCGCAAACAGCAAAAAGGCCGCAATAAGGGGGTCGCTACCCGAGGCGCCAAGGTCAGCTTCGGCGAGTACGGACTGAAAGCCGTCGGCCGCGGCCGATTGACGGCGCGCCAGATCGAGTCGGCGCGACGCGCCATGACCCGCCACATCAAGCGCGGCGGCCGCATCTGGATTCGCATTTTCCCCGACAAGCCGATCTCCAAGAAGCCCCTGGAAGTTCGTATGGGTAACGGCAAAGGCAATCCCGAGTACTGGGTTGCGGAGATACAGCCGGGCAAAGTGTTGTATGAAATGGATGGCGTTGATGAAGTCTTGGCGCGTGAGGCGTTCCGCCTCGCGGCGGCCAAACTGCCGATTGAAACGACATTCGTTACGCGTCAATTGAGGTAATCATGAAACCAATTGAAATGAGAGCAAAGACCACTGCCGAATTGGACAAGGAACTGCTCGATTTGCGCAGGGCCCAGTTCAGCATGCGCATGCAGGTGGCGACGCAGCAACTGACCAACCACAGCCAGATCGGCAAGGTGCGCAAGGACATCGCGCGGGTTAAAACCATTCTGGGCGAAAGGGGTGCCGCAAAATGACCGAAGCGACAGGAAAAGTGCGCCGTACCCTCACCGGGCGAGTCGTCAGCGACAAGATGCAGAAGACCGTGACCGTGCTGATCGAGCGCCGGGTCAAGCATCCGGTGATCGGCAAGATGATGTTGCGCACCCAAAAGTATCACGCGCACGTCGACAGCGCAGAAGCGAAAACCGGCGATTTGGTGCTGATCGAGGAATGTGCGCCGATTTCCAAGACGAAGGCCTGGCGGGTCGCGCAGATCATCGAAAAGAGCGCCTAGCAGAGTCTTTAGTTGCCGCCCGCGAGATTTCCTGGGCGACAACTATTGACATCCTCGTGTAGATAGTAAGATAATCGTCGTCTTTGTTTTACCGCAGGTGCATTGCCTAGCGATGCGCCTCTTGCCATACCCGTACGGGTTCCAAGACTGATCGCGATTGCCTGGCTTTACGCGAATTAAGTTGGAGGGAATTAAATGATACAAATGCAAACCAAGCTGACCGTCGCCGATAACACCGGCGCGCGTACAGTCATGTGCATCAAGGTGCTGGGCGGTTCGAAACGGCGCTACGCCGGGATCGGCGATGTCATCAAGGTCAGCATCAAGGATGTGGCGCCGCGCGGCCGGGTCAAAAAAGGCGAAGTGTATACCGCTGTCGTGGTACGCACCGCCAAGGGCGTTCGTCGCGCGGATGGTTCCCTGATCAAGTTCGACGACAACGCCGCCGTGCTGCTAAACAACAAGCTGGAGCCGATCGGCACCCGTATCTTCGGGCCGGTGACGCGCGAGCTGCGCACCGAGCGATTCATGAAGATCGTTTCGCTGGCGCCCGAAGTTCTGTAAGGATAGCCCATGAATAAAATTCGCAAAGGCGATAAGGTCATCGTCATTACCGGCAAGGACAAAGGCAAGCGCGGCGTGGTATTGAACCGCATAGACGCCGACCATGTCCTGGTTGAGGGTGTCAATCGCGTCAAGAAGCACACCAAGCCCAATCCGATGAAAGGGCAACAGGGCGGCATCGTCGAGAAAGAGATGCCGATTCAGGTTTCCAATGTGGCGCTGTTCAACCCGGCCACCCAGAAAGCGGATCGCGTCGGCTTCAAGACTCTCGACGACGGACGTAAAGTCAGGGTGTTCAAGGCGAACGGCGAAGTTCTGGAGGCGTAAGGAAAATCATGGCGCGCTTACAGGAATTCTACAAGACCAAGGTGGTTGCCGAACTGAAGGAAAAGTTTGGCTACCATTCGATCATGGAAGTGCCGAGGATCACCAAGATCACGCTTAATATGGGCGTTGGCGAGGCAATCGGCGACAAGAAGATACTCGACCACGCGGTCGGCGACATGACCAAGATCGCCGGACAGAAGCCGGTCATCACCAAGGCAAAAAAAGCCATTGCCGGCTTCAAGATACGCGAAGGCTATCCCATCGGCTGCATGGTGACACTGCGCGGCAACCGCATGTACGAGTTTCTCGATCGGCTGGTTTCGGTCGCCATGCCGCGTATCCGCGACTTTCGCGGTATTTCCGGCAAAGGTTTCGATGGCCGCGGCAATTACAACGTCGGCGTCAAGGAGCAGATCATTTTTCACGAAATCGAGTACGACAAGATCGACGCGCTGCGTGGAATGAACATCAGCATCACGACGACGGCAAAAACCGACGCGGAAGCCAAAGCGCTTCTCACTGCATTCAAATTCCCCTTCAAGAACTGAGGGACACATGGCAAAACTTTCACTGATCAACCGCGAAGCGAAGCGCACGAAAATGGTCGCAAAATATGCCGCCAAGCGCGCCGAGCTTGCCGCCATCTATAACAACGTCAAATTGACCGACGAGCAACGCATGACCGCGCGACTCAAGTTGCAGCAACTGCCGCGCAATGCCTCGCCGACGCGCCAGCGCAATCGCTGTGAGCTGACCGGTCGCCCGCGCGGTGTTTTCCGTAAATTCGGCCTGTGCCGCAACAAGCTACGCGAATTTGTGATGCGCGGCGAAGTGCCGGGCATGACCAAGGCCAGCTGGTAATCAGGAGAGATCACTATGAGTATGACCGATCCTATCGCCGATATGCTGACCCGCATCCGTAATGCGCAGACCGCGCAAAAGGGAGCCGTTGTCATGCCTTCGTCCAAACTGAAAGTGGCGATCGCCGCTGTTCTCAAGGACGAAGGTTATATCGATGATTTCGCAATTCGCGAGAACGGCGGCAAGCCGGAACTCGATATCGCGCTCAAGTACTACTCCGGACGTCCGGTGATAGAACGCATCGAGCGCATATCGAAACCGGGGCTGCGTGTCTATAAAGGCAAGGACGATCTGCCGCGGGTGCTGAACGGCCTGGGCGTCGCCATTGTTTCCACGCCCAAGGGCGTGATGACCGACAGAAAAGCGCGCGCCTCGAATGTCGGCGGCGAAGTTCTGTGCATCGTGGCGGATCAGCATCAAGGGTCCGCTTGGAACGCTAAAGCAGTTCATGTTGCCTGCGGTCACGATGGAGCGCGACGGCGACAAGCTGATGTGCAAGGCGATCCCGGGCATGCCGAATGGCGGTGCCATGTCGGGCACCATGCGGGCGCTGGTCAACAACATGGTGGCGGGCGTCACCAAGGGCTTCGAGAAGAAGCTGACGCTGGTGGGCGTGGGTTACCGCGCGCAGGCTCAGGGCGACAAGCTCAATCTGTCGCTGGGATTCTCTCACCCCGTGGTGCATTCGATGCCCAAGGGCGTCAAATGCGAGACCCCGACCCAAACCGAAATCGTCATCAAAGGGATCGACCGGCAGCAGGTCGGTCAGGTAGCCGCTGAAGTCCGCGCCTATCGTTCGCCGGAGCCCTACAAGGGCAAGGGCGTGCGTTATAGCGACGAAAGAGTGGCAATCAAGGAAACCAAGAAGAAGTAAAGGCGGACAACATGGACAAGAAGCTAGCGCGCTTGCGCAGGGCCCGCAGAACCCGGGCGAAGATCGCCGAACTCAAGGCGGTGCGACTTTCCGTGCATCGCACCAACTGCCATATCTATGCGCAGATTTTTTCCGGCTGCGGCACGCAAGTGCTCGCTGCCGCCTCGACCGCGGAAGCGGAAGTGCGCACCCAGGTGCCCAATGGCGGCAATATCAAGGCTGCCGAGGCGGTCGGAAAACTGATCGCCGAACGTGCCAAGGCGAAGGGCATCGAAACGGTCACCTTCGATCGATCCGGCTTTCACTACCATGGTCGAGTCAAGGCGCTGGCGGAAGCCGCGCGCGAAGGCGGACTGAAGTTCTAATTCGGCAGGCGGCAACCACGGTGCCAACTAAGCGCCAAATGAGCGAGGCAAATAATGGCTAAACCCCAAACAAGAAAGCAACAGCAGACGACCGAGAAAAGCGACGATGGCATGCGCGAGAAGATGGTCGCCATCAACCGTGTCACCAAGGTGGTGAAGGGCGGACGCATTCTCGGTTTTGCGGCTCTCACCGTGGTCGGCGACGGCGACGGCAGCGTCGGCATGGGCAAGGGCAAATCGCGGGAAGTTCCGGTTGCCGTGCAAAAGGCCATGGAAGAGGCGCGCAGGAAGCAGACGCGCGTCAGCCTCAAGGACGGCACCTTGCAGCACAAGGTGATCGGTCATCACGGCGCTTGCAGAGTCATGATGCAGCCGGCCGCTGCGGGTACCGGCATCATTGCCGGCGGACCGATGCGCGCGGTATTCGAAGTGGCGGGCGTCACCGATGTGGTCGCCAAGATTCTTGGCTCGACCAATCCGTACAACGTCGTCCGTGCCACCATCAATGGGTTGCAAGCGATGAGCACTCCTGCCGAATTTGCCGCCAAGCGCGGCAAGAGCGTCCAGGACATCATGGAGTAAGCGGAGTAAACACTATGGCTGAGAAAAAAATCAAGGTGACGCTGTTCAAAAGCATCATCGGCACCAAGCAGAGCCACCGCGCCACGGTGCGTGGCCTCGGTTTGCGGCGCCTCAACAGCAGCGCCATGCTGGAAGACACTCCGGCGGTGCGCGGCATGATCCACAAGGTCGCCTATCTGGTGAAGTGCGAGGGTTAAGACGATGCGACTGAACAACATCAAACCGGCCGAAGGTTCCACCCACGCCAAACGCCGCGTCGGCCGCGGCATCGGCAGCGGACTCGGCAAGACGGCGGGGCGCGGCCACAAGGGACAGAAATCCCGCGCCGGCGGCTTTCACAAAGTCGGCTTCGAAGGCGGTCAGATGCCTTTGCAAAGGCGTTTGCCCAAGCGCGGCTTCGTTTCCCTGACACAGGGGCGGAATGTCGAAGTGCGCCTCTCCGATCTGGAGAAGATGCCGCTCGATGAAATCGATCTGCTGTCGCTGAAGCAAGCCAACGTGATCGCCCAGGATGCCTTGTCGGCCAAAGTGATACTTTCCGGCAAGCTGACCCGCAAGGTGGCTCTGAAGGGTGTCGGTGCCACCAAAGGCGCCAAGGCAGCCATCGAAGCGCTTGGCGGCAGCATCGCCGAGGCATAAGGACGCTCTCTTGGCCACTCCAGCCGCTTCGGTCGCGTTAGGCAAAGCCGCGGGCAAACCCATAGGCAATACCGGCAAGTTCGGCGACTTATGGCGCCGGCTGTGGTTTTTGCTGGGCGCGCTGGTGGTCTATCGAATCGGCGCGCACATCCCGGTCCCGGGTATCGATCCGGTGGCGCTGGCGCAACTGTTCGAGGGGCAGCAGGGCGGCATCCTCGGCGTGTTCAACCTGTTCTCCGGCGGCGCCTTGTCGCGCTTCACGATTTTCGCCCTGGGCATCATGCCTTACATCTCCTCCTCGATCATCATGCAACTGATGAGCATCGCTTCCCCGCAGCTCGAAGCGCTGAAGAAGGAAGGCGAGTCAGGCCGCCGCAAGATCACCCAATATACGCGCTACGGCACGGTCGGTCTGGCGCTGTTCCAGGGTATCGGCATTTCCATAGCGCTGGAATCGCAACCCGGATTGGTCCTTGAGCCGGGCATGATGTTCCGTCTGACCGCAGTCACCACGCTGGTTACCGGCACCATGTTCCTAATGTGGCTGGGCGAGCAGATCACCGAACGCGGCCTGGGCAACGGGATTTCAATAATCATCTTCGCCGGTATCGCCGCCGGCCTGCCCAACGCTCTGGGCGGCCTGTTCTCGCTGGTGAACACAGGCAGCATGCATCCAGTGACCGCCTTGTTCATTTTCGCCCTCGTCATCCTGGTCACGGCTCTGGTGGTGTTCGTGGAGCGCGGGCAACGCAAGATCCTGGTGAACTATGCAAAGCGCCAGGTGGGCAACAAACTCTATGGCGGGCAAAGCTCGCATCTGCCCCTCAAGCTGAACATGTCCGGCGTGATTCCGCCGATCTTCGCGTCGAGCATCATCCTGTTTCCGGCGACCGTTGCCGGCTGGTTTGGCGCCAGCGAAGGCATGAGCTGGCTCAAGGACATTGCCGGTACCCTGTCGCCCGGCCAGCCGATTTATGTGATGCTGTATGCCACGGCGATCGTGTTCTTCTGTTTCTTTTACACGGCGCTGGTGTTCAACTCCAAAGAGACGGCCGACAACCTCAAGAAAAGCGGCGCCTTCGTGCCCGGCATTCGTCCCGGCGAGCAGACGGCCCGATATATCGACAAGATACTGATGCGCCTGACCCTGGCCGGCGCCATCTATGTGACCCTGGTGTGTTTGTTGCCGGAGTTCCTGATCCTGAAATGGAATGTGCCGTTTTACTTCGGCGGCACGTCGCTGCTGATTATTGTCGTGGTGACCATGGACTTCATGTCGCAGGTGCAGGCCTACATCATGTCGCACCAGTATGAAAGCCTTTTGAAGAAAGCCAATTTCAAAGGCGCCGGTTTCCCGACACGCTAGTGGATAGCTAAAGAGCCGCTATGTCGAAGGAAGACATGATCGAAATGCAGGGCGAGGTGCAGGAAAACCTCCCCAATGCGACCTTCCGGGTAAAACTCGAGAACGGCCATGTGGTGCTTGGACATATCTCGGGAAAAATGCGCATGCACTATATTCGCATTCTGCCGGGCGACAAAGTGACGGTGCAGATGACGCCCTACGACCTGACCAAGGGCCGTATCGTCTTCCGCGCGAAGTAATCTGTAAGCTGGAAAAGTAGCAATCATCACGGAGAAGCATCATGAAAGTACTCGCTTCAGTCAAATGTATCTGTCGTAATTGCAAGATCATCCGGCGCAAACGGGTGGTTCGGGTGATCTGTACCGATCCCCGCCACAAGCAACGCCAAGGCTGAACTGCTTGATTTCGACGGCTAAGTTATTTATAATATTCTGTTTCCCGTTACAGGGATAAATTAGGGTGAGCCTATGGCCCGTATTGCAGGGGTAAACATTCCGAACCACCAGCACACCGAAATTGCACTGACTGCAATTTTCGGGGTTGGCCGTCCGCGCGCGCAAAAAATATGCGACGCCGCAAAAGTGGGTAGATCCACCAAGGTCAAGGATTTGACCGATAGCGAGATGGACCGGCTTCGCGAGGAAGTGGGTAAGTTCACCGTCGAGGGCGATCTGCGCCGCGAGGTGACGATGAACATCAAGCGTTTGATGGATCTGGGCTGCTACCGCGGCCTGCGCCATCGCCGTGGTCTGCCGGTACGCGGTCAGCGCACCCGTACCAACGCCCGTACCCGCAAGGGTCCGCGCAAGGCTATCGCCGGCGCCAAAAAGTAAAACAGGGAATAAGACATGGCCAAGCCAGCAACCAAAGTACGCAAGAAAGTCAAGAAGAACGTCGCCGAGGGCATTGCCCACGTGCATGCGTCGTTCAATAACACCATCATCACCATTACCGATCGCCAGGGTAATGCCCTGTCCTGGGCAACCTCCGGTGGTGCGGGCTTCAAGGGCTCGCGCAAGAGCACGCCGTTTGCCGCGCAGGTCGCCGCCGAAGCCGCCGGCAAGGCGGCGCTGGACTGCGGAGTGAAGAACCTCGAAGTGCGCATCAAGGGCCCAGGCCCCGGTCGTGAGTCCGCGGTTCGCGCACTCAATGCGCTCGGCATCAAGATTTCCAGCATCACCGACATCACGCCCATCCCCCACAATGGTTGCCGGCCGCCCAAGCGGCGCCGCATCTAAGCCTGGCGCATCCAAATGCCCAAGCTATTGACTGAATTCAAGGAGTAGAAAGTGGCCAGAAATCTGGATCCCAAGTGTCGCCAATGCCGTCGTGAAGGCGAGAAACTGTTCCTGAAGGCCGAGAAGTGCTTCACGGACAAATGCTCGGTCGAACGCCGTGCCTACGCCCCAGGCCAGCACGGCCAGAAGTCCGGCCAGCGCCTTTCCGGCTATGGCACGCAACTGCGTGAAAAGCAGAAAGTACGCCGCATTTACGGCATCCTCGAGCGCCAGTTCCGCAGAACTTTCGCGACCGCCGAAGGCCGCAAGGGCCAGACCGGCGAGAACCTGCTGCAACTGCTGGAAGGTCGTCTCGACACGGTCGCCTATCGCATGGGTTTCGGCGGTTCGCGCGCCGAATCGCGTCAGGTCGTGCGGCACAACGGCGTGCTGGTGAATGGCCGCCGCGTCAACATCCCCTCGTTCAGCGTCCGTCCCGGCGACGTGGTGCAGTTGACCGACGGCGCCCGCGCCCAACTGCGCACCAAGGCCGCCCTGGTGGCTGCCGAGTCGCGGGGATACCCCGAGTGGATCGAAGTCGACGCCAAGGCTGCCAAGGGCACATTCAAAGCCTACCCGCAGCGCACAGAACTCCCGGCGACGATTAACGAAGGTCTGATCGTCGAACTTTACTCGCGCTAACCGGCGCTCGAAGGCCGATCGAGTAACTCGTTCGATCGGTCCGGAGACGCTTCCATTCAAAGGGAATGCAGATGCAAAGCAGCGCACTTCTAAAACCACGCATCATCGATGTACAAACGCTCTCCCCGGTCCATGCCCGCGTGGTCATGGAGCCTTTCGAGCGCGGTTACGGCCATACGCTGGGCAATGCCCTGCGCCGTATCCTGCTGTCCTCCATGCCCGGCTATGCGCCGACCGAAGCCTCGATCGAAGGCGTGTTGCATGAGTACTCGACGCTCGACGGCGTGCGCGAAGACGTGGTCGACATCCTGCTCAACATCAAGGGCGTGGTGCTCAAGCTCCACAACCGCTCCGAAGCCTTGCTGACGCTGTCCAAGAAGGGCGAGGGTGTGGTGACGGCCGCGGATATCGAGATCAGCCATGATGTCGAGATCATCAATCCCGATCACGTGATCGCCCACGTCGCGCCGGGCGGCAAGCTCGACATGCAGATCAAGATCGAAGCCGGCCGCGGTTACGTACCCGCCGCGATGCGTCCGAGCGACAAGGAAACCAAGGGCATCGGCCACATCATGCTGGATGCGTCCTTCAGCCCGGTCAACCGCGTCAGCTATGCGGTGGAAGCAGCGCGCGTCGAACAGCGCACCGACCTCGACAAGCTGATCATCGACATCGAGACCAATGGCGCGATCGATCCCGAAGAAGCGATTCGTTACGCGGCCCGTATCCTGATGGACCAGCTCTCGGTATTCGCCGACCTGGAAGGCACGCCCATGTCGATCGAGTCACCGAAGCAGACGGCGGTCGATCCGATCCTGCTACGTCCGGTGGATGATCTTGAACTGACGGTGCGCTCGGCCAACTGCCTGAAGGCCGAAAACATCTATTACATCGGCGATCTGATCCAGCGCACCGAAGCGGAGTTGTTGAAGACCCCGAATCTGGGCCGCAAGTCGCTCAATGAGATCAAGGAAGTCCTGGCTTCGCGGGGGCTGACTCTCGGCATGAAACTCGAGAGCTGGCCGCCCTTCGGCCTGGAAAAGCTGTCTTAATTATTTACCCTCTCTAACGATTAACCGGCCGCTTGCCAAGAAAACAATCAGCGGCGGCCGCATAAATGAGGAAGCATCATGCGTCACGGCAATGGCTTAAGAAAACTCAATAGAACTTCGTCGCATCGTCTGGCGATGCTGCGCAACATGACCAACTCCCTGTTGCGTCATGAAACCATCAAGACCACCTTGCCCAAGGCCAAGGAACTGCGCCGCGTCGTGGAACCGATGATTACCCTGGGCAAGAAGCCTAGCCTGGCAAATCGCCGGCTGGCATTCGACCGCCTGCGCGACCGCGAGATGGTGGGCAAGCTGTTCGCCGAGATCGGTCCGCGCTACGCCCAGCGCAACGGCGGCTATCTGCGCATCCTCAAGATGGGTTTCCGCATCGGCGACAATGCGCCGATGGCCCTGGTCGAACTTCTCGACCAGCCGGAGCGCGCCGAGGCCGTCACGCCTGCTGAAGTCGAATAACGACACTGCATGAATGAAACAAGGCCAGGAGTTCGCTCCTGGCCTTGTGCGTTTACGGCTCGATGGTCAGTGGCGGCGTAACAGGCTACGCAGGACCATCACGGTCAGCGCGCTGAAAATCACCAGCGACCACTCGGCAATGGAGAGGCCGATGAACTTGAAGGCAGGGTCGGAGCACAGGCCGCTGGCATAGAACAGAATCGGGATTTTCTCTCCTGCCCAATCGATCAGGAGTTCCCACCAAGCGGCTTGGCCGCTACACGTCGTGTCATGGGCGAAGCGCTGGAGCCAGGTCTGGTAGCCGGCGACGAAGGCGCCGGTGGCGGTGGTGGCGAGCATGAGAGCCAATATTGTCATTCGGCCTGCGCGACTGTTGCTGATTAACAGACCGATTACGGATAATGAGAAAAGCAGCATGGCCAGCATGCGTTGCGAAATGCACAACGGGCAGGCGGCGATGTGCAAGGTCTGTTGCAGCAGGACGCCGCCGCCGACCATAGGGGTGGCTATGATCAGGGTGGTGATGAAGGGGAAGCGGGGGGACAGGAGGAATGTTTTTAGTTTTTGCATGGTGGTCATGAAGTTCGTAGAGTTGAATCGGTATTCCAATTATTGCCGGGACTCGCCCCGGCGGGAGAGGTACTTTCTTGTTGCGACAAGAAAGTACCCAAAGAAACGAGAAGTGGCTCGGTTTGTTAGGACAGACTTTGGGGCTTCTTAAGTGGATCCCCTGCGGGTGGAGGTTATCCACGGCGCCGCCGCCCGCCCCTTTGAGGCGGAAGGCGAGTGGCGCGGTGGGTAACCAGGTTCTCACGCTGCCTGTTCCATTGGTTGGTTGAAGTATGCCATGTCCGGTGTCCGGCCATCCAACGACGAATGCGGGCGCCGCGTATTGTAGGTGTTGAAGTAAGTCGCCAGCTGTTGCTTGGCCTCGGCGACGTTCTCATAGGCATGAAGATAGACATGCTCGTACTTGACGCTCTTCCAGATACGCTCAACAAATACGTTGTCGATCCAGCGCCCCTTGCCGTCCATGCTGATCCGGATGTCGTTGGCCTTGAGAACGCCGGTGAATTCGGCACTGGTGAATTGGCTACCCTGGTCGGTGTTGAAGATCTCCGGCCTGCCGTACTTGATGATCGCTTCCTCAAGCGCCTCGACGCAGAAGTCTGTGGTCATCGTGATCGATACCCTGTGCGACAGCACCTTACGGGTTGCCCAGTCGACGATGGCGACCAGATAGACGAAACCCCGGCGCATCGGAATGTAGGTGATGTCCGCCGCCCAGCAATGATTGGGGCGATCGATGGTGAGGCCCCGGAGCAGGTATGGGTAGATCGGATGCGCCGGGTGTGGTGCGCTGGTCTTGCGCTGGCGCGAGATGGCGGCAATGCCCATTTTTGCCATCAACGTAGTCACGTGCTGGCGGCCGACCTGGATACCTTTGAGTCCCAACATGTCCCGCAGCATCCGGCTGCCAGCGAACGGATAGTTTAGATGCAGTTCGTCAATGCGTCGCATCAGTGCCAAATCCGCTTCGGACGTCGGGCGCGGCAGGTAGTACAGGTTCGAGCGCGAGATCGCCAGCAGCTCTGCCTGGCGGGTCATCGGCAGTTTGTGGGTGGTATCGATCATCTCTTTGCGCTCGCATCGCCGATACGACCGAGCGCGCCGGCAAAAAAGTCAATCTCCCGAGCTTGCTGGCCGATTTTGGCTTGCATGTCCTTCGTGCTCGGCCCAGTGTCTCGCTTCTCCGCCGGGGTCAAGAACACGTCAGTGGCACCTTCCAGCAACTGTGTTCGCCATTGGGTGATCTGGTTTGTATGCAGATCGAACTTCTCTGCCAGTTCGGCCAAGGTCTTGTCGCCTTTCAACGCGGCGACTGCGACCTTCGCCTTGAATGCCGCCGTATGATTCCTTCTGGGCCTTCTCATCTGCTGCTCCTTTCGCGGGCGATTTACTCGCCCATAAGAGCAGGGTTTTCACTTATCGGCCAGTCCTATTTTGCCGGGCCACTTCTCGTTGTAGAGGCCAGCATTTTCGGCTCATCGCATTCGCAGAATTTGGTTTTGTCGTCGTTCATGTTCACCCTCTTTAGAAAATACTCAGGGACAGACTACGATTCTCTTCACAAGACAGTTACCGCTCTCGGTGCGGGCGTACCATTCAACACGTCTTCTATGTCGATGTCCTTACTCTGAATCAATCGCCGCTTGCAGTTTGGCAAGTGCTTCCTCGATCACAACCGGCGGAACGGCTTCAATCCGTTTCGCTGCCCGCGCTTCCAGATCGATCATCCGGCACTGGCTGATGACGGCGGCTCCTTGGGTCTTTGTTCCGGTCCCCATAAGCGTCACGGTCCAGCCTTTAATCCGATCCAGATTGCCGCCCTGCGTAATGGCCGCGACCAGTGCCCGGCCACCGCTATTGAATTCGGCATTCGACAACACCAGCACCGGACGTCTTCCCTGGATTTCACTTCCCAGGGTGGGATCGAGCGTCACCTGCACGATGTCGCCCTGCTTGAATTTCTGCCTCACAGCGCTTCGCTGCCGACCGCCGGCGCATGTTCCCAAGCCACAATATCTTCCGGCATAGGCGCCCGGGGATCGCATTGTGCATTCAACTCTGCTGCGGTATAGCGCTTACGCGTCTTCGGCGTCACCACCAAGCGGCCGTCCACAACCTCGATGTCGATTGCTTGTCCAACCTCGAACTTGAGTGTCCGCAATAACGCGGCCGGCAAGATGATGCCGGCGCTGTTGCCTAGTTTGCGGATTGCACTTTCCATGCCCTACTCTCCGTTGTTCAACGACGTAATACTAACCTGTAACCGGAGTGAAGTAAAACATTGTTTTACGACGACTGTGGAGGCCACTTATGATTGACGTTTGTCCAAATTAGTCTAGAATCCTCCCAAAATGGGAGCGACGCAAATGCGGGTAGTTGCCAAGAGTACCTTGGTGAAGTTTTGGAGTCGGCCGGACTGTGCCGATTCGAAAGGTGCCTTGCAAAGCTGGTATGACGAAGCGATCAAGGCGAGCTGGAAGACTCCCCAGAACATAAAGGATCATTACAGCAGTGCAAGTATCTGTGGCAACAACCGGGTGGTGTTCAACATTGCGGGGAACAAGTACAGACTGGTTGTGGAGATGCAATATCGGGCAGGGATTGCTTGGGTAAAGTTTATTGGAACCCATGCGCGGTATGACCAAATCGATGTGGAGAACGTCAATGAATATTAAGCCGATCCGAAACGATGATGACTTGCACGCCGCATTCAAGCGGCTGGAACGGGTATTCCAAGCGCAGGAGGGGACGCCGGAAGCGGACGAGATGGAGATACTTGTAACGCTCATCGAGGCCTACGAACACAAGCATTTCCCGACAGGTCCCGCGGACCCGATCGAGGCCATCAAGTTCAGGATGGAACAACAGGGGCTTACCCCAAAAGACCTTGAGCTATATATTGGTTCGAGCGGCCGAGTCTCTGAAGTGTTGAATCGCAAGCGTCGCTTAAGTTTGCAGATGGTGAAGCGGCTACATGATGGATTGCACATCCCATACGAAAGCCTCTTGGCGGCTGCGTAGCGCTGAAATTTCCGGCCAGGCGAAGCGGCATCCTCCGCGTAGCACGCCGGGCATCGCTCAGTGATGCAGAATCTTCGACAGGAATAACTGCGCACGCTCCGAACGCGGTGTGCCGAAGAACTCATCCTTCGTCGCATCCTCCACAATATGGCCGTGGTCCATGAAGATGACGCGGTGGGCAACTTTCTTGGCGAAGCCCATTTCGTGGGTGACCACCATCATGGTCATGCCTTCCTTCGCCAGTTCCACCATCACGTCGAGCACTTCGTTGATCATCTCCGGGTCGAGCGCCGAGGTCGGTTCGTCGAACAGCATGCAGATCGGGTCCATCGCCAATGCCCGGGCGATGGCCACGCGTTGCTGCTGGCCGCCGGAAAGTTGGCCGGGATACTTGGCGGCCTGTGCCTTCAGGCCGACTCGGTCAAGGAGCTTCAGTCCCTTCTCGACGGCCTCGTCCTGGTTGCGCCCCAGCACCTTGACCTGGCCGACGGTCAGATTTTCGGTGATGCTCATGTGGGGAAACAGCTCGAAGTTCTGGAACACCATGCCGACACGGGCGCGCAGTTTCGGCAGATTGGTTTTCGGGTCGCCGACTGAAATGCCTTCCAGCAATATTTCTCCCTGCTGGAAAGGCTCCAGGCCGTTGACGCATTTGATCAGGGTAGACTTGCCCGAGCCGGAGGGGCCGCAGACGACGATCACTTCACCTTTTTGCACCTCGGTCGAGCAGTCGGTCAGAACCTGAAAGGCGCCGTAATGTTTGCTGACATTCTTGATGGAAATCATACCGTCTTCCTTTTCTGGAACCGCTTGACCAGCAGCGAAGTGGAATAGCAAATCACGAAATAGACGAGGCCGGCGAACAGCAACAGTTCGACCAGACGTCCGTCACGGTCGCCGACCTTGTAGGCGGCGCCGAAGAAGTCCGCCAGGGCACTGACATACACCAGCGAAGTGTCCTGGAACAGGATGATGGCCTGGGTCAGCAACAACGGCACCATGTTGCGGAATGCCTGAGGCAGGATCACCAGCACCATGGCCTGTCCGTAGCTCATTCCCAGGGCGTGGGCGGCGGCGGCCTGGCCTTTGGGCACGCTCTGGATGCCGGCGCGGATGATCTCCGCATAATAGGCGGACTCGAACAGGGCGAAGCCTATCATCGCCGAGGTGAGGCGCATGTCGGCGACCGGACTCAAGCCGAACATCGATTGCAGCACCTGGGGAATCAGCAGGAAGAACCACAGCAAGACCATCACCAGCGGGATCGAGCGGAACAGATTCACGTAACCGGCGGCGAACCAGGACAGCAGCTTGCTGCGGGAGAGGCGCATCATGGCCAGCAGCGTGCCCCAGACGATGCCGACGACGATCGCGTTGAGGGTGATTTCGAGCGAGACTTTCATCCCCTGCCAGAGAAATGGCAGGGCGCCGGGAATCGAGGACCAGTCGAAATCGTACATGGTGCGCTCCTATTTCCCGCCGATGTAGCCGGGGACGCGTGTGCGTTCCTCGACCTGGCGCGCCACCAGCATGACGACGACATTGATGAGCAGATACATCATCGTCACCGCGATGAAGGACTCGTAAGACTGAGCGGTGTAATCCACCAGTTGCCTTCCCTGCGCCGCCAGTTCGAGCAGGCCGATGGTGGAGCACACGGCGGAATTCTTGAAGATATTGAGGAACTCGGAAGTGAGCGGCGGCACGATCAGCCGGAAGGCCATCGGCACCAGCACGTGGCGATAGGTTTGTGTCAGCGTGAAGCCCATGGCCAGGCCGGCATTCTTTTGGCCGGGCGGTAGAGAGCCTATGCCGGCGCGCACCTGCTCGCAGATCCGCGCGCTGGTGAAAAAACCGAGGCAAATCATCGCCGAGAAAAACTGCTGGAATGCCGGGTCCGTCTGCTTGAAGGCGTCGCCCATGCCGGTCGGCAGTAGCTCGGGCAGGACGAAATACCAGATGAACAATTGGACCAGCAAGGGAATGTTGCGGAACAATTCGACGTAGCCGGTGGCGAACCCCGACAGCCAGCGGTTGGGGACAGTGCGCAACACGCCCATGATCGAGCCCAGGATCAGCGCCATGACCCAGGCACTGAGTGACAGGGTCACGGTCATCTTCAGGCCCGACAGCATCCAGCCCAGATAGGTCGTATCGCCGGAGGGCGCCGGCGAGAGGAACACCGCCCAGTTCCAGTGATAGCTCATGGTTGTCTACGGGAGGCCAAGTTAAAAAAACGGAAGGTGCGAACACCTCCCGTCATTTTTCAACCGTTTCGACTGCTTACTCGTATGCCTTGTCGTTGGGATTCTTGAACAAGGCCTTCATGTCGTCGCTCAGGACGAAATTCAGGTTCAGGCCTTTCGGCGGCACCGGGGACATGAACCATTTGTTGTACATTTTTTCGATCTCGCCGGAGGCCATGGTCTTGGCGATGGTCTCGTCGACCAGCTTCTTGAAGCCTGGGTCATCCTTGCGCAGCATGCAGCCGTATGCCTCACGGGACTGCGGTGTGCCGACCACGACCCAGTCGCTGGCCTTCTTGGCCTTGGCCATTTCGCCGTAGAGCAGGGCGTCGTCCATCATGAAGGCGACGGCGCGACCGGTTTCCAGGGTCAGGAAGGATTCGCTATGGTCCTTGGCGCTGATGACGTTCATGTTCAGCTTCTTGTCGTCATTGAGCTTGCGCAGCAGGCGCTCTGACGTGGTGCCGGCCGTGGTCACGACGTTCTTGCCGGCCAGGTCTGGAAAGTCCTTGATGCCGGAATCCTTCTTGGTCATCAGGCGCGTGCCGATAATGAACATGGTGTTCGAGAAGGCCACCTGCTTCTGGCGTTCGGTGTTATTGGTGGTGGATCCACATTCGATGTCCACCGTGCCGTTCTGCACCAGAGGAATGCGGTTCTGTGAAGTCACCGGGATCAGCTTGGTATCAAGCTTGGCGAGCTTCAGCTCGGCCTTGACGGCGTCGGCGATTTTCAACAGCAACTCATGGGAATAGCCGATCACCTGTTGCTTATCGTCATAGTATGAGAAAGGTATGGAAGACTCGCGATGGCCCAGGGATATCGTCCCGGTGTCCTTGATTTTCTTTAACGTGGCGCTTTCCTGGGCGGATGCCGATGTGGCGACAATGCCGGCGACAATCGCAGCGGCAACGATCAACTTTGATTTATTCATGGATGAACCTCCTTAAAAAATGCATTGTAGTCCAGTCCTTTATGCCAGGCTATTGAATATCGGCGGACTTTATATGGTTATTACCTTGCCTCGGGGATAGGCAGGATGACGCTATTCTCACATGACAAGAGACGATGTCAATACTTCGCGGGGGAACTTGGCTGTTTTATTTGAAATGCGGTCACGCGACCTGCTCCGCGTTCGAGTCCATTTTTCGAGAATCCAGCGTTTCGGTTTCAGACAAGTCTTCTTCTTCCTGCTGCTGCAAAGCCCACATCTGCGCGTAGGCGCCGTTGCTCTCCAACAGGCCGCGATGATTGCCGCGCTCGACGATGCGGCCCTGGTCCAGCACCAGGATCTCGTCGGCGTTCATGACCGTCGACAGCCGGTGGGCGATCACCAAGGTGGTCCGGCCAATGGCGGCTTGGTCGAGCTGGCCCTGGATGGCCTGCTCGGTCTTCGAGTCCAGCGCCGACGTGGCTTCGTCGAAAATCATGATCGGCGGATTCTTCAAGAGCGCCCTGGCGATCGCCACGCGCTGCTTCTCGCCGCCGGAGAGCTTGAGGCCGCGCTCCCCGACCCGGGTCTGGTAGCCATCGGGGAGGCGGGCGATGAACTCGTGCAGCTGGGCGGCGCGGGAGGCGGCGATTACCTCCGCTTCGGACGCCCCGGGCCTGCCGTACTGGATGTTGTAGTGGATGGTGTCGTTGAACAACACCGTGTCCTGAGGCACGATGCCGATCGCGGCGCGCAGCGAACTCTGTGTAAGTTGACGGATGTCGCTGCCGTTGATGCGGATGCCGCCCATTGCCGCATCGGTCGCCACGTCATAGAAACGATACAGCAGGCGCGCCAAGGTGCTCTTGCCAGAGCCGCTATGCCCGACCACGGCGACGGTCTTGCCGGCGGGAATGACGAAGTCGACATCGAAGAGAATCTGGCGTTTCGGCTCGTAGCTGAAACTGACATGCTCGAAAGCCACGGCGCAGGACCCAGCGGGCAACGCCTGCGCATCAGGTGAATCCTGCACCTCGCGGTTCTGGTGCATCAGGGTGAACATGCGTTCGATGTCGGTCAGCGACTGGCGGATCTCGCGATACAGCACGCCGAGAAAGTTGAGTGGGATATACAACTGGATCAGGAAAGCATTCACCAGCACGATATCGCCCACCGTCATGCTGCCCGCGGCTACGCCAGCGGTTGCGCGCCACATCATCAGCGCCACGCCGATGGAAATCACCAGCGCCTGGCTCAGGTTGAGGAAGGACAAGGACATCTGGCTCTTCACCTGCGCCGCTTCCCACTTGGACATTTGTCCGTCGTAGCGGCGGGCCTCGTAGGCCTCGTTGTTGAAGTACTTGACGGTTTCGTAGTTGAGCAGGCTGTCGATGGCGCGGGAGTTGGCGGCCGAATCGAGTTCGTTGGCTTCGCGGCGCAGATGGGTGCGCCAGTTGGTGATGGTGATGGTCAGGGTGATATAGACGATCAGCGTGGCGACGGTGATGAGGACAAAACTGATGTCGTATTTGACGAAAAGGATGCCCAGCACCAGGGAAATTTCCACCAGCGTCGGCAGGATCGAATACAGCGTATAGCTGATCAGCGAGCCGATGGCACGTGTGCCGCGCTCGATGTCTCGCGTCAGCCCCCCAGTCTGGCGCTCCAGGTGGAAACGCAGCGACAGCGCGTGCAGGTGCTCGAATACCTGTAGGGAAATGGTCCGTACGGCGCGTTGGGTGACCCGCGCAAAAATCAGTTCGCGCAGTTCGGTGAACAGCGACGTCGAAAAACGCAGTACGCCGTAGGCACCGACCAACCCCAGCGGCACCAGCAGCATGGCCTTGTCGGCTGGCATGCCGAGGGTATCGATGATGTCCTTGAAGATCAGCGGAACCGCGACGTTGGCGATCTTGGCGCAGATCAGGCAAGCCAGGGCGACGACCACGCGGCCCTTCCAGGCGAGCAGGTAGGGCAACAGGGACTTGATGGTTTGCCAGGCTTTGGGTTCGGCGAGGAGAGGGCCAGGCAGGGCGGCGGAAGGGGAGGCACGACGCATGCGGCAATTCTAACAGGGCCACCCGGCGATCAACTTGTCGGCGGTCGCGGATTCAGACTCTCGACCTCTTCGGATCGGTGAGGAATAGATAGCAACGATCTGATCCGCGTTCCGAAACAGTCATTCAATGGCATCATGAATATTCGAGCCCCGTCTGGCTCAAACCCACCAGCCCGACGTTGGCCTGATTTTCCGGAAGCTCGGCGGCTGCTGCCAGGAAATCTGCTCTGGTGTAGCCGCCGCTATCTATGAGGGCCGCCAGCATCTTGGTGTCGTCGGTCGTCGCGACTTGCCCCGTTACGGCATGGTAGACGAGGTTTACATAAGCGTTGGTCGTTGCTCCGCCGGCAAGCCGATCGATGATCCCGGCGCTTAGCAAGGCAGTCGCGGCGGTCAGTAGCGTGTTGCCGGCATCGAAATAGTTCAGCAACTCGCCGACCAGTACCTTGTTGGCCAGCCCAGTCTTGCCAATTACTGCGCCAATCAAGAGGGCAGCTTCGCCGCCGGATTGGCTAGCATCCATGTCAAGTGCCAGCATGATGTCCGAAAAGCGAAGGCGTTCGATCGCAGTCAAGGAGTCTGTTCCCTCGACTCCCGTATTGTCCCTGACGGTATAGCCGCCGTCGTTCCTGGTTATCGCATAATCCGCCATGCGCCCGCCGAAGGCAGCGGTGTCCAATCCCGCGCCGCCGTCCAGCATGTCGTTGCCGGCCCCTCCGGTCAAGGTATCGTTACCATCTCCGCCGGAGAGGATATCGTTGCCCGCCTGGCCGTCGATCGAATCGTTGCCGGCTAGACCGCTGATCGAGTTATCGAGGGCATTGCCCACGATGTGGTCGTCGGCGGCACTGCCGAGGGCGTTTTCATATTCGCCATAGAACCACCTCAGGCTGGCCGGGTCGCGCTTGAGACTCAACATCGCATTCTCGTCCTCCCTGCTCATCGAAACGCCAACCAGGTGCGCGGCTCCGTCGATCGCCGTGCCCATGTGCAAATAGGCGCCCGACGAATAGTTCCCCAGGGCAATGGTATCGATTCCGCCGGTATCGAAATACGTCCGGTACGCGGCCACACCACCCTTGCCACCTGGTGCAATGACGTCATTACCGGACCCGGATGTTCCAGCCCCTTCGCCATAGGCTCCCTGCAAGGCTATGACGTCCAGGATCATTGGGGTCTGCGCAAAAGTGTCGGCCTGCCCGGTTACTGTTTGATCGTCGTAGGACATGACGGAGAAGTATTCCTTGTTCATGTCGAGCGGGCTGTCGATTCGAAAACCGAGCTTGTCGAATCCGACGCCGGTCGTAGCGGCGTAATCCGCGGTAATGGTTGTGATACCGCCGGTAACGGAGCTGTGCGGATGGGACAGGCCTAGCGAATGGCCGATTTCGTGCATCAACGCATGAAAGCCGAACGTGGTCGAGCTCAGGGATTTGTCGTTATTCGACCCTGCCGAACCGAATCCGTGCCAGTTGAGCACGATGTCTCCCCGGCTTCCGGGATAACCGAAATTGCTATCGACGCCCCCGGCGCTTTCCCCTGCGCTGGACCAGTCCGGGCGGTAAATGAGACTGATATTGATGTCGGACTTGTTTGCGACGGCTGCGGGTGTTGCCCCTGAATAGTCGGCTACCGGAGAAAATTGTAGATCGATGAAACGCGAATAGGTGGCCGTAATCGAATCGATATTGGCGGTTTGAGCGGAAGTCCATCCGACATTTCCGGAACTGAGGGACGTATAAAGGTCTTTCGATAACTGCGGTGAAGAGGCAAGATATTGAGCTTCGGTGTAGGCATCGGAAACCGAAACGCCGACCGTACCCGAAACCTTGTAGTTGGCCATGCCAAAGGCATCCAGATTGAAAAGTGCCTTTCCGATAATGCTGGTCGGCGTGTATGCGACATAAGTTGCCATGAATTCGCTCAAACGCGACCGTCTTGGTCGCTCTTGGAGGTGCCCTCAGTAAAGGTTGAGTGTCGAGTTATCCGGATGCATAAGCCGCGGACGCACCCTGTTCGGCGTCCGGCAACGTATGGATTATGCCACCCTGAGGACTTACCGCCAGGACTCAGCCGTGGCGCCGTCCCCATTCCCGCAGCGCCTTCAGCACCGGGCCCAGGCTCTTGCCTTCGTCGGTCAGATAGTACTCAAGCCGGGGCGGATGCTCGCTATAGAGCCGGCTGGCAATCAAGCCATTGGCCTCCAGGGTCTTCAACCGGGCCGATAAGGTATTCGGGGCAACGCCGGCCAGCGATTCCTGAAAATCCTGGAAACGCCGCGGCCCCTGCAGGAGCAGGTCCCGCAGCAGCAGTATCGTCCAGCGTTCGCCGATGACGTCCAGCGTCCGCGCAACCGGGCAATCCTTCAGTTCGTACGACTTCGCCATGACGCCAAGATTAACAGGTTGACATCATCTTCGCAAGTGACTACTATAAAGATAGTCACTATACGATTTGAGAGTTATCTCTGGTCCCGCTGCCGCCTAACCCTTGGAGAATCAATCATGAAGATTGCCGTTCGCTGGATATCCGTGCTGCTGCTTGTCGGTGCCTTGCTGGGAGCGTTTGCCGTCGGAGGGAACGCCGGCCAATCCGCGTCGGCCTCGAGCCCGCCCGAACTTGAATACTTCAAGGCGGTCAATGCCGGGGGGCCGCCGCGGGACCCCCAACTGCTCCTGTTGCTCATGGCCCAGTATGCGAACGCGAACCTGCGCGCCGAAGGCATCGAGCATTTTTCGGCGCTGCTGCTGGAATTCGGGCCGCGCCTCTCGGATCGCCAGAAATCGCTTTACGTCGGCGCGATCGGCCTCTTGCGGGCCGGGCATGCGGACGAAGTACCGTTCTGGAAACGCATCGGCTGGGTCAGGGAGACCATAAGCATCCTGGAAGACGCCAAGCGCCTGTCCGGAGGCGAAGTATTCGTCGTGAGATGGATGTCGGGCATCGTCTACGCGCAGCTTCCCGGCATATTCGGCCAGAGGCAGGAGGCCTTGTCCGACCTTGCCTGGTGCGTGGAGCACGCCGGCGCCGCGCCGCATCCCGGCTGGTTGCGGGAAGTCTATTACCAACTCGCCGCCTTGCATCACTCGGACGGCGACAAGCAGGAAGCCGAGCGTTATCTGCGGCTCAGCGGCTATGCCGGATACGGCAAGCCGATCACCCTGACGACGCCTTTTGCCGAGGACGTCGCGGCAGGGCATGCGTTTTCCGCGCGACAAATCGCCGAGATCGTGCCGGGCAAGGTCTACGCTCTCTCCGGCTTCGAGTTCACCGAATACTACTTCGTGGTTTCGGACGACGGGCGCGAGTTGATCGGCATCGACGCGGGAACCCGGCCCGATTCCGCCCAGGCCGCGTATGAGGCCCTGCGCGCCTATGCGCCGCGCCTGCCGGCGTTGACCACCGTGCTGGTGACCCACGCCCACTGGGATCACATCGGCGGACACAAATATTTCCGATCCTTGAGTTCGCGTCCGAAGTTCTACGCCAGCAGCCACTTCGCGGAAGAGATCGCGCTCGAACTGAATGCGCCCGAGCCGTTTTTCAAACGCTTCTTCGGCACCAAGTTCAATATCGACGACATTCGGGACTTCAAGCCCGACGTCGCGATCGACCGGCGTACCGAGATAAAAATCGGGGGAACGAAATTCGAATTCATCCCGATCCAGGGGGGAGAAACCAACGACGGCCTGCTGATCAACTTGCCCTCGGAACGCGTGATGTTCGTCGGCGACTTCATCATGCCCTACCTCGGCGCCCCATTTGTTGCGGAGGGGAACCTGGCGGGGCTGCTGGCGGCGATAGACATCGTGGCGCAATACAATCCGCGGCACCTGTTGCACGGCCATGAGCCACTGACCCGTCTCTTTACCTCTCCTTCAATGTTGAGCCATCTGAAGGTCCACCTCGGGTGGCTACAGAACGAGGTCGTGGCCGCGGTCCGCCGCGGCAGCGACCGCGCATCGATTCACCAGGCCAATCTCATTCCCCCGGGACTCGTCGCCGGCGATCCCGACGCCCAGATGCCCTATATCGTGATGCGCGAAAACGTCATCAACCGTATCTACCATCAGAACGTCGGCTACTGGCAGCCGGATCTACAGGGCGTCGACCACTTGAGCCGCGCCGACCGCGGCTCGCTGCTCATAGACTACCTCGGCGTGTCGGAGGGCCAACTCGCCAGTGCCGCACAGCGTATGATCGCCGACGGAAAATATGAACTCGCCGCGAGCGCGCTCGACTGGACTCGCGGCAGGTTTCCTCAGAGCCAGTCCCTGAACGAGGCCGAGCGGCTGAGTTACCTGAAACTGATGGAGAAGTACCAGGAGTTCAATCCGTTCAAGTTCATCATCTATGCAGGCAGGGCCGGCATGGAAGTGCCGAAAATCGATACTCCGCAGCAGGCCGCTACCCCAGGCGCGAGACCATGAGCGCGGGATCGCGCCGCCCGCTCATCCGAGGGAGCTCGAATTGAACGCCGGCGGCGCGGCCTCGGCCGCTGCGGCTGCTCCCCTCGTTTCCTCCTCGACTGATTCCGATACACGCGCGCTCGATGCGCCCGGCGCTTCCGACAGACGCATAGACCCCGGCACCTTGCTCCGAGGCCCCGTCGCCGGGCAGCTTCTGCGGCTCGCGCTGCCGATCCTGGTCGTACTCGCGATGCAGACGCTGGTCAGCATCGCGGAAACCTACTTTGTCGGTTTCCTGGGCACCGATGCGATCACCGGAGTCACCCTGGTGTTTCCCTTGCTCATGCTGATGACCATGATGTCCAGCGGCGGAATCGGGGGCGGCGTGTCCTCCGCGATCGCGCGCGCCGTGGGGGCCGGACGGATGGAGGACGCGGACGCCCTGGTCACCCACGCCGCGCTGGTGGCGATCGTGCTTGGAGGGGGTTTCAGCGCCGCCGCCCTGGCGGGTGGACGCGCGATGTATTCGGCCCTCGGCGGCGAAGGAGCGGCACTCGCGAATGCACTGCTCTATTCGAGCTTCGTTTTTGGCGCGGCGATACCCATCTGGTTGGCGAACCTGTTGGCGTCCGCGCTGCGCGGCGCCGGGAACATGAAGGTGCCGGCGACGGTGACCGCCGTCGGCGCCTTGATGACGCTGGGTCTTTCGCCACTGCTGATATTCGGCGTGGGACCGGTTCCGGGACTGGGCGTGGCCGGCGCCGGCGTAGCAATGGTGGTGTACTACGCGCTCGCCAGCGCGGTGCTGGTCGCCTACTTGCGCTCCCCGCGCGCGCCGGTCCGCTTGGTCGGTGTCCGCATCCAGTGGCGCTTGCTGAGGGACATCCTCGGTGTCGGCACCCTCTCGGCGATCGGTACCCTGCTCGCGAATATCACGGTCGTCCTCACCACCGGCCTCGTCGGCGGTTTTGGATCGGCAACGATCGCCGGTTATGGCATCGCCTCCCGGCTCGACTATCTGCTCATACCGCTACTGTTCGCCCTCGGCACGGCATCCGTGACGATGGTGGGCATCAACGTGGGTGCGGGCCAGAGGCCGCGGGCGCGCCGCATCGCCTGGACCGCCGGGCTGATTTCGGCCGCCGCGACAGGAGCCATCGGGTGCCTGGCGGCGATGTTTCCCGAACAGTGGGTCGGGCTGTTCAGCCGCGACATCGACGTGATCGGCGCCGGCGCCGACTATCTTCACCGGGTGGCGCCGTTCTATGCGCTCTACGGATTCGGCATGGCATTGTATTTTGCCAGCCAGGGTGCGGGAAAGATGCTCTGGCCCGTCATTGCAGGGATTGCGCGGCTGCTGGTGGTGACGCTGGGCGGTTGGTACTGGATCGCCGTCCTGGGCGGGTCTCTGACCGGACTATTCTGGATCGTGGCGACGAGCATGGTGGTGTTTGGACTCGTACTCACCGCGGGCTTCGGCACCGATCGCACCTGGGGCCGCGGTGCAAGCGCGCATCGACCCTGAGCGCCACCGCTACCACGCGGTCGGCGCTCACGATGTCGGCTCTACGCGGCGGCAGTGCGCCGTGCCTGCTCTTCCTTGTACAGCGCGAATTCCTCGCCGACCGCCCTGGCGATGCTCGGGCGCTTGAGCTGGC
The DNA here is from genome assembly GCA_026399515.1 of Pseudomonadota bacterium. Lineage (GTDB taxonomy): Bacteria > Pseudomonadota > Gammaproteobacteria > Burkholderiales > Rhodocyclaceae > JACRAR01. The sequence goes on along the minus strand of JAPLQT010000117.1, from coordinate 82,359 downwards.
GCTGGTAATATTCGAACACCGCCGGCCATGCCTTCAAGTCCACGTCGGAATCTGCTGCCCAGTTGAGTATGGTCGTCAGATAGGCATCGGCCACCGTGAAGCGCTCGAGCAGAAATTCGCGCCCGGCAAGATGCGCTTGCAGGGTGGCCAGGCGCAGATCGACCTTTGTCCGCGCATACGCCTTGACTTCGGGCGGCGCTTTCGGGTCGAGCAGCGGAGCGAAGATCGCCTTGTGCAGTTCGGTGCCGATGAAGCACAGCCACTGTTGCAGCCGGGCGCGTTGCGGGCCCGCAGCCGGAGCGAGCTGTGCCTGAGGATAGCTTTCGGCGACATATTGCAGCACGGCGGAGTTCTCCGAAAGCAGCATGCCGTCGTCGGTTTCGAGCAACGGCACTTGGCCCATAGGCGCGATGGCGAAATAATCGGCGCCGTCGGGCAGGCGGTGCACCTGGGCGTCGACGTAGGTGTATTGCGCCTCGGCGGCGGCTTCGTACAGGGAGATACGCGTGGCGAGGGAACAGGCGAGTGGCGCGAAATACAGGTTCATGACGGTGTCCTCCGTTGGGTTGATTTTGTACTATACTGGACAAAAATAAGCCGGGTCAAGCATTTTATTTCGAAATGGTACAAAAAGAACCGAAGGAACCGAACACGCCCAGGAAGCCCCGCGGCCGGCCGCGCGCCTACGATCCCGAGCAGGCACTGGCGCGGGTGATGGACGCGTTCTGGCACACCGGCTATTCGGGCACGTCGCTGGACCAGCTTTCCGCCGCGACAGGAATGAACCGCCCCAGCCTGTACGGCGCCTTCGGCGACAAACGCGCTCTTTATCTGACGACCATCGACCGCTATATCGCCGGTGGACAACAAGGGATGGAGCAGGCTCTGCGCTACGACTTGCCCCTCGAGAAAGCGCTGATCGAGCTGTACGAGCGCGCGCTGGCACTTTACCTTCCCGAGGGCGAGCCTGCGCGCGGCTGCTTCCTGGTCGCGACCGCCGGCACCGAGGCCGTGGCAGACGCCGAGGTGCGCGCCAAGCTCGGCGATGCGCTGCGCGGTGTCGACCGGGCATTCGAGGCGCGCCTGCGCCACGCGCAGAAGCAAGGCGAACTCGACCCGGCGGCGGACCCGGCGCTGCTGGCGCGGATTGCGACCGGCGTGCTGCACACCCTCGCAGTGCGCTCGCGGGCGGGCGATGCGCGCGCCGCGCTGCGGGCCACAGCCAACGGGGCGGTAGTGCTGATTTGTGCCAACAAGCCGGCCAAGACGAGGCGGCGCTGAGACGGCTGTCAGGCCACACCTGCACAAAGACCTTTGCTTTTTTCGCGGATCGATAGACGTTCGTCTTCGTCCTTGCTGATCTTCGCCGCAGCGAAATACGTCCGCCGCGAGCGAACTGTTTTTTCAGACGGGTAGAATGGGCACGCTAACCCCATCGGGCACGATCATTCCGGGCAGTTCACCATGAAATCTCCAACTTCATCGTCTCTTGTGCGGCGTTTACTGATTGCATTCGCCATCGTTCTGCTGCTTGCCGCCGGCGGCTGGTGGACCACCCGGCCCAAGCCGATCGCGGTGGTTTTCAAGGAGATCGGATCGGGCAAGGTCGAATCCACCATTGCCAACACCCGCGCCGGCACAGTCGAGGCGTGCCAGCGCACCAAGCTGTCGACGACGCTGGGCGGGCGCATCGAGGTGATGGCAGTGAAGGAGGGCGAGAAGGTGAAGAAGGGCCAGCTTCTGCTCAAGCTCTGGAACGACGATCAGCAGGCGCAGAGCGCCCTGGCGCTGACCCAGGTGGAGACGGCGCGGCGGCATGTGACCGAGGTATGCACCCTGGCCGCCAATGCCGAACGCGAAGCGCAACGTCAGACCGATCTGCTGGCGAAGAACTACGTATCCGGTTCCAGGGAGGAGGCCGCCCGCGCTGAAGCGCAGGCTAAGCGGGCCGCCTGCGACGCGGCCAAGTCCGACGTGATCCAGGCCGAAGCGCGCGTCAAGGTGACCCGCGTCGAACAGGGGCGGACGGTCCTTTATGCGCCTTTCGATGGCACGGTCGCCAAGATCGTCGGCGAAGTCGGCGAGTATTCGACCCCATCGCCCCCCGGCATACAGATGCCGCCGGCCGTCGACCTGATCGACGAGACCTGCCTCTATGTCAAGGCGCCGATGGACGAAGTGGATGCGCCGAAGGTCCAGGCCGGCCAGCCGGTGCGCATCCGTCTCGATGCCTTCCCCAAGCAGACTTTTCCCGGTCGCGTCAAGCGCGTGGCACCTTATGTCTCGGCCGTCGAGAAGCAGTCGCGCACGGTGGACATCGAAGCCACTTTTGACCAGCCGGAAGCGGCCGGCCGGTTGCTGGTGGGTTACAGCGCCGACCTCGAAGTGATTCTGGTGGTGCGCGACAACGTGGTGCGCGTGCCCACCTCCGCTCTGCTCGAAGGCGGGCGGGTGCTGGTGGCAAACGCCGACGGCATTTTGGAAGAACGCAAGATCAAGGCCGGGCTGGCCAATTGGGAATACACCGAGGTCCTCGAGGGTCTCGCGGCGGGCGAGCGTGTCGTCACCTCGCTGGAACGCGAGGGCGTCAAGGCCGGCGCGCATGTCGTGGCGGACGAGAAGACCGCTGCTGCGGCCAAGTGATACGGCGATAAGCATGGGCGCGCCGCAAATAGAGCTTGCCGGCATCGAGCGGGTGTTCAAGCTCGGCGACAGCGAGGTGCACGCCCTGCGCCATCTCGACGTCTCCATCGCCGCGGGGGAGTATGTCGCGGTGATGGGCCCGTCCGGGTCCGGCAAGTCCACCCTGCTCAACCTGCTCGGCTTGTTGGATCGCCCCGATGTCGGCATCTACCGGCTCGAAGGGCGCGATGTCACCACCCTGTCGGCCGAGGAGCAGGCGCGTGTGCGCTCCGATCGCATCGGTTTCGTCTTCCAGAGTTTCCACCTGGTACCGCGCCTGACGGCGGCCGAAAACATCGCTTTGCCGATGACTCTTTCCGGTATTGCGCCCAGGGAGAGGGAACTGCGGGTCACCCAGGCGCTCAAGGATTACGGGCTGGAGGATCGCGCCCACCACCGCCCCGACCAGTTGTCGGGCGGCCAGCGCCAGCGCGTCGCCATCGCCCGCGCCACCGTGATGCAGCCGGCGGTGATCCTGGCCGACGAGCCGACGGGCAACCTCGATCGCGCCACCGGCGAGGAAGTCATGCGCCTGCTGGAGGGACTCAACAAGAGTGGCGTGACCTTGATCGTCGTCACCCACGACCCGCATCTCGGCAGCCGTGCCGGACGCCAGTTGCTGATGGAAGACGGGCTGTTGCAGCTCGACAGCGGCGCTTCGACCAAGGGTTAGTCATGCGCGCCCCGGACCTGCTGCGCTTCGCCCGCGACGCTGCCACCGGCAACCCCTTGCGGACTTCCCTGCTGGTGCTGGCGATGGCCATCGGTGTGGCCGCCGTAGTAGTGCTCACGGCGCTGGGCGACGGGGCGCGGCGTCCCTCGGCAGCAACCTGGTCATCGTCCTGCCGGGGCGCTCGCAGACGGGCGGCTTCAATCCCGCCAACGCCATCACCGGCACGCCGCGGGACCTGACCATCGCCGATGCCCAAGCGGTGCAACGCGGCAGCGCCGTCCGCCGGGTATCGCCCGTGGCGGTCGGCACTTCGGAAATCAGCTTCGGCGGCAAGCTGCGCGAAGTGATCGTCGCCGGCACGACATCACAATACATCGAGGTGCGACGGCTCGAGCTCGGGCAGGGGCGTTTCCTGACCGACGAGGACTGGAGCAGGGGCGCGGCGGAAGCGGTGATTGGCGCCAAGATCCGCAGCGAACTGTTCGGTGCCGAGCCGGCGCTGGGACAACTGGTGCGGATCGGCGGCCGGCGTTTCCGTGTCGTCGGCATACTTGCCAGCAGTGGCCAGGGACTCGGCATGAATACCGACGAACTGGTGATGGTGCCGGTGGCCCTGGCGCAATCGATGTTCAACAGCAACACCCTGTTCCGAATCTTGATCGAAGCGAAAAATCGCGAGTTGCTGCCGGCGGCCAAGGACCAGGCGCTGGAAATTCTCAAGCTACGCCACGAAGGCGAGGAGGATGTAACCGTCATCACCCAGGATGCCGTGCTGGCAACTTTCGACCGCCTGCTGGGCGCCCTGACCCTCGGCGTCGCCGGCATTGCCGCGATCAGCCTGGCGGTGGCCGGCATCCTGGTGATGAACGTGATGCTGGTCTCGGTAGTGCAGCGTACCGCCGAGATCGGCTTGCTGAAGGCGCTCGGCGCCACCGGCCGGACCATAGAGCTGGCGTTCCTCGCCGAGGCGGCGATGCTGTCGCTGGCCGGCGCCGTCGTCGGTTATCTGTTGGGCCAAGCGGGCGCCGCCGTGATCCGCCTGCTCTACCCGACCTTCCCGGCGTTTCCACCCGCCTGGGCGGTGCTCGCGGGTCTCGGCACGGCGCTGGCCACCGGTATCCTCTTCGGCGTTGCGCCGGCGCGTCGCGCCGCATCGTTGGACCCGGTTCAAGCGCTATCAAAGCGATGAGGTCTTGAACCCACCATGAGACTCGGAGACAGCCTGCTGCTTGCCCTGCGCGCCATTACCGCGCACCGCTTGCGCAGTTTCCTGACGCTGCTCGGCATTGCCGTCGGCATCGCCGCGGTGATCCTGCTGACCTCCATCGGGGAAGGCATCCATCGCTTCGTGCTGGCCGAGTTCACCAAGTTCGGCACCAACGTCATCGCCGTCGCGCCGGGCAAGGTCAAGACCAGCGGACCGACGCCGACCGGTATCCCGACTTCGGTTCGGCCGCTGACGCTGGACGACGCGCGCGCGCTGGAACACCTGCCGAACGTCGCGGCGATGACCTCGGTCGTCTGGGGCAACTCCGAAGTCGGCGGCAACGGCCGCTTGCGGCGCACTACGGTGTATGGGGTCAACGCGGCGATGTTGCAGGTGTTCAGCATCAAGGTGAAGAGCGGCCAGTTCCTGCCGGAGGAAGACAGCGAGCATGCGCGCGCCTTCGTGGTGCTCGGCGCTAAGCTGAAGAACGAATTGTTCAGCGACGGCAATCCGCTCGGTGCACGGGTGCGCATCGGCAACATGCAGTTCCGCGTGATCGGCGTCCTCGAAGCCAAAGGCCAGGTGCTCGGCATCGACCTGGACGACACCGCCTACATTCCGGCGGCGCGGGCGCTGGAGCTTTACAATCGCGACGGCCTGATGGAAATCCATGTCTCCTACGCCGAGGGCGTTCCGGCGGCGCAGGTCAGCGACGCGGTCAAGCAGGTTCTAAAATCGCGCCATGGCCGCGAGGATTTCACCGTCACGACGCAGGAAGACATGCTGCGTACCCTATCGAACATCCTCGACATCCTGACCATGGCGGTCGGCGCTCTCGGCAGCATTTCGCTCCTGGTCGGCGGCGTCGGCATCATCACCATCATGACCATCGCCGTCACCGAACGCACCAGCGAAATCGGCCTGTTGGTGGCGCTCGGCGCGCAGCGCAAAACCATCCTCGGCATCTTTCTCGGCGAAGCGGTGGCGCTCTCCGCCGTCGGCGGCATCTTCGGCCTGATTCTCGGCTTCGGCCTGGCGCAGTTGATCCATCTGCTGGTGCCGGCCCTGCCGGTGCATACCCCGTTGTTGTTCGTTTTCCTCGCCGAAGCCATCGCTATCGCCATCGGCCTGCTCGCCGGCGTCCTGCCGGCCCGCCGCGCGGCAGGGCTGGACGCAGTGGAGGCGTTGCGCGCGGAGTAAGGTGTGGAGCAAACGGGTGCCGGGTGTGGATAGCCTGAGCGTGCGAAATCCCGATTCGAGAGCTGGCGTTCCCACCAGGGCAGGTTTGGACGCGTTTCGACTCCAAGTAGGCACGGGAGGGACAAGGTCACACACCGCCTCTGGCTGCAATCAGCAATGAGCGGACCTTGCGCAAATTGTCAGTCAGGTCCGCAATCTGGAGAATACCGGCCCCCCGACCGGGTAGACCATGCCATCGAGATTGTTCATCAGCGTGTCGAAAATGCGCGAACGGTATACCGCATCGGTGGTTAGCATGCTGGGACGATGAAGACGTCCAAGTTGGCTTGGCACTGCGGAAGATCACGAGGTATGGTGTCTCGTCAATCAGGCCAACTGCGCGCCTAACAGGTTGTTTGGTGCGAGCTGTGCAGATTCCCAGGGCTCATGCATCGGATCGGTGCAATCCGGCGGGTAGGTGCCCCTGGATAGTGTCAACCGACGGCAATGAAGTTCGACAGGCGGCGTCAGCCTTAGGGCTGTCCAAATACACGGCGAATCCGTTGGCCAACGCGTATGCCCCGAAAAATTGTGCGTCCCGCTGGCCATCGGTCGAAGCGCAATCGATGGCGGAATCCTCAACGGGTGGAGAGGCGTCGCGCATAGGGCATCGGCTCAGGCCAGGGGCGCATCTGCCGCAGCGTGGGTATAGCACTTCTTCGGGCAGATTTTCATGCACGCCTCGCAGCCCACACAGTTCTCCGGATTGGCGATGGTCATGACTTTCTTTTCGTATTCCTCGTCGTCATCGTCTTCCGGATCGGCGGATACCCCGATGCGCTCGCCGTCTTCGGTCAAGCCCACCAGTTGAAGCACGTCGCGCCCGCATACCTTGAAGCAGCGGCCGCAACCGATGCATTTTTCCTCGTTGATCGACGCCGCGTATTGCGGCGTCCACGATTTCCCGCTGGGCAGGGTGATGGTAAACGCAGCCATGCCATCACTCTCCCAGCGCCGCGACGCGTGCCCTGAGCAGCGTCAGCGTCTCGAAGGCATGGTGGGCGCGTTGCGCCACTTCCGGAATCTTCTCCCAGCCGATAGGCAACTCCTCCGAGAGATCATGCAATTCCATCTTGAGGTTCATGGCGCGGGCGGACGCCTTCTTGGTCTGTAGTTTCAAGTCTTCCAATGATTCGCTTGCGATTTCCATTTTCGTTCCTAGCCGTAGTCCGCGACGTCTCTATATTGCGTCACCATATCTATGCCCGCCGCGACGTACTTTTCGCCTTCCAACGCCAGCTTCTCCATGGTCTCGAAGCCGAAGCGATGGACGTCGCGCAACTGCTTGTTCACTACGATCAGCCGGCCGGCGATCAGCACCTGGCGGCCGAAGCCTTCGTGGCTCATTTTCATCATCGGGCTCACCATCACGCCGGTGCTGCGCTCGATGGCGAGGCCCACGGCGTTGAAGAACAGTTCGAGACGCCACAGGGTTTCCGGATCCGGATCGCCGATGATGGGCATTTCGCGGCGCTGTTCCTTGGTGATGATGTAGGGCGCGAGCAGCTTCTCGTCGCTCTTGCCTTCCCATGCGCCGTGTGTGTCCTGAGCGCGCCACTGCTTGACAAGTTCTTTGACGAACACCGAGTCCCACGCCGAGGCCGCCGTCGCCGCTGGCTCCGCTACCGCCGCTTCAGCCATGTTGAACTCCCATCTCTGCCTCGTCGAAATCGAATTCGCGCTCCTGGCCCTTGGCCAGCGCCTTGCGCAGCCAGGGCGGCGGCGTGCCCTTGAGGACATCCTGGAGCTTGTCGAGGATGTCGAGGATCACCTCGGGCTGGGTCACCTTGATCGGGTGGATCTTGTTGGCGACCACGCGGGCGGCGCCCGAGCCGCCAATGGCCGCAACATAAAGAATCGCACAATCCTTGATCGCCTCTATCTTGGGCGCGAGCTTGTCCTCATTGCCGTCCTCCTGAAGATCGCCGTCGAAGGTGAAGGTCTGGACGAAATCGTAGCCGTCGGGACGTACGTCATAGACCGCGATGTTCTTGGCCCAGCCGAAGTGGGCGTCGACGCGTTGCAGGTCCTGGGTCGAAAATGCGATTTTCATGGTGATCTCCTATTGAAGGGAAAGGGTGGCCGCGGCGGTTGCCGAAGGGTTTCCCTTGACGCCGGCATCGGCCACCGCCTTGAGCGTAGCCTCGGGCAGCGGCCAAGACTGAGGCGTGCCGTGGTGGTGATGCAGGTCCGCGAGAAACATATTGCCGACCTCGAAAATCACCTCGCGGGTTCCGCGGTAGCCGACCATCAGTTTATGTCCGGCGCCCAGGCGGTCGAACATCGGCAGGCCGGCGCGGTAGTGGGAAATATGCAGGCGCTCGGCGGCCTGGCGGCCGTGAGAATGAGTGACCAGCAGGTCGCAACCTGCCGCCGATTTTTCCAGGTCTTCCAGATCGCCGATCAGCACCTCGGCGCTCGGCATCCGTTCGAGCAGCGGCGAATGCGTTGTGGTGACGGCGCTGGCGATTTCGCAGCCCATCTCACTGAGCATGCTGGCCAAGGCCCAGAGCAGGTCGGGCTCGGCGCCGAGCGCCACTCTCTTGCCGCTGAAGAAGAAGTGCGCATCGAGCATGGCATCCTGCAACTGGCTGCGCTGGCGACGCCATTTTTGCGGCACCGACACCCCGGAGAGCGCCGACAAATGCGCCAGCAGGCGATCGTTGGCTTCCAGTCCGGTGAGCCGGTCGAACAGCGTGTACGGAATGCCCGCGCGTTCCCGCAACAGTTCGGCGCAGGGCCGCATCTGCTCGCCGATGGCGATGCTGGCGACCGAGGCACCCATCTCGCGGACCTCGGCCAGCGTGGTGCCGCCCATGGTGGTCGGGCTGAACGCGTCGGACATGTGGCCATCGAGCGAGCGCGACAAGTCGGGAAGGAACAGCGGCGTCAGGCCGAAAGAAAGGACGATTTCGCGCAACTCTTCGATATCGGCCGGCGTCAGATGACAGCCCGGCAGGATATTGATCTGGCCCGGCGTTCTTTCGGCAACCGGGCTCACCAGTGCCTTGATGAAGGCACTCACCGCCTTGGCCCATCCGTCCTGGAAGGCGCCGACATAGTCTGGTGTCGATACATAGACGAGCGCCGTATCGGCGACTTCTGGATGGCGCTGCCGGACCAGTTGCAGATAGCCATCGACATCATCGCCCTTGGTTTCGGTGAGTCCGGTCGAGCAGATGGCGATCAGATCCGGCTTGGCACGCTCACGGATGTTGAGGATGGCTTTTTCGATGTTGTCGAAACCGCCCATCACCGTGGTTGCCTCGTTCATCGCCGTGGTCTGCAAGGGTATCGCTTCGCGAAAGTGGCGCACCAGAAGCACCAGGCCGAACGAGGTGCAGCCCTGCGAGCCGTGCATCACCGGCATGCAGCGATGCATGCCCATGAAGGCATAGGCGGCGCCGAGCGGCTGGCTCATCTTGAGCGGATTGACGGCAGCCGCCTTGAACTGGGTTTTGACCGTGGCCATGTCGGATTCCGATCAGGCCGCCGCTACGTCCCAGGGCGCGGGAAGCCGCACCTGGTCCCACACCGGGTTGTAGAGGGTCTTGTCGAGTTCCTGCACCAGTTTGACCATGCCTTCGTAGCCGGCAAAGGCGTGATGGCGTTCCTGGTTGATGTCGAGCCAGGGCATCTTGGCCTTGAGGGCGACGAACTGCGAGCGGCCGCCCGAGAGCATGATGTCGGCGCGCGCTTCCTTGAGCATCTTGTACATCTCGCGCGGCGGCATGTCGTCGATCATGTGCGCTTCGTCGCCCATGATTTCCTTGATCTTCTCCTTGTCTTCCTTGGTCGACTTCTTGACGCTGGTGCCGACGATCTCGATGCCGACTTCCTGCAAGGCCGCCACCACCGACCATGACTTCACGCCACCGGTGATCAGCAGCACGCGCTTGCCCTTGAGCCGTGCCTTGTACGGTTCAAGCCGAGCCCAGGCGCGGGCTTCCTCTGCCGCAATCAGCGCTTCGGTACGGGCGATGATGTCGTCCGGCGCGCCCTGCTGAACCAGCAGCCGGGCGATTTCGCGAAGGCTGTCGGACACGTCGCCGATGCCGTAGAAAGAGCCTTCGAAGAAAGGGATGCCGTAACGCTCTTCCATCTTGCGCGAAATGTTGATCATCGCCTTCGAGCAGACCATCATCGCCGCCTTGGCGCGATGCGAATAAGCCACTTCCTGGTAGCGCGCGTCGCCGCTGATGCAGGCCAGCACGCGGACTCCCATGGCATCGAGCAGCGGCTTGACCTGCCACAGCTCACCGGACAGGTTGTACTCGCCGATGATGTTGATGTCGTAGGGCGTGGTGTATTCCGGCTCGGCGGTGCCGATAACATAATCCAGCAGCGCCTCGCCACCCAGCTTGTTGCCGAGGTTCTTGACCCCGGCGAAACCGGGCGAATTGACCGGGATCACCGGCTTGCCGAATTTCTTGGCCGCCGCCTTGCACACCACCTCGATGTCGTCGCCGATCAGGGCGGTGACGCAGGTCTGGTAGACGAACACCGCCGGCGGGTCGTATTTGTCGATGATCTCTTTGATCGCCTTATAAAGGCGCTTCTCCCCGCCATAAATGACGTCGAGCTCGCTGATGTCGGTGGTGAAGCCGGTGCGGTAGGTCGTCGCGCCGGAAGACAGCGCGTGACGGTTGTCCCAGGAATTGCCTTCGCAGGCGATCGGGCCATGCACCAGGTGGGCGACGTCGACGATGGGCTGCAAGGCGATCTTGGCGCCATCGAAGGCGCAACCGCCCGCCGCCGCGCCCGGCGAGAGCTGCTTGGTACAGCCTTTCTTGCGCTCCTTGTCCGACTTGCCCTGGTTCTTGTCGCAACCGGGTTCGCTGAAGACATCCTGAAGCTTTTCGTTGAGCGGCGCACCCATGATCGTACCCCTTAGCTGAATTACCTCGTTGCGCCTGCCCCGGGAATTCGCTGGGGCAGGCCGGTGCCACGCGGTGTTACGTTTAACGGATGATGTCGTACGAGTAGTCGGTCTTCCCCGGAATGATGGTGTTGGCATCGAGGGATTCGAAGAACTCGTCGAGCAGCATCACCAGCACCCGCATCGCGCCTTCGTAACCCCAGATGGGCATGCGGTGGTAGTGGTGTCTATCGAAGATCGGGAACACCAGGCGTATCAGCGGCGTCCCGGTATCGCGCTCCAGGTACTTGCCGTAGGTGTTGCCGATGAGGAAGTCCACCGGCTCGGTAAACAGCAAGGAACGCATATGCCACAGGTCGCGCTTCGGGTACACCTTGCAGTTCTTACCGAAGGGCGAGGCATCGAACAGGGCCTGCACCTTGGCCGCCCATTTGTCGTCGCCGTTGGTGGATAGCACATGGGTCGGCTCGGCGCCGAGTTCCAGCAGGAACTGGGTCAGCCCCAGCATCAGGTCCGGATCGCCGTACAGCGCGTACTTCTTGCCGTGCAGGTGCGCCTGGGAATCGGCGATGGCATCCACCAGGCGGCCGCGCTCGAGTTCCAGTTCGGCCGGGATAGGCTTGCCGCTGATGCGCGAGAGCGCCATCAGGAACTGGTCGGTGCCGGCGACGCCCATCGGATGATTCAGCGCCACGACTTCCTGCCCGTGTTCGGCGATCAGCTTGGCGGTCTTTTCGGCCGAGAACTGCTGGAACACGATGGTCGCCTTGGCGTTCAAGGCTTCAGCAACCTGCTGCTTGGTGGTGCCGCCGTCGTACATGCGGTAAGTGCCGTCGGTCGGCGTATTCCAGTTGTCCGATGGATCGCACAGCAGCGTGTGTTCTATGCCCATGGTCTTGAAGATCCGCCGTATCTCGGGCATGTTGCCGACCACGAAGCCGTCGAAGCCGCCGATGAAATTGATGGACTCGTTCGGCACGCGTTCCAGCTTCGGCGCGGTGTCGGCCTTGCCGTCCCAGAAGTGCTTGAGTATGCCCAGCAGCGCATTGTCGTAACCGGTGATATGGCTGCCGACGAAGGCCGGCGTGTGTGCGAAGGGAACGTCGTAGTCCATCGGCACGCTGCCCTTCTCCTTGGCCGTCTTGATGAAGGCGTTCAAGTCGTCGCCGATCACTTCCGCCATGCAGGTGGTGGATACGGCGATCATGTCCGGCTTGTACAGACTGTGGGTGTTGGCCAGCCCGTCCACCATGTTGTTGAGGCCGCCGAACACGGCGGCGTCCTCCGTCATCGACGAAGAGACGCAGGAGGTCGGCTCCTTGAAATGACGGGAGAAGTGCGAGCGGTAGTAGGCCACGCAGCCTTGCGACCCATGCACGAAGGACAGCGTCCGGGCGAAACCGTTGGCGACGAATACCGCCCCCAGCGGCTGGCAGGCCTTGGCCGGATTGACTGTCAGGGAGTCGCGGGCAAAGTTCTTTTCCTGGTAGTCCTTGGTCTTGGTCCATTCGACGATTTCCTTGACCTTGTCGACCGGATGACCGAACTCGAAGTCCCGCTTCTTGTTCTCGAACAGCTCGACATACTCCGGCTGACGGAACAGGTTCTCGTGATCGAGAATATTATCGGCATTCTGCGGCATGATGAAACTCCTTATAGCTGTGGTATCGATAGACGGAGTGGCGCTTTAGGCTGCTTTCTTCCAGGGCGCCTTGGTGAGGCTCCACACCGGGCTGTTGATGGCCATGTCCATGTCGCGGGCGAAAATGCCGAAGCCGTCGTAGCCGTGATAAGGCCCTGAGTAGTCCCACGAATGCATCTGGCGGAAAGGCACGCCCATCTTCTGGAACACGTATTTTTCCTTGATGCCGGAGCCGACCAGGTCGGGCTGGATTTTTTCGACGAACTTCTCGAACTCGAAACCGGTAACGTCGTCGTAGATCAGCGTGCCATCCTTGACGTAGTGCGTGGTGCGTTGATAGTCGTCGTTGTGGCCGAATTCGTAGCCGGTGCCGACCACATTCATGCCCAGATCCTCGTAGGCGCCGATCACGTGGCGCGGACGCAGGCCGCCGACGAACAGCATCACCGTCTTGCCTTCGAGTCGAGGGCGATACTTGGCGATCACGGCGTCGGTCAGCGCCTGGTACTTGGCGATGACGCGCTCGGCGCCTTCCTTGATCTTGTCGTCGAAATGGCTGGCGATTTCGCGCAGGCTGGCGGCAATCTTGGACGGACCGAAAAAGTTGTACTCCACCCAGGGCACGCCGTACTTCTCTTCCATATGGCGGCTGATGTAGTTCATCGAGCGGTAGCAATGCAGCACGTTGAGCTTGGCCTTGGGCGTGTTTTCCAGCTCGGCGATCGAGCCGTCGCCCGACCACTGCGCGATCACCCGCAGACCCATTTCCTCCAGCAGGATGCGCGAGGACCAGGCATCGCCGCCGATGTTGTAGTCGCCGATGATGGCCACATCGTAGGGACTGCCTTCGAACTTGTTCTTCTCCGGGTCCATCTTGTCGAACACCCAGTCGCGGATCGCGTCGTTGGCAAGATGGTGGCCGAGCGACTGCGACACGCCGCGGAAGCCTTCACAGCGCACCGGAACAATGGTCTTGCCCACGTATTCCTTGGCTTTCTTCTTCGACACCGCTTCGATATCGTCGCCGATGAGTCCAATCGGGCATTCGGATTGAACGCTGATGCCCTTGTTGAGAGGGAACAGCACCTGGATTTCGTCGATGATTTTTTCCAGCTTCTTGTCGCCGCCGAAAACGATGTCTTTTTCCTGGAAGTCGGAAGTGAACTGCATGGTCACGAAGGTGTCGATGCCGGTGGTGCCGATGTAGTAGTTGCGGCGCGCGGCCCATGAATACTGGCCGCAGCCGACCGGCCCGTGGCTGATGTGGATCATGTCCTTGATCGGGCCCCAGACTACGCCCTTCGATCCGGCATAGGCGCAACCGCGGATGGTCATCACGCCGGGCACCGACTTGATGTTCGACTTGACGTTGCAGTCGGTCTTGCCTTCCTCGAAGGCGTTGAGGTGCTTGGCGCGTTTCTTCGCGGTCTTCTCAGGATAGGCCTTCAAGACCTCTTCGATCAGTTCCTTGTTGCGCGCCTTGGTTTCTTCCATGGTGAGGCTCATGTCCTGCCCTCCAGTTCAAGTTGATAAATTAGTTGCGTCTCGCTAGCTTGAGTGTTCCGTAAAGGCCCGCATGCCGCATTCAAAAGGCGAGCCTTTGCGCAAATCTCCGGAGCGCGGCGACCGATCAGACCCCGAGGCGCCGCGCTCCATTCTTTGCCGAATCAGGCGACAGCCAGTTCCGCCGCGGTCTTGCCGACCACGGACTCGTCGATCGCATCCATGATGCCGTGCTCCATCAGCAGGTCTTCCAGTTGATCCATGGTGATGGGCGTGGGTATCGTGCCGTTGCCGACGTTTTCATGGATTTTCTTCGCCAGCGTCCGGTACTCGTCGGCCTGCTTGGAATCCGGCGCATACTCCAGCACCGTCATGCGCCGCAGTTCGGCGTGTTGCACGATGTTGTCGCGCGGAATGAAGTGGATCAACCGGGTGCCCAGCATCTTGGCCAGCGCGTCGGCCAGTTCGTATTCCTTGTCGGTCTGGCGCTCGTTGCAAACAAGACCGCCGAGGCGCACGCCGCCGGAGTTGGCGTACTTCAGGACGCCCTTGGAAATGTTGTTGGCTGCATACATGGCCATCATTTCGCCGGACATCACGATGTAGATTTCCTGAGCCTTGTTTTCGCGGATCGGCATGGCGAAGCCGCCGCACACCACGTCGCCCAGCACGTCGTAGGAAACGTAGTCCATGCCATCGTACGCACCTTCCTCTTCCAGGAAGTTGATCGAGGTGATCACGCCGCGGCCGGCGCAGCCGACACCTGGCTCCGGGCCGCCGGACTCGACGCAACGGATGTCGCGATAGCCGACCTTCATCACGTCTTCCAACTCCAGGTCTTCCACCGAGCCGGCGTCCGCGGCCAGGGACAGGATGGTGTCCTGGGCCTTGGCGTGCAGGATGAGACGGGTCGAGTCGGCCTTGGGGTCGCAACCGACAATGAGTATTTTCTGGCCCATTTCGGCCAGGGAGGCGAGGGTGTTTTGAGAAGTGGTCGACTTGCCGATACCACCTTTGCCGTAGAAAGCAATTTGCCTGAGTTTTGCCATTTCAAATTCTCCTTAAAAAGTCTGTTGAGAGTTGAGTACTTTGCTATGCAGTTCCACTTGCTTTCGAAAGTGCATCCAGCTGCGCCTCTCTATGTAACCATTTAGGTCTTCGTATGTAGTCACTCGTTCGGCAAAACATCTGCGGTGCAAGCTCTCCATAGCAACCGCTGTGCCATGGCCGAGAAAAACCTCCATCCACTTGTTTATTCATCAGATTGCTATTTGCGACCAAGCCGCCTCCGGTTCGCCGGTCGATGTGGGAAAGCGCACAAGACGGGATGATTCTGTAAGAAACAAGACAAGCGCGTCCTAATCGCCACACCGACATCAAACGGCAATGCGCCTGATCTGCCGCGGCCTTATCCAGCCTGGGGCTCTACGCCCTGAACTGGAATAGAGCTTGCTATGGCTTACTCGAGTCGTTCATCGTGAAGGGGTGGGTCATGCAAATCGGCGTGGAAGCGCAACGCGCGGTAGAAAACCGGCGCGTGTTCGTGCTGGATGAGGACGAGATCAACCGAACCGTTCTGCAATTCATGCTGGCGGACGACAACGAGACCCACGAATTCGCCACCGTAGACGCCGCATTGGTAAAGGGGCTGCAATGGCCGCCCGACCTGGTGCTGGTGAGCGCCCTGCTGCTCGCACGGGATGGCGCGGAACGGCTCCACGAGCTGCGCGCGGCCTGGCCCGGCGTGAAGTTGCTGGCGATCTGCGAGGCAGCGGACGAGGAATTCAGGACGGCGGCCATGGCCGCTGGGGCGGATGACACTTTGGCGCGCCCCTTCAAGGTCGAGCCGGTGCGGCGCAAGGTGGACCGCCATCTCGGCCGCAAGGTCGAACTCAAGATACCGGTGGTCGTCTCTTGAACATCCGTCCATCCCTTCAAATCGCAAATTCTTTCGCAATCGTTAACTCGCCAACGCAACTTACCGGGACCTCACCATGACCGCCATCACCGACACGCCATTCGCCTCCCTCGACGCCACAGGCCGTCTTCTCAGCCCAGTTTACAAGGGCCCGACCGGGCTCGGCCAGTTCGGCTTTCGCGGCGAGATCGCACTCAAACAGGCCGAGAAACTTTCCGACGAGGCGCGGCCGCCCGAGATCAAGTTCGATCAGGTGATGATGGTGGCGCCGGCCGGCGCCACCACGATTCCCTTTCTCGCCGGCTTCTCCACTAGCCTGGAACACCTCAAGCTGCTGTGCGAAGTCCTGGGCGACAAGCTTGCCGCAAACGGAAAATATTTCTTCTTCGCCGGCAATCTCGATATTTCGAAGAAGTATCAGCTCCCCTACGGCGGTGCCACTTTCTGGGTGCTCCCGCTGGACGAGGCGACGGTCTACAACGAGTTGCTGGAACTCTTCCGCATCGAACGGACCGACCTGAAAAAACTCGATACCGCCGGCAAGCTCGCCGCCGTGGCCGCCAAAGCCGGAGAGTTCTCAGAGAAATGGCCGGAGATCAGTTTTGCAGAAGCGCTCAAGATCATGGGCCCGATCAAGGGCAAGGAAAACCGGCCGGTGTGAAGCTGCCCGGCGGTGCCGCCACTGCCCCCGCGGGCTATCGTGGCCACAGCACGACTCTGGTGGGTATCCCGGCGGGGCTGCTCGCCAGTACCGACTTTAACGACTTTCCCTTGCCGCTCTCCATCAGCGGCACGCGCGAAGCCAACCGCAGCCTGTTCACGCGCCTGGACCAAACCCCCAGCCTGGAATCGGCAACGGGTTGTTTCCAGGATTATATGGACGTACTGTTCGGCTTCGAGCCGGAGCAGCGTAAAGGCACCGGCAGCGATGGCCGGCGCCGATTTCGTTCCAGCTATCTGCGCCTGCTCAAGGGCTGGGGCTTCGACGCCAATAGCCGCGAGGCGGCCGTCCTCAAGGGCTGGGTGGAAAGCCGCTTCGGCCTCTTTCCCACTTTCCACAAGACGGTGATCGCGCGTTTTTCCGCGCCGGCCGGGATCACCTATATCGAAGAAAAGATGTCGAGCCGCTTCCACAACAACAGCATCAACATGCAGCTCGACCTACTCTATGAGTTCTGCCAATGGGCGCTGACGCGTTTCCACAGTAACGGCCGCAAGCACCTGACGCTGTTTCGCGGCACCAACAATTTCGACGAGCACCCGCTGCTGCAACGCATCGACAAGCGTTGCGCCGTGATCCGCCTGAACAACCTGGTGTCGTTTTCCGCCGACCGCGATGTCGCCTGCCAATTCGGCGACTACATCCTCGAAGTGGCGGTGCCGCGAGTCAAGATCCTGTTCTTCAACGAACTGCTGCCGCTGCACGCCTTGCGCGGCGAATCCGAATACCTTGCGATCGGCGGCGATTACCGGGTGAAGGTGAATACGCTGTGATTCCTCCGCCATCCTTGCGCGAGCGGGCGCTGGGCGCCTACCTGGGCCTCGCGGTGGGCGATGCGCTGGGGGCGCCGGTGGAGTTCATGACGGCGCAGGAGATCCGCCACCGCCACGGCACCCTGCGGCATATGGCAGGGGGCGGCTGGCTGAAGCTGAAGCCCGGCCAGGTCACCGACGACACGCAGATGTCGCTCTCCCTCGGCCGCGCGCTGATCGCCCACGGCGCCTGGGACGCCCGCGCGGCGGCGGAACAATGGGCCGCCTGGTGGCGCACTCGTCCCGTCGACATCGGCAACACCTGCCGCCGCGGCATTGTGCGCTTCATCAACCAGGGCACGCTCAGCGGGCCGGCCTCCGAAGGCGACGGCGGCAACGGCGCCGCGATGCGCATCCTGCCGCTGGCGCTGGCGACCCTGCACGACGACGCGGGGTTCGCCACCGCCGCCATCGAGCAGGCGCATATCACCCATCATCATCCGTTGTCCGATGCCGCGACCGTGGCCCTGGGACGCATGGCCCAGTGCCTGCTGCGCGGCGAGGGCGCCACCGCCAGCCGCGCCGTGGCCGACGGCCTGATCGCGGGCCATCGCCAGTTCGGCTTCGAGCCCTATCCCGGCCGCGCCTCCGGCTACATCGTCGATACCGTCCAGACCGTGCTGCATGGCTTCTACTCCACCGCGAATTTCGAGGACTGCCTGGTCACCGTCGTCAATCGCGGCGAGGATGCAGACACCACCGGGGCCATCACCGGCATGCTGGCCGGCGCCTGTTACGGCGTCGCGGCCATTCCCGCCGCCTGGTTGAGGAAGCTGGAAGCTCGCGTCGCCAGTGAAATCGAAATGCAAGTCGACGCGCTGCTTGCCCTCGCGCGCCGTGGCACAAGCCTGGCCATCGGGGCATGAAGAACGTGAGGCAAGCGTCGACCACCGCGCCGTGGCGCTATCGGCCGCTGGAAGCGGAACACGCTTGATGGCTACCGTCGTCTTCTACGAGAAGCCGGGCTGCGCCAACAACGCGCGGCAGAAGCTCTGGCTCGCCAACGCCGGGCACCGGGTCGACGCCCGCAGCCTGCTCGACGAGCCTTGGACACGTGAGCGGCTGCTGGAATTCTTCGGCGACCGCCCCTTGGCCGAGTGGTTCAACCGTGCCGCGCCACGGATAAAGGCTGGCGAGATCGTGCCGGAAAATATCGATGCCGAGTCCGCGCTGAGCCTGATGCTGGCAGAGCCGCTGCTGATCCGCCGCCCGCTGATGGAAGCTGACGGCCGGCGCGCGGTGGGCTTCGATGCCGAGGCCGTCGATGCCTGGCTGGGACTCGCGCCGAGGATGGTGGAAAAACTGGCCGGGACCAATCCCGAGGGTTGCCTGCATCCAGGCGCGCCGGATGATCGATGCGGACGTTGAGCGATTAGCTGCTTTGTCTGCGCTTCGGCCTTATGTGAAGCTTCACATAAGGCCGATCAGCGGCCGTTCGCGACAAGGCAAATTTGTGACCAGCCGCAGGAAATTGGCGACCCCTATGGGCATCGGATTCAGGCCTGCGTCGTCCGCGCAGGCGGCAACAACTTCCTCCAGGTAGGCATAGGCGGCATTGTGGTGAGGACGATTGCTACGCGACGCGGCATTCAGCACGTTGACGTCAGGCATCATCGCCGGCGGCATCGAGCATGGCTTTATTGCTGCTTGGATTCAGGCCGGCCACCAGCCCCCGCGCCGTTGCTGATTGCGGCGATTGTAGAAAAGCTGACAAATTGAGCGGTTGTCAGGCCGGCTTGTCGGAGCAACGCTGCCTCGGCGATCCGTGCTTCCCTTCACTACCCGCGCCGGAAGCCGCTGACGACGCCGAACTGCCCGCCGGCCACCGCTGCTAGCACAGCGCTTGCTTATAGGGTGTCGACATGCCGGCATGGCTACCGGAAGTGCTGGCCACAAAGAAGCTTGGTCTAGGAGCGACAATTGGCTGATATCAATCGCGAGCCGGACACCATAGAACTCGCCGAGCCGCCGCGCTTCCGCTTCGGCGAGCGGGTGATCTGCCGTTCGACGGTGCGCAACGACGGCACTTTCGGCGGCAAGGACGTCGGCTACGTGTTGGTGAAAAAAGGGGACGTCGGCTATGTCCGCTCCATCGGCACTTTCCTGCAGCAATACTTCATCTACAGCGTCGAGTGGGTGGAACGCGGCTACCAGGTCGGCATGCGCGCCAAGGAATTGTGCACCCTGGACGATCTGCCGCCGGAAGTACTTGAGAAATTCGCCGACCGGCTGGAAATCTTGAAGCAGATCGGCAAGGGCACCAACGTCGTCGTCAAGTCCGAAGAGGAAATGGCCGGCGATGCCGAAGCGGCGTAAACGGAATTACCACGCGACATTTCTTAATGGAGAGCAATCATGGCTTTATGCAGCGGTGAAAGAAGAGCGAATCGTCAGCCGTGCAACGGCACGCTGTACCAGTGCGCATGCGGCGCCCAGGGGTGTAAGCAGAAATACGACGACGACTGTTCCAGCCAGGGCTTCGACGTCCATGGCAAGTGCTTCAAGTGCGGCGCGGTCGGCAAGTATGCCAGCATCAGCTCGCTCGCCACCGACCACGCGCCGCGCAAGACCTTGGCCTCACCGGCCTATCCTTGAAACCTCATGCCACCGCGAGGCGATTTGTGAGTACCACCTACACTTTCATCAAGAACACCGAGGACGGCCGCAAGGTCG
This sequence comes from Pseudomonadota bacterium, assembly GCA_026399515.1. Classification (GTDB taxonomy): domain Bacteria; phylum Pseudomonadota; class Gammaproteobacteria; order Burkholderiales; family Rhodocyclaceae; genus JACRAR01. The sequence continues at coordinate 62,410 of JAPLQT010000117.1, read as the reverse complement.
AAGTCATCGGCGCCGCCATCTGTCTCAACGGGATCGAGGAAGCCTTTGCGCTGATCCCGCTCGAAGAACATCCGAACCGCCAGGCGATCAAGCAGGCGGTACCCAACGCCAGCCATGTGGCCGGCCGGCTGCCGCTGACCCTCAACGAAGCGGGCAAGGTCAATTCCGCGCTGATGGCGGCCCGGCAGGATTTCGATCCCAGCCCCAAGGCCGTGATGGAACGGTTGCGCCTGGCCGTCATCGACAAGGCCCGCATGGAAGGCATCGAATAGATGCGCTGACCATCGGCACCAATGGCACCGGCGAGTGCGTGCGGCAGCCCGTGGGTCATAAGGGTCTCGCTCGGTGGATCGATGACGGCCGAGACGATGTGCTCGTCGCTCAGTCCTCTTTCTAGCCGCGTGGTCGTTCCGATGGCTTGTAGTTGCTGAAATGGCCCTCCTTCGCGGCCTGTCTGCGGGCGCGCTTGAGGATGCCGGCACTCTTGCCGGGTGCGGCGGGCGCCGAGACCTGCTTTTCCAGTTGCTGGCTGCCGCAGTTCGGGCAGGCCGGCACGCTGTCGGCCCTGATCAGCAGTTCGAAGGTTCGGGTACAAGCGCTACAGCGATAGTCGTAGAGCGGCATCGGGTCTCCTGCTTAAGAAAAGGCTGCATTCACTGCATAGCCTTCAATTCATCGAGCCGCTGGCGATCGATTGTAAACAGACCGCGCCCGCCGGCAAGCACCTGGTAGCTGTTGACGGTGTGCTTGCTGAGCAGCTTGAACCATTGCTGCGGGCTGGCCCAGGACGGGCTTTCGCTGATGGCGACACAACAGCCGTCCGGGGCGAAGCGGGCATGGACGATGACATCGGCGCCGGTCGCTGCGGTAACCTCGGTGGCCTCGGTGGTTTCCATCGGCTTACATCCCTGACCCGAAACCCAGCAGTTCGACGGTGACATTCTCTTCGCCGAGTATCGCTTGGCAGGCCAGGCGCGACTTGGAGCCGACGCCGGGAATAGTGTCGAGCTTTTCGTTTTCGAGGCGCTGGATTTTGGAAATGGTCTTGCGGCCCTCTTGCACGAAAAGATGGCAGGAGCCGCATTCGGCCTTGCCGTCGCACTTGTGGGTGATGGAATCGCCGGCCGCCAGGATGGCGGCGAGGATGGTGCTGCCGACGGCGGCGTCGTAAGTCTTACCCGAGGGTTGAATGGTAACGGTAGGCATGGAACATTTCTCCTTGTGGTTGAGTGAATAAAACTACGCGGCTTCGGCCAGCAACTGGACGGTGAGGGATGCTTCAAGATCGGCCAAGGACATATCGATGCGGGTGATGTTCTGTTCCGCCAAAAAGCGCGTCTCGTTGCGGCTCAACTCGCCGGGCAGTACGGCCCAGTGCCGATCCGACGAGCGCTTCATGATCTGGCGCGCGAAAGTGCGCTGCAACTGGTCGTTGAAGCGGCAGCCGAGGAACAGAAAGCCGCGCCCGCTGCGCAACTCCTTGACGCGGGCGGGAATCGGCGTCTGGATATCGATTTCGGTCAGCACCTCGACGTAATCGGAGTCGGAAACGAGATAGTTCTTCGCTGGAGCGACGCCGCCTATGGGTTTGTACAGCAGCGTGCCCCAGCCGGCGGCGGCGGTTTCCGTGGCTGGGTTGCCCACGCCGTCGTAATAGCCGATCCAGGTGCCGAAATGTTCGGACTGGGCGAGCCCCTGCGCCTGGCCCCAGTTGCCGCGGTCCATCAACGCCATCTGGATGGCGTTGTCGTACCAGGCATCCACCAGCAGCGGCAGATTGGGCAGCGCGGCAAGATGGCGATGCAGTGCCGAGGGCGTGACCGCAGGCTGGAAGGCTACACTCATGAAGGCGACCACCGACTTGCGGTGCTTGAAGTTCTCGATGAACTGCGCGGCCTGGGTAAGCCGGTTGCGTATCTTGTGCGGCACCGACACCTTGCCGGTCAGTATCGCCGCCAGCGCCTCGGGCGTGGCCGGCACCGGAGCCCCGCCCGGAACCAGGGACAACATGCCCGGCCCCAGGTAGGGAATCAGGGTGCCGGCGGCCAGGCCGGTGGAGATTTCAGCGGGCAGAGGGAAACTCATGCTGTTGTCCTTTTAGCGTGAATTACGAAGAAGAGATCGAGCGTAGCGAGCACATTTAGCCCCCTGCCCCGGGGCGGGGGCTGGGGGTGGGGGGCCATGGGAATGTCGCTAACTTTCATGATCGGGGGCGTAGCGCACATCATGAAAGTTAGTAGATTGCCGCGCCGGCGCCGGCGCCGACGTTGATCGACGAATCTTTGGCCGTGCCGACGATGAACTCGATCTCGTCATCGTCGAGGCCGCCGTGGAAAGGCAGCGCCAGGGAACGATCGGAGATTTTTTCGGTTATGAAAAGATTGCCCCGCGCGTAGCCGAGTTGCGTATAAAAGTACTGTAGGTGCAGCGGATTGCAGTAAGCCGCGACCTCGACCTTTTCCTGTTCCATGTCCTCGATGATCTGGTTGCGGCTACTCCGGGTGAAGCGCGTCCCCAGATGGACGACGTAGAGGAACCAGTGCACCTCGTCCACATCCGGACCCATGTAGGGCGGCTTGATGCCCTCGAAGGACTGGATATGCTTGAGGTAGTAGGACTCGACCTGCTTGCGCTTCGCCAGGATTTCGTCGATGCGCTCAAGTTGCGCCAGACCGAGGGCGGCGGCAAGCTCACTCATATTGGCCTGCCAGGGCACGCGGCTGCCCACCGAAACCGAGAGGCGGTCGTCGAGGCTGTGGCTGCGGAGATAACGCAGTTCGCTGTACAGCGTCGGATCGTCGGTGACGATCATGCCGCCTTCGCCGCACGCGAGTGCCGACGGTTGCGAGAAATCGAATATTGCCAGATCGCCGAAGCCGCCCACCATGCGCCCCTGGTAGATGGAACCGATGGCCTCGGTGGAGTCTTCGATCAAGGCCAGCTTGCTGGTATTCGCGAGCTCGCGCAAGGCCTGCCACTGCGCCGGATGGCCGTTGGTATTGCCGGCCATGATGACCTTGGTACGCGCGGTGATTTTAGCCGCGACCTTGTCGGCCAACAGGGTGCCGGACCAATAATCCATGTCGGCGAACACCGGCGTGGCGCCGCAGAGCACGATGGCATGGGCGATCTGGTGCCAGGAATACGGCGAGGCGATCACCTCGTCGCCGGGGCCGATGCCGAGCGCCCGCAGAGCCACCAGCAAGCCTGCCGTGCCACTGGCGACCGCGACCGCATAAGTGCGGCCGACGTAGGCGGCGAAGGCATCCTCGAATTTCTCCACCTCCGGACCCATGGATATCCGTGGGCTGCGCAAGGCCGTCAGCACCGCGTGCATTTCGCCCGACCCGATGTCGGGATCGGTGAGGCGTATCCAGTCGTCGCTCGTTGCTTCCATTACAGCTCCTAAGCCGGCCGTGCCGCAACGATGACGCCCGACGCTTCCAGCGGATCGTCCACCAGCCGCCGACAGTGGCTGGCCGCGTCCACCAGGAACACATCGAAGGCCGGCAGGCGGCGGAACGGCGTTTCTCCGCTCATGTCGTCGGCCTCGCAGCGGCTGAGCGACACTGACGCTCCGGCGAATTCGCGGCGTAGCGCCGGCAGCGGATTCGCGCCGGGCATTGTCGTCAACAGCACGCCGGCGATGACTTCCAACTGTTGGGAGGACAGGCTCATCTCAGTCGTCTCCCCCCACCCTGCGCGCATCGACGGTGATGGGCAGACGGGTGTCCGCCGCCATCGCCGGCAATTCCAGCAGCCAACCGTTGCCGAGCGTCACGGTACCGCCCCACATATCCGGGTTCTGCATCGACACCACCGGTTCTTCCAGGTCCTTCTTGGGCACATAGACCGACAGCGTGCCGGCGGAATCTTTGCGGATCATCACTTTCATTGCGCTTGCTCCATTTGAAAAATTCCTATGCCGCTGTTACGTCACGGCTTCGAGCATCAACGGCTCGACGATGGCCGGCAGCAGATCAAGCACATGTTGAATTTCGGCGGCGTGGTTGCCGCTGCCGAAGGAAAAACGCAGAGCGGCCAGCGCCGTCTCGGGAGGCTGGCCCATCGCGGTCAGGACATGCGACGCTTCGGTGCCGCCTGCCGTGCATGCCGATCCACTGGAGGCGCGGATGCCCGCCTTATCCAGGCGGTCGAGGATGATTTCCGCATCGATAGCGCCGAAAGCGAAGTTGCTGGTGTTGGGCAGGCGCTCCGCGCCGGCGGCATTGATGCGGACCTCGGCCAGCCTCTGCGTCAGTTGTAGCTCGAAATAATCTCGCAACTTCTGCACGCGCGCCGCATCCTCCCGCCAGGAGCGGGCCGTCTGTTCGGCGGCGACGCCGAAACCGACGATTCCCGGAAGGTTTTCGGTGCCGCCGCGCCGCCGCCGTTCCTGGTGGCCGAAGATCAGCGGCGGCAAAGCGACGCCCTTCCTCACAAACAGGGCGCCTATGCCGGGCGGGCCATGCAGCTTGTGCGCGGAAACGGAAAGTAGGCCCACCGGAATTTGCCGCACATCGATTTCCACCTTGCCGACCGCCTGCACCGCGTCGGTATGGAACAGCACGCCGCGCGCCTTGGCAATTTGCGCCGCGGCGGCGACGGGAAACAGCGCGCCGGTTTCGTTGTTGGCCCACATCAGGCTCAGCAGCGCGGTTTGCGGCGTGAGCGCGGCAGCTATGCGGGCCGGATCGAGACGGCCCTGGGTATCCACATCGAGGCAGGTGACGATATACCCAAGCCGCTCCAGATGCTCGAGTAGTTTCAGCGTCGCCGGGTGCTCGACCGCGCTGCTGACGATACGGGTCTTGCCCGGCTGTGCCGCAAGCGCGCCGAGGATGGCCATGTGGTTGCTTTCGGTCGCCCCGCTGGTGAACACTATCTCGGAAGGACCGGCGCCGAGCAGGGCGGCCACCTGGGCTCGGGCTTTGACCAGGCGGCTCTTGGCGGCGGCGCCGCTGCCATGCGCGCTGGAGGCGTTGCCCCAGCAGTGGCTCAGGGTGTCGCTCACGGCGGCAACCACTTCCGGCGTCGGCGGCGTGGTGGCGTTGTGGTCGAAGTAGATGGCGTCCATCTTGTCACTGCCAGAAGACACGCTGGGGATCCTCCTTGAGGAGGTCGAGGACATCGTGCAGCCGTCCTTCGGCTTGTTGCTCCCATTCGGCGGTGGCGTGGTTCTTCGAGTACAGGCGCCACACCGCAAGCCGTGCGTCGTATTCGATGCGGGCGATGTCGATGCTGCCGCCTTCGGGGTCGACGTTGCGCGAACAGCATGGGCTGACGATGCGAAAGCCGCCGGCTTCCACTTCCACATGCGGCGTGACATAGCGATAGCGTGCCCGTAGCTTCAGAGCGCGCTCGACGCGGCGCCGGTCCAGCTCGGTCGCTTGCGTCGCGCCGACCGGCGCACCTGTGCCACGGGTAGAGGAACGGTGGCGCATCGCTTTGGGCAGCTCTTGGGGCATCGCATTCATCGATAATCCAGCGCCTCAGGCGGCACTGATTTCCTCTTCCAGGCAACCGATCACCCGGCCGTTGGGAAACTCGACCAGGTAGATCGGCGTCTGGGTCTCGACGTGGTTGCCGACCTGCACCACTTCGCCCTGCGATCCCCGGGCCGTCAGCAATTCGTCGGCGACGCAATCGGGATAGGTCCCGTCATTCACCAGATCAATCGCGGCCAATACCGGCTGGCCCCATTGGAACTTGGGCGGGCGGATTTCATCCATGTTCGGACTCCTTTTCAATTTCGGTGTAGCGCTGGCGTGCGAGCTCGCGCACGGCTTCGTCCTCGTCGTCGAGCAGGGGCGTCAGCGCGGCGAGAGGGAGGCGTTGGGCCGTCTGGTAGCGCACCTGCCAGTCGACGTCCTGGCTCAGCGGGCCGAGCAAGGCGGCGGGCAGGCGTTGAGCCACCACTATGCGCACCGCGGCGTCGGAATCCGACGCCATGTCCAGCAACGTCTGCGGCGCCAGACGGCGCGCCACTTCGATGCGCACCTGGCGGTCGGGATCCTGGCGCATTTGCGGCAGCAACGACAGCGGCAGGCGGCGCGCCACAACGGCGCGCACGTAATAGTCGGGGTCGTGGAGCATGCGCTTCAAGCGCGCCGGTTCCAGTTGATGCGCGACGCGGATGCGCACCTCGCGGTGCGGGTCGGTGCAAAGGCTCTCCAGGTAGCGATCGGGCAGGCGCTGCACGGCGCTCCAGCGCACCGTCTCGTCCGGGTCGGCGAGCAGCGCCATGAGATGGAACAGGTCGGCGTGCTTGGCGGCGATGGCGCGCACTTCAAAGTAGGGATGGCCGAGGCTGGCGTTCGCCACGGACGGATTCCAATGGAAGAAACGGTCGACGCGCTTGGCATAGCGATCGGCGATACAGGCGTGGCCGAGCCGGCACTGGCCGGCGGCGAGCAGTTCGCGCTGGGCGCAGTCGGCGCAATCGACGGGGTTTCCCTGCCAGTCGATGGCTTCGAAGTTCTCAGTCGTCATCAATCTGCCCCAGACGATCGAGCACGCCGCGCAGGACGGAACCGCCCACCTTGTCGCCGGCGTCGAGCTCCGTCAGCTTCTCCAGCATCGCGCCACCCTGCTCCAGTTTGCCGAGGCGCAGGCTCAGGTAAGCGCAGCCCTTGAGCGTGAACAGGTAGAAGCGTGGCAAAGCCGAATAATCGCCGAAGTCGGTCGATCCGGGCGCCACTACGCGCCAGTCGTGCGCCAGGCCGTTGAGAGCAGCCGCGTGGGCAAGGCAGCGCAGGCCGACCGCGAGCGCTTCGGCAAGACGGTTGCGGTAGAAATAGAAACGGTAGAGCGCGATGTGGGTCGCCGGATGTTCGGGCGCCAATTCGAAAGCGCGCAGCACGTGCCTTTCTGCCTCGGCCTCGGCGTGATAAGCCGCGCCCGCCAGCTGTATCTCCTGTTCGGCAGCGGCCGGCAGGCCGAAGCCTAGACAGGCGTTCTCAAGCCCTTCGAGACCATCCGAGTCGACATCGGCGGTGGGTGGCCCCGCAGCGGCGAAAGAGCGGGAGACCGGCGTCGTGGCTGGCGACATGGAACATCTTTCCGGATCAGGCCCTGCGCTGTAGGCCGGAAATGTCCACCTTCACCGGCGCCGCGCTGGTCGAACTGCTGCCACAGGTGCCGCAGCCGGCCGCGTTGGGATTGACGAAGGTCAAGCCCGATTCTCTCGGCGTATCGGTGAAGTCGATGGTGGCGCCTTCCAGCATCAAGCGGCTTTCCACCGGCAGAAATACTTTGAGGCCGTTGACTTCAACCGCGGCATCGCCGGGCTGGGGCGCGGCTTCCACGGAAAACTCCGAGGCGTAACCGGAGCATCCGCCGGGGCTCACGCTGAGGCGGAACCCGGCGTTGGTGCCGGCGCCGCCGAAGCGCACCATGCGGCGCATGAATTTTTCGGCTGCTGCGGTAATCGTTATGTTCATGGGAGTCTTCCTCAAGCTGTCGGTTGGTAGCGGGGAACGGCGTTGTCGATGATGCAGGTGAGATCCACCGGGCACACCGCGGCGCATTGCGCTTCGTCGAAATGGCCGATGCACTCGGTGCATTTCTTAGGGTTGATGAGGAACACGCCATTCTTTTCGTAGATGGCGACATTCGGGCATTCCGGTTCGCAGGCCGAACAGCCGGTACATTGCGACCCGATGATCTTGTAAGCCATGTTGAGACTCTCCTTGGTGATTTAAGCTGCGGCGGCAATAAACGCGCCCTGGCGGATGTCGGCGTCGCCCCGCACCCGGTGCACGATTTCGCCGGACTTGACCTTGGCGACGTAGTCCATGAAATAGCTGATGGCCGACTGCTCGATGAAGGCGTTGGCATATTTATCGACGGGATCGATGCCCGCCTTCTTCAGGTCATCCTTGGGACAGCCGCCGATCTTGGCGACGAATACGGCGTGGCAGTCGTTGATGGCGCGGATCACCGTGGGCAGCGCGTCCTCCTCGCCATAGCCACCCTGGCAGTAGAGGTCGACGCGGCGGTGGCCGACGAACTTGGCGCCCTTGGCCGTCGCTTCGTAGATCTGGAACTCGGTGGCGTGACCGAAGTGCTCATTGACCTTGCCGTGACCCTTGGTCGCGACGGCGATCAGCATGCTGATGCCTTCCGCGTCGGCCAGTTGCGCGAGCTGTTCCTTCTCGGCGTTCTTGGCGGCGACGGTGGCCTGGCGTTCCTGTTCCACGGTTTCCTGGTAGGCCTTGCGCGTTTCCGCGTCGTAGACCACTTCCATCGCGTCGATCTTCTCGGTGGTGAATTCGGCGCTGCGGTCTTCGCCGAGCAGGCCCACCGCGTCGGCGCGGCACTGGCGGCAGTGGCGCATCATATTCATTTCGCCTTCGCAGGAATCCTGCAGCGCCTTCAATTCCTGCGCGGTCGGCCCGCGCTGGCCGTTGAGGCCGAATACCGTGCCATGTTCGGGCGCCGAAATCAGCGGCATGATGTTGTGCAGGAAGGCGCCGCGCGACTTGACCGCGCGGTTGACTTCGACCAGGTGCTTGTCGTTGATGCCGGGGATCATCACCGAGTTGACCTTGCACAGGATCTTGCGCTCGGTCAGCATCTCCAGGCCCTGCATCTGGCGTTCATGGAGAATCCGCGCGGCGTCGATGCCGGTCCAGCGCTTGTTCTTGTAGTAGATCCACGGGTAGATGTGCTGGCCCACTTCGGGATCGACCATATTGATGGTGATGGTGACGTGATCCACATTGAATCCGGCGATGGCATCGATGTGATCGGGCAGCATCAGGCCGTTGGTGGAGAGGCAGAGCTTTATGTCGGGCGCGGTCTTGGCGATCAGTTCGAAGGTCTTGAAGGTCTTCTCGGGGTTCGCCAGAGGGTCGCCGGGTCCGGCGATGCCGAGCACGGTCATTTGCGGTATCGTCGAGGCGACCGCCAGCACTTTCTTGGCGGCCTGTTCGGGGGTGAGCTTTTCGCTCACGACTCCGGGACGAGACTCGTTGGCGCAGTCGTACTTGCGGTTGCAATAGTTGCACTGGATGTTGCAGGCCGGCGCCACCGCCACGTGCATACGGGCATAGTGGTGATGCGCTTCCTCGGAATAGCAGGGATGGTTCTTGACCTTCTCCCACACTTCGGGGTCCATGTCTTCGGGGCCGTCGGAGGAGCCGCAACTCGCCTTGCCGGAACCGCCGCTGGTGCCGCAGCCTTTGTGCTCGGCGACTTTTTCGAGCAGTTCGCCGAGTTGCGCACTCAGTTGCGGCGATACCGGCTTGATGGCGTCGACATCGATGTAAGTAGTCTCTCCCTGCATGGCTGCCCCCGCTCTGCCGCGGGCCTCGAATGAAGCCCTGTCGACCAGGGTTTAGCCAGAACCATGCCACCTGAATTAAGGCCGCTAAATCAGCCTCTTGATTGAAAGTGCCGAGATCCCGCAAGGTGTCGTTCGCGACATGTGACAAATCTTTTGTGGCAAAACCTACATCGCGACGACCGGTGTTGCGCAGCCGTGTTGCGGGAAGACATCAGAAGCGCTTGATCTCGATGCTGTACTTTTGCAGCGCGTAGCCCATCTGCCTGGGCGTCAGGTTGAGTAGGCGCGCGGCCTTGGCCTGCACCCAGCCGCACTGGTCCATGGCCCACACCAGGCGATCACGCTCGGAGGTCATCGGCCGTTCCTCATCCTCCATCACTGCGGTTGCGCCCGTTCTTTCGGCGGAAGGTACGGCAGCGAACCGGATCGCTTCCACCGGTACAAAGGCTTTCGGCACCTCATGCACATGCAGTGCCTGGGTCAGGCAACGGTTGTGGGTGCAAGGGAAGTTGAGTTCGTTGATCATCTTGCCGCGCGTCATCGTGGCGGCGCGCTCGACGCAATTTTCCAGTTCGCGCACGTTGCCCGGCCAATAACAGTTCAGCACGATGGTCATCGCATCCGCCGCGAGGCTGACGTCGCGGCCGTTGTCCTTGTTGAACTTGTCGATGAAATATTCCACCAGCGGCGGAATGTCCTCGCGCCGCTCGCGCAGCGGCGGCAGGAAGATGCTGACGACGTTGATGCGGTAATACAGGTCGGCGCGGAACTCGTTGGCGGCCACGGCTTTTTCGAGGTCGCGATTGGTGGCGGTGATCAGACGCACGTCCACATGGATGGTACGGTTGCCGCCGACGCGCTCGAACTCGCGCTCTTGGAGGACGCGCAGCAGCTTGGCCTGGAAGGCCGGGGATATGTCGCCGATCTCGTCGAGGAACAGCGTGCCGCCGTTGGCCATTTCAAAGCGCCCCTTGCGCTCTCCCTGAGCGCCCGTGTAGGCACCCTTCTCGTGGCCGAACAGCTCCGATTCGAGCAGGGTTTCCGACAACGCCGCGCAATTGACCTTGATGAAGGGCGCATCCTTGCGCGGACTCAGGAAATGAATGGCGCGGGCGATCGCCTCCTTGCCGGTGCCGCTCTCGCCGCGCAACAGCACGGTGGCCTTGCCCGGCGCAGCCTGATGCACTTCGGCAAAGACTTCCTGCATGCGCTTCGACGGGCCGATCACGTTGTCGATGCTGAACTTTCCCTGCAACTCCTTTTGCAGCCGGGTTTTTTCCTTCAGGAGCTCGGTGCGCTCCGCAGTGACGCTTTGGTGCAAGCGCACCGTCTGGCCGACCAGGTTGGCAACCATGGTGAGAAAGCGCTGGTCTTTCTCGAAGCTGCGCACGTGTTTGTCGGTGGCGCGGTTGATGCTCATCACACCTATGGTGGTACCCCCGACCTTGATCGGCACGCCGATGAAGGCGACGACTTCCTTGTCCGCGGCATCGAGCGCACCGGTGCGGTTGAGAAACAGCGGCTCGGCGTTGATGTCCGGAATCACCGTGGCCATGCCGGTTCTCATGATATGCCCGGTGACACCCTCGCCGGCCAGGTAGCGGCCACGCTGCGCTTCTTCTTTGGAGAGGCCAACGGCACTAACCAGGTGCAACTCACCCGAATCCTGCACCAAGTTAAGCATGCCGCGGCGGATGCCCATATGGCTCGCCAGAAGGTTCAGCACCCCGCGCAAGGTCTTGGCAAGATCGAGGGAGGAGCTCAGGATCTTGCTGATTTCATAAATGGTGACCAGCTCAAGATCCCCATCCTTGCCGTGCATGACACCCATCGCACACCTCTCGCTTCCCAGTCATGAACATGTTCCGCAGTGGTGGCTCCTCCACAACCAGCTGTCCCCAGATCGCCTCGGGATTGGATATTTCTTCTGACACCAAACGACCTGTGAAATTGTTACGCAATATCCGGGCCAACTCTGCTTGAGACTGAATCGGCCGATGAGGTTTCAGCTCGCGAATGACGTCGTATGGAGTCGCGGCGATGTCGTGATCCGTCCCTGTAAGGAAGACGACAAAGCCCGACAACACCGGTCGAGAAGCGATCCAATGGACTAAGGAAAGTTCTTGTCGATCAAAGTCATGGACGTCTATTCCGCTGCTGGCGCGCTCTTTGCTCATAGGCCAGCGTACCGTGCCGAAGCACCAAGCGCCGACAAACCCAGCAGGGAGTATTCATGCACAAGCTGCCGATCTATCTCGATTACTCCGCCACCACGCCGGTCGATCCGCGCGTCGCGGCGAAGATGATTCCCTATCTCACCGAACAGTTCGGCAACCCGGCCAGCCGTTCCCATGCCTATGGCTGGGATGCCGAGAGCGCCGTCGAAGATGCGCGCAAGGAAGTCGCGGCGCTGATCGGCGCCGATTCCAAGGAAATCGTGTGGACCTCGGGGGCGACGGAGTCGAACAATCTCGCGCTCAAAGGCGTTGCCTATTTTCACAAAGGCAAGGGCAAGCATCTGGTCACGCTCACCACCGAACATAAGGCGGTGCTCGACACCATGCGTGAGCTGGAGCGTGACGGATTTGAAGTCACTTATCTCGACGTCGAGCCCGACGGCTTGCTGGACTTGGACAAGTTCGTCGCCGCGCTGCGCCCCGATACGATTCTCGCGTCGGTGATGTTCGTCAATAACGAGATCGGCGTGGTCCAGGACATCGCGGCGCTGGGCGAGACCTGCCGCGCACGCGGTGTGCTGTTCCATGTCGATGCCGCCCAGGCCACCGGCAAGGTGGCCATCGACCTTGGCAAGCTCAAGGTGGACCTGATGTCGCTGTCGGCACACAAGACTTACGGCCCCAAGGGGATCGGCGCACTCTACGTGCGCCGGAAACCCAGGGTGCGGCTGGAAGCGCAGATCCACGGCGGCGGCCACGAACGCGGCATGCGCTCCGGCACGCTGGCGACGCATCAGATCGTCGGCATGGGCGAGGCCTACCGCCTCGCCCGCCTGGCGATGGCCGAGGAAAACGCGCGTATCCGCACCTTGCGCGACCACCTGCTGGCCGGGCTGTCCGAACTCGACGCGATCCACGTCAACGGCGACCTGGAAAGCCGCGTGCCGCACAACCTCAATCTCAGCTTCAATTTCGTCGAAGGCGAATCGTTGATGATGGCGATCAAGGACATCGCCGTATCGAGCGGCTCAGCCTGCACTTCCGCGAGCCTTGAGCCTTCCTATGTACTGCGCGCCCTGGGCCTGCCCGACGAACTGGCGCACAGCGCGATCCGCTTCACGCTGGGGCGTTGGACCACGGCGGACGAAGTGGATTTCGCCATTGCGCTGATCAAGAAGAACATCGGCCGGCTTCGCGAAATGTCGCCGCTGTGGGAAATGTATCTCGACGGCATCGACCTTGACTCAGTCCAGTGGGCGGCGCATTGATCCGTCATGACGTCTCAATGCGCCGCCCTTCGGGCAAATTTAACCACTCACCCCCCCATCACCCACACAGATGGCGGGGGCGACTAGTCGGAGATAAACCATGGCCTATAGCGAAAAGCTACTCGATCACTACGAACAGCCGCGCAACGTCGGCAGCTTTGCCAAGGACGACGACAGCGTCGCCACCGGCATGGTCGGCGCGCCGGCCTGCGGCGACGTGATGAAGCTGCAAATCAAGGTCGGCAAGGACGGCATCATCGAAGACGCCAAGTTCAAGACTTATGGCTGCGGCTCGGCGATAGCCTCGTCGTCGCTGGTGACCGAATGGGTCAAGGGAAAGACGCTGGACCAAGCGCTGGAGATCAAGAACACCCAGATTGCCGAGGAACTGGCGCTGCCGCCGGTGAAGATCCACTGCTCGATTCTCGCCGAAGACGCCATCAAGGCGGCGGTCGCCGATTACCGCGCCCGGCACGACACCGGCGCAAGCGCCCAGGCAGCCCATCCGATCTGCGAACCGGTGGCCTGAGACGTCAACCCGAACGACAACCCGAACATCTGTTCAAGAGAGGCCCGACATGAACGCCGCCGCGATCGAAGCACCCTCCCCCGTATTGTTTTCCGATTCCGCCGTGGCCAAGGTCAGCGAGCTTATCGCTGAGGAAGGCAACCCCAATCTCAAGTTGCGCATCTATGTCACCGGCGGCGGCTGCTCCGGCTTCTCCTACGGCTTCGCCTTCGACGAGGCCGCCAAGGACGACGATTTCCTGATCGAGAAAAACGGTGTCGCCCTGCTGATAGACACCATCAGCCTGCAATACCTTACCGGTGCAGAGATCGGCTACGAAGATGGGCTCGAAGGCTCGCGCTTCGTCATCAAGAACCCCAACGCGACGTCGACTTGCGGCTGCGGCAGCTCGTTTTCCGTATAACCTCTTCAAGGAGCCCGCCATGAGCGTCACCCTCACCGAAAATGCCGCGAAGCGCGTGCAGACCTTCCTCGCCAAGCGCGGCGGCGTCGGCTTGCGCCTGGCGGTCAAGACCAGCGGCTGTTCCGGCATGGCCTACGCGCTCGAGTTTGCCGACTGCGCCGACAAGGACGACCTGTGTTTCGAAAGCCACGGTGTCACTCTGCTGATCGACCCGAAGAGCCTGCCCTACGTCAAGGGCACCGAACTCGACTTCGTGCGCGAAGGCCTCAATGAGGGTTTCAAGTTCAACAACCCCAACGTCAAGAACGAGTGCGGTTGCGGCGAAAGCTTCAACGTCTGAATCATGGCGCTGCTGCAGATCGCCGAACCGGGCCTTTCCGCCGCGCCGCATCAACACAGGCTGGCGGTAGGCATCGACCTCGGCACCACCAATTCGCTGGTGGCAAGTGTGTTCAGCGGCACGGCCGAGGTCATCCGCGACGAGGCGGGACGCGCGCTGCTGCCTTCGGTGGTGCGTTATCGCGCCAACCATGCGGAACCGGTCGTCGGCCATGAGGCACTAGCCGAGCAGAGCGCAAATCCTCGCGACACTCTGTCGTCGATCAAGCGCCTGATGGGCCGCGGTCTGGGTGACTTGGGTGACTTGGGTGACCTGGGCGACGTGGACAACATCGGCGACATGCCCTATGTCTTCGTCGATTCGCCGGGCATGGTCAGCATAGCGACGGTCGCCGGCGTCAAAAGCCCGGTGGAGGTTTCCGCCGATATCTTGACCAGCCTGCGCCGGCGTGCCGAGTCCGCGCTCGGCGGCGAACTGACCGGCGCGGTCATCACCGTCCCGGCCTATTTCGACGACGCCCAGCGCCAGGCCACCAAGGATGCGGCGCGCCTGGCCGGACTCAATGTGCTGCGGCTGTTGAATGAGCCGACCGCGGCGGCCGTTGCCTACGGACTCGACAACGCCTCGGAAGGCATCTTCGCGGTATTCGATCTGGGCGGCGGCACCTTCGATATTTCCATCCTCAAGCTGTCGCGCGGCGTGTTCGAAGTGCTTGCGACCAATGGCGATGCCGCGCTGGGTGGCGACGATTTCGACCAGCGCATCTACGCCTGGATCGTGGCGAGCGCCGGCCTGGTCGCACCGGGGCCACACGCCGCTCGGCGGCTGCTGACGCTGGCGCGCAACGCCAAGGAAGCCCTCAGCACCGCGCAGACTACTGCGATCACGGCCACCCTCGCCGACCATCAGGCGGTCTGCCTCACCCTGTCGAGGGAGAAGTTCGACGAACTCACCGCCGATCTGGTCGCTCGCACGCTCAAGCCCACTCGCAAGGCCTTGCGCGACGCCGGCCTGACCGTGCAAGACGTCAAGGGCGTGGTGCTGGTGGGCGGCTCGACGCGCATGCCCAGCGTGCGGGCCTCCGTCGCCGAATACTTCAGGCAAGCTCCATTGACCGATCTCGATCCCGACCAGGTCGTGGCGATCGGCGCGGCAATGCAGGCCAACGCCTTGGCCGGCAACCGCAAGGGCGACGAATGGCTGCTGCTCGACGTCTGCCCGCTGTCGCTGGGACTGGAAACCATGGGCGGCCTGGTCGAGAAAATCATCCCGCGCAACTCCACCATTCCGACGGCGCGGGCGCAGGAATTCACCACCTTCAAGGATGGACAAACGGCGATGAGCCTGCACGTGCTCCAAGGCGAGCGCGAACTGGTGGCCGACTGCCGCTCGCTGGCGCGCTTCGAGTTGCGCGGCATTCCGCCCATGGTGGCGGGCGCGGCCCGCATCCGCGTCACTTTCCAGATCGATGCGGATAACCTGCTCAGCGTCTCGGCGCGCGAACAGAGCACCGGCATCGAGGCGACCGTCGCGGTCAAACCCTCCTACGGCCTGGAGGACCGGCAGATCGCCAGAATGCTCGAAGATGCCCATGGTCGTGCAGAAGCCGACATGAAACTGCGTATGCTGCGCGAGAACCAGGTCGAGGGGCGGCGCATGATAGACGCCACCGAGGCCGCGCTGGCCGAGGATGGCGAAGATCTGCTGTCGCCGCCCGAGCGCGACGAGATCGCACGTCACATCTATGCCCTGGCCGACATCATCGAGACCGGCGATGGCGACAGCGTCAAGATATTGAAGGCCGCCTGCGACGCACTCAATAGCGCCACCCAGGAATTCGCGGCGCGGCGCATGGATGCCGGCGTCAAGCGCGCGCTATCCGGCCGCCGCCTCGAAGATCTGGGTCTCACCGCCGTCACCGGCTGAAGGCAGACCGGCATGCCGCTCATCACCGTCCGTCCACATCCGCTCCTGTGTCCGCAGGGCGCCATTTTCGAAGCGCGCAAAGGCGGTTTTCTCTGCGATGCGCTGCTGAAGCATGGCATCGCGCTGGAACACGCCTGCGAAAAATCCTGCGCCTGCGCCACCTGCCATGTCATCGTGCATCAAGGCTACGAAGCGCTGAGCGCCGCCAGCGACGACGAAGAAGACCAGTTGGACCACGCCTGGGGAGTGCAGGCGAACTCGCGCTTGTCGTGCCAGGTGGTGGTCCCCCAGGCCGACTTGGTGATCGAGCTGCCACGTTACACGGTCAATCTCGCCTCCGAACACGATTGAGAGCTTTGTTGCAAACGCGACAATCGCGACAGCCCGCCTGCTTCATCGCCACCCCATATTTCCTCAAGACGCTGAATACAAGGCCCATAGCGCGACCCGCTAGGGGTTGGCACATGACTTGCTGAATAGGTGGCGTACAGCCTCTAAACGCGAATCGAAAACCTTCAATGCACAACATGGTCACTATCAACGACACCACGCTGCGCGACGGCGAGCAGACCGCCGGTGTGGCTTTTACCGCCGATGAAAAAATCGCGATTGCCTGTGCCCTGGCGAAAGCGGGTGTGCCTGAAATGGAGATTGGGATTCCGGTGATGGGGCCGGCCGAGCTGGAGGTGATCCAGACCATTGCCACGCTCGGCCTGGGCTCGCAACTGATGGTATGGGGCCGCATGTGCGACAGGGATTTGCAGGCCGCCGCGGCATGCAACGCGGACCTGGTGAATCTGTCGATCCCGGTCTCCGACGTGCACATCGAACACAAGCTGGGCCGCTCACGCGAATGGGTAATACAGACCATCCGCGACTACGTCGGCCGCGCCTTCGATCTCGGCCTCGACGTATGCGTCGGCGGCGAGGATGCGTCGCGCGCCGACACCGAGTTCCTGCTGCGCGTGGTCGAGACGGTGCAGGCCGCAGGTGCCCGCCGCTTCCGCTTCGCCGACACGCTGGGGCTGCTCGATCCGTTTTCGACCTGGACGCGCATCAAGCGCCTGCGCGAGATCAGCGATATCGAAATCGAGATCCACGCCCACAACGACCTTGGGCTGGCCACGGCCAACACGCTGGCGGCGCTGCGTGCCGGCGCCACTCACGCCAACACCACGGTCAACGGCCTGGGCGAGCGCGCCGGCAACGCCGCGCTGGAGGAGGTCGTGATGGCCTTGCGCCACTTGTACGGCGTCGAAGCCGCCATCGACACGCGGCGCTTTCCCGCCATCTCGCGCATGGTCGAGCTGGCCTCGGGGCGCCGCGTGGCTTCCAACAAGAGCATCGTTGGCGACGCGGTGTTCACCCACGAGGCAGGCATACATGTGGATGGCCTGCTGAAGAATCCGCGCAACTACCAGGGCTTCGATCCGGCCGAAGTGGGCCGCGAGCATCGCACCATACTCGGCAAGCATTCCGGCTCGCGCGCCGTGATCGATGCCTACGCCAGACTCGGCTTGCTGCTTTCGGATCCCGAAGCCGAGTTGCTGCTGGCGCGGATACGCGATCATGCCGTGGCGACCAAGAATCCGCCGACGGCCACCGATCTCAAACGCTTCTATCTGGAAAGCGCGGATTGTGCGGGCAGCACGGTAATGCCCTTATGAACTCCCCGGAGCCGCAGATGATCGCCGCCATCCAACCGGTATCGCTGCCGGGCTTCGAGACCCGAGGCGCGCCCGGACTGCTGTGTACCCTGCGCGATGACGTGCGCTGCGTTTTCAGCCGCGACCCGGCGGCGCGCAGCACGCTGGAACTGGTGACCATCTATCCCGGCGTGCACGCCCTGGTGGCGCATCGCATCGCCCATCGCCTGTGGCGGCGCGGCTGGCGCTATGCGGCCCGCCTCCTCAGCCACTTGGCCCGCCTGGTGACCCACATCGACATCCATCCCGGCGCCACCATCGGCCAGCGCTTCTTCATCGACCACGGCTGCGGCGTGGTGATCGGCGAGACGGCCGAGATCGGCGACGACGTGACGCTCTATCACGGCGTCACTCTGGGCGGCACCTCATGGAATCCCGGCAAGCGTCACCCCACGCTCGGCTGCGGCGTCGTCGTCGGCGCCGGGGCCAAGATACTCGGTCCCATCAGCATCGGCCGCAACGCCCGCATCGCCGCCAACTCCGTGGTGATCGAGGATGTCGCGGCGGAAATGACCGTCGTCGGTATACCCGGTCGCACAGTGCTGCCTAAGAACCGACGCCGCATCACCGAACAGGGCATAGACCTCGATCATCATCGGATGCCAGACCCGGTCGGCAAGGCCATTGCCTGCCTGCTCGAACGCATCGAGGGTCTGGAGATTCAGCTATCGGCGCTCAAGGGCGCGCCCGGTCCGGTTGCCACTGCATGCCATGCTTGCGACGACACCTGTGCCACTCTTGCCGCCGCGCCACACTCCAATCACTAATGGAACCCCCACGATGAACCCCCTGATCCAGCGCCTGAGTCAACTTTCCGCCGCAGAGGAATTCCTCGAATTCTTCTGCATCCCCTTCGACGAGGCGGTAGTGCATGTCAATCGCCTGCATATCCTCAAGCGCTTCTACCAGTACCTGCGTCTGGAAAAAGGATTGGGCGAACTGGATGAAGGAGCGTTTTACCAACGCTATCGCAGCCTGCTGCTGAAGGCCTACGAGGATTTCGTCCACTCCAGCGCCGCGCAGGAAAAAGTCATGAAGGTTTTCCAGGATGCCGAAGCCAAGAGCTTCTCCGTCGACAAGCTGCGCGACACCTTGCCGCAACGCGCGGCCTGAATAGCCAGGAGCCCCCATGCACATCGTCGTCTGCATCAAGCAGGTTCCCGACAGCGCGCAGATCCGCGTGCACCCGGTGACCAACACCATCATGCGCCAGGGCGTGCCGGCCATCGTCAATCCCTACGACCTGTTCTCGCTGGAAGAGGCGCTGCGCCTGAAGGATGTGCATGGCGGACGGGTCACCGTCATCACCATGGGTCCGCCTCAGGCCGAGGCGGCCTTGCGCAAGTGCATCGCCTTCGGCGCCGACGAAGCGATACTGGTCACCGACCGCGCCTTCGCCGGCGCCGACACCCTGGCCACCTCCTACGCCCTGGCCAGTGCGATCACCCAGATCGGCAAGGATCAGGCGGTGGACATGGTCTTCGCCGGCAAACAGACCATCGACGGCGACACCGCCCAGGTCGGCCCCGGTATCGCCAAACGCATGGACCTGCAGTTGCTCACCTACGTGTCGCAAGTCGATGCGCTGGATTTGATGACCCGGACCGTCCGGGTGCAACGCCGCGCCGAAGGCGGCGTACAGGTGTTGACGACCAAGCTACCCTGCCTCGTCACCATGCTCGAAGGCAGCAACGAAATGCGTTTCGCCTCGATGGACAACATGTTCCGGGCCGCCCGCTACCAGCTCAAGGTATGGGACCGCGTCGCCGCCGGCATCGATGACGTCGGCAAGATCGGCCTGAAGGGATCGCCGACGGTGGTCAGCAAGGTATTCGCGCCCCAGGCCCGGACGCAGCGCGCCGAAATCATCGACACCGAAAGCGGCGAGCCGCGCGACATCGCCCTGACGCTGCTATCGAAACTCTTCACCCAGCATCCCAAACTGGGCGAGGCGATATCGAAACGGGCGACCTAGGAGCACGAGATGAGCGAAGAAAAGAGAGTTCCGGTCAAGAAGGCGGGCAAAGGCAAGTATGAACTCTCGGAGCAACTCAAGGCCTACAAGGGCGTCTGGGTGTTCGTCGAGCACGAGCGCGGCGAAGTCCATCCGGTGTCCTGGGAACTCCTCGGCGAAGGCCGCAAGCTTGCCGACACGCTCGGCGTGCCACTCTCCGGCGTGGTGCTGGGCGCTCCCGGCCTGGCGACGCGGCGGTTCTGCGAGGAAGCCTTCTTCCACGGCGCCGACAATTGCTACCTGATGGAAGACGCGGTGCTGAACAATTATCGCAACCAGCCGTTCACCAAGGGGCTCACCGACCTGGTCAACGCCTACCAGCCCGAGATCCTGCTGCTCGGCGCGACGACGCAGGGCCGCGACCTGGCGGGCAGCGTGGCGACCACGCTGAAGACCGGGCTCACCGCGGACTGCACCGAGCTCAACATCGACATGGAAAATCGCAGCCTCGCCGCGTCGCGCCCCACCTTTGGCGGCAGCCTGCTGTGCACCATCCTCACGCTCAACTACCGGCCGCAGATGGCGACGGTGAGGCCGCGCGTGATGGCGCTGCCGGATCGCGACAACCGCCGCCTGGGCAGCATTGTCGAACATCCGCTGGGCCTGATCGAAGCCGACATCGTCACCAAGGTGCTCGAATACATTCCCGACAACCGGCAGGACAAGCCGCAACTGGCCTTCGCCGACATCATCGTGTCGGGCGGGCGCGGCATGAAGAACCCGGATAATTTCCAGCTGATCTGGGATCTGGCGCTGATGCTGGGCGCCGAGGTCGGCGCTTCGCGCCCGGTGGTGCAGGCCGGCTGGGTCGAAGCGGATCGCCAGGTCGGGCAGTCGGGCAAGACGGTGCGGCCCAAGCTGTACATCGCCGCGGGCATTTCCGGGGCGGTCCAGCACCGCGTCGGCATGGAAGGCGCGGACGTGATCATCGCCATCAACAATGACCCCAACGCGCCGATTTTCGACTTCGCGACCTACGGCATCGTCGGCAATGCGATGACCATCCTGCCGGCACTGACGCAGGCATTCAAGCAGCGACTCGCCATGGCAAAGATGGCGGGCTAGGAGACTCAAAATGGCTGAAAAATTCGATGCGATCGTCGTCGGCGCCGGCCCCTCGGGGAACGCCGCGGCCTACACCCTGGCCAAGTCGGGACTCAAGGTCCTGCAACTTGAACGCGGCGAATATCCGGGCTCGAAGAACGTCCAAGGTGCGATCTTGTATGCCGACGCGCTCGAAAGAATCATTCCGGACTTCCGCGAAGACGCGCCGCTGGAACGCCATATCATCGAACAGCGGATGTGGGTGCTGGACGACGCCTCCTTCATCGGCTCGCACTACCGCTCGGACGACTTCAACAAGCCGCCCCACAACCGCTACACCATCATCCGTGCCCAGTTCGACAAGTGGTTCTCGCAGAAGGCACAGGAAGCCGGCGTTCTCCTGATCTGCGAGACCACCGTGACCGATCTCATCATGGACGGGACGCAGGTGATCGGCGTGCGGACCGACCGCCTCGGCGGCTCGATTTACGCCGATGTGGTGATCCTGGCCGACGGCGTCAATTCGATGCTGGCGCGCAAGGCCGGTTTCCGCCCGGAACTGAACCCGGGCGACGTGGCGCTGGCGGTGAAGGAAATCCATTTCATGCCGGAAGAAACCATTGCCAGCCGCTTCAATGTGTCCGGCGATGCCGGCGTCGTCATCGAAATGATAGGCAAGATCACCAAGGGCATGATGGGCACCGGTTTCCTTTACACCAACAAGGAATCGCTGACCATCGGCGTCGGCTGCATGCTTTCCGACTTCAAGAAGCAGAAGATTTCCCCCAATCGCCTGCTCGAGGAAATGAAGAGCCATCCATCCATCCGGCCGCTGATCGAGGGTGGCGAGATGAAGGAATACGCCGCCCACCTGATCCCTGAAGGCGGCTACAAGGCCATTCCGCGGATATACGGCGAAGGCTGGCTGATAGCGGGCGACTCCGGAATGTTCGTCAATGCGGTGCACCGCGAGGGTTCCAACCTGGCGATGACCACCGGCCGCATCGCCGCCGAGACCGTGATCGAGCTGGCTGCGCAGGGCAAGGCGTGTTCGACGAAGAATCTGGCGGCCTACCGCGCGAAACTCGATCAAAGCTTCGTCATGAAAGACATGAAGAAGTACCAGAACCTGCCGGACATCCTGCATCGCAATCCCCAGTTCCTCACCACCTATCCGGAGCTTCTCAACCAGGCGGCGCACATCATGCTCAAGGTCGACGGCGTCGACAAGAAGTCCAAGGAAAAGCAAATCCGCAGTAACTTCGCCCACAGGCGTTCGCTCTTCGGCTTGGTGGGTGATGCCTACAAGATGTGGAGGGCCTTCGAATGAGCACTGCCGCGAAAGTCGAGGAAAAACTCTTCCAGAACCGCTACAAGGTCGACGCCGGTCGGCCGCACATTTCGATCAAGAACCCGGATCTATGCGCCCACGACTGCGACGCGCAGCAGTGCGCGGTATGCTGTCCGGCCGGCTGCTACACCACGGAAGGCAACGGCCGCATCGTGCTGATCACCGACGGCTGCCTGGAATGCGGAACCTGCCGTGTGATCTGCGACGACCACCGCAACGTCGAGTGGGAATATCCGCGCGGCGGCTACGGCATCCTGTTCAAGTTCGGCTAAGGGATACATCAGATGACAACCGGTGGAAGGACTGCGCGTGGCGCCGGAGGTATGGTGAAAGCGCATGTCGCGCTTTCCGAATCGGACCGTGCCGGTTTCGGCCCGGAGCTGCCGGCTGTTGTCGAGAATCTGCTGAACGAGGCGGTGGCCACACCCGGCCAGCCAAACCGCGCCGAAGCCATCCTCTGGTCTGCACAGGCGATGTTCCCGGAATGCCTGCCGGTGTATTTCGCCCTGTACAAGTTTTACTTCCACAAGGCTCGCCTGCACGAGGCCGAGCGCGCCACCCGCCTCGGCCTAGCCCAGGCGGCGCGCCAGGGGGGGTTCAGTTCGGACTGGCACTGCCTCACCCAGGCGACAGTCGATTGGACCGACACCCGCGGCCCCCAGCACTTCTACCTGTTCGGCCTCAAGGCGCTGTCCTTCATCTGCCTGCGCCTCGGCCGCCACTCCGAGAGCCACGCCATCCTCAGCAAGCTGGCGCAGATCGATCCGGACGACAGCGTCGGTGCCTCAGTAATCCGCGACCTTGCCGCGGCCTCACAGGATCGTGAACCAGTGCAACCTCTCGGACCCGGACGATGACTGCCGCACTACCCGCCGACATCCTACCCGCTGCCGCCGCCGCGG
This sequence comes from Pseudomonadota bacterium, assembly GCA_026399515.1. Lineage (GTDB taxonomy): Bacteria > Pseudomonadota > Gammaproteobacteria > Burkholderiales > Rhodocyclaceae > JACRAR01. Next base: position 39,461 of record JAPLQT010000117.1, on the reverse strand, counting down.
ACGCGCCGAGCTATCGGGACTTTCTGGCACATGCCCGTTATCCAGGCCAACTGCTGACGCTGGCATTTGCCGGAGTGATAGTCTCGGCACTTGCCGCCCACCGGCGCCCGCTGATCCGGGGTCTTGCCGAAGCCGATTTCGATACTCTAATGCAGACTTTCTTCCCGGGTTTGCGCCTGAACAACGGTACGCGGCTGCCAAGTCGCGGTGGCGACGAGTACGACGATCTGGTGCTGCTGCTGATGGCCCATCGCAGCCAGCCGTCGATGGCCCTCGAATGGCTGAGCCACGCCATCGCCTCGGCTTCCCTGTTCGACAACCATCTCTGGCAAGACATGGGACTGCCCAGCCGCGCCATTCTCTCGCAACTAATGCAGGCGTACTTTCCGGCGCTTGCCGCCAAGAACGCCGGTGACATGAAGTGGAAGAAATTTTTCTACCGGCAACTCTGCGAGCAGGAGGAAGTCCTGATCTGCAAGTCACCAAATTGCCTTGTCTGTTCAGATTACCGGAATTGCTTCGGTCCGGAGGATTAGCAGAATAGCCAGCGCGATGCGCAACTGCCTCGATGGTACTACGCCGCGCCAGGCGACCGGCGCGATTTCCTGTCTAGCGCTGAACACCATGAAACGCCCATTCAGGAATGTCTGCCTGATCTTGGGCTGCTTGAAGGTCTTCGGTATGCTTGCAACCTCTTCAAGCGTAAGATTGCCCATACCAGCTTTATAGCCATCGGGAACTCCTCCGGCGAATGTCGAATGGCTCGTCGTGCAAACGATAAACGGCGCCAAAGGGTCGAGGCGGATGCCATAGTTGTCATCGTTCGCCGCGCGGAACCAAAGCACTGCCTTGTAACAGTGGTTGGGAGTGTCCGCTGTTGGCGGTGGAACAGACCCCCAGGGATTCGACCCCAAAGGCTCCCTGATGGCGGAAGTGATCGTTGAGTCATTCAAACTCGCTGCCGGAAGGCTGTCGTCAATACCCCAGCGATCCAAATGTACAAATCGCCGCGTAGTCGGTGGCGCAAGAAATCCCGCGGTGAAGGTGGCGGGTCTTCAGAAATGTTTCTTCAGCCCAGCCTGCTTCAAAACGGCATTTGCCGTGTGACGAGACTTGATCTTGGAATCGACCGGAAAGTAGATCCCGGTATTTGGAGAGAACCAGATGGCATGGTCTCCTTTCCCCGGACAGACAAAACGACAACCCGCGGCCTTGAGCAACTTCTCAAGATCCGGAGTGAAACTTTCACCCATCAGGCTGCTTCGCGATGAGCCACGGCAAATCTTCTTGCCAACAGTTCAAACGGAACATCAGGACCGTCAGGATAGCCGTTGGCATCTAGCAAATCAGGAACCATAATTTGCAATTTGGCGGACAGCGCCTCGATGGTCTCCGCTTCGGTCGCCAATCCTGGGACATCATCTGACGTGGCGACCCAGACGCTGGCGTCATCGTCCCATTCTGCTCGGATGAATAGAGTCTTAGGCATGTTGGTCTCCTCGCTTATCCTGTGTGCTCAATTGTACTCCGTGTAACTTCCTGAGCCGCCCCACCTTCGCCCGAGAGGTTTTCGGGAAGCAGCCATTCAAATCCGAATCTGTAACTCGCCGCCGCGCGTGATCTCGATGACGGCAGTCGAAGCTGAAGCGGCGCCTCAAATCTCTATCGCCAATGTAACGGGGAAAAATAATCCCCAAACACAGCTGGTTGGCTTGTGTCGGGTGGGAAACCTCACGCAAGCAAGGTGTTGCGGCTTAACCATTCTTCGACGAGCTTTATGCATCCGCCAGAGGACGTCACGGCGTTGCACGTCAAATAACGCGCCGGGACGCGACTCTATTCAGGCCATATGGCTAGCAGCAGTTGGGCCAGATGGGCGCCTGCCTTGACCAAGGCTTCCTCTTTGACTCTGGCCATGGTCTTTTCATATTCCAGGGGGAAGGCAATCGACCAGCTATTTCCCCATTGGTTCGGCGTGCTCTTGCCGAATTGCATGCCCGCAAAAACCAGCTTTGCATTGGCGATCGTGTCATCGGCCCACATCTCGGGCCACTGTGCGGCGGCGCCGTCGGTTCTGGCGATGCTTCTGGCTTTGCCGGTGAGGAATTCGTTCATGCGACCGCGTTTGAATTGTTGCGGAATATCGTCCCACAGCGCATGCACATTTCCGCAAGGACCCTGCAATGCATTCCCGCCCACCGTGTTGGTCCCTTTATCGTAGGTGCCCTGGTCCGGATCGACGATCCGACCCTCGCTGTCGAGAAAAACCGAGCCCACATGCAGCGGTTGATGCAGGTCAGCGATCAAGTGCGTCAACACTGTGAGTGCTTCCCGCTGGTCCTTGAACTGAAAAGGCTTGGGTTGTGGCTGGCTTTGCAGCGCCAACACGGCCGCGCGTATCGCATGCACGATGTCGTGGTCGCTGGTGCCCGCGTAACCGGTCTTGTAGTGATCGTGTTGTAGCGCAACGTCCGCATAATGATATTGCTTGTGACACGACTCCTCACCGAGCGCAGGTTTGCAAGCATCATTGTTCCGGCGCACATAGGCGCTCATGACCGCAATGCCCTCTACTGTTTCAAAGGGCGTACATTCGGGGTATCGTCCGGTGGCGGTGTAGGTAAAATCTTTCTCGGGTGCGATGCCCTTGACGCAATCCGCCCATACCGCAACTTGCTCCAGTGTGCTTCGATCGAGCAAGGCCCCTACCTTTTCACCGGCTTTACTGCCGCGGAGCAAAGCATCGGCAATCGCGCCTATGCTTTGATGCCCATCCGGTCCCCAGGCAAAACTCGCGAATGGAAAACAGCCCAAGGCAAGCAATAGTGGTAACGCGCGCAGGTTCATGATATTCCGTTCGGATGGTGAGCGTTGCATAGGTTTCGATCGGGAATTCTATTCCGAAAGTCACGCAACTGGCTGCCCCGAACCCTGCCGAACCCGATAAACTAAACGGGGTTGTCACGAACACCAAACAAGGAATCTCCCATGAGCACTGCGTTTTTCGGACTCTTCGGTCTTGCCAGCCTGTTGGCCATCACCTGGCTTTTCTCCAATAACCGGCGTGCCGTGGATTGGCGTCTGGTGTCCTCCGGCGTGGTGTTGCAGGTGCTGTTCGCCGCCTTCGTGCTGCTGACTCCCTGGGGCAGCGCGATTTTCGAAGGCCTCGGCCAGTTGTTCGTGACCCTGATCAATTTCACCAACGCAGGTTCGCGCATGGTCCTCGGCGGCATGGCCGATCAGAGCAAGTACGGCTTCATTTTCATCTTCCACGCCCTGCCCACGGTAATCTTCTTCGCCGCGTTCATGGCCGTGCTTTACCACCTTGGCGTTATGCAGTGGGTGGTCAAAATAATGGCCATGGCAATTACCAAGGTCATGAACGTATCCGGCGCCGAAACCACCAGCGTTTGCGCCAGCGTGTTCATCGGCCAGACCGAGGCGCCGCTGACGGTGTGCCCCTATATCCGCCAGATGACCGAATCCGAACTGCTGACCATGATGATCGGCGGCATGGCACACATCGCCGGCGGTGTGATGGCGATCTACATCGGCATGCTGGCGGGCGCCGACCCGGTCTTGCAACAAATGTACGCCAAACATTTCCTGGCCGCCTCGATCATGGCTGCACCGGCCACCCTGCTCGTCGCGAAAATCCTGATTCCGGAAACCGGCGAACCGCTGACTCGAGGAAGGGTCAGCGTACATGTCGAGAAAACCAGCGCCAACGTCATCGACGCCGCCGCCACGGGCGCCTCCGACGGCATGAAACTGGCCATCAACATCGCCGCGATGCTGCTGGCCTTCGTTGCCCTGATTGCGATGATCAACCACGTCATCGGTCTGGCCGGAGATATTCACCTGGACGGATTCCAGAGCCTCAACGAGATGCTGAATGCGGGCGCGGCTCCCGGCGCCGCGGCCACCAGGCTCAACCTCGGGCTGATCCTCGGTTACGTGCTGTCCCCGATCGCCTGGCTCATCGGCATCGAATGGAACGACGCGGTCATCGCGGGCGGCCTGATCGGCCAGAAAGTGGTGCTCAACGAGTTCATCGCTTATTTGCAACTGTCGCAGACCGCGATCGGCGACGGGCCGGGCGCCATCAGCGAACACTCGCGCCTGGTCCTGACCTATGCCCTGTGCGGCTTCGCCAACTTCTCCTCGATCGCGATTCAGATCGGCGGCATAGGCAGCCTGGTGCCGGAACGTCGCAGCGACCTGGCGCGCTTCGGCCTGCGCGCCGTGCTCGGGGGATCCGTGGCCACGTTGATGACCGCAACCATCGCCAGCGTCCTGCTGCATTTCCGCGGCTGACCGCCGAGGTTCCTTTCTCCAGCGCGACGCCGTGCTCGAACGCTATTTCGAACTCCGTGCCCACGGAACCACCGTCAGGACGGAACTCCTGGCCGGCCTGACGACGTTCCTCACCATGGCTTACATCATCTTCGTCAATCCCGACGTCCTGTCGGCGGCCGGCATGCCCAAGGACGCGGTGTTCGTTGCGACCTGTCTGGCCGCCGCACTGGGGTCGGCGATCATGGGTCTGTACGCCAACTACCCGATTGCGCTGGCGCCGGGCATGGGCATCAACGCCTACTTCGCTTTCGCCGTCGTCGGCGGCATGGGTTTCACCTGGCAGCAGGCACTGGGCGCGGTATTCATCTCCGGCTGCCTGCTTGTCGTGGCCAGCCTGTTCCAACTGCGCGAGTGGATCGTCAATGCCACGCCGCGTTCGCTGAAGTTCGCCATATCCGCCGGCATCGGGCTGTTCCTTGCCATCATCGGGCTGAAGAATGCCGGCCTGATCGCGGCGCATCCGGCGACCCTGGTCACGCTGGGGGACATTCACGCCCCTGGCGCCCTGCTCGCCGCCGCCGGCTTTCTGCTGATCGTGGCGCTGGAACAGCGCAAGGTGCCGGGCGCCATCATCATCGGCATCCTCGCGGTCACTGCCGCCTCGGTACTCCTCGGCCTCAACACGCTCGGCGGCGTGTTTGCGCCGCCGCCCTCGCTGGCGCCGACCTGGTTCGCCCTCGACATCCGTGGCGCGCTCGATAAGAGCCTGCTCGCGGTGATCCTGACGTTCTTCCTGGTTGAACTGTTCGACGCCTCGGGGGCACTGATCGGCGTAGCCCACCGCGCCGGCCTGCTCGATAAAAACGGGGACTTGCCGAGACTGAAGAAAGCCCTGCTCGCCGATCCGGTCGCCAGTGTCGCCGGGGCCTTGATGGGCACTTCATCCAGCACGGCTTTCATCGAGTCCGCCGCCGGCACTTCGGTAGGCGGGCGCACCGGCCTCACCGCCGTGGTTGTCGCCTTGTTGTTCCTGGGCGCGCTGGTGTTCTCGCCGCTGGCCGGCAGTGTGCCTGCTTATGCGACGGCGCCGGCGCTGTGCTATGTCGCGGTGCTGATGATACGCGGCCTCGCCGAGATCGAGTGGGACGACCTGACGGAAGCGGCGCCCGCGGTGATCACCGCGATCACCATGCCCTTCACCTTTTCCATCGCCGACGGCATTGCCTTCGGCTTCATCTCATATGCCGCCATCAAGTTGCTGACCGGGCGTACGCGCGATCTGTCGACGATGGTCGTCGTCATCGCCGTCGTCTTCGTGCTGAAATTTGCCTACCTGAGTTGAGTCGCTGACCGTGGATAACGCGGATAACCACTGTTTTCCCTGAAGGAGTTCTGAACATGAGTGAAACCCTGCTTGAGGAAGTACGCCGCGCCATGGCCGAAGCCGATTGCCTAGCCACCAAGGCCGCAGTCGAGGCGGCTTACGACAGCCTGGCGGTAGAGATCACGGATCGCCTGAAACACGCCAATCCGCTGGTGTATACCGTCATGCACGGCGGACTCATCATGGCCGGGCAATTGATCCCGCGACTGGACTTCCCGCTGGAGACGGCCTATCTGCACGCCACCCGCTACGGTCACGCGCTCAATGGCGATTATCTGGACTGGCGGGTGCGGCCGACGCAGGATCTGCCCGGACGCACCGTGCTGGTCCTCGACGACATCCTCGACGAAGGCCACACCTTGGCGGCGATCTGCCAGCATTTCCGCGAACACGGCGTGGCCGAGGTGCTCACCGCGGTCCTGGTGCATAAGGTCCACGACCGCAAGGCCGTGCCGGGCATGCGCGCGGATTTTACCGGAATGGACCTCGCGGACCGCTTCCTCTTCGGTTGTGGAATGGACTACAAGGGCTATTGGCGCAATGCGCCCGGGGTCTACGCGCTGGCGGGGCACTAAGCCTCATTGCGTTCCGAAAATTCGGTCTCCCGCATCCCCCAATCCAGGCAGGATATAGCCGTGGTCGTTGAGCTCGCGGTCCACCGCGGCGGTGTAGACGTGCACATCGGGGTGTTCGCGGTGCATGGTGTTGATGCCTTCGGGGCAAGTCAGCAGGCAGAGGAACTTGATGCTTTTCGGTTTGCACCGTTTGATGCGGGCCACGGCGGCGGAGGCGCTGTTGCCGGTCGCCAACATAGGATCGACGACGATCACGTCGCGTTCCTCCATGTTCTTGGGCATCTTGAAATAGTACTCCACGGCCTGTAGCGTCTTGGGGTCGCGGTAGAGGCCCACGTGGCCCACCCGTGCGCCGGGGACCACCGAGAGCACACCGTCCAGAATGCCGTTGCCCGCGCGCAGGATGCTGGCGAACACCAGTTTCTTGCCATCGATCTGCTTGGCGGACATGGTTTCCAGCGGGGTTTCGATCACCACATCGTGCGTGGCCATGTCGCGCGTTACCTCATACACCATGAGGGTGGAGAGTTCGTTGAGCAAGCGGCGAAAGCTGCTGGTGCTGGCGTCCTTCCTGCGCATCAGGGTGAGCTTGTGCTGCACCAGCGGGTGGCCGACGACGTGGAGAGATTGCAGGGCGGTGGGGTCGATGGGAACCATGGGAGTTTGGTGGCTGTCACTCGTTCACTAGGTAGGACAAGTCTACGTGAATTCCGCCCGCGCGCAAAATCTGTGACAGAATCTTGAACACATCAAATCAGTCCAACCCGCCATGAGCGCGACCAAACTGTCAGTATCGGAGAAACAAACGCTAGTCGAAGCTGCGCGCCTCGCGCGCAAGAATGCTTACGCGCCTTATTCCCGGTATCTTGTCGGCGCTGCCGTTCTCGATGAACACGGGCGGATCCATGTCGGCTGCAATGTCGAAAATGCGGCTTATCCCGAGGGTCTTTGCGCCGAGGCGGGAGCGCTCAGTGCCATGGTGCTGAGCGGCGGGCGGCGGGCGCGTGCCGTTGTCGTCGTCGGTGCCGGCGGCACCTGGGTCACCCCTTGCGGCGGTTGCCGGCAGAAGCTGCGGGAATTTTGCGACGCGGACACTCCCATCCTCACCGCCAATGAACAAGACCTGGGTCCGACGTATACCCTTGAACAGCTCCTGCCCGCGAGTTTTGGTCCTGAACACCTGACTAAGCGCTGATCGCAGAGGTAATGCTCTAAGGGAAGCGCTGAGTGGGTTCTTTTTCGTCGCACCGGCGAAAGCCGGTGTCCAGTAACTTTATGACGATTATGGATACTTTTCGACTGGATTCCGGCTTTCGCCGGAATGACGGACTTGTTCAGTGCTTCCTAAGGCGCGATGCGCTGATAGACCAGCGGATTGTCAGGCGGCGCGACGTCGCCGATCTCGAAGGCGCTCAGCACTTCCTTCACCGCGCGCTGTGCCGCGTCCTCGTTGCGTGCATGCACCAGCGCCAGCGTTTGACCGCGTTCGATCCGGTCGCCGATCCGGGCCAGTTGACTCAGGCCCACGGCGAAATCGATGCTGTCGCTCGGGCGGGTCCGACCTCCTCCCAGACCGACCACCGCCAGGCCCAGCGCGCGGCAATCACAGCGGGTGACAAAGCCGTTACGCCCGGCGGGCACCGGCACCGTCAGGGAGGTTGCGTCGAGATACTTGCCGGGTTGCTCGAACAGATCGGTGGGGCCACCCAGCGCACTCACCATGCGGGCAAATCGTTCAGCCGCCGCACCGGAGTCCAGCGCGGCAAGCAGCCGTATGCGTGCATCTTGATCGCTCGCCGAAATTCCGCTGGTCACCAGCAGTTCGACACACAGTGCCAAGGTCACTTCGTGCAAGCGCGCGGGCCGGCAGCGGCCTGCAAGGTAATCGAGGGCCAGTCGCACCTCCAGCGCATTGCCGGCACTGGGCGCGAGCGACTCGTTCATGTCGGTCAGCAATGCAGTCGTGCGCATGCCTGCGCCATTGCCGACATTCACTATGGCCTGTGCCAGTTCCAATGACTTCTCGGGCGTGGGCATGAAGGCGCCGGAGCCGACCTTCACGTCCATCACCAGCGCGGCTAGCCCCGCGGAAAGTTTTTTGGAAAGGATGGAGCCGGTAATCATTGCCACCGACTCCACGGTCGCTGTCACGTCGCGAATGCTGTACATGCGCTTGTCCGCCGGCGCCAGCTGGGCTGTCTGACCGATGATCGCGACCCCGACATCGCGCACGACCTCGCGGAACTTGACGATCTCGGGAGTCGAGCAGTAGCCGGCAATGGCATCGAGCTTGTCGAGCGTGCCCCCGGTGTGGCCCAGGCCGCGGCCCGAAATCATCGGCACGTAGCCACCACAGGCCGCAATCATCGGACCGAGCAAGAGCGACACCACATCGCCGACGCCACCGGTGGAGTGCTTGTCCATGACCGGCCCCGGCAAGTCGAGCGAGCGCCATTCCAGTATCCGGCCCGAGTCCCGCATCGCGAGAGTGAATGCGACGCGCTCGTCCATGGACATGTCCTTGAAGAAGACCGCCATCGCAAAGGCTGCGATCTGTCCCTCGCTGACGCCGCCGTCGGCAATGCCGCGTACGAAAAAACGAATTTCCTCGTCGGTCAGCGCCGCGCCGTCACGCTTTCTGCGAATGATTTCCTGTGGTAGCAAGGCGGCGTCCTCAGATCCCGTAGGGGATCCAGATATTCTTGACCTGGCTGGCGTGTGCCAGGAAGACGCGACCGGCCGCTTGGCGGGGATCGAACCAGTCCCGCCCTTTGCCGCCACCGACCCAGGTGCGTTTGAGCGATTCGGCGGAAAGCCTTTCGACCTCGGCGCAACCCTCGACCGAACCATCATGGCGCCATACCGCATCCACATCGAAATGGCTGGCCAACACACGGGCCAGTTCGTCGGCGCTGCCGGTCACGATATTGAGTACGCCACCCGGCAAGTCGGAGGTGTCGAGCACCTGGTACAAGTCGGTTGCCGCGAGAGGGTGTGCTTCAGACGGCACGACGACCACTCGGTTCCCCAGCGCCAGCGCCGGGGCCGCCAGTGAAATCAGGCCCAGGAGCGGCGCCTCTGTCGGACAGATGATGCCGATCACGCCCAGCGGTTCGTTCAAGGCCACGGTGATGCCGTGCATCGGTGGCTGGTGTACCAGTCCATCGTATTTGTCGGCCCATGCCGCGTAATGGAACAGCCGCTCGATGGACGCTTCGACCTCATCTCCAGGATTCCCGGCGCCGGTCATGACACCGATACGCTCGGCGAATTCATCGGCGCGCACAGCCAGGTTTTCAGCCAGGAAGTACAGCACCTGGGCGCGGTTGTGTGCGGATGCCCGCGCCCAGCCGGAGGCCTTGTGCGCGGCTTCCACCGCATTACGAATGTCCTTGCGATTGCCTGCACCGACGTCCGCTAGCCAGGCGCCATCCGCCCCGTGGATGGCGCGGCTGTAGCCTCCATCGGCGCGCGTCTGCTTGCCGCCGATATACAGCTTTGCGGTGCGATCGATGGCAGGCGGCTCGGGCGCCTTGTCGCGGGCCGCGGCCTTGGTCGTGCGCATCGGCTTTGCAGGGCGCGAGTCCTCGGCGCGCGGCGTCAAATATTCGGCCATGCCTTCACGTCCGCCCTCGCGGCCGAATCCCGACTCGCGATAACCGCCGAAGCCGCAGGCGGCATCGAACTGGTTGGCGGTGTTGACCCAAACCACCCCGGCCTTGACCTGGGGTGCGACATCCAGCGCCAGACTGATCGACTCCGACCAGATGCAGCAGGCCAAGCCGTATACCGTGTTGTTGGCCAGTTGCACGGCTTCCGCGGGAGTGCGAAAACTCATTGCCACCAGGACCGGCCCGAAGATCTCGGTTTGCGCCACCGTCGCCGACGTGGATGCGCCGGTAATCAAGGTCGGCGGATACCAACTGCCGCCGGCCGGAATGTCGCAGTGCGGCTGCCAAATCTCGCAACCTTCGGCGCGCGCCGACTCGATCAGAGTAGTGATTCTCTGCAATTGCACGGGGTCCACCAGCGAACCCATGTCCATGGACTTGTCCAGCGGGGAACCGAGCCGCAAATTGGCCATGCGCGTCTTGACCTTGGCCAGGAAGCGTTCCTGCACCGATTCCTGCATCAACAGACGCGAGCCGGCGCAACACACTTGCCCCTGGTTGAACCAGATGGAGTCGACCAGCCCTTCCACCGCCGCGTCCAGGTCCGCGTCGTCGAATACGATGAACGGCGATTTGCCGCCCAACTCCAGCGAAAGCTTCTTGCCACTCCCCGCGGTGGCCTTGCGGATCGCCCGTCCCACCTCGGTCGAGCCGGTAAACGCCAACTTGTCGATGCCCGGATGGTTGACGATGCACTCGCCCACACGGCCGTCGCCGGTGACGATGTTGACCACGCCCGCCGGCACGCCCGCTCGTTGGCAAATCTCGGCAAACAGCAGCGCCGTGAGCGAGGTGAATTCGGCCGGTTTGAAGACCACGGTGTTGCCCGCGGCCAGCGCGGGCGCGATTTTCCATGAGAGCATCAACAGCGGAAAATTCCAAGGCACGATCTGGCCCACCACGCCTGTGGCTCGATAGTCCGAAAACTCCTCGGACATCAACTGCGCCCAGCCCGCATGGTGATAAAAATGTCTGGCCGCCAAAGGCAAGTCGACATCCCGTGTTTCCCGGATGGTCTTGCCATTGTCCAGCGTTTCCAACACGGCGAAGAGCCGCGCATGCTTTTGCAAGAGGCGCGCCAAGGCATACAGTATCCGCGCACGGCCATGACCGCCCAGTGCCTCCCAGCCGTTCTGGGCTAAACGCGCCGCGGCGATCGCACGATCCACATCCGCGTTGGTGGCCTGGGTCAGTTGAGCCAGTTCGCGTCCGTCCGCCGGGTTGTTTGAGGCAAACGTGCTGCCTGGCTCCGTCCAGGCGTTGTCGATGAACAAGCCGAACCGGCGCTGGTGCTGGTCGAGCCAGGCAAGGGCTTCCTTCTGGTCTTCGGGTGAGGGTCCGTAATCCATGGTTTCGAGAATCTCTTGTACGGTTGGCATTATGGTCGGTAGTCAGTGATCATGGTTGCGCGTGGCGGTGGGCGGCGGAGTAGCTTCCGGTCACGTGGTGTTCGAGCTGGCGCTCGATATCGGTCAACAGGCTGGATGCCCCGATGCGAAACAGGCGCGGGTCGAGCCACGCGCTGCCCAGCTCTTCCTTCATCACGATCAGGTACTGCAGCGCGGACTTTGCCGACGACACGCCGCCGGCAGGTTTGAACCCCACCATGGCGCCATGGCGTTCGTGGAATTCACGAATCGTGCGGACCATGGTGAGTGCCACCGGAATCGTGGCATTGACACCCTCCTTGCCGGTGGAAGTCTTGATGAAATCGGCGCCCGCCATCATGCAGACCCACGAAGCCCTGGCCACGTTTTCCAGCGTCATCAAATCTCCGGTGGCGAGGATGGCCTTGATGTGGGCTTGTCCGCAGGCGTTGCGGTAAGCGCTCATTTCGTCATAGAGAGCCTGCCAGTTTCCGGCCAACACATGTCGGCGGCTGATGACGATATCGATCTCGTCGGCGCCCGCGGCAACCGACAATTCGATTTCCCGAAGTTTGGTTTCCAGGCTCGCAAGACCCGCGGGGAACGCGGTGGACACCGCGGCAATGGGCAGGCGTCCCGCCAGCACCTTGGCGGCCGGAGCGATCATCTCGTGATAGACGCACACCGCGCCGGTGGTCAGCGCCCGCACGCCCAGCGCCTGCTGAAGGTCTGCCCGCAGCGGGTGCAGCGCCTTCATGCACAGTCGCTCCACCCGGCCGGGCGTGTCGTCGCCGCCCAGGGTCGTCAGGTCGATGCATTGAATCGCCTTGACCAGCCAGGCGGCTTGATAGTCCTTCTTTACCGTGCGGCGAGCGACCAGGCTCGCTGCCCGCCAGTCGGTGGCGTTGCGGTTTACATGGATCTGGTTGATCCAGGCGATGTCGAGGCCAACGGCCTCATTGCGTCTGGCGTCGGGAGGGTGGTTCATAGAACGCTTTGTCCGTGAACGAGAGGAGGAAGGCGAAGATGGTGGGCCAGCGTCTGGCCGATGTCGGAAAAACTGGTCGAAATGTTCAGCGCGCGGCTTGGAACGTCCGGACCAAAAAACAACATCGGAATATGTTCCCTGGTGTGATCCGAGCCTCGCCACGTCGGGTCGCATCCATGGTCGGCAGTGATCACCGCCAGGTCTCCGGGGCGCAGTTTCGCCATGAACTCGGGCAGTCTCGAATCGAACTCGCGCAACGCCTGAGCATAACCCGTGACATCCCGCCGGTGACCAAACTGTTGGTCGAAGTCGACGAAATTGACGAAAGTCAGCGAGCCATCCCCAGCCTCAACCATCGCCGCCAACAGGGCATCGAACAGGGCCATGTTGCCCGATCCTTTGATGGCGCGAGACACGCCCCGACCTGCAAAAATGTCGCTGATCTTGCCCAACGCGATGACCTCGCCTCCCGCGTTTGACACATGGTCGAGGAGCGTGGGGCCATGTGGCGCCACGGCATAGTCGTGACGGTTCTCGGTACGCCGATACTTGCCATCGGCCCCCACAAAAGGCCGCGCTATCACGCGCCCGATGTTGTATGGCCTGACCAGCTCGAATGCGGCGGCGCAGACAGCGTACAAGCGCTCGAGACCAAAGTGTTCCTCGTGCGCGGCGATCTGGAACACCGAGTCCGCCGAGGTGTAGATGATGAGTTTGCCGGTGGCACAATGTTCATCACCCAGCAGATTGATGATTTCGGTGCCGGACGCATGACAATTGCCCAGGAAGCCGGCGACACCTGTGCGTGATTCCAGTGCATCCGTCAATTCCTTCGGAAACGACGGTGCGGAGGGTGTCGCCGGCCGAAAGTAACCCCATTCGAATTCAACCGGAAGACCCGCAATCTCCCAATGCCCACTCTGCGTATCCTTTCCGGTGGAGCGCTCCCTGGCCGCACCATAGGCACCAACGAATCCCCCGCGCATCGTGAACCCGGCCGGCCACTGGCCGGAGGCAGTCATCGCGGCGGCCCCGAGACCGAGGCTCTCCAGTTGCGGCAAGTCGAGTGGCGTTCCCTGTCTGTCGGCCCAATCCGCAATGTGTCCCAGCGTATCGGCGCCGGCATCGCCAAACGCTTGCGCGTCGGGAGTTGCCCCGATACCAAAGGAGTCCATCAGCAGGATAAAGGCTCTCGTCATTTACACACTACGCCGTGTTCGGTGGATCGTGGCGGCTTGCCAGGATTCAGGTCGGTATTGTCGCCGATTGTGCAATGCGTTGGACAAAGGCGTGAATCAGCGCGACAAGGTCCGTGGTAGCCATGGCTGCGTTTTCCAAAGTCTGTTCATGGGTGAGCGCCACAGTCGTCAATCCCTCGGCGAGGTTGGTGACAACCGCGACACCGACTACCCGCAGCCCGCAGTGGCGTGCCGAAATCACCTCCGGCACCATCGACATGCCCACCAGGTCGGCGCCCAACGTGCGCATCATCCGGATTTCCGCGGCTGTCTCGAAATTCGGCCCCGGGCATGCCAGATACACGCCCTCATGCAGGCTGATCTGCTTGGCCGCTGCCGTCGCTTTCAGGATGTCGCGCAGTGCTTGATCGTAGGCGTTGGCCATGCTGAAAAAGCGCGGTCCGAAGCGATCGTCGTTGGGGCCAATCAGCGGGGTACCCGGCAACAAATTGATGTGGTCTGTAATCGCCACCAGACTTCCCGCTTCCACCTCGACCCGCAGGGATCCCGCGGCGCAGGTGGCAAGCAGCAGCTCACATCCCAGCAACTTGAGAGTTCGCACCGCGCTGGTCATGACGCCCGCACCGTAGCCCTCGTAGTAATGGGCACGCCCCTTCAAACAGGCCACGGGTACCCCGGACAGCTTGCCGAGCACCAGTTCACCGGCGTGACCCTGCACGGTCGATACAGGAAAGCCCGCGAGGTCGCCAAAACCAATCGACGATGCGTCTTCCATCCGGTCGGCGAGCGATCCCAGGCCGGATCCGAGAATGATGGCGGCGCGCGGCAGAAAGTCTGGCCTTCTGGTGCGTATGGTCTGCGCCGCTTCGAATGCAAGATCGTTCACCATTGCGCCCACCCTTTCCTAATTCGGTGCGGCAAATTGTTCGAAAACGGCGTCCAACTGGTCCACATAACGGCGTTTGGTTCCCGCATCCAAAAAGCTGACCTCAAAACTGTTTCTGGCCAATTGGTATGCATGCCGCGAGTCCATCGCCAGCGCCGCAAAAGTTTGGGAGAAGTTTTCGTTGATGTAGCCGCCGAAGTAGGCTGGGTCATCCGAATTGATGGTGGCGACGATACCGGCATCCAGCATCTGTCGCAGATTGTGCCGCGCCAAGCTGGGGAATACCTTCAACTTGATGTTGGAAAGCGGGCAGACCGTGAGCGGCACACGGTCACGGACGAGACGCTGCATCAGCGCGCTGTCTTGCGTGGCCTGCACACCATGGTCGATGCGTTCCACTTTCAATGCGTCCAGCGCGCCCCAGATGTAGGCGGGTGGAGCCTCCTCTCCCGCGTGCGCGACCAGCCTGAAGCCCAACTCCCGGGCACGGGCAAAAACCCGCGTAAACTTTTCCGGCGGGTTGCCTATTTCGCCGGACGCAAGCCCGATGCCGACGATCTTGTCGCGTAGCGGCAGTGCCTGTTCCAGACACTCGAAGGCCTCGCGCTCACTCAGGTTGCGCAGGAAGCACAGGATCAGCGACGCGGTCATTCCGTATCTTGTGGGTGCCTCCGAACATGCCCGATACAAACCGTTGATGACCGTCTCCGCACTCTGCCCATGGTTTATATGGGTCTGGGTGTCGATGAAAATCTCGGCATGCAGCACGTTGTCGGTCCGGGCACGCGCCAGATAGGCGCCGGTCATCTCGTAGAAATCCTGCTCGGTCTTGAGCACCTTGGTGCCCACGTGGTAGATATCCAGGAAATTTTGCAGGTCGTCGAAAACATAGGCGTCACGCAATGCTTCTACCGTTGGGTAGTTCAGCGACACGGCGTTACGTCGCGCCATTTCGAAAATCAGCTCAGGTTCCAGCGAGCCTTCGATGTGCATGTGCAGCTCGGCCTTGGGCATGGCACGAAGCAGCTCGGGTAGGCGCGATGAGTCAATCACACCGGTCATCAGGACTCCAATCGCGGGGGTGGCCGCATCCAGTCGCTGTGAAAATCAATGCTTCACCGGGCGGCTGATGTTAGCAAAAACTCCACATCGCAATGCTTGCGATGTGGAGCGTTTTTGGTGCCAAATGCTCAGGCGGGATGCAGGTTGGCCCGCATCCCGTCGATTACACGACTAGAAATCGACAGACATTGTGGCCGACGCGAAACGCGGGGCACCCATATAGTAGAACACTGTCTTGGCCGACACGAAGTCCGGCTTACCGCTTGTGCCGTAAGCCAGCGCGTTGGTCACGCTGTTCGACGACGGATTACGGTACTGGGCATTAGTCAGATTGCTGAGATTCAGGGACAGTTTTGGGCGCTTAAAAATACCCGTGTTGGGGAATGTGTAGCCGGCATCCAGGCCGACAGTCGTATAACCTGGTACTTCCTCATCGTTCATGAGGGTAGCATACTGCTTGCCGGTCTTCCTGACCTTTAGACGGGTGTAGAACGGGCCATCCTGGTACTCTGCCGAAACGCCGGCCAAGAGCTTTGGCGTCATCGGCATTTCCTTCCCTGCCAAGTTCAGCGCGGCGGTTGACGTCAGTTGCAGAATGTCTTTGATCTCGGACTTGGTGTATCCGAAGGAACCATAGAACGACCAGCCATGAACCGGGGTATTGCCTGCTTCGAGTTCGAAGCCTTGAGTCTTCACTTTGCCCACATTGGTGAGCGACGACAGCTGTGAGAGCGGATCGATTGCCGTGGCCTGGCGGTCTCGATAGTCAACCGAGAACACTGTAACGGTGGCGATAAAGTTGCTGTCCTGATGCCGGTAACCGGCATCCAGGTTGTAGGACACTTCCGGTTTCACATCCGAAGCCAGCACTGCCTGGCCGTTAACGAAGGTGACATTGCCGTTGCTTGGAAAATAGGCAAAGTTCGGCGGCACCTTCATATTCTTGGCCAATGAGGCGAACAGCAGGTCAGACTTGGTAAAGTTGTAGCTCGCGCCTAGTTGCGGCAATACATCCGAGTAGGTCGGCGCCATGTGATAAGCAATCAGGGAATTCGTGCCCTCGTTGGCATAGCTGGTGAAGTCACGTTTCACCTTTGGCGTACGGACACCAAAATTGATCGAGCCTTGATCGTTCAGCACCCTGACGGTGTCCTGAAGATAAAATTGATAGGCGGTCGAAATCGTCTTCGTATCGCGTGACTGGAACGGGGTTCCGTCCGGGCGCAGAATCTGGTTGCCCTGCAGGAAGTCGTCGACCGGATTACCGTCGTTAGTCACCGCCACCATTGGTCCCGTTTGTTCGTGTCGAGCACGCTCATACCAGAACCCCCCCAACAGGGTGTGGTTACCGATAGCCTTCGTTAGCGATAATTGCATGCCGGGGCGCAAAGTCTTCGTCAATGAACTGTTGGCCACGATTACGGAGTCAAGCGTGTCGCCGTCGCCGTTTAGGTCCACTTTGCCGTCTAGCTTGCCGGTGGCTCGGTTGTAGAATGCGGATTCTGACTGCAAACGCTGCTGAACACCGCCTGTACCAAATCCGTACCAGACATAGGGCACAAATTTCAGGTCCGTGTCTTCAGACAAACGAACCTTAACGGTTGCCGACCCAATCAGATTCCGGAACGGGTTGAGCGACAAACCATAGTACTGGGGACTTGCCGCCGTCTCCTTCTGTGCCGTGCCATTCACTCCCGTTAAGTGTCCGGGAAAGACCGTCGTATAGTCGTAGTAATAGCCATTCTTGACCAGATCCGCGAGACTGTAGCTGAGGATGTTGTTGTTCACCGCCTCATTGTAGAGGAAGGTGGCGTGAACATAGTTAAAACGGTCCCAGTCGTAATTAAATCCGGCATCGACGTGATCACGCTTGGCCTTGCCCAGGCCTTTCCACTTGTCGGTCTCGGCATGAGAAGCCGAGATAAAAAACTTGGAGCGGTCGTCCGACCAACGGCCGGTATCGAAACGTGCAAAGGTCTTGTAGAAGTTCAACTGACCGATAGACTGCATAACACGCACCCGGCGCTTGTCTTCAGGGTCGCAGGTAGTGATGCCGAAGTTGCCGCCTGTGGCGCCCACCTGCGGTGAGTCCACATCAGTCGAACCCTGGGTCACAAATTCTGAGCAGGTATTCTCCTGGTCGACATATTCCTGCGGGAAGACGGCGAAGTTGCCCGAATCATTCACCGGCACGCCGTTGATCGTTGCACCAATTTGGTCGCTGTTGAAACCACGCAGTGTCAGACCACCACCAAACAGTCCCGTAGCATCATGATTGTAACTATTCACGGAGGGCAACATCTGGAGCGCCTCATACGCATTCCCCGATGGACGTTGTTTTTCAAGCTCTTCGGCAGTAATCGTCGAGCGCGCTTTGGGCGCGTCCTCAGCCACCATTAGGCCCATGCCAAGCTTCTTGGCGGTAATAATCACCTGGGGGGTGTCCGGCGCTTTTGCCGCGTCGCCTTGTTGTTGCGCATGAGCAGCGCCAACCGCCAAACAAGCGAGTTGGCAGGCGACGGCAAGCGTTCTCAGACGAAGATGGGGATGCTGTTGAGATATGAAATGCATTGAAAGTACTCCTTAGTGTGTATTGGTCAATTCTTCGAGAGGGAACGCAGGTGCTTGGCCTTCGCTGCCAATAATCCTGGCCCGGCGCTCGCCGAGCCAGTTTTTCGCGCGAACGCATCGGTGTAACTCCCCGATGCAAGGTTCGCCGGCTAGTTGGTGGATGCTCAAAGTCGCAAAACGGGCTTGCCGTAGGATAGATGAGATTGTGCGTACATATTGTTACATACCAGTTAAAATTCGGCACGAGCTTTTTTGATTCGATGAGCGTGTCCTTGATCAACATTCGTCCTGATTCCGCAAACTCCCGATTCACGAAAATTGCCAGACTCCCGTGACGCGCTGCCCCCTGCCTTCTTTGCTGTTGATTCTCCAGGTGAATCCCTCCACGGCGAATGCCGCTGAACTGTCTTTCGGCCCCATCGTTGGGATAACCGCCATGCGCTCAGCGCTACAAAGAAGCCGACAGAATGCGTCGGATATGCGCACGACAAAACCTCAACTGCAACTCCTCGAGAAAATGCAATGACCTACCCAATTATCGATGCGGCGATTGCCCCGAGTGGGCACTGGAGCGTCCTTTCCCGGGCCGAGGTGGCGCGCCTCCTCGACCGCGGGCACAGCGGCCTCTATCCGCTGTTTCGCAGTTGCTGCCTCGCGGTCCTGGCGAGTGGCAGCGACCTCGACGACGGGCGCGAATTACTGCGCCGTTATTCAACGTTCGACGTCGACGTGGCGGAACATGCCAGCGGCGTGCAAATCAACCTGGCCGGCGCGCCGGCCCAGGCCTTCGTCGATGGCGTGCTGATCGAGGGCATCCGCGAGCATCTGTTTTCCGTGTTGCGCGACATCGTCTTCGTGGTCGACGAAATCCTCGATCACCCGCGTTTCGACCTGGGTACCCGCGGAGGAACCACCGACGCGGTGTTCAACATCCTGCGCAACGCCAACGCGCTGAAGCCGATCGAGGCACCCAGCCTGGTGGTCTGCTGGGGTGGTCATTCGATTTCGCGGGGGGAATACGAATATTCGAAGCTGGTCGGCTACGAGCTGGGATTGCGCGGACTCGACATCTGTACCGGCTGCGGACCCGGGGCGATGAAGGGACCGATGAAGGGAGCGGCGATCGCCCATTCCAAGCAGCGTCGCCGCAACGGCCGCTACGTCGGCATCACCGAACCCGGCATCATCGCGGCGGAGGCGCCAAACCCGATCACCAACAAGCTGGTGATCCTGCCCGACATCGAAAAGCGTCTTGAAGCCTTCGTCCGGCTTGGCCACGGAATCATCGTTCTCCCGGGAGGCGCCGGAACGATGGAGGAAATTCTCTACTTGCTCGGCATCTTGTTGCATCCGGACAACGCCAACATCGAGCTGCCGTTTATCCTTACCGGGCCCGCCAATGCCGCCAGCTACTTCGCCCGAGTAGACCAACTGATTGAGCAGACGCTGGGCAAAGCAGCCCAGGCACGTTACCGCATCATCACCGGTGATCCGGTGGCGGTGGCGCGCGAAATGGCCTCAGGACTCGAGCGCGTGCGCCGCCAGCGCGACGCAGCCGGCGATTCCTATAGCTTTAACTGGCGGCTGACCATCGAACGCGACTTCCAGCAGCCCTTCGTACCCACGCACGAATCCATGGCGGCGCTCGACCTCTATCCCGGGCCGAGCCATGTCCTTGCGGCGAATTTGCGTCGTGCTTTGTCGGGCATTGTCGCAGGCAACGTCAAGGAGCAGGGTCAGATGGAAATTGAAAAGCATGGCCCGTTCGTGCTGCACGGCGAACCACGGCTGGTCGGTGCGCTCGACAGTCTCCTCGCCTACTTCGCGGCAGCCAATCGCATGAAGCTGCCGGGCAAGCACTACCAGCCATGCTACCGACTGGTCGCGAAGGCCGGCTGATCGCTGAAGCCTTGCAATATAAGACCTCGGGGCGGCTGGCCGGCGTCCATGCCATGGCTGTCCGCTGAATAACCTATACGGAGAATTCGCATGTTCAAGACCTTACGGCAGGTGGCCGCGTTTGCGCTGGCGCTGCACCTCGTTGCCTGTGCCAGCCTCGATCGCCCACAGTCGAGCGCTCCCGTTCAGGTACGTATACTGGCCATCAACGACTTTCACGGCAATTTGTATCCGCCGGACGGCGGAATCCGGATTCGAGATCCTCGGGATGCCGCCAAAACGGTAATGGTGAGCGCGGGAGGCGCGGAGTACCTGTCGACGGCAGTCAAGGAACTGCGGCAAGGCCACGACAACCATGTCTTCGTCGCAGCCGGGGACCTGATCGGCGCATCGCCGCTCCTATCGTCGATCTTCCATGACGAACCGACCATTGAAGCGCTCAGCCTGATGGGACTCGAGATGAGCGCGGTCGGCAATCATGAATTCGATGCGGGAGTCGATGAGCTCTTGCGCAAGCAGAACGGCGGTTGCCATCCGGTGCAAGGCTGCAAGGGTACATTGGCGTTCAAGGGTGCCACTTTCAAATATTTGTCCGCGAGCACCTGGGACACCCGCACTCAACGGACGGTTTTCCCGGCTTACCGGGTCAAGAAATTCGACGGGATTCCGGTGGCGTTTATCGGGCTCACGCTCAAGGGAACCACGGACCTTGTGAACCCGAACGGGATCGCAGGCCTGCGCTTCGACGACGAGGCCGACACAGTCAATCGCCTGGTGCCCGAACTGCGCGCACAAGGGATCGAAGCCATCGTCCTGCTGATTCACGAGGGCGGACTGCCAACGGGTGATTACAACGAATGTCCGGGAATTTCCGGCCCCATCGTCGAAATCGTAGGCCGCCTGGACAAGGCAGTGGATGTGATCATCAGCGGCCACACCCATCAAGCATATGTATGCTCGATCGACGGGCGGCTCGTCACGAGCGGCGACAAATACGGCACCATAGTGTCGGCGATCGACCTGCGGATCGATCGCGACACTCGCGATGTGTTGAGCGCGAAAGCCGACAATGTCATCGTCCGCAACGACAAGTACGCCAAGGACAAGACGCAGACCGATCTGATCGCCATCTACGACAGGCTCGCAGAACCACTGGCACGAAGGGTTGTTGGACGGATTGGCGGCGCATTCACGCGCGCGAACAATGCCGGCGAAGCGTCTTCAGGCGGCCAATTGGTCGCCGATGCGCAGCTCGCCGCGACGGCCGCTCCGGAACATGGCGGCGCGGTCATCGCCTTCGGCAATTCCGGCAGCGTGCGCACGGCCCTTCAACCTTTTGGCAACAATCTGGTCACGATGACGCTCACAGGCGAGCAAATCCGGCAGTTGCTTGAGCAACAATGGCGCAACGACAATTCAGTCGGTGAGTTTCTACAGGTATCGACGGGATTCCAGTACCGTTGGGCGGCCAGCCAAGGCAAGAACCAGCGTGTGGTTCCGGGCAGCCTGACGCTGCATGGAAGGCCACTGGACCCGGCCACTTCTTACCGGGTGACAGTCAACAGCTTTCTCGCAGCCGGGGGCGGCGGACTTCAAGTCTTGCGGGAGGGGCGTGATCGAAAGCCGGGAATGCTGGATGTCGAGGCGCTGGAGCAGTACATCGCCACACACCCGGGGTTGCAACCAACCGCACTGGACCGAATTCGGCGCGTTGACTGAGCCGGCAGCGATCTCGCACCGATACCCTGCACGGAGGCTTTGAGCCCATGCCGCTGTCCGCACTGCTGCTGGTGATCCTCGCCGGCTTTATCCATGCTTGCTGGAACATCGTTGCGAAGAAAGCAGGTGGCGACGTTCGTTTCGCTTGCTTCACCGCGATCGTGTTGATGGTGTTCTGGGCGCCGGTCGGGCTGTGGACCGGATGGCATCAAGTGCCTTTGTGGGGCTGGCGCGAGTGGGAAATACTCGTCCTCAGCGGGGTGCTGCACGTCGTCTACTACGTGTTCCTCCTGCGTGGCTACCGCAAGGCGGACTTGACCGTCGTGTACCCCCTGGCGCGCGGTTTCGGACCGTTGCTGTCCTCACTGGGGGCGATCGTTTTGCTCGGAGAGGAGATCACGACAACCGGTTTGTGTGGAATTCTCGCAGTAGTATTCGGCGTAATTCTGGTGGCCGGCGGCCCAGGGCTGTATCGCGGAGTTCATGACCCGCAACAGCGTGCGAGGTTGCGCAAGGGCATGCACTATGGGCTGCTGACCGGCGTTTTTATTGCAGCTTACACGGTGGTTGATGGCTATGGCGTCAAAGTGCTGCTGCTCTCGCCAATTCTCCTGGATTATTTCGGTAACTTTGTGCGCTTGGTTCTTCTGATACCACCGGTGTTGCGGAACCCCGCAGAAGCGCTGAGTTTGTGGAAGACACAGTGGAAACATGCGGCAATTGTCGGTATCGTCAGTCCGATTCCCTACGTTCTTGTACTGTACGCCATGCAAGTTGCGCCATTGAGTCATGTCGCGCCGGCTCGCGAAGTATCGATGCTGTTTGCCGCCTTGCTGGGTGGCCAACTACTGGGAGAGGGGGATCGCCTGGTTCGATTCCTCGGGGCATTGTTAATCGCGGGTGGCATACTCGCGCTGTCGGCCGGATAGGCCAATTCTATTTAAGGGTTCTGCATGGCAAAAAAATTGTTCTTCAAATACGCCGCGATGTCGTCTGGCAAGAGCATTGCCTTGCTGTCGGTCGCCCATAATTACGAAGAACGCGGGCTGTCGGTCAGGCTGTATACCTCCGCGTTCGATGACAGGTCCGGCAAGGGGAGAATCGCGTCGAGGATCGGTCTGGAGCGCGAGGCGGACTTGTTCGATAAAGATACGGTTTTTGACGAGCGCAGTCTTGGTTTGGGTCACGGCGCCGTCCTTGTGGATGAGGCACAGTTCCTCACCGCGGCGCAAGTCGAGCAACTGCACCGGTATGCCAACCTTCAAAACGTGGCGGTGATCTGTTACGGGCTGAGGACCGACTTCACCGGGCGGCCCTTCGAGGGAAGCGCCATGCTGCTGGCGCTCGCGGATGAGCTCGAGGAACTGAAATCGATCTGCTCGTGCTCAAGAAAAGCCACCATGAATATCCGGATTGGGCCGGATGGCGTGCGGCAGAAGATTGGGGCGCAGGTGCAAATCGGGGCGGCGCAATACCGCAGCGTATGCGCAGCCTGCTTTTACCGTTAGCGGGTGTAATAAACGCACCCAGGGCAGCCGGGTGGGGTGCGCGATTGCGAACGTGCTGGTAGCATAGACCGCTCAACTCCGAGTCGAGTCCCTCCATGACCACAACTATCCGCGCCGCCTGCCCTCACGATTGCCCCGATACCTGCGCCCTGCTGGTGACGGTGGAGGAGGGCCGGGCCGTCAAGGTGCGCGGCGATCCCGAGCACCCGACCACCGCCGGCACCCTTTGCACCAAGGTGGCCTATTATCCGGAACGTACCTATTCGCCGGACCGCCTGCTGCATCCGATGAAGCGCGTCGGCAAGAAAGGCGAGGGCCGCTTCGAGCGCATTTCCTGGGATGAAGCACTGGATACCATCGCCGCCCGCTTCGGCGAAATCTATGCCGACGATCCGCGCGCCATATTGCCCTACAGCTATGCCGGTACCATGGGCTATGTCCAGGGCGCTTCGATGGACCGGCGGTTTTTCCATCGCCTGGGAGCGTCATTCCTGGATCGCACCATTTGTTCCACGGCGGGGATGGCTGGGTACACGGCGACCATCGGGGCGATGCTCGGCATGGACGTCGAGGAGTTCGAGAACGCCCGCCTGATCCTGATCTGGGGCGGCAACCCGGTGGTCTCCAATCTGCATCTGTGGCGCGGCTTGCAGCAGGCCAAGCGGCGCGGCGCGCGCCTGGTGTGCATCGACCCGCTGCGCAGCGAGACGGCCGAGAAATGCGATCTGCATCTGGCGCCGATGCCCGGCACCGACGGCGCGCTGGCGTTGGCGATGATGCAGGTGCTGATCGCGGAAAACCTGATCGATCGCGACTATATCGACAAGTACACCCTGGGCTTCGAAGTATTGGCCGAACGTGTCGCGGCCTGGACGCCGGAGCGGGCCGCCGCCGAGACGGGCCTGGCGGC
This sequence comes from Pseudomonadota bacterium, assembly GCA_026399515.1. Taxonomy (GTDB): domain Bacteria; phylum Pseudomonadota; class Gammaproteobacteria; order Burkholderiales; family Rhodocyclaceae; genus JACRAR01. The sequence goes on along the minus strand of JAPLQT010000117.1, from coordinate 15,423 downwards.
CGAGGACATCCGGGCGCTGGCGCGCGAATACGGCGGCACCCGACCCGCCGCGATCCGTGTCAATTACGGGCTGCAACGTTGCGCCGGAGGAGCCAGCGCGGTGCGGGCGATCGCCTGCCTGCCGGCGCTGGTGGGCGCCTGGCGCGACGCGGCAGGGGGCATCTTGCTGTCGAGTTCGGGCAATTTCGCCGTGGCCCGCGATGCGCTGGAACGTCCCGATCTTTACCCAGAGCGCTTTCCCCGTCGCACCATCAACATGTCCTCCATCGGTGATGCGCTGCTGAGCCGCACCGACGGCATCCGCGCCGTCTGCGTCTACAACTCCAATCCGCTCGCCATCGCGCCCGACGGCGCCAGGGTGCGCCAGGGCTTCAGCCGGGAGGACTTGTTCTGCGTGGTGCTGGAGCATTTTCAGACCGACACGGCAGACTATGCCGATATCCTGCTGCCGGCGACGACCCAGTTGGAGCATCTGGATGTCCACCGCTCCTACGGCCACCTCTATATGCTCGCCAGCCAGCCGGCTATCGCGCCGCTCGGCGAGGCCAAGCCGAACAGCGAAATCTTCCGCCTGCTGGCCCGGCGCATGGGCTTCGACGAAGCCTGTTTTGCCGAAGACGATGCGTGTATCGCGGCGCAAGCCTTCGATATTGCCGACCAGCGCAGCGTCGCGTGGCCGGTGCTTGCCGACCGCGGCTGGAGCAGGCTGAATCTACCGAAGCCCCACGCCCCCTTCGCCCAAGGCGGCTTCAAGACGCCCTCGGGCAAATGCGAGTTCCACTCCGCCGGTCTCGAGCGCCAGGGCTACGACCCGCTGCCGACTTACGTTCCGCCCTACGAGTCGCCGCGCAGCAACCCGGCGCTGGCGGCGCGTTATCCGCTGGCGATAATCTCCCCGCCGGCGCGTAATTTCCTCAACTCCAGCTTCGCCAACCTGCCGCGCTTCCTCAAGGCGGAAGGCCGGCCGAGGCTCCTGATCCATCCCGACGACGCGTTGCCGCGCGGCATCGCGGCGGGACGGAAGCTGCGCATCGCCAATGATCGCGGCGCTTTCCATGCCTGGGCGGAGGTGACCGACAAAGTCCGCACGGGAGTCGTGTCGGCACCCTTGGTGGCGCAAGCTCTCCGGTGACGGCGAGAACGCCAACGCCGTGACCTCGCAGGCGCTTACCGACATGGGCGGCGGGCCGACCTTCTATGACTGCCTGGTGGAAGTGAGCCTGGCGGCGGATCAATGAACACGGAGGCTTATGATGAGTAATCAAGCGGTGAGATTGCCGGCTCAGGAGCCGGTATTGCGGGTGGTGCCGATGCCTTCGGACATGAACCCGAGCGGCGACATCTTCGGTGGCTGGGTGATGGCCCAGGTCGACATCGCCGGCAGCATACCTGCCCTGCGCCGCGCCCGCGGACGCATCAAGACGGTGGCAGTCAACTCCTTCCTGTTCAAACAACCGATCTCGGTCGGCGATATAGTGAGCTTCTATGCCGAGGTGGTGAAGGTCGGCAACACCTCGATCACCGTGGACGTTCAGGTCTACGCCGAGCGCCATCCGGCGAATCCGCTGGTGGTGAAAGTCACCGAGGCCACGCTGACCTATGTCGCCGTCGGCGCCGACGGCTGCAAGCGGGTGCTGCCGAAGGACTAGTGCCCGCCTTTGTTTTTGGGGCAATAGGCGTCACAGTTCCCCGATAGGCGTCAAGGCGCGCGTTCAAATTCGAAGTGCAATTCCGATTTACGGGTTGTGACGTGGACTTAGCCCACGTCGCCTCGCCTGTAGGAGAACCGTCATCGGCGCGGCTCGAGGTGTGCACGCAGCCAGCCGGCGAACTCGGCTTCACCGAGATCGCCGGCGGCGAGAGTCAACATGACGACGGTTGCATCCGCTTGTGTCGCCACCAGCCGATAGCCATTCAGTGCAAGGAAAAGACCGACGGACAGAAATGCCGCGCGTTTGTTGCCATCGACGAAGGGATGGTTGCGCGCGATCCCGAAGCCGTAGGTGGCGGCAAGCGCCGCAACATCCGGCTCGCCGTAGGCCGCGAGATTGGGTGCGCGAGCCAGCGCGGAGTCGAGCAAGCCAGGGTCGCGCATGCCGGCAGCGCCGCCATGTTCGGCAAGGCTCTCGCCATGCAGCAGCAGCAGCGCCTGCTTGTCGATCCAGCGCCAGTTCACTTGGCGAGCGCGTGGAAGGTGTCGCGAAACTCGCGCATGAATTCGCGTCCGGCCGTCATCTGGTCGTCCAGCGCGGGATCATAGGGCGTTACGACATAGCCCTCGGGGGTCTCGGTCAGAAAGATAGACTCGCCCTTCTCCACTTTCAGGTTGGCCAACACCTCCTTGGGCAGGATGACGCCGACGGAATTGCCGATCTGGGTGAGTTTGAGGATGTGCATGGCGGGCTCCAGCGAAGTTATAACGATTGTTATACTACGCTGATGCCGCACCGGTTTCAAGCCTTGCGGAACACTAACGGTTCCCGGATTACCCGATGATCTTCCGCTTCAGCGCCCGTGTTGCCACGAGGTGCCAAGGCGCAGCAGCGGCACCTGCGACAGAAACCGCCGCAGAGCGGGTCTTCAGGGTGCAATGCCGCGCTTGATAGCCCGCGCAATCGGCTGCGGCAGGTTGGCCAGCGATTGCAGCAGGTACGGCAGCACGCGCAGCTTCAGCCCGGCCAGGCTCGGGGGCACGATAGCCTCGATGAGGTGGGGCCCCGGAGTGCGCAGGGCGTGCTCAAAGGCGGCCAGAAATTCTTCGGTGGTGGTGGCGCGGCGCGAGGGCACGCCCATGCTTTCGCCCAGGCGCACAAAGTCCAGTGGAGGATTTCTCAGGTCGAGTTGGGCCCTGGCCTTGTCGCCGGCACCGACTGCTCCCACCCGCCGCAACTCGACGTTGAGAATTGCATAGGAGCGGTTATTAAAGACGATGGAGATAACGTCGAGCTTCTCGCGCGCCATGGTCCACAAGGCCTGAATGGTGTACATGGCCGAACCGTCACCAGCCAGTGCAATCACCTTGCGGTCCGGGCAGGCAATCGCCGCGCCCACGGCGTTGGGCAAACCCTGGCCGATGGCGCCGCCCGTCAGTGTGAGCACGTCGTGGCGGGGGGCGCCAGCGGTATACAGCGGCAACATGATGCCCGAGGTCTGCGCTTCATCGACGATGATGGCGTTTTCCGGCAGCAGGTGCCCGATGGCCTTGCACACCTTGTCGGCCGTGAATTTGCCGCGCGGGCGGCCGGGGCGCTGAGGCGGTTGCAGTACGGGCGTGGCCAGCTCGGCACCGACGGACGTGGACAGCTTCTCCAGGCTGGCCATCACGTCCTGTGTGAACGACGCCAGCTCGTGCACTTGGCAACCGTCGGGTACTAGGTAGCTTTTCTTGTCGGGGTAGGCGAAGAACGAAACGGGCGCCTTGGCATCGACCAGGATGAGGTGGTCCAGCCCGGCCAACTGCACCGAGGCCAGTTCGGCCAGGTAGGCAATACGCTCGACCGCAGGCAATCCGGCACCGCGCTCGATGCGCGTGGGGAAGACCTCGGCAAACAGCTTGGCGCCGGTGCGCGCGGCGATGCGGGCCGCGGCGATCAGCGCGGGGGCGCGCAGCGACTTCCCGCCCAAAAGGATGGCTTTTTTGCCCTCGCCCTGCAATGCTTGGGCGATGGCCGCCACGGTGGCGTCTTCCGCCGCGGGCGGTGGGGCAAATTCCGGAGGCGGCATGGGCGCGCCACCTTCGCCCCACGACACGTCGGCCGGCAATATCAGTGTGGCCACTTGGCCGGGCGGACCCATGCACGCTGCAACGGCTTCGACTGCGTCTTGGCACAGCGCAGCCGTGCTCTGCGAGGTGCGTACCCACGACGACACGTTGCGGGCCACGGTTTCGATGTCCGATTGCAGTTGGGCGTCATACTGCGTGTGGTGGGTGGCGTGGTCGCCGACGATGTTCAGAACGGGTACCCTGCCCTTGCGTGCGTTGTGCAGGTTGGCTAGGCCGTTGCCCAAGCCGCAGCCCAGGTGCAGCAGCGTGGCGGCGGGCTTGTCGGCCATGCGGGCGTAGCCATCCGCCGCGCCTGTGGCGACGCCCTCGAACAGCGCGAGCACAGCACGCATTTCGGGTACGCTGTCGAGCGCGGCCACGAAGTGCATCTCCGACGTGCCGGGATTGGTAAAACAGGTGGTAATGCCGGCATCGACCAGCGTCCGGATAAGGGCATTGGCGCCATTGGCCATGTGGGCCTCCTCGTTGTGTGTTCGCCAGCTATCTCAGGATGGCCGCAGCCGCACGGCGCGCGCCGTAAATGCAGCCGCCCAGGAAAGTGCCTTCCAGGCCGCGCAAGCCGTTCATGCCGCCACCGCCGAAGCCGGCCGCTTCGCCGGCCGCGTAGAGGCCGGGAATCGCCGTACCGCCGAGATCGAGCACGCGGCTGTCGAGGTCGGTCTGGATGCCGCCGAGGCTCTTGCGGCTGATGATGAATTCGCGGATCGCGATCAGCGGCCCGGCGCCGGGATCGAGAATCTTCTGGAACTTGCAGGTGCGCAGGCGGTCGCCTTTCCACTGACGCACCAGGGCAATGCGGCGCAACTGCTCGTCGTTGTAGGGTTCGCCATTTTCGATCTGCACGTCATAGCGGGTGGCCTCGGCATTCACCGTGGCGATGTCGACGCTGCGATCGCCTTGCAGGCGGTTCATCTTTTCGACAAGTTCCGGCAGCGATGCAGCGACGACGAAGTCCTGGCAATGGCTCGTCATCTCCTTCAGCAGCCAGCGGTTGCCGAACAGCAGGTCGCGCAGCAGGCCGAGCTTGGCTCCGTCGCGAATGGAAGGATTGAATTCGGCGCCTGAGACCGCCAGTTCCTTCAGCGCGATCTTGCGGTTGAGCAACTGCCACGAATATTGCCGTTCCTGCTTGCAAATTTGTGTCACCAGGTCGCGCGTGTCGAAGCCGGTCACCAGCGGCGGCAGCATGCGCTCGCCGCGCCAGTTGAGCCACAGCGCCGAGCGCGGCGGCACCAGGGAGAGACCGTGCTCGGGCTTGCGCGGGAGCCAGTGATGCACGCCGGCAGCGTAGTTCCACATCCGGTCGAGATGGGTGAGCTTGCCACCGATGGTTTGCACGGCGTCGTGCAGCGTGCCGTCCGCAAACTTGTGCGCGCCGTTGAGGATCGTGGCAGGCGGCGTGCGCCAGTCGGCATGCCAGTGGCGACGCACGCGTTCGAGGCTGCCGTTGATGCCGCCGGTGGCGACCAGCACCGAGTCGGCGCGCGCCTCGAATGGCTGATTGCCGTCCTCGGTGACGCCCCGGCAGCCGGCGATGCGGCCACCCTCTGCGATGAGTTCCTCGACGCGTTGGCCGAAGCGCAGCGTCAGCAGATCGCTGTGCGGATGGCCGCGCAACCGGCTGATCAACTGCCGCATCAGGCCCTGGCCGGTGCCCCAGACTACATGCCAGCGTGGCACCGAATTGCCGCGCGTGGAGTCACCGCGTTCGACCCATAACGGCAGGGGCAGGAAACCGATGCCGCGCGCCTTGAGCCAGCGGTAGACATCGCCCGCGCTGTCGTTCACATACGCCTCGGCCCAACGCCGGGGCCACAGTTCATCCGGGTTGCCGGGTTCTTTGAACTCGCCGAAAGCCAGCCAGTCCGCCAGCGCCAGCTCGGGTGTGTCCTTGAGGCCGGCACGTCGTTGTTCGTCGCTGCCAACGACTAGGATGCCGCCGAAACTTTCCTTGGCCAGGCCGCCGAAATTTTCCTCGCTGTCGCGATCGATTATCGTCACCCGCTTGCCGGCGGACAACAATTCGATGGCCGCAACGATGCCGGCAATGCCTCCGCCGATCACCAGGGTGTCGCTATGTGTTTGCGCTCTTTCCATATTCGTTGCACTTTAGACGGGTTCGAGATTTCGATCAACGGCCGCGCGCCGGCGCCACGCCGCGGGGGGAAGGCCGACATGTTTCTTGAAAGCGCGATTGAATGCGGCCACGCTTTCGTATCCCACATCCGCAGCGACTCTATCGACGCCAATTCGCGAAGCACTGAGCTTTCGGCAAGCTACATTCATTCGCCACTTGGCCACATAGACCATCGGGCTCTCGCCCAGAGACTCGGAAAACCGCGCTGCAAATCGCGATGGCGACATCGAGACATGTCCCGCCAACCGCTGTACCGACCAATTTTCGCCCGGGTTGGAATGAATCGCTTTGATCGCGCGGCCAACAACGGGGTCTTTGATTCCTCTAATCCAACCAATTTCCTGTCGAGGCACGGCTTCGATATGCGCACGTATTGCTTCCGCGCAAAGGACTTCCAAGAGGCGCTCGACGATATATCCGGTACCCGATGTAGCGCGCCCAATCTCATCGGCCATGATATGCGCGACGCCTGACAGGTTATGCAATTCCCCGGGGCGTGACAGCTTCACGCGCATGAGAGATGGAAGCGCCGCGAACAGTGGATTGAATTCTGTGTGGTGCAACATGAATACGCCACACAAGAGCGACACACTCAAATCGGAACTTGTCGAATTGGCCCGTTGTGTGTTCCGCCCTCCAGACAGAAGAGCCTCGATGGGCTGGGCTTGCGCCGATTTACCCTGAGACAGCTTGTGTGCCTGGCCACCGATGCAAATTACCATCTCTCCGGCCGAAAGAGTCATGCTGTTTCCGGATTCGGGTTTGATCTCGCAATGACCGAATTCAACCAGATGAAAGGCCACCACACGCGTTCCCTCTTTCACTCCCAGCAACTTCCCGAGCTTGTCCGAATTGGGGACCGTGATCGCACAGGGAGGCGAGTATGCCTCGCGCAGCAGCACGCTTCCGCTGATACGTAGCGACCTCAGAGTGTCATCCAAAACATCTACTGTAGTGACAATATCAGTGGTATCTGCAAATTTATTGGTAGTTATGAGCATGGTAACGACTCAGTTACGCGACTAATCTGCGTTCCGTGATCTTAACATCCATGGAGTCAAAAGCAATGTCGAATATCTCACCTGCCGGGACGATGATTGGGTTGGACGTCCTCATGATCATCTACACATTATGGGCGATCTCCGTGCTACGGCCGATCGGCAAGATCGCGATTGGCATCGGCGCGGCGATGCTGATGTGGCTTGCGGTTCTACATCTTGGGCTATCCAGCCAAAGCCTATTCCCGAAGGACATTTCAGGCGTGGCCTTTCTCGCGGTGATCTTTGCAGGTGTCGGACTTGTCGGCGCCGTGTTGCTATTCATTCCTTCCATCCGCAAGATATTGTTGAGTCTGGAACAGCGTCAACTGCTCCTTCTCCAGGGCATACGCGTCTTCTTTGGCGCGACTTTTCTGATGCAAGCCAGTTTGGGTGTTCTGCCACAGAGCTTCGGCATCATCGATGGTTACACGCACATCGGCGCCGGCTTCTTCGGTCTCATCGCCGCGTTCTCGGTTGCCGTGGGTGTGAATGGCAACCGCCGCGCCTGGTTTGCAAACATCTTCGGTCTTGCGGACATCTTGATCGTCGCAAGTTCGCTGGCGCTCGTCCTGCTCCCGCAGATCGGTCCCCACCACAGCATGATGTACGCGGTGTTCTTGCCAGCCCCATTGTGGTTGTGGTTCCACCTCATTTCGATCTGGAAACTCGTCCGCGATGATAACCATGCACCGAAAACAGTACATAAGCAGTTAGCTACAACGACCTAAACTCGAACGAAAAGGACCGACCATGAACAAGAAAGCGCTGGTGCCGGCAATTGTTGCGATAGTTGCCGTTGCTTTGGCGGGCTGTAGCCCTAAACCCTTCGTACTCAAGACGGTGATGGGCACGGTCGAGCCATACTTCCATGGCGCCGGGATCGATGGTACCCAGCTCGACAAGGTGGGGAAGAATGTCTACACCTTCAGATGGAATTGGTACCGCAATCTGGTCATCGATACACCTGAAGGCTTGGTAATCATCGACCCGATGAACCCCCAAATGGCGGCTTCGCTCAAGAAGGAACTGGATCGGACACTCCCCGGCAAGAAGGTTCACACGCTGATCTATTCTCACTACCACCTTGACCATTCGCGCGGCGGCGCGGCGCTTGCACCGACGAACATCATTGCGCACGAGAAGAGTCCAGGCTACTGGAAGAACATCAACCACGACGGGGTGCTCGAACCGACACGCTACATTTCCGGCGATGCCGTGCTGAATATCGGTGGTGTAGAAATTCGAGCGCTATATCTCGGGATGTCGCATACCGATACGCTTTACGCTTTCCACCTGCCGGCGGAGCGACTGGTGTTCACCGCCGACTTGGGGCTCGTGAAAACCATGGCTCCGGACGGCGTTCCCGACCGATATGCGCCAGGATATCTTGCTGCGATGGACCGCATCATCGCAATCGACTTCGACACCTTCGTGCCTTCGCATTTCGGTTATGGCGTCAAACGGGATCTGGTCGAGTGGCGGAACATGATGGAAGACGGACGACGTCTGGCGCGCGAAGCGATCAATACCGCCGGCTCATTGGGCGTGAATGACGACCAAATGGGCAAGTACTTCGATGCAGTGTATTACCCGATGCGCGAAAAATACGGACAGTGGCACGGCTTCAACGAAATGTTCATCCTGAATATCGTGCGTGACCTCGTCGGCGAGGGTCTGGGCTATTAGGCTTGAGAAGGATCCGGATAATTATCTATTGAGGTTCCGTCACCCCGGCTTTCGACCACCTCGAGTTGCATCAGCAAGCTCAGGCGGTCGTCCCTCGCCACGTCGCGCCAGGAACGGTTCGACAACAAACCTTCGATGGCCCAGAGAAAGTTGAGGCTGGGCTTGCAGCCGGCGCGTTTCACCGCCACGAAGCTTCGAACCGACCCCAGGGCTTGCAGTTGCTTCACGCAATCGAAGCCGGCTTTCTCCAGCATGTCTTGCGACTTCGGTCCGAAGTTCGGCATATCTCGCAGTTTCATGGCTTATCGGGTCCGACCAGCTTCCGGTAAAGTTCGGCATACCGCGTTGCCGGCCCGGTCCAGCCCCAATCCAGCGCCATGCCGTTGCGCTGCAATTGCCGCCAGAGCTTCGGCTCGCGCCAGGCGGCAACGGCGCGGCGGATGGCTTCCAGCAGCGCTTCCGGTGTCGCATCGGGGAACACGAAGCCGTTGGCCGTGCCGGCTGCCTGTGAGGCTTTATCGTAACCGACCACGGTGTCGGCCAGGCCGCCGGTTGTACGCACCAGCGGCGGCGTTCCGTAACGCAGGCTGTACATCTGGTTGAGTCCGCACGGCTCGAAGCGCGACGGCATCAGGAAAATATCGGCGCCGGCTTCGATCAAATGGGCGAGGCCTTCATCGAAACCGATCTGCACCGCGAATTGCCCTGGATGTTTGCTTGCCATGGCCGAGATGGTCTCTTCAAGATCGCGCTCACCGCTGCCCAGTACGGCAAGCTGGACCGGTAGTGCCGAGAGCGCTTCGCAGAGGGGCGGAAGCAGGTCCAGGCCTTTCTGGTGGGTCAGGCGACTGATAACGCTCAGCAGCGGCAGGTCGTTCCTTTCATCGAGTCCCAGGCGGCGTTGCAGCGCGGCTTTATTGGCGGACTTTTTCGCCAGGTGCGCGGCATCGTAGCCTGACGCGAGAAAGGGGTCGGCGGACGGATTCCAGATGTCGGTGTCGATACCGTTGAGGATCCCCGTAAGACAAGCGCCGCGCCAGCGCAGCAGGCCTCCCAGGCCCATGCCCTCGGCATCGGTCTGGATTTCCCGGGCGTAAGAGGGGCTCACCGTGGTGATCCAGTCGGCATGTTGCAAGCCGGCTTTGAGGAAGGACAGGTAGCCATGGTATTCGACACCATCCATGGCCCATGCACGCACCGGCAGGGCCAGCTCGCTCAGCGTATGCCGTCCGAATATTCCCTGGAAAGCCAGGTTGTGGACGGTGAGCAGGGTCGCCGCGCTCGCGCCTGGTCCGCCCAGGTAGTGCAGGTAGGCGGGTGCGAGCGCCGTTTGCCAATCGTTGCAGTGGAGAACCTGTGGCCGCCACGGCAGGGGAGTGCCGGTGCCCGCGAGCAGGGCGCCGACGTGCGAGAGCAGGCCGAAGCGCAGGTGGTTGTCGCGCCAGTCGCGGCCGTCGGCGCCGAGATAGGGATTGCCGGGCCGTTCATACAGCGCCGGGCAGTCGAGCAGCAGCAGCGGCGTGCCATCGGGAGTAATCGCGCTGCGCAGTTGCGAAGGCGGCAGGGCGCCGCCGAGGCCGGGCAGTTCGGCGACGATGGGAGCGTCGGTAAATGCCTTGGCCAGTGCCGGATAGCGCGGCACGAGCACTCGCATGTCGACGCCCGCCCTGCGCAGTGCCGGCGGCAGTGCCGCGGAGATGTCGCCGAGGCCGCCGGTCTTGACCCAGGGCGCGATTTCCGAAGTGGCGAACAGGACGCTTATTGCGCCACCAAGTTTTCGTTCCTGAAGCGCCTTGGTGGTATTCCTGCCGCTCATGAAGCTTTCTGTGCGACCTGGCAGGCGGCTATCAGGCCCTGGGTCGAACTATCCACCCCCGCCGCCTTCTGTCTTCCGTCCAGCATCGGCAACAGGCGCACGGCGAGCTGCTTGCCCAGTTCGACACCCCATTGGTCGAAGGAGTTGAGGCCCCAGACGATGCCCTGGACGAAAGTCTTGTGCTCGTATAGGGCGATCAACTGGCCCAGTGTGTAGGGGTCGAGCCGCGACAGCAACAGCGTGCTGGAAGGCTGGTTGCCGGGAAACACCTTGAAGGGTGCCAGCCGCGCCGCCGCATCCGCGGACATGCCGGTGGCATCGAGTTCGCGGCACGCCTCGTCCAGCGTCTTGCCGCGCATCAGCGCCTCGCTCTGGGCGAAGCAGTTGGCGAGCAGCGCGGCATGATGTCCCGGCAAGGCAAAGTCGGCCTGCTTGAGGGCGATGAAATCGCAGGGGATCAGCCGTCCGCCCTGATGGATCAACTGGTAGAAGGCATGCTGGCCGTTGGTGCCGGGTTCGCCCCAGACGACGGGTGACGTCGAGACGCCCGCCGGCATTCCGTCGCGGCCGACCTGCTTGCCGTTGCTCTCCATTTCCAGTTGTTGCAGGTAGCGCGGGAATTGTTCCAGCGATTGGCTGTAGGGCAGCACCGCCAGCGTCTCGGCACCGAGAAAATTGGTGTTCCAGATGCCCAGCAGCGCCGATATCGCAGGCAGGTTTTGGGCGGGGGGCGCGTTGAAAAAATGCTCGTCCATGGCATGGCCGCCGGCGAGGAACTGTTCGAAATTGGCGTAGCCGATCGCCAGGGCCAGCGGCAGGCCGATGGCCGACCACAGGGAAAAGCGCCCGCCTACCCAGTCCCAGAATTCGAAGGCGTTCTCCGGGTCGATACCGAACTTCGCCACTTCCGGCAAGTTGGTCGACACCGCCACGAAGTGCCTGGCCACGGCGGATTCGCCTAGCGCGGCGACGATCCAGTCGCGCGCCGAGCGCGCGTTGGTCATGGTTTCCTGGGTAGTGAAAGTCTTGCTGGCGACAATGAACAGGGTAACGCGCGGATCGAGCCGGGCCAGTGTCGTGGCGAGATGGGCGGCGTCGAGATTGGAGACGAAATGCACGCGCGGATTGGGTTGATGATGAGCAGCCAGCGCCTGGGTTGCCATTTTCGGGCCGAGATCGGAGCCGCCGATGCCGATATTCACCACGTCGCGGATCGGCTCATTGGTGCCGCCGCGCCATTGCCCGCCATGAATATCCGAGCAGAAGCGCCGCATCTTCTCCAGCACCGCTTTGACTTCGGCGCGGGGTTGCTTGTCGCGTAGCGCGATATGCAGCACGGCGCGGCCTTCGCTCTCGTTGATTGGTTCCCCGGCGCGCATCCTGGTTATCCAGCCGGGCACCTCCGCGCTTGCCCAAAGCCTGAACAGCGCCGCCATGATGTCGGCGCTCACGCGCTGCTTGGAGAAGTCCAGCAGCAGTCCGTCGTGTTCCAGGGAGAAATCTTCGAAGCGCCGCGGGTCCGCGCCGAACAACTGGCGCAGATGCACCGTGCGGCTGTGTTCGGCCAGCGCGCTGAGTGCCTGCCAGGCCGGTGTCTTGGCGATGCCGCTCATAGCCAGACCGTCATGCCCATTTCAAAGGGATGGGTGAGTAGATCGTGGTGCGGGAAGGCGCGGATGCGGTAGTCGATCTTGCCGCATTGCTCCAGGGTCAGTTGGCGGACAAACAGATGTTCGCCGTGATCGAGGAGATGTTGGTGGCGCAGGGCGTAACGCTTGCTCCTGGAAGGATTGCGCTCGCCCGGCCGGGTGATGACCAGTTCCACAGTGAGATCTTCCGGCGCTAGGCCATTGAGTTGCACGGCGACTTCGACGCTCAGCGCGGCGCCATAACGGATGCGATTCATCGGCTGGTCCACGCGGCGCAGGCGGACGCCTTGCCAGGCCACACGAACCTTTTCCTTCCAGGCTGCGACATGCTGTGCGCCGGAGAAACTCTCCCCGGCGTATTTGCGCCACTGCGCCGCCGCCGGTGCGTAGAACTTGCTGACGTATTCTCCCAGCATGCGATTCATGTTGTAGCGCGGCATGATGCTGGCGATCGAATGCTTGGCCATCGCTACCCACTCCGGCGAATAGCCGAGCGAGGTGTTGTGATAGTAAAGCGGGATCACGCTGTCTTGCAGCAACTCATAGAGTGTCCGTGCTTCCTCGGTATCTCGCTCGACCGGATCGAGACCTTCCGAGGTCGGCTTGATCGCCCAGCCGTTCTTGCCATCGTAGCCTTCGCCCCACCAGCCGTCGAGCACCGACAGGTTCATGGCGCCATTGATGGCGGCTTTCATTCCCGAGGTTCCGGAGGCTTCCAGCGGATAAATCGGGTTGTTGAGCCAGACATCGACGCCGGATACCAGGCGGCGAGCCAGATGCAGGTCATAGTCCTCGAGCAGCAGGACGCGTCCCTCGAATTCTGGCCGGCGCGACAATTGGGTGATTTGGCGGATCAGCGACTGGCCCGGTTCGTCCGCCGGATGGGCCTTGCCGGCGAAGATGAAGATCACCGGGCGATCGGCGTCGCCGAGAATCTCGCGCAGCCAATCGAGGTTGTTGAACAGCAGTGCGGCGCGTTTGTAAGTGGCAAATCGGCGCGCGAAGCCGATGGTGAGGACGGTCGGATTGGCCGGATCGGCGAACTTCAGCATGCGGTCAAGGTGGGACTCCGAACCCTGGTTGCGCAAGTGTTGTTCGCGTACCCGGTGGCGCACCAGGTGCAGCATCTGCGCCTTGAGCGACTGGCGGATGCTCCAGAATATCTGGTCGGGAATGCGATAGATGCCTTGCCAGCAGTTCTGGTCGGTGAGCCGGTGCAACCAGCCCAGGCCGAGATAACGGTCGAAGGTCTCATGCCAATCGGTGGCCAGGAACGAGGGCACATGCACCGCGTTGGTCACGTATTCCATGGGATTTTCAGTGGCATCTATCTGCGGCCAGAGGCCGGCGAGGATGGATGAGGAGACTTGGCCGTGGATGCGCGACACGCCGTTGTGGAAGCGTGAACTCCTCAGCGCCAGCGCTGTCATGTTGAACTCCGGGCTTTCCGGCGTGCGTCCCATGGCCAACAGGGTATCCGGGGTGATGCCGGTGGCTGTGCAGAACTCGCCGAAGTAGCGCCTGATCATGTCCTCCGAAAAATGATCGTGCCCTGCCGGCACCGGCGTGTGGGTGGTGAACACGGTGTTCGCGGCAACTGCTTCGAGCGCACAGTCGAAACTCAGCCCCTGATCGAATAGTCCGCGAATTCGCTCAAGGGTCAGGAAAGCCGCGTGGCCTTCGTTGATATGCCACACCGTCGGCCGGATATTCAGTTCACGCAGGGCACGTACGCCGCCGATGCCCAGCAATATCTCCTGTTCGATGCGGGTGGTGCGTTCTCCGCCGTACAGACGGTGGGTAATGTTGCGATCGGCAACGCTATTCTCGGGGAGTGCGGTGTCGAGGAGATAAAGCATGGTGTTGCCGGCCTTGGCCGACCATATCTTGGCCCATACCGTGCGTCCCAGCATGTCCACCGATATGCGCATCTCGCTGCCGTCTTTGCGGAGTACCGGGATGATAGGCAGATCGTCGAAATCGGTATCGGAATAGTGAGGATGCTGGCGTCCTTCGCGATCGATGGTTTGCTGGAAATAGCCCTGGCTATAGAGCAGTCCGACCGCGACAAAAGGCAGGCGCATGTCCGATGCGCCCTTGCAATGGTCGCCTGCAAGGATACCCAGCCCGCCGGAATAGATTGGCAGACTCTCGTGGAAGCCGAATTCGGCGCAAAAGTAGGCGATCAGGTCATCCTGGTTGAGCGGCGGCTTGCCGGGCAGCTCGAAATTATCGGCAACGTTATGGTAGGAGTCATAGGCGGCCAAAACCCGGTCCATGGTCCCGAGGAAGATCGGATCTTCGGCGGCGCCGTTCAGGCGCTTCTGGTCGATGCGCTTGAGGAAGGCCTTGGGGTTATGGTTCACCGCATGCCACAAGTTGGGATGGAGGCGGGCGAAGATCGCCCGGGTGGCCCGGTCCCAGCTGTACCAGAGATTCTTGGACAGCTCCTCGAGTCGCGCCAGGCGCGGCGGAATGACGGGGTTTACTTCAAGGTGAAAATTGGTGACGGGCATGACGGATATTTGGGTTCAAGAATTGAAAGGATCAATCGTGAGTTGGAGCTTGAGCGTTTCGGCGTCGCCGACGGGTTGCCAGGACAGGGTGAGACAGGCGGCCTGCATTATTTTTTCGAAGCCCGCCTCGGATTGGGAGGCTGTGAAATAAGGCGCGGCAGAGAGGCCGAGCGGGCGGTCGGCGCCGAGTTTCAGCTGGCCGCGAAGTTCGCCGTCTTCCAGCGTGATTTCGAGCAGATCGGCCACTTCCAGCACCTGTCCGAATCCGCAGGGAACGCTGCCATCGGCCAAGCGGTAACGTCCGGAATAGCCGTCGCAGCTCGGCATGGCCAGGTTCAACTGAATCTCGACACGGCCGCCGCGCAGACCCGTGCCGCGATAATGCACGGACAGGGACTGCCCCTCGAGCAGAAAACGTTTCTCGATGCGGCCGCCACCGATCACCGTGGCGAAGACCAGGCCGTCGGCGGATGCGTCCATCAGGTAATACTCGTCGATGGCATGCCGCCCGCCGTCCGCGGCGACGAGGGTATCGATGCAGATGCCCCGTGGACGGACATCGGGTTGCGAGTGTTCTGCTTCGATAGGATGCTTGAAGGTGATCCGGTCGTGCGCCGAAGTGATGCCGTCGGCATGTTCCGGAGCGGCATGTTGCCCGCCGGCGAGTTTGCTGTGATAGCCCTCGGCGTAGCGGCGCAAGGTGTCGCCGAAGTTGTGGGCGGTGGCGAAGCTCGACAGTTCGAGGACGCCGGCGTTGCCATCGACGCGGACGATGGCCTGCAACTCGGCGTTGTG
>JAPLQT010000101.1 GCA_026399515.1 Pseudomonadota bacterium | reverse complement strand
TACAAGATTGTTATGTATTTTGTAACAACTGCAGATTCGGCAATCAATGTTCTGCGGGTATCTGAGCGCGTTCAGGCGGGAGGTCACGCTGTTGATCCAGAGAAAATCGTCGCTCGATATAAGCGGGTTATGGAGGAAGTTCTCCCTAAAGCGCTTGAGTTCGTTGACGAAGCAATTTTGTTTGACAACAGCGACCCAGAATCCGGCTTGGTTGGCATTATGCAACTAAAAGCAGGGATTATGCGGTCGCTCGTGGAACCCACGGAAATTCCTTCTTGGGCAAAGGCGGTGGCAATAGCATTTCAGTCGCTACCTGCGCGATGACACCTTCCACGGAGGCACAGCAAAACGGCCAGCACCGCTACCTGCGCGATGACACCTTCCACGGAGGCACAGCAAAACGGCCAGCACCCTAACGTTAGGGTTGCTGGCCGTTTTTTTTCGTCTATAGCTCGGAGGTGATGAGGACGCGAGGTATCCCCCCGGGATGTCTTTAACAACGAGCGGTTTGCCAGTTGCGATGTAACGGCCCCGAGTAAGCGGTATGGGCTAGCCTCGAAGTGAGCTTCTGTCAAAGGCAGATCGGCTGCTTTTACCTTTTTTGGGGTTGGGCAGAATGCCAACAGCAAGATCCTATTGATTGAAAGTCACTCGGCCTTCAGAGCGGAGAGGGAGAATCCGCTCGTTTTACCTTTTCGAGGGGATGGGCGCATTTAGCCAGATTATTCCGACGGACCAGGACGACGCGGAAGCTATTGCGGAGCGCTTGAGCGAGTTGGCGCGGACGGGGATTCATTTGAAGCGGGGGGATGCGTATAGCAACTTTCGGGTGTTTGAGAGGTGGGCGCAGGTCGACGGTGTGTTCCAGCTCACGCCCAACCCAGTCGCCATCGAAATACTGGGGCATGCCTTGTCTGGACGCGAGATGCTTTCGGCTGCGGAAGGGCGAGCGGCCAGGTAGGAGTCTGGGGAGCAGTGGAACGGTTATGGGACTCTTCCGATAAGCGTTCCACTGCGCCTCAAACCCCAACTTCAACCCTGCTTGTGGCGGTGGGGGTGAATAAACCGGCGAAAGTCGTTAAACTTGCCACAACCTCATGAAAGGAGCGACAGCATGGGTGTTACTGATCGTATTACCGAACTGATAAAGACCATGCAAGAACGCGAGATCGACGAGGTACTCGATTTTGCTGAATTCCTGATCGCCAAGCGCGACCGGGAGAAGGCCGATGCCTGGGCGACCTTCGACAAACATGCAGGCACCTGGTCGGGCAAATTCAACCGCGAAGATTGCTATGACCGCAAAGTTCTTCGCTGACACCAACGTCGCAATCTACGCGGTCGAGGCTGATGAACCAAAGCGCCAGCAGGCGCTGGCGGTCATGCATCGCAGCCCGGTCATCAGCACCCAGGTCGTTAACGAATTTCTGAATGTATTACTGGTCAAGCGCCAGCTGGACCGGCCAAGCGCTTACGAGCTGGCTCGCGCCCTGATGCAAGGCTGCGATGTCATCGCGGTCACAGCGGAGATCACCGAGCAGGCCATGGCGCTGGGCGAACGCTACCAGATCGGTCATTGGGATTCGGTCATTATCGCGGCGGCGCTCGTCGCCGGTTGCGACACGCTGTACTCCGAAGACATGCAGGACGGGCAGGTGTTCGAGGGCCGGCTGACGGTGAAGAATCCGTTTGCTGCGCACCCGATCGGCGTTAAAAGTTTCTGATTGATCTCGGAGTTCAAAAGCAGTTCCTAGTCGTCATTTGGATGCGGGTACCAAGCGTTGGTGATGAGATGTTGGTACATCGGAGATGATCTCTCTTTCTCTCTCAACTCAACACGCCAGTCGGATCCGTCATCATCCGTGCGTGATCTGCGTGAGGAAGTTCGAGGATGACGTCGCCGGCGCGAGTACGTTCCATAACGACGCTGCGGTGGCAGCAACATGAACATCAGCAATCCCGTGACGAGGCTGCAATCGGCGAATGCCCAGTAATTGCCGATGATATTTCCGAGTTCTGTGCCCCATAGGACAAAGCCTGCCGTGCCACCGAAAAATATCCCGAGTCGGGCAACAATTAATATTGCTGAATCTTTAGTCGGGCGCATACAAGCTCCAGTTCATGGTAGGGTCCATGAGAGCTTAGTCAATGTGCCTCAGTGTTTTTTATCTATTTTGAATGGGCGCTTTTTTGCCCAGACCCCGTCGATTCCGGAATGCTATGGAAAGCTATAGTGATCAATTGACTAATAGCAACTATTTCTATAGTGTAACGACATGACGACGCTGCCTTCGTGCGGAGGTGCTAGCTTGGGTGTCCGCGCACCGCAACGCGTTGATGGAGGAATGGCAAAAATGGCATCCATGAAACGACCCCGTCTTAGCGCGGTAAGGGCTTTGGTAAAATTTCGCCTGAAGGTGACCTTTACTGACGGCAGTGTCTTCATTGTTGATTTCAAGCCACTCTTCGAAGCGTCGCCTGGGCTGGCTCCACTACGCAATGCCAAGGCTTTTGCCGGTGCCACATTGACCGATGGCGAGGGTTGGGCTGTGGAGTGGCCTGCCCTCGACATCCAGATCGGCGCCGATACGCTCTGGCTCGATGCCCAAGCGCAAAATGCTCCTGATGAAAACACGCGCATCTTTGCCCAGTGGCGTGCACGCTATGGACTAACGCTGAATCAGGCGGCTGAAGCCCTAGGCATGACGATCCGAACCATGAGTGCCTATGGCACCGGCGCACGACCGGTGCCGCGCTACATTGCTCTTGCCTGCAAAGGATGGGAAGCCGAGCACGGGCGCGCGTCATAGGTTTGTTGCTGGTACCGCATCAGTTGGGTAGCAGTTTGGTTTAGACGTCTGGGTAGTCAGTCTGGGCCGGCGACTTTGGTTCCCTTTTAGCGGTCGTTGGCAACTGGTGCTATCAGCGACAGTCCATGCCAAATGGATGCATTTCTCGCCGTCCGGTTACAGCAATTACCAGCCCGTGCGCAAATTGTCACTTTAGGCAGCAAAAGGGAGCGCAGCGGCCATTGCCGAGGCATCGGTGAGGAAGTCAGCGCCACCTATCCGAGCGTCATACAAAGGTAATTGTATCGATACTAAGGCGTTGTCGGAATTGAGTAACGCGGTTCGAAAGACCTTGGTGTGACTGCCAAACGCGTAATGAAGATTCTTGGAACAGGAGTACTGATGAGACGATGAAGGGCTGCGGGCCTTCTTGCAGCCTTCAGCGCAGAACTGCTAGGTTTCAAAACAATTCACCTCAAAACAATTGTACTGATGAACCACGGCCGTCTTGAGGCGCAAACAACATCAGGAAGAGGCTGATAAATTACAGTATTTCAGGTTGAGTGAGTTCGGCCTGTTTTTACACAGCCTGTGTCGATACCTGCGTAGCCCTAGGTCAGCTTGTGAGCGGA
The DNA here is from genome assembly GCA_026399515.1 of Pseudomonadota bacterium. Taxonomy (GTDB): domain Bacteria; phylum Pseudomonadota; class Gammaproteobacteria; order Burkholderiales; family Rhodocyclaceae; genus JACRAR01. The sequence continues at coordinate 58,427 of JAPLQT010000101.1, read as the reverse complement.
TGAAATCCCAGGTCGGCGCTCTCCAACAGCTGAGTCAAGTCGCTCGGGGTATCTACGCGCCACAGCCCAGGATCGGGCGGCACATGCGCAGCACCGTAGCCCCAGTTCACCAACACTGCGGAGCAACCCGCGGTGCGCGCGGACTGTAGGTCAGCCGGACTGTCACCGACCATCAGCAGATGGCGTCGATCCAAACCAAGTTGCAGCGCGGCAGCTTCCAGCATGAAAGGCGCAGGCTTGCGCTGCGCGTGTGTATCAGCACCAAACACGGCGGAAAAGTAGGGTAGCAAGCCGGCCATCGACAATACCGCTTTGGCTAGGACGGTGGGTCTGTTGGTCACGACCAACAGCGGCAGTTTGTCTTTTAACTGAGCCAGCAGGGCTTCGATGCCGCCATAAACGCTGCCATGGACGAGCGGCGTCGACATGGTGGCGGCATCGAATGCGACGCGCAGCCGTGAGCGCAACGCGGGGTCGTTACTCGCTGCTCCGCACGTTGCCAGTGCTCGCGCGATCAGCACGTCCGGTCCATCGCCAATCCAGCCGCGTACGGTGGTAAGGTCGAAGCCCGGCAGATCTTCCCGACACAGTGCGACAGCGAGTGCGTGGGCGATGTCGGGCGCGCTATCAACTAAGGTGCCATCGAGGTCGAAGGCGATGGCCTTGAAGAGCATTATGGCGTCACCTGCTAAACGAGATTGCAAAGGAAAGAAAATTCCATTGCACATTCGAGAGTATCACAGGTACTTACGGCCCTAGTCAAACATTCAGTACGCGAATGCGAACAGAACATTCGACGCTGCTAACACGCCCGAGACCTTGCGAGACCTCGCATTAAAGGGCCGTAAAGGAAGAAATCAGCACCGTCGGCCTGCGAGATCTCTCAGAATAAGTCAACGACGCAAGACGATGAACATATCAATCTCCGCGCATATTCTGTACTTGGAACAGAGATGGCCGGTTGGTCGCGGCGTCAACGCGTCCCTTGAATTGGCCTGTTGTGCAATGCATCGCCTGAACATCGACCGCCGAAAACGCATCGTCAATCGGCGTACCTGCGCCCTTGTTCTCAGGCAGATGAAAATCCGGATGGCTCTTGCCTAGGGTTCCGATCTTCCAGAGTTCTCCCCTGCGGTCGTAGATCAAAGCGCGACTAATATGCATGGACTGGGCATCCAGATAGAAGATGCGTTTGCTGACCGGGTGGTTCAGTACAAGCGGCTCGGCTTCAACGATGAAGACCTTGCGCATCTGCCAAGTCACGTCCGGAAAGCAACCGCCATAGCCAGCGAAATTCACGAATCGGTAACCATCGGTTTCGGCCGGCATATCGTTAGCGAGGGACAATTCACTGTGGTTGAAAAACGGGAGAAGCAGGTTCTGGCTCCCCTTGAAGGTCCACCTCATATCAGAAATTTGGGCGTTATACCCTTCGAAATCCTCGATCATGACATCGGATCCGAGAAATGCGTCGGTAGTTTGACCTGTCGCCAGACGACGAACACGGCGCTGAAAACCGAAGTACATGTAGGCGTCGTCGATCTTGTGGTCGTCGTCGTAACGATGAATCAGCAACTGGGTATTCTTCAGATCTATCGGTTCCAGCACTCTGCCGTAAATGCCGAGCAGCACGTTGGATGGATTGGGCGTGATTTCCGGGGTCGGCTCGTGGGTACGGTGCTTGTATTTGAGGAAATGAAAGCTGAACTTGAGGGTGCGTTCCACCGTGCCGGTCTTCATGTCGCGATAACGCCAATAGAACGGAAAGATCGTGGCGTTCTCGCCGATGCCGGCGCTATATTTGAAATTCCAGGCCAGTTTTTCACCGGCGCGAGGGTCCTTGAGGTCGGGCTCTTCAACGAAGGGACGGCCGGCGCCATAATCCTCGATATCCCCGGTCTTGGGTCCCAGTCTGGTCTTGCCGAGAGTCTTCCGGGTTGCCTCCAGCTTGGCCGTATCGACCGGGAGCGGCGTTGTGGGGCCGACTTTCACTTCCTGCCAGCCCTTTTTGATCGCCAGGTAGAGACCGGGGTCAATGGCGTCCTTGAACTGCTCGACGTTGTCCTTGTTGATCACCGTGCCCACGGCAAGCCCCGGAAATTTCGGGTAGCCGTTGCGATAAGGGTTGAACGATTGCTCAAGATCGTCCGTCGACGCCGCCAGTGTATTGCCTGCAAGCGCAGCAAGAATTGCAATCGACCGGATAGCGCGAATCATTCTGGTGGTCTCCCCTGACAGTTGCGGTTATGTCGCCCGCGATTCCACCGGCTGAAACGTGCGCGCAATGAGAAGCACAGCCAGAGCCGCTAGGGCACACATCATCCCCGCCGCGAGGAATGAGCTTGTGTAATTGCCTACAATGCTTCTAACCGCTCCGCTGCCGAATGCCGCGAATCCGGCACCCAGTTGGTGTCCGACGAAAATCCAGCCGAATATCACCGCGGCATCGCGCTTGCCGAAGATGTCGGTGGCGATGCGCAATGTGGGCGGCACGGTAGCGAGCCAATCCAGTCCATAAAATACTCCGAACAGGCTCAGCCCCCAGAATGTCAGGTCCGAGTAGGGCAGGTAGAGCAAGGACAGACCGCGCAAGAAGTAGTACCAGAACAGCAGCCATCGGCTGTCGTAGCGATCGGAGAGCCACCCTGACAGCGTCGTTCCGATCAGGTTCAGAACACCCATCATCGCCAGGATTCCTGCGGCGCGCACTTCCGGGATGCCCCCGTCAAAGCAAAAGGCAATGAAATGAGTGCCTATCAGACCATTGGTGGATAGGCCACAGATGAAGAAACTGCCGAACAGAATCCAGAAGTCACGCACACGGACAGCCCGCGCAAGCGCCTTCCAGGCGATCATGACCGGATTCCCTTGCATGGTCATCGCAGCAGGAACCTCGGCTGAAGCGCCATAGGCTTTGAGTTCCAGTTGCTCCGGGTGCTCAACCATAAGCCAGGCGTACACGGGAATGAGAACGGCCAGAACACTGGCGAGGGTCCAGGACAAGCTGATCCAGCCTTTCGTTGCCACGATCCAGCCGAGTAGCGGTAGGAACACTAATTGACCCATCGCCGAGCTGGCAGCCAGGACGCCCATCACCAAGCCCCGGCGCTCGCTGAACCAACGGTTCACAACGGTCGCTGCAAAGACCGTTGCAAGGGCACCCGAGCCTGCGCCAACCATCACTCCCCAAGTCAGCATCAGATGCCAGGGCTGAGTCATTGCCGTGCTTAGCGCCAGAGCGAGCACAAGCAACAACAGCGCGACCAGGACTGGGCGTCTGACCCCAAAGCGCTGCATCGCCGCACCGGCAAAGGGGCCCATCAATCCATACAGTACGAGACTGACGGCTGCCGCAATGGAAATCGTGCCGCGATTCCAGCCGAACGCCGCTTCGAGGGGAACGATCAGTAAGCCGGGAGTCGCCCGGACACCTGCTGCACAGATGAGAACAAGGAAAGTAACGCCCGCAACAATCCAGCCATAGTGCATGCGGCCGGCAACAAACCTGGCCAATCTATAGGGCTGCATCGCTCTCTCCTTTAGAGGGCTCGAGCTTACCCACTGTAGTCAATGGTCCATACTCCCCATCAAGACATTTAGGGCTTTCTCGATCGGAGCGGCAACCGGGATACCCAGGAGTTCCATATAGCACTCCAGATTCTCCTCGGTTATTTTCTTCGTATTCATTTCGACTATTCCCCTGGCTGTCGCGATGGGAAGCTGAGCCAGTGCAATCTGTTCCAGGTGTTCTGCATTGAGCTCAGCCTTGGCGATATGCTTGTGCAATAAGCTGCTCTGTTTCGGTGGAACTCCGGGAAATGGCTGCTTGCTGATTCGACGCGCTTGTCGCAGCGGTTGCACTACCCGCTGCTGCCAGGTAGCCACTAATCGAATGGCTTTCTTCATGGAATCCTTGCTCAGAATCTTGGCTCTACCCCCCTGCCAGCAGCAATATAGAATCAGATTTACGTCGGCGCCTGCATCTTGCAAGGCAAGGCATGCTCGCTCCACTCCCGTCCGGGAGTAGATATGCAAGGAAAAATGCCAGAATGCGTCAGATTTTCGCGGCATGGATTGAGTCCGTTCAGGTTTGCAAAAAATGGCGCCCGGTACCTTCCAGCACCAAACATGTCAGAATACCGCTGGCATACGCGCCGGTATCGATGCCGATCCGATTATGCCGAACTGACGGCTTAGTGGAAATCGTGTGTCCGTGAACTACTGTCACGCCATGATCGAGATCAGACTGGAGAAAATCCTTGCGAATCCACATCCGGTCATGTTCAGACTGTTCATCGAGCGCAACACCGGGGCGAATTCCGCCATGCGTAAAATAGTAATCTCCCTCGCGATGACTCACCCGAAGTCCTTGCAAGAAAACCAGGTGTTCCACGGGAAGAGCACTGAAAAATCCCTGACGAAGTATTTCCGGAGACTTGGCATCGCGCCCTGGCGTGTCTTCGATTTGTACCCCATAGTCAGCCAAGGCATCCAGGCCGTTATAGTCGAACCAGTGGCATCCTGCCGCAAGATCTCCTGCGAGGAAGCGCAATGCCAAATCTTCATGGTTGCCCTTGAGGGCAACCACATCGTGTTCCCCCTCGCAGTGTAGGCGCCACGAACGAACGCTTTCCAGTACTCGGCGCGAATCAGGACCACGGCTGAAATAGTCGCCCAGATAGACCACGAGCTTGCGTCTTGCGTCGCGATTGCCCGCGTCGATGGCAATACTTCGCTGCAATTTTTCCAGGAGATCGACACGGCCGTGGATGTCGCCAATGGCATAAATCACCGTATCTGGCGGTGTTGCGGCCACTGAACTGCCTCCCGTGGGCAAAATACATTCGACCCTGGACACCTCGCCCTGGGCAATCAGGTTCATGTCGCGCCGTTGAGTTCTTCCTTGTCTGATTGGCTGTTGCCGTGGCCGGCCCAGCGGGCAAACAATTGGTGCTGGATTCCGACCTGATCAAGGGCCTTGCCTATGCTCTGATGGATGATGTCCATGATTTTCTCCGGCTTGTGATAGAAGGCCGGCATGGGTGGCAGGATCACCGCACCGCAATCTGCGGCTCGCGCCATCAAATCCAGATGCCCCTTATGCAAGGGGGTTTCACGCACCATCAGCACCAGGGTACGCCGCTCCTTGAGAGTCACGTCAGCAGCTCGAACGATCAGATTGTATGTAAACGAATTGGCAATGGCGGAAAGCGTCTTGACCGTGCAGGGAGCGACGATCATGCCGCAGGTGCGAAATGAACCGCTTGCTACCGCTGCTCCGACATCTTTATTTGGATAGACTACATCAGCCAGGGCCTTGACTTCATCCAATGAGTATTCGGTTTCAATCGCCAGATTCATGCCTGCCGCCTCACTCAGAATAAGGTGTGTTTCCTGGCCGAGTTCTTTCAGCACGCGCAGCATTTCGACGCCATAGATGACCCCTGTTGCGCCGGTGATCGCCACTATCAACGGCAGACGCATATCGCGATTTCTAACCGTATCCACAATCAAGCCGCCAAGACTGATCTGGGGGCTGCAATCGGATCGTTAACCGGGAAACCCGCCGCCTCCAGCGCGGCTACCACGACATTCGTATCCGCCGCGTGGAAACGCAGGATGACGGTTTTCTCGGGATACGCTTCCCCTGCCTGGTTGTCGTGTCGACCCACTGGATAGATGGCCTGGAGAACGGCGCCGGCTGCTTCGGCTACATCAGCGATCTTGCCGAGCATACCGGGCCCCAATTTCATGGGCGCGAGCGAAACGCCGCTGCGGCGCTCCCAAGCGCCCATGCAATGCGCGGCGAGCTGAAAAATTTCGTTGGCGGAAATGATGCCCACCAGTTCAACCCCGGACAGCACGGGAAACTGGGCGACACCCAACTCCTTGCCCTTCAGCAGGCAATGCTCCATGGTGTCGTCGTCCTGGATCGTGGCGGGATTGCGCAGCATGATGTCGCGAACCCTGAGCCGATTGACGAAAAAATTGAATTCGTCGGTGCTTTGGGTGCGCAGCACGAAATGTCCCATGCGCAACAAATTCGCGCGCGTGATAAGGCCGCGCATGCGGTTGCTATCCACCACTGGCAGGGCATGCAGATTGTTTTCGCTGAGGAGGCGCTTGGCTTCCGAGACCAGCATGTCGCTGGCTATCGTCATGGGATTGGTTTGCATCCAGTTGCGTACGATCATGCCCGTCCTTCCTCAGAGATGGCCAGACTGTTGCGCCAAGTAGAGGGCGGCAAGCGTCATGGCATTGTTGATTTCGCCGCGCGCAATGCACGCGCCCAGTTCCTTCGGAGCGATCAGCGTGACTTCGATATCCTCGCCCGCATCGAGGTTCTGTGCAGCGATTGGGTTGACGTCCAGTGCCAGGTAGACCCACAGCCGGTTCGAGAGAAGCGCCGGTTGGGGCCACAATTTGCCAAGCAGCCGCCACTTCCCGCCACCGTAACCTGTTTCCTCCGCCAGTTCGCGGGCCGCTCCCTGTTCCGGTGGCTGCGTCTCGGCGCTGTCGTCGTCGTTGTGCAACCCACCTGGGACTTCCAGGCTGGCTGCGCGAGAGCCATGCCGGTACTGCCTGACCATGACCAGCTTGCCCAGCCGATCCAGCGCCACCACGAGCAGCCAATCCACCATCCTGACGACATGAAAATCATGTATTGCGTCGGTTCGCGGCGACCTGGCACGGTCCCGTGCAACCTGAAACAGCCCGCAATCGAACACCTGTTGCGATTCCAGCAGCGGCCAATGTTCAGGCATTGAATCTTAATGCAGCATCGGGTTGCGCTTCAGCATACAACCGGACGAATTCATCGACCACAACCCGGGCGAATTCGGGCGTGTACAGATGCAGGTCGACCTCCTTGACCCAGGCCTTCTTGACCACCTTCTCCTTGAAGCGAGCGACGAAAGCCGCATCGGCGACCGGATCGTAGATGGGACGTCCTTCCTTGTCGAGCGACGACCAGCCCTTGAGCGGAATCAGGAAAGTCCAGCGTCCCGTAGCCCGGTTCAGCCTCTCCGCAATCACGTCGGCAGCCTGGCGCAATTCCTCGGCGTTGGTGCGCACCTGTACGCGCAGGGCATCCTGGACATACTGAACGCGGTCCTTGGTTTTCTCCAGCATATCGGGGCGCCCGCCATAGGACAGGATGTCCAGGCCGCAGGGCGCCAGCACCATGGGGATGCCGCGCTCGACGGCGGCCAAGAGCCGCTGCGGCCCCGGGTCGCGATTGCCCTTGAAGAGGTTTTCCATGATGCCGCCGATGCAGATGTCCACCACCCCCTGAAAGGCGCCGGCGCGGATCATCTCCTCCATCGCCTTGTCACCCTTGCCCTGCGCGTGGCAGACGATGGGCGTAAAGCCGGCATCCTCGAGCATGCCGATGGCGGTCTGCACCGCCATTTCGCCGAAACCGAACGAGGAGATGGCCACGCAGGGCTTGTCAAATTCGAAGTGGGTACCCAGGGTCATTTCCACCATGCCGCAGATGGCACCAACCGCGTTGATGATCTGCGCTTTCAGCAGGGGGTTCATCTTGACGATATCCAGCACTGTATGGTGCATGGTGATGTCATGGGTGCCGACATATTTGTCGATGTAGGCCGGATGCGCCGCCATCGGAGAAGCCATGAGTTTGGGCAGGCCGAAGGGCAGACGCTGCATGATCGATGTCGACACCAGGGTCGAGGTGCCGCCGCCGATGCCGATGATGCCCTGGACCTTGCCTTGCTTGACCAAGTCATCGACGAGTGCGGCAGCGCCCCGGATCTGGTTGTTGGTCGCCGTATCGCGGTCAGAGCGGTACTTTTCACGGACGATTTCGATGGGCAGCCCGCCACGCAACGCCACTTCCTCGGTAGTGATGTCACCTGGGAAAGGCGGCGGCTCCTCCATGCTGAAGTCCAACAAAATAGGCTGATGGCCGCGCCCGGCGATCAGCTCCTTGACGAAGACGATATCTTCACCGCGCGTATCCAGGTTGCATACAATTACAATACCCTTCTTGCTCATCTTTGCAAATATCCTTAATGGCTGCTTGGCCCGCGCCCCACTGCCGAGTGGCAGAGGGGGCGCTGCAGGTTACTTCTTCTTGGTTTCCGGCCGGGTGAGCCGGTTGATCATTCCCGCTACTGGACTTGGCCCCTTGAACCCGTATTCGTTCCAGCGATCGGAAACTTTTTGCAGCACGGTTCGATCCATGAAGATCTCGTTGGGCTTGTTGGCCCATTCATAGGGAGTGCAGGCATCCAGGATGATGCGGCTGGTGATGTCGCGGGCCTCGATCGGCAGGCCCGGATCGAGCGGCGTGGAGCGGCCGCGGTCAATGATCTGGGCCGAGCGCTTGGGATCGAAGCGCGTCGACAAGGCCCACCAGACCCGGTCCCAGTCATCGGCTTGAATATCGTGGTCGACCACGATCACGCCCTTCAGTCCATAGTGACCTGTGGTGCTGGCGATCACGGCATTGCCGACGTGGTTCGAGTGGCCGGGGTACATCTGTTTGACCGACACCACGGCCCAGAAGCGGCCGCAGGCCTCCGGCGGGATATACACGCTCTGGATGCCGGGCACTTTCATGGTTTCCAGGTCGTGCCAGAGCGTGGCCGTGCGGTTCAGCGACTGGATCATGTGGATATCGTTGATCGGCTTGCCGACCGTGGTCGACCACATCACCGGCTTGTTCCGATGCAGGATGCGCGCAATGCGCAGCACCGGTTTGGGATAATCCTTGCCCTTGTTGCCCGAGTAGTAGCCGGTGTACTCGCCAAAGGGGCCTTCTTCCATGAGTTCATTCGGATCTATCCAGCCCTCGGCGATGATTTCGGCGGTGGCCGGCAGCGTCAGTCCGGTCAGTTCGGACTTGAACACTTCGACGGGTTTGCCGCGCAGCGAGCCTGCCACTTCATACTCATCAACCTGTGCGCTGACCAGGGTCGAACCGGCCAGGAATAAGACCGGATCGGTACCCACCACATAGGCCGCGGGCATCAGTTCGCCGCGTTCCTGGTATTTCTTCATGTGCATGTCGCCATGCTTGCCCTTGATGATCTGCGATCCCAGGATGTTCTTGCCCAGCACCTGGGCCCGGTAGGTGCCGAGGTTGGTCCAGCCGGTATCGGGATCCTGCGTCACCAGGAAGCCGGAAGTGACGAAAAATCGGCCGCCATCGTCCGGGTAAAACCAGGGGGAGGGGAACATCTCGATATCGACGGCGTCGCCGGTGATGATGTTTTCCTTGACCTTGGGGTTGTCGACAAAGACCGGCTTGACCATCTTCTTTGTGGTCAATTCCATCCAGCTTTTGGAGAGCTGGCTCATCGACAGCGAGGGATCCTGCTCCAGCGCAATTGCCAGGCGGCGCGAGGTAGTGAAGGCGCTGGTGAGCACCGGGATATCGTAGCCCTTGACGTTCTCATAGAGCAGCCCGGGGCCCTTCTGTTCCTCGTTCACCTTGGATATATGGCACAGCTCGAACTTCCAGTCCACTTCGGCCTTCACTCGATGCAACTCGCCGTGGGCCTCGAGGGCGGCAATAAAGCTGCGAATGTCGTCGATGGGTGCCACTTTAATGTCTGCTTTCATGATGACTCCGTAATTAACTGAGGTTTAAAAAGGATGTGTTGCTGCTGCCTGTGTTGCTTCAATTCAACTTCTTTCCTTCGAGCATGCCGGACAGGATGTAGTCCATGGCCGAGGCGCCCGCGGCGGCAAGCGGGGCTTGCTGCTTCTTGCTCCAAACGGTTTCAGGCCGTGCCTGCAGGATGAAAATGTTGCCGCCCGCGGGGAGATCCTTGTCCACCGCCCACTCGATATCCATCGGGCATCCGTAGTGTTTCTCGATCTGCTTGCCCATCCAGGCCAGTTCGGTCACTTCGTCGTCAATTAGCGACTGGACCTTTTGCCGTTCGAATGGAACCTCGACAGCGATGGATTGCTGGGTTGCCAGATCCACCGTGTAGCACAGCTCCTTCTGCGAGATGGTGCGGTCGATGATGTCCAGAGTGATCTTGTTCACCACGAAGTGATCGGGGGTCACTTCGCCTGAAACTACCGATTCGCCAAAGCCGAAATTGGAATCGATAACAATCACCGAGCGGTCGCCATTAGCCGGATGAATTGTGAACATCACGCCCGCCGTGTATGAGTTGGCCATTTTCTGCACGCCGACACTGATCGCCACTTCCTCGTCGGCAAATCCGTGATTCGCGCGATAAGCAATGGCGCGGCCGGTGTACAGGCTGGAAATGCAGCGCCGCATGTGATGCAGCACCTCATCCACGCCACGGATCCACAGATAGGTGTCCTGCTGTCCGGCAAAGCTCGCTCCCGGCAGATCCTCTGCGGTCGCGCTGGAGCGTACCGCTACCGGCACGGCGGGCATGCAGCAACGCACCGAGAGCTTGCGGTAGTTCTCCGCCACCAGATCCTCGGTCTCCATGGAAAATGGTCTCGCCTCGATCTGCTGGCGGATCGAGGCGCTGGCGGCTTCCAGCGCCGTCATATCCTGCGGGTCGAGGCCGCGCAGCAGGGTACTGATCTCCCGGTCGATCCCGGCTTCGCTCATGAAGCGGCGAAAACCCTCGGTGGTCAGGGCAAAACCCGGGGGCACGCGGACACCCGCACCGATCAGCTCGCCCAGCGAGGAGCACTTGCCTCCGACCAGCGGAACCGAATCCCTGCGGCATTCCTCGAACCAGCAGACGACTGGCAGATCGGCACTCATCGCGGCATCCCTTTCAACGGTTTTCATGGCGCTGGGAGGACCGCGCTAGCGCACGATCGAGATAACCCCGGTCGAGCCGTCGACGCGCAGCATCATGCCGGACTTGATGATCTTGGTGGCATGCCCGGTGCCCACCACGGCCGGCAAACCATATTCCCGGCAAACGATCGCCGCATGGCTCATCACGCCGCCGACATCGGTGATGCAGGCCTTGATCTTGACGAAGACCGGCGCCCAGGACGGCGAGGTGGTAGGTGCGACGAGGATCTCCCCTTCCTGCAACTGGCCGACTTCCGCCACCGTTTTGCAGACCCGCGCCAGACCCTCGACGATGCCGGGGCTGCCGGCAAATCCCTTGAGTTCCGTGACATTGTCCGGATCGGCAATTTCCTGCACCGCCGACCAATCGGCCAAGGATTTGTTGGTGACGCCCCAGAGCACGATGGTAAAGGGTTCCTGGATGACTTCCGGGGCAATGCCGATGGCCGGCGGCGCGTTCCACTCCTTGAACTTGTCCATCACGCCCTTGCGCCAAAGGATTTCCTTCGGCCAGGTATAGGCGCCACGTGGTTTGACGCCGGTGGCCCAGGCCGTCACGACATCCCACAGCGCGGTCTTGATTTCATCGCGGCGCATCAGCCAGATGTCCTCGACCTCCGCGATCATGCCGTGCTGCTGCATGATCGCGCCGACCTCGCGCATCTTGTTCCAGAACACCGAATGGAACCAGTGCTCGACGTAGAACAAGTGGTTCTCCACATACGGGAAAACGGTCTTGGCGCAGCCGAGCAACTCGTCGAACTGCTTGCGGTCTTCTTCCTTGCTGATCAGGTCGCGGTACTCGGCGGTGATGCGGTCGCGCTCAGCGCGGACTTTCTCGGTCGGCCGCTCGATCGTCACGCCCTGCTTGAGTTTTCCTATGTAGGTGGCGATGCCGGAGAGCGGCACGTCCATCTGGTCGTTCCAGGAGCGGTCGTGGTGGAACCAGCCGGTTCCCGTCGACACGTTGAACCAGGGTTCGCGCACGCTGTCCACCGCCGCGAGCCATGCCGTACCACTGTCCTGTTTTTTGAGCGCGGCTTCGACCACGGTCCACGCCGGGTTGGAGCAGACCGTGCCATCGACGCCCAGTTCGATGGCCTTCCTGGCCAGTTTCTTCAGTTCTTCGTCGGGCTGGTACATGATCACGTCGATGCCCGAAATCATCTGCGTAACGCGCTGCGTCGGCATGCTGGGAAACTGCTTCTGCATGAAATCGAGAAAGAAAACGTAGGCGGCGTAGCCCAGGTTGAGGAACTCGAAGTGGTACTGCCAGCACTTGATGCCGAGGTTGATCAGGTCATCGTAGTTCTTGAGCAGGTGATAGCCCTGCGATTCGCCGAGGGCGCCGGTCACCACGTCGAGGTGCTCCATCTCCGGCAGGCTCGGAATTTGTAGCGCCTCGAGTTCGCGGATGGTGGACTCCATCTTGACTTTCCACTTGGCCTCGAGCGCATCCCAGTTCTTGTAGTAGTAGCCGGCGCGCTCCATGAAGTGCGGCACGCGGCTGCCGATCTCGGCCCCGTCCTTGACCGGCACCGGCGAGATATACACGTAACCGTTGATGATGCGATGGTCGACGCCGCGCACCGGCGGCACCATGAAAATTCGGTTGTTGAACTGCGACAGCGCCAGGTACCAGGCTTCATCCCAGATCGTGTCGAAGGGATAGAGCGGTTCCGGGTAATGCAGGCCATCGTAGAACCAGAAGCTGTCCTTCTCGTACTGATTGCGCTCTGCGTCGTCCGTGACGAACTGGTACTGATACGGATACATTCTTTCCCATCCCTCGGTGCCCGGGATGGTTTTGGCTTTGACGTCGTGCGGATTCTGAAACTTCATTTTTCTTCCTCCTGGTGGATGGGCCCCTTGCCCTACTGCGATGGCTGTTCACGAGCAAACAGGATCATCGCGGTTGCCGGGTTTTGCGGGGGGCAAGCCCCCCGCTCCAACAAGACTTCAGTCGCCGCCGCGCAGGTTTTGCACCTGGAACATGCCGGGCGGATTCTGCTTGTAATCGACCTGTCCCTTGAAATGGCCGGTCGTGCAGTGCTTGGACTGAACGTCGACCATCATGAAGGCATCATCAAGACCGATGCCGGCACCCTTGTTGATGGGCAGATGATGCTCTGCATGGGACTTGGCCACCGACCATGTCTTCCACAATTCGCCTTTGCGGTCATAGATGTCGATCGAACCGTCCACGTTTTGCAGTTGGGTGTCCATGTAAAACTGGCGCTTGCCGATCGGATGGCCCGGCGCCACCGGCGCCGCTTCAAGCAAATACACTTTGCGCAACTGCCAGGTGCCATCAAAGAAGCAGCCGCCCTGGCCGCCGAAATTCACATACTTGTAACCGTCGGGTTCCGGTGGCATGTCCGTGGCGAGCTTCAGGTCGTTGTGATTCCACATCGGCAACAGTACGAACTTGGTGCCCTTGTAGGTCCACTTCATATCCGATATGCGGCCGTTGTAGCCTTCGAAGTCCTCGATCATCAGGTCTGCGCCGAGGAAAGAATCGGTTATCTGACCGGTTGCCAGACGCCGCACCCGGCGCTGGAAGCCGAGATACAGGTAGGCATCGTCGAGCTTCTGGTCATCCTCGTAGCGCTGAATCAGCAACTGGGTGTTCTTGATGTCGTTGGGTTCCTGAACATGCACATAGATGGCGCGGAACAGATGCGCCGGGTTGGGTACCACTTCCGGTATCGGCGCATCCTTGACGCGGTGCGTCAGATTCAGGAAATGGAAGTCGAACTTGATGATCCGTTCGACCTTGCCAGTGGCCATGTCGCGGTACTTCCAGTAGAACGGGCTGATCGAGGCGTTATCGCCCCAGTTCACGCCGTACTTGTAGTTCCAGGCCAGTTTCTCCCCGGCTCGCGGATCCTTGATATCCGGCTCTTCTGGGAAGGGACGCCCGGCAACATAACCTTCCAGGTCGCCATTATTGGCGCCCAGTTTGGTTTTGTTGAGGTTCTTGCGCGTGGCGTCGATATAGGCCTTGGACAATTCGAACTGGGTGGTCGGCGCGACCTTGATCTCGAAGGCACCTTCCTTGATGAGTTTGTGGAAACCATAGGAAAGGATTTCCTTGAACTGGTCGACGTTAGCCTTGTTGATGGTCATGCCTGCGGTCAGCCCAGGGTAGCTTGGCATACCGGCCTTATAGGGATTGAAGGTCATCTCGACATCGGCCTCGGTGGCGGCAAGCGCGGGGCCGGCCAGAATCGCCAGCGAGATGGCGAGTGTGATGGTTTTGAGTTTCATATCGTCATGTCTCCAGAATTAAAACTTGTAACGTAAAGTGACATACAGCTCGTTTTCCTTCCAGGCGGCACCGATCGGGCCGGCACGGAAGCGACCGAGGGGCTCAAGACCGCCCACGCCGAAAGAACCCGGATTCAGGGTCTGGCCGACGTACGTGGTGTAAGGCGCCCACGGGTTGGCGGAACGCGCGTCATCCCAGGACCAGCGCTGTTGCGAGTCGTCGTCCTTGCCCTTGATGTTGGCGCCGAAGGTCAGTTTCAGGTCGTTGGTGACCAGCCACTCGACTTGCGGCGATGCCACCCAGGCGCGCGCCTTGAAGTCGCGGGCCATGATGATTTGCGGACTGACGCGGTCACCCATCAGCCAGGACTTGATCAACAAGGTGCCGATGAAGTTGTCCTCCCAGTCCGGCATGCCGATCAGGCCGCCGGGCATCACATGTTCCTCGTGGTCGAAGATGTGCTGATAGAACAGCTGTGCCGAGAACAGGGTGGTCCGGTTGGGATTGATCCATGGAATGAAGGTCGGTCGGTCGACGCCGATGACCGAGCGCCACACTTTGTTCTTCGAATACAGTCCCGGCCGCGCCGTGTTGGCGAATTCCTCGCCATGGGTCAGAGCGCCTTCCAGGCGGAAAGCCGCACCGAGCGTTTCGGACTGGATGTCCATCGAGCCGCCGACCAAATTCACGCGGGGAAATTCCATGTCGAAGGCGATCAGGCTGCCCACCGGGATTCCTTGCGCCGGTCCGGAGAAGGGCGAAGTGTTGCCGGGCGCACCGGTAAAGGCGTTGATCGCGGCGCCGTTGATCGAGTGCAGCGAGGGTAGTTGGGAGCGATAGGTCAAGGCATTCAGGGAGAAGTTCAGGCCGCCCTTGGTGACGCCTTCAAACTTCATGCCCAGTTGGGTGTTGTCCAGGCTCCATTCCGGCAGATGGACATCGCGCAGGCCGATCTGATTGGGGCCGAAGTTGGTCGCAAACCATACACCGTTGACCGGCGCCGGCGTCCCGGGTGCCGAGAAGCCCGCGAAGTTCGCCACGGTGCTGCCGTTGTCCCAGAGATTCTTCATGCCGCGGAAGAAGGAGCCGGCATCCAGGATGGCGTTCGGCGTGCCGCCCTGGCCCAGGTTGTTGGCGCGGAACTTGTCGAAGTTCCAGACTACTTGCAGGTTCCTCTCCTGCAGCATGTCCGAGCCGCCCATGCGCCACTCGCCCTGAACGATCCACATCGGGATACGGATGTCCTGGAGTTCGTCGTAGATGTTGTTGCGCGAGTAGTCGACCGGATTGATCACGTCCAGCACCCGGAACAAGTCGGTACGGCCCCAGACAACCTGCTGCTTGCCGACTTTGACAAAGAAGTCGGAACCGTCGCCCAGGTTGTAGGTTTTCTTGAGATAGAACTCGCGGATGAAATCAGCGCGATCGTTGAACTCCGGCGATTCCAGTTCGCTCTGTTTCTTGTCACCATAACCGCCAAAATCGGCACAGCCGCGGCGGTCGATGTCACAAGGACGGACCGGCACAGCGAAAGAAACCCCGCGCGGATTGGAGTTCCAGGCCTGGCCGAGCATCACCAGGCCGGCTCCCGAACCGTAGACCGCGGGTGGCGTGTCAAGACCGGTGGCATAAGCACCGTAATTCGGGTCAATGAATTTGTTGACGCCCGGACCGCCGCCCGGTCCGCCGAGATTCGGCAAGCCGGCACCGGCCTGAATCGCATCCACCACCGTAAAGCCGACACCGCCGCCAAAAGGCACGCTCGCGCCGAGATGCACCGGCGGCAAACCCAAGCCGACCGAGGCGGCCACGGGGCCGGCGGTGTTCTGGATTTTCAGATCGGATGCGGTTTTGCTGCCGGCCGTCTTGCCGTACTGGTCTTTATTCAGTTCATAGACGCCATCGTAGGTGCCGCGCAGCACACTGTGCAATGCCCAGCCATCACCCATTGCCTTGTCGGCTTCGACCTGGAGTGTGTTGCGGAATTTCGAGAGTCCGACATTGTTTCCGGCGTTGTCCTTGCCCCGGTAGTGGGTGTCGTTCTCATAGATGATGTCGACCTTCCATGGACTGTCGCCCACCGTGCCTCCTGGATCGGGCAGGTTGTCCGCGGCAAGCGCCGCAGCGGCACTGAAGCCGACCAGCAAGCTGCCGCACAGCGCAACTGCCGCCAACTTCAGGCTGGGTCTGGACATATATTTGTTTTGCATTGTCTCCCTCCTTGTTGCATTAACAGACTTGAGTAGCCCCGGCTCACAGATGAAAACCGGGTCACCCAGCTTATAGGCGTTGCAGCGCCGGCTTACTTGGTCTGCAACACACCATCCTCGTCAAGATAAGCAGTGGTTATGAATTTCGGCTTGAAGATCATCACCCAGGCTGGCATCAGGAGCATGGCGGCGATGGCGTTGAGGACCAGCATGAGCGAGAGCAGCAAGGCGGAATCGGACTGGAAGCGCAGGTCGGAGAAGATCACCCACATGATCACCCCGGCGATCAGCGTGGCGGCGGTGAAGGTCACCGCAAAGCCGGTGGTGGCGATGGCGCGCAGCACGGCCTGCTGCAGGTCGCGCAACTGCGCCATCTCTTCGCGGATGCGCTGCATGATGTAGATCGCGTAGTCGATTCCCACGCCGATTCCCACCGCAATGACCGGTACGGTATTGACGTTCATGCCGATGTTCTTGATGCCCATATAGGCATAGGTCATGATGGTGGCAAAAATCATCGGCAGAATCATCAACCAGCCGGCATGCAGCGAGCCGTAGAACACCATGACGAAGGCAAAAGCCAGCACCAGCACCAGGGGCACGATGATGTAATTGTCACTGCGCGCTGCATCGTTGATCGCCGCATTCACGCCGACCACCCCACCGGCCAGTTCGATGCTCAGACCGGGAACACTGGTACCGAGTTTGCTGATGCCTTCGTTGGCCAGCGTGATCGCCCGGCCGATGGTGTCGGCCTGGTGGTCCTTGTAGAAGAACACCATGTTGGCGATGGTTTCATCGGTATTGAGGAATTCCTTGAGGGCGCCGGGGATCGGGCTGGCGGCCATGTAAGCAAACATCAGCCCGCCGACTTCCGCATCGGTGTCGGGGATTTGTCCCCAGCGCGGGTCGAGATTGTGGGTCATGCCATTGACTGCCCGGACCAGTCCGGGCAGTGCCTTGGTGCCCCCCAAGGCCGGATCGAGGAGCATCTGGCGCTGAAATTGTTCCAGAGCGTGCAGTACCGCCGGGCGTTTCAGGCCGCTGCTGTCCTGGGTACGGGCGACGATGTAGAGTTCCTCCGAGCCGGGAAAGCGGTCATTGATGGCGCGCGAAGAGACGTTGTAGTCATGGTTGGGGTAGAGCAAGGGCGAGCCGGGTTCCGATTCGCCCACCTTGACCTTGACAGCAAAGTAACCGCCGATCACCATCAGCACCAGCGAGACGATCAGGATGGCTTTGGCCTTGCCCAGGTCGGCGACGATGCCGAAGATCTTGACGACCAGGTCGCGGGCCACGCTGGGGCGGTTCTCGGTGTTCTTGGGCTGGGGCAGCAGGAGCAGCATCAGAGGCACGACGAAGAGCACCGTGAAGATCACCGAGAAGGCCCAGAAACCTGCGTAGTAGCCGAGCTTGGTATTGATCGGCGCTGCTCCCAGGGTCAGTACCAGGATGCCGACGGTGTCCACGATGATGGCCAGGGTGCCGGGCCGGAAGATGTCGTCGAAGGCGTTGCGGGCGGCGATCTTGGTGTCTTTGACCTTGTCCAGTTCGTCGTAGTAGCGTTCCACCAACTGGATGCTGTGGGACATGGCGCGGGCGGCGATGAGGAACGGGATCACCAGGTTGAGCGGATCCAGGTTCCACTTGAGCAGGGAGACAAAGCCCAGCCCCCAGATGGAGGACAGCAGGATGCCCAGGAACGGCAGGAGCACGCCGTAGGCCCGGCGGAAGTAGATGACGAGCAGCGCCACCATCAGGATCAGGGTGTACAGGAAAATCTGCAGGATCTGCGCCAGATAGGTATAGACGAAACCAATCAGCACCGGCTGGCCAGTGGCGTAGATTTTGATTCCAGGTGCTGCCGCTTCGGCACGAACTTTTTGCAGTTGCTCGAAGGTCTTGCCGTAGTCGAGTTCGCCGCCTTCGTTGAGCTGGGCCTTGATCAGCGCGGCCTTGAGGTCGGGCGAGACGATCAGGCCATAGACCTGGGCGTTGGCGCTGACGTCCTTGCCGAGTTGTTCGAGTTCGGCGGGGCTCAGGCTCGTCTGTTGCGGGTTGTAGTAGGCCTTGGAGGCCATGCTGCCGTCTTCGGTCAGCCAGATCTTGCGTACGGTGCGGTGGGTCAGGCTGGTGACCAGGTTGTGGTTTACCCCAGGCAGGCTGTCGACCGCCTGAGTCAGTTTGTTGATCGTCGCCAGGGTTTCATTGGTAAAAATGGTGCCCTTCTCGGCTTCCACCGAGACGATGATCTGTGAAGCGCCGCCGAAGATGCCGCTGATCTCGTTGTGCAACTTGATGTATGGGTGGTTCTGCGGCAGCAGGTCGGCAAATTCGGTATGCATCTTGAGCGCCGGAATCTGGAAGGCGAAGAAGATGGTGATGACCAGGATGATGCCCAAAACGACCTTTGGGATGGTGAAGAGCTTTTCTTCGAGTTGATGTACCGCGTGGGTAAACTTGTGCCGCATGGGGGTCCCCTATTCCGTCTTGGTGGCGGGCGCAGGCACGGCCGCACCCCCGGTGGTAATGACTTCGAGCGCACCGGCACCGCCGGCGATCAGGAGTCGCTTGGCGTCCAGACTGGCAGCAGCGCGCAGGTAGGGCGTCGATTTGGGTGGTCCCATGAGTTCCCACTGCTCGCCCTGCAGCTTGAACATCAGTCCGCTGATGCCCAGGGCGATCATGTCCCCGCCATGCGCGACGATCTGGTACATCGGCGCGCCCAGCTTGTTGGCTTGCTTGCTCCAGGTTTTGCCGCCGTCCTTGGTGTGCATCACGGTGCCGGCCAGGCCGCTGACCCAGCCGGTGTTGGCGTCGGTGAATAGCGCCCCGTAGGAGAAGAAGTCCGGTGCGATCTTGGGTTCGACGGTCCAGTTGGCGCCGCCGTCGGCGGTGCTATAGACGATTCCGAATTCGCCGGTGATGAAGCCGTGCTTGGCATCGACGAATTGCACCGTGACCAGCATGGCGTCCACGCCCATGGTCTTTTCTTGCCAGGTGGCGCCTTTGTCGGCGCTGGAAAGGATGGTGCTGCGACTGCCCACCACCCAGATCTTGTTCTCGCTGTCGCAGGTCATCGCCAGCGGATTGACCTTGCTCTTGATTTCCTTCTCGCTCCATTTGCCGTCAGTGGTGCCCAGCCAGATCTTGCGGTAGAAGTCCAGCGCCACATAGGCGCCGTCCGGGCAGACGCTGATGCTGATCAAGCCTGAGGGTCCTGTCTGCCCGCCCACCATCTGCCGGCTCCAGCTCTTACCCTCGTCTTTCGATCGCGCCACGATCCCGTCGCTGCCGACCGCTAACAACTCGCCTTTTCCCACCGCCACCGCCTGGAAATGGTCGGCCCGCGTCACCGCCTTGCCCTTCTCCGCTTCCACTCCGGCCATGTTGCTGCTTACGTTGCAACCGCAGAGTGCTAACAGCATCAGTGCCGTCGCCATCATCGGGAAAGACATTGGAGTTTTCTTGAGCAAATTCCACCTCCGATAGTTGGAAAACCTGTTTTTCTTTTCTTCGTCAGCAAACCCAGCGGGTTTCTCAACCGGGCAAGGCGAGCAGAACACTTGAGGGCTGCTTGAACTCAGGGTGACTATCAGCACATTGCGTGCCAATGACTATGTGCTTGTAGACAAGGTCGATAATGGTTGTGCGATACACCAACCGGGGTCACAAAGATTTGTCAAATGATCAAACAGCAGGGCGAATTGATCATTTGATCAATTCGCAAATGACAGCGCCCGCAGGCACTGTCATGCAAATGGCATTGCGACACCAGAGAGGATTGCGGAAAAAATCAGTTGAATTGGCGGCCGCCGTCGACCACCAGGGTTTGACCAGTGACGAAGTCGCTCGCGGGAGAGGCGAAGAACAGCAGCGCCCCGATCAGGTCGTCTGTCTGCTGTGCCCTTTTGATCGCCCCGCGATTCACGCCATAGGTCGCGGCATCCTCGATCAGGCGCAGGCTGGCTTCGGTCAGCGTGAAGCCAGGAGCGATGGCGTTAACGCGGATGCCGTAATCGCCGGCTTCCCGCGCCAGAGCACGGGTAAGTCCGATGATGCCGCCCTTGGCGGCGACGTAGTGCGCCCACAGCGGCGAGCCGCTATAGAAAGTGGCCGAGGTGATATTGACGATGCGGCCACCGGACTCACGCATAAAGGGAAACACGGCGCGTGCGCAAAGCCAGGGTCCCTTGAGATTGACAGCCATGAGCGTGTCCCACTCCTCCAGAGTGATCTCGAAAAACGGTTTGCGCACAATGCTGCCATAAATAGCAGCGTTGTTGATCAGCATGTCGATCCGACCCCAGCGCTCTGCCACAGCCAGCGCCATCTGTTCGACGGAGCCCGCATCGGCGACGTCAACCTCCAGC
Source organism: Pseudomonadota bacterium (assembly GCA_026399515.1). Lineage (GTDB taxonomy): Bacteria > Pseudomonadota > Gammaproteobacteria > Burkholderiales > Rhodocyclaceae > JACRAR01. The sequence goes on along the minus strand of JAPLQT010000101.1, from coordinate 37,802 downwards.
GCCAGAGCCTCCCCGCCGCGGGCGGCAATGCCCGCGACGGTGGTCGAGGCCCCCGCCAGGTTGAGATCGGCGACTGCTACCTTCGCCCCGGATTCGGCCAGCGCAAGCGCAAAAGCCCGGCCCAGACCACCGCCGCCTCCCGTCACGATGGCAACCTGCCCGACCAATATTTTTTCAGACATGGTTCACCTCGGCTACAGTGCGTTCCACGTCGACTCGCCCTTCACGCCGAATCTTGTCCGTATCCTTGACCACAGCATCCTCCCGTGAAAGTAACTCAAGCCATCATTTTGCCGTCGACAGATAGATGGTCTTCAACTCCAGATATGCCTCCAGGCCATAGTGGGATTTTTCACGTCCCATTCCGCTCTCTTTGTAGCCACCGAACGGCACCATATTGTAGGAGCGATGGATATTGTTGACCCACACTGAGCCGGCTTCGAGGTTCTCGGCAGTGCTGAGCGCCACGCCAAGGTCGCTGCTGAAAACGTACCCGGCGAGACCGAACAGTGAGTCGTTGGCCAACTCGACGGCTTCAGGCAAGGAAGCAAAAGGCATCACGCCGACCACCGGACCAAAGGTTTCTTCCCTCATGATCTTCATCGCCTGGTTGGTATCGACGAGCACCGTAGCCGGCATGAAGTAGCCGCGCTCGTAGTCGCCGCCGCGCAACCTCGCGCCACCAGCCGCAACTCGCGCACCCTGGCCGAGTGCGTCTTCGACGTGTTCGACGCTGGTGCGAAAAATTTCTTCGCTGACCATCGGTCCCATGTCGCAACCCGGATCCAAACCATTGCCTACCTTGAGCGCTGCCGCCGCACGCGCAAAACGTTCTATGAATAGCGGGTAGATTTCTTGCGCGACATAGATCCGGTTAACCCGGTAACAGAACTGCCCACTGTTGGCGAAAGCATGCCTCACCAGCGCGGGAATCGCGATGTCGAGGTTTGCATCCTGGCAAATGATGGCTGGCGACTGTCCGCCCATCTCGAGCGTCAGCCGTTTGTTGGTTGCCGCCGCCATCGCTGCGATGCGCTTGCCGGCCGGGCTACTGCCGGTGAACCCGATTTTCCGCGGCGTCGGATGTTCCACTAGGGCACGACCCAATTCCCCACCGGAACCGGTAAGCGCATTAAACACACCCGGAGGAAAACCGACCTGATGGAAAAGCTCGGCAAGCAGCAGCGTCGTCAGCGGCGTATCCGAGGCTGGTTTGGCGACCACAGTGCAACCGGTCATCAGGGCCGCCCCCAACTTGAAGGTGAGCAGTGTGATCGGGTAGTTGAACGGTGCGATGGCGACCACGACGCCGACAGGCTCCTTGACCACCAGCACGCGCTCATTTTCCTCGTTGATCATCGGAATCTCGCCGCACAGTCGAAGGCCCTCTTCGGCGAAGTAATCGAGCAGATCGGCTGAGCGCTCGATTTCGACCTTTGAACCGGCGAGCGGACGCCCCAATTCAAGGGTTAGCAGGTGGGCGAACTCTTCAACCCGCTCACGCAGTCTTTGAGCGGCGGCATGTTGCAGCTTGGCTCGGCGCGCCATCGGCACCTTGCGCCACTGCTTGAAGGCAAGCGCCGCCGAGGCAATCGCCCGGTCGGCATCGGCGGCGTTTCCGGCAGGTACTGTATCTATCGTTTCACCCGTTGCGGGGTTGACGATCGGGATCGTCTGCGATGCAGTCGCAGGCGTCCATTGTCCATCGATGAAAAAGTCCATGTCGATCCCTTGCGAGGCGTCAGAAGTGCGCCATCATATCTTTCATGAAATGGGGCAGGTCGATGCGGCCGGTCGGCGCCAGGATCCTGCTGTGGTAATCGGTAACATACAGCGTCTTGAGCTTGCGCATTACTCGCCGGAACTCGTCAGTGTCGATTGCCCGCGCAATATCGACGATGTTGGCGGCCGATGACTCGGCCAGGATATAGGGTCCGGAACCGACCACCACGCGCCATCCCGCCGTCACGATGAGGCCTGTCTTTTCCAGGGTCGGGATGTAATCGCCAGTGACGAATTCCGTATACTGCTGCTCCATGCCCGGCACGAGGTTCCAGTACTGATTGAACTTCCACAACCCGGTTTGAACCTTGTAACCATCCATCTTGACCCGACCGGTCGGGATCAGAATCTTGCTGTGATAGTGGGTCACGAACTCCATCAGCCGATTCGTGATTTCCTCATACTCCGCCGAGGCGAGACCTTCTTCGAGTTCATGTAAATTCTCTGCCAGACCGACGGCAATGATCCGGGGACCCATACCCACCGTCACGTAGTATCCGCCAACCAGCTTGATGCCGATTTTTTCCAGAGTCGGATTGTAATATCGCATCAAAAAGTCAGAATAGGCCTCCTGCTTTCCCGGCGCGGTGTCCCAATGTTGGTTGAACAGAACAGCCATGAATCCTCCTTGTGTGAGTAAAGTTTCCTAATGCGGAACAGTGATTAATTCTAGTGGCGATTCGTCATTATCCCACCCGGGTTTCAGAACGGGTCAGCGCCGAAACAGCCGCGCCATCTGGTCAACGATGTAATCGGCCTCGGCCTCTTTCCGCTGCGCGGTAAACTTCGCCGGCCTGGCCTGCACCCAGATCACGTTCTCCGGAAACGACAGATCCTGATCCACCACCCATTCCATGTCCTGCGGCATGCCGAAGTGCTTTTCGACGCCCAGAGCGATGCGGACGAGTTCGCGGATTTCCTCGTCCTCCAGGCATGGCATGTCTTGCAGGTGGAAAGGGACATCGGCCTTGACAGTGCCATTGGCTGTCGAGACGACACAGCGTGTCTTCTTGTTCACCTTTTTTTCAATCGACATGCTGGCCTTGTTCACGGTGAAACTGTCCGGGTTGATCTCGCCGGCCACCACGCTTTCGCCCAGGCCCCAGTTGCCCTCGATGACCACCCGGTCGGTGTCGCCGGTGGTCGGGATAACCGTGAGCAACACTCCGGCGCTCTTGGCGTTGACCATCCTGATGACGGCGACGCCGATCGGCGCCTTGTCCACGGGCATACCCTTTTCCAGACGAAAGGCGATGGCACGGGTGTTGAAGGTGCTCTCCCAGACTTCAAGCACTCGCCGCGTCACCTCCGCACTGCCCCGCACGTGGAGGTAGGTTTCCATCTGGCCGGGCATGCTTACCGAACCGCTGGAACGCACCGCCACCGGCAAGTCGGGCTCGCCGCACCTAGCGCAGAGTGCCTCGTAGTTGCTGACGATCTCGTCGACGATGCTTGCCGGTAAAGGGGTTTTCGCGATCATGTCCTTTGCCGCACGACTGGCGTCCATCTGCTTCTGGACGCTTTTCTTCAGATCCTCACCGAGCGAGGCAAAGTAAGTTTCGATGCGCTTGCCCAAGCCCGTCACCTGCATGTAGTTCTCGAAGCCGTCCACCGAAATTGCAAATCCCGGCGGGACGCGCATTCCGAGCTTGGTCATCTCTCCGAGGTTGGCGCACTTCCTGCCGACCAGGTTGATGTGCTCCTGTCCAAGCTCTTCCAGTGCATAAATCCATTTTTTCGCCATCAGCATTGCTCCAGGCCAGTCACAAGGGCGAGACAGGCCAGCTGCGCTGGCCGTCGATTCGCGCGAGTGGATTACTTATCGAGGATATAGAGAGCGCCCATGTTGGCGTCCACCCGAATCCGCTGGCCCGTCCTGATCTTCTGGGTACCGACGAACACGTTCATCAGCACCGGGATGCCGTATTCGCGTCCCACGATCGCGGCGTGCGACAGCGAAGCGCCCCGGTCCATGACTACCCCCTTGATGAAAGAGAACACCGGTGTCCAACTCGGCGAGGTCGTCGCAGCAACCAGTATCTCACCGGGCTGGACGTCCGCGAGCTGATCCTCGCTCAGGATCACCCGCGCGAGCCCCTCGACAACGCCCGGAGAACCGCAAGTGCCGTGCAGGTCGGCATTGAGTTCCGCCCTGACGATCGGCATCGACCCCACCACCACCTTCAGGGCAATCGGGTCATTCGACTTGACCAGCATGGCCATCGCCTGGTCCATGTCGAAACCTTCCCGGAGAATCACCGGGGGATTGGGCGTCTTGCACCACTCTTGCCATTCCGCTCGCCGGGCGACCACGATCGGCTGCAGCTTGAAATGATCCGGGTTGATGGCCGCCTTGCGGATCTCCTCGGGAATGATGAAGAATATGTCTTCGAGAACATCGATGGCGCCGGCGCTGACCAGGCGTCGACCGATACCCAGCGCAGAACGCCGCATCATGGCGTGGGTATAAAGGTCGAGGTAATGGTCGTGCTCCTCGCTGAAAACACCCGATTTCTGCGCCAACCGGAGAACCGTGGTGAACCATCCCTTTTGCTCTGGCGCGATCTTGGCGAACACCTCTTTTTCGGCGGCTTCGCGCTCCTTGCTGATTTTCTCGCGCTCCTCCTCGAGGTTGAAGCCGCCCCCCTTCACCAGGAACTGCTTGAGGTTGGTTAGGGGAGGGGCAGGATCCTCGATCCAGGTGGGCATGTTCATCTCGGACATGCGCTGCATGCGCCAGCCGTCTTCGTTCAAGAATTCGCGGAACGCTGTCATGAATCCTGATCCATTCGGCGCGGCCTCGATCTTGGCTGCGATGTCCGCTGGTTCACTGTGCAGGATGACGTCCGCCAGCCCCAACTGCGCTGCCTTCTGGGAAAATTCCCAGATCCGCTTGTCCACCTGGAGAACCTTGTTGTCGAAGCCGGCGATGAGCTTGTGAAAAAGTGGGTGAGTGTCGTCGATTCCCATGAGCTCGCGGCACATGTTCTCAAACAGAATGTAGCCGGTGTAGGTGCCGTACATCATGTACATATGCACTTCCCACATGCGCCGGCAAACGTTGATGGTCTGCTCGAAGTTGTCGAGAAGTTCGATATTGGTGGCCTTGTCAAGATCGAGCTGCTTCAGATCTTCGTACAGAGCCAGTATCTCGTCGAGCTGGCTGCGCCAGAGGCCGTCGTAGTCCTCGATGAACGGCCGGATCGCCACACGGAAGCGTTCCTCGCGCTGACGCTGTTCCTCTTCCGACTTGACCAGCATCACCGTCAGATAGCCACCACCGTTCTTGAAACGCCAGTCCCAACCCTTTACGGTCGGCAGGGAGAGCTTCTCGGCGCCGTATTGCATGCCGTGCCGACAAAAGTTGATCCAGAACCAGCCAAACAAAGGGGTCCACGGCGGCACCGAGTGGGTCCCATCGAGAAACCAGGCAGGGGATTGCTCCAGGTCCGCCTTCTCGTCAAATTCGAAACCCGGAACAGCGGGCAAAGCCATTTTCGGCTGCACGACAGCGGTGTTGGTCATTGTCTTCCTCCTATGTTGGATCATTTCAAATTCCCACATGTCGCCGTTAACGCTTCTGTTGGCGTATCGAACAACCGTCTATGACGGCAACACGCGATCTATCTGGCTAGCTCGTTCTACTCATTGGTACAATTCCTGTCATATAAGCGATGCTTGCAATCTTCGAAATCTATCTATTGAATCCTCGACGCTTGTAGTGCATAGTCATGGGAGCCACCTTATCTGTTTATCAGACAATCTTTTCAATGCTAGCCAAAATCTCCATTACTCGTAATGCTTCGCTGGCCAAATCGATCGTTCATGAGATCGCTCGACTGGTTGCCGTTGGCAAGATCAAACCCGGCGACAAATTTCCTTCCGAGTCCGTGCTTGCCGAGCAAATGGAGGTTGGTCGCTCGTCGATTCGCGAGGCGTTCCGGGTATTTCAGATTCTCGGTGTGACCGAGGCCAAGCCGGGTCGTGGAACGATTCTGGTCAACACGGCGCCGCTGTTTGCGCTGACGGACTGGTCCGAATTCACGAGTACCGACCTGATCAATGACATTGTCGAGGCGCGTCTCGCGCTCGAGCCCTTGATCGCGGCCATGGCGGCAAAGCGGGCAGACGCGACCGACATTCGCCGCATCGGGGATACCATCGAGGCGGGCCGCAGGGCGATTGGCAACGAGGCCGCCAGTATTCAGACCTCGCTGGATTTTCATACCGCGGTGGCCGACGCCAGCGGCAATCAGACGCTCCTGCTCGCAACGCGCCTGCTGCGGAGCCTCTATTTCGAGTCGACGCGTTTCTCGCGCCGCAATCCCCATAGTTACGAGACGCTGCTGGCGGATCACGAGAAGATTTTCGCCGCGATTCGTGCGCACAATCCGAAAGCGGCCATGGCCGCCAGCGAGAAACACATGCGGCATGGCCTCAACATGGTGCTTGATTCCACCGAAGCGGTTAAGGACGGCAAGAAAAAAGCACCGGCAAAGCGCAAGGCGCTGGAAAGCAGCTCTCGCAAAGCCTGAGATATCCGCGCGGCCTGCGGTCCATGGATTCGCTAGTGGGACGCCGGTGCTCACAAGGACGCTCCTGTGCTTGCGCCGTGCATGGATTGGTCGAGAATTTCGGCGATATCTAGAACCTGCTGCGCCGGCGCCTTGTCGTCTCCCTGCCGCGCCGCCGTCTTGCAGCCGTCCTCGAGCATCAGCAGGCAAAACGGACAGGCCGTGCCGATTACAGCAGCGCCCGTCGCGCGCGCTTGCTTGGCGCGGATGACGTTGACCCGCTGGTCCGGCGGCTCGACCGCAAATGCGCGACCGCCGCCGCTACCACAGCAGAAAGACTGCCCGCGCGAATATTCCATTTCGGCAACAGTGGCACCGGCGCCGGAAAGTACCGAGCGAGGTGCATCGAATTCGCCGTTGTAGCGGCCCAGATAGCAGGGGTCGTGGTACGCAACCGGAGCTGCATCACTATTCTGCACGGGCGGCAGACGTCCGCTTTCCATCAGCTGCGCCAGCAGCTGGCTGTGGTGCGCAACCTGGTACACGCCGCCGAAATCTGCATATTCATTCTTCAGCGTATTGACGCAATGCGGGCAAATGCTGACGATTTGCTTGAAGGTGCGGGCATTGAGCGTCTCGACATTGGCCGCGGCCTGCATCTGGAAAAGATAGTCGTTGCCGGTGCGGCGCGCGAGGTCGCCGGTGCATTTCTCGTCGTCACCGAGAATCGCGAAATCCACCTTTGCCGCGCGCAGCAGGCGCACCAGGGCGCGCGGCGTCGGTTGCCTCGCCGGGCTTGAGCACGCGAACATCGAGATCACGGCACCAGTCCAGGCGGGAGAATCGAGTCCCCGCCCAGGGATGGCCGCGTTGCTCGATCGACAGCACCGCGCCGGAGATCCCGTCGGGAACGTTAGCCGCCTCCATGGCCAGATGCCGGCGCATGTCGATTATCTTGGGTACGTGCTCGATGAACAGCGGACAAGCCTCCATGCAGGCGCGGCAGGTCGTGCATGCCCAGATCGTCTCCTCCTTGATGACTGATCCGATCAATGTGCCGCCGGCACTGCCTTGATCCCCGTTACCAGCCTGCTTGTCCAGAAGATGGTCGCGCAAGCCCATGATCAACAGCTTCGGACTCAGCGGCTTGCCCGAAGCGTAGGCCGGGCACATTTCCTGGCAGCGCCCGCATTCGGTGCAGGCGAACAGATCGAGCACCTGCTTGCGGCCGAGCTGGCTGATTTCGGAGAGGCCGAGCTTCGGCTGTTCGAGATCGGTGGTAATGAGGCGTCCTGCCGGCTGGAGGTCGCGCAGGTAGACGTTTGGTATTCCGGCGAACACATGGAGATGCTTGGACCCAGGGATATAGACTAGGAAGGCGAGAATGGCCAGCATGTGCAGCCATGCGAACGCTGTCGCGCCGGCTTGCACAGCCGGCCCGGTCAGGCCCAGTGAGGGAAGCAGCGTGGCCAGAACCGAACTGATCGGCCGCCAGGCTGCCGAAGGATCGCCACCACGGATTTGGCAGGCATTCTGCAGGAGCATGCCGATCGCGACCGCCGCGATCAAGCCGAGGATGATCGCGGCATCGCCTTTATTGGAGCCCTCGAAGCGCGGTGGCGCCAGCACCACGCGTTGAAATACTGCCATCGTCACGGCGACCAGCAACAGGATCGCGAAAATGTCCTGGCCGAGCGCGATCCATGTCGCGCCGCCGAACATGTCAAGCGCGAATAGCGGCGAAATACCTTCGCCAAATGCCTGCACGACAGCCGTGAGCAGAAACATAAAGCCAAAGAACATCATCATGTGCAAGAGCCCGGCGTAGGGCTTACGCAGCAGCCGCGCGTGGCCGAGGATATTGACCACCACGCCCCAGGCGCGCGGGGCGAACGGCCACAGGCGCGCTTCGGCGGGCGCGGCTAGCAGCGGACGGGCAAGGCGGGAGAAGCGCAAACCCGCCCAGACGAGCGCCGCCAGAATGACGACGAGCCGCAGGGCAAGTTCGATGGACATCTCAGCGTGACCGCATGGTTGTCAAGCAGTGCGTCCAGCCAGCGCGTCGCGGAAAGCCGGCATGACTTCCTTCCAGTCGCCGACGACACCGTAATTGGCAACTCCGAAGATCGGTGCGGATGCATCGTTATTGACGGCGACGATCACCTGCGACGATGAGCAACCGATCAAATGCTGGATCGCGCCGGAAATACCGACGGCGATGTACAGATCCGGCGCGATGGTCTTGCCGGTCAGTCCGACTTGCAGTGCTGATTGCACCCAGCCGGAATCGACCGCGACGCGCGATGCGCCAACCGCTCCTCCGACGAGATCGGCGATCTCGCGCAGCAAGGTAAAAGGCTCCGGGCCGCAGAGCCCGCCACCGCCGGCAATCACGGTCTTGGCGCGATCGATGCTGATGCCCTCGACGGCAATCCGCTTGGGCGTCTCGCATGCCGTCGCCAGGGCTGGCGGAGCGAAACTGTGTCGTAGCGGTGCGATGCTCTCCGCACCGGTGCCGGCTTCGGCCGGCGCGAAGGCGCGCGGGCGCGGTACCACAACCCAAGGGCCGGCGCCCGCTCGGATTGTTGCAGCGACGGCGCCGCCAGAAACGGGCCGCACGCCTTGCAACCCGCCATCGGCTGTGGCTTCGATCTGGGTCACATCCTGCACTAGCTGCCAGCGGCAACGAACAGCCAGACGAGCCGCCATCTCGGCGCCGAGTATCGTGCGCGGTGCAATGACCATTTGCGGCGCGAGTTCGCCGGACAACTGGATCAAGGCAGCGGCATGCGCCTCGGGCCATGGATCGGCCAGACGATCATCCTCGATCACATGCACTTCTCCGATGCCTGCCGTCTGGCGCGCTGCAGCATCCACCTTGGCACCGATGACGGCGATGCTGATGCCTCCGGAAAGTGTGGCGGACATGGCCCTGGCCACCGTCACGAGCTCCCAGAACTCCGGCCGCAATTCGCCTGCGTCGACCTCGGCGACTATCAGAATGCCCGTCATGGTTAGCGCTCCCCTCCAAGGCGGATCGCTCCGGCCTGCAACAATGTTTCGGCCAGACGCACACCTGCGCTTGGCCCGTCCGCGGCATCGATGAAGGTACAGCTTCTTCCAGTGACAGGAATGGCCAGATCAACCACCTCCGGCGCGTGTCCCGGAACGACCGCGGTGCCAAGTTCGGCCAGAGCAAATTGGCGCGGCTGCTTGCGAGTCGCCGCCAGACGCGCGGAGACGGTCGGCATGCGCAAGGCGCCGAGCTCGCTGGTCACGGTGACCAGCGCTGGCAACTGGGCGTTCATCCGCATCGAACCATCGGCGAGCACACGTTCTATCTCGACGCGCTTGCCATCCGCTACCGTTACGCTCTTGGCGAGGGTGAGCAGCGGCAGCTCCACAAGATCGGCCAGAATATACGGCGTCAGCGCGTTGTCCCAGTCGGAGCCCTGGCGTCCGCAAATGACCAGGTCGGCGCCGCCGATCTGGCGGATTGCGGCGGCCAGAGCCGCGGCGATCGGATAGGGGTCCCAGGTGTCGAGAGAGGGGTCCTGCACCAGGATTAACTGATCGGCGCCGACGGCCAGCGAGCGCTTCATCACGTCGTTGCTGAAACGCTCGCCAGCGGCCAGACAGATGATCTCGATATCCTTGTTCGTCTCGCGCAGACGCAACGCCGCCTCCAGCCCCTGTTCATCGAACCCGTTGATCACCGGCGGGGCAGTTACGCCGGCGCGTATCTTCTTTTCATTCCGATCAAGCGCCAGGGTCGACGCCGGAGTCAGTGGATCGATGACCTGCTTGAGGCAAACGACGACGCGCATCCTGTTCTCTCCTGATTAAAATTCGCGCCCGGACTGTTCCCAGATGCGCGCCAGGCCACGATCCTGGGCAATCATCTTGTAGGCGATGTAGCTTGATCCGCGGCCGATGCCACCGGCAGAATGCAGATTGGAAGAGCACATGTAGAAGTTCTTGATCGGCGTACGGAATCCCGATGTCTCCGGCGTGGGGCGGAAGCGGGTGAGCTGCGAGGCGAACATCGAGCCTTCCGTCCAACCGCCTTCGATCATGTCGGGCTTGCCGGCCTGCACGTCATACGGGCCGTAGATTCGCACGCCGATGATGTTGTCCTTGGTCATGTTCGGTGCGTACTTGCGCCACTCTTCGAGCGCGCGGTCGGTGAACTCCTCCTTGATGCGTCCCCAGTCGCGCGCCGAGAACAGCCGCGCCGGCGCCGTGAAGTCCTCGATCAATACTGTGTGCTTGCCTTCCGGCGCGCGGGTCTTGTCCCAGATGCTGTCGGGCGCGGTGAGGATGTAGGGCTGCTGGGGAAAACCCAGCAGGAAGATGTCGTGCTGATACTTGCTGGCCAGATAGTCGGGGTCCTTGGCGCCGGTGTAGAGACGGGGTTGTGTGCCGACGCCGGGATTGATGTTGTCGGCGTTGTACTTGGGCAATTCGTGCATCGCCACATTGCCCCAGAAGATCTGGCCGCGGTCGTAGTGGATGTTCTTGATCCGGTGCAACAGCCGGTCATCGAACTTCTGCGCGCGCAGCAGGCGCAGGAAGGTCTGCGGCACGCCGAGGTCGGAGATCACCAGCGGCGCCTTGAGGATGCCGCCGCGTGCGAGCTTGACGCCAACCGCCGCACCGTTCTCGACGATGACCTCGTCCACTTCGTGACCGGTGAAATGCTGGACACCGAGCTTTTTGCCAACCTTCACCAGCGCGTCTGTGATCGACTGGGTGCCGCCCTTGACGATCGCCGCCGGTTCGAAGGACAGCACGAGACCCATGACATGCATGAGATTCATCAGACCCATCGCGTCATCGGGGAAGGCACCATTGGAAGTCGGGCAGGCGCGCATGAACAGGGTGCGCAGTTCGGGGCTCTCGAAGAAGTCGTAGGCGCACTGGCGCACCGACATGAACTGGTGCACCGGCTCGATCCCGCTGTCGGGTATGTGGCACAACGCCTCAAGATCATCCGGCGTACCCCAGGGCGTGGGCGCGGTGAAGCGGTTCTTGTGGAAGGCCTTCTTCCAGAATTTTTTGTAGCGCTCGAACAGCCACAAATACATGTCGGCGTCGCGCTGCGAGAATGCCTTGATCTGGTCGTAGGTCTTCTTGACGTTCTCGGGTGATTCCTCGGTGCGACCGGTCTTGGGGTCGACCACGCGGAAGGCCGAATAGCCAATGAAGCTCGAGCCATCCTCGTAGATCATGCCTTCGTTCTGCTCTGGGAAGACGTACTCGAGGCCCTCCTCGCGCAGATTGAAATCGGCGTAGGCCGGGTGGCCATAGAAGCGCGTGAAGTGCGCGTGCGGATTCTGCCGGAATCCCGGCGCCGGCGCTTCCTCGCTGACCGCGCCCCCGCCCAGGGCGGTGTGCCCTTCCAGCACCGCCACCTGCAAGCCCGCCTTGGCGAGATAACAGGAAATGATGGTTGCGTGGTGCCCTCCGCCAATTACGATGGCGTCATACGATGCGTCAGCCATTTTCGTCCCCTTTAGCTAGATTTGAATTGCTTGCAAGATACTCTGATCATCAGACAAATGCTAGTAGCTAATTGCGAGCAAGTCAAGCGACAATTTGCCGATCTCTTGCGATTCGGCGTAAATTCATTCGCGCTGGTCCAATCACGCCTCCGGGCAGGTGAAGCATCCGCTCAATCCCGACTGCGCCATAAGGCAAAGCGCGGGGGCCCCGTGAAGAATTCGCCGATGGTTTTACTCGAAAAGCTCTCGCCCAGGCGCCCTATTGCCTTCCAGTGCCTGGACCGGATCGGGATGCGATTCATTGCTCTCATTCAAGCGCTTCAGGCGATAGGCAAGCTGCGGACGCGTCAGGCCAAGCATGCGCGCGGCGGACGAAAGATTGCCGCGCGCCTTGTCAACCGAGGTTTCCAGCAGCAAAGTCTCGACCTGGTTAAGCGTCATGACACCGTTGAAGACGGCAGCGCAGATGCTCTTCCCCGCATCCGAGGAGTTGATGTCGAGGCTACCGTTGGAATCCAGGCCGAACTCCAGCGGCGTGTCGTCGCCGAACGACGAGAAGAGATGGCTCACCTCGATACGCGAACCGTTCGGAGCGAGTATTACGCCGCGTTCGATCATGTTCTGCAACTCGCGAATGTTGCCCGGCCAGGAGTAGGTCAGCAGCGCACGCTTGGCCTTGTCGGTAAAGCCGCGCAATTTCTTGCCGTGCGTGGCGGAGTATTTCTCGAGGAAATTTTTGGCGAGCAGCGCGATGTCCTCCTTGCGCACTCGCAGGGGAGGTATGCTGATCTGATAGGCGTTAAGCCGGTAGAACAGGTCCGCCCGAAACTTGCCGGTCTTGACCAGTTGCTTCAGGTCGGCATTCGTGGCGGCAACCAGGCGAACATTGATCTTGCGAATTTTCTGGTCACCCAGGCGTTCGATCTCCCCTTCCTGCAATACCCTGAGCAGCTTGGACTGAGCCGAAAGTGACAGGTCACCGATTTCGTCGAGAAACAGGGTGCCACCGTTGGCGCGCTCGAAGCGGCCGGAGCGAGAGACCAGAGCGCCGGTATAGGAGCCTTTCTCCACCCCGAAAAGTTCAGCCTCAACCAGGTCATGCGGAATGGCAGCGCAGTTGATAGCAACGAAAGCCGCGCCGCGCCGGGGACTTCGATCATGCAGGGCGCGAGCGAACATTTCCTTGCCGACACCCGTCTCCCCTAGTAGCAGGACGGAGATCTGGCAGTTCGCGGCGCGTTCGAGCAAATCATAGGCGGCCAGGAAGCCCGGGGAGCTACCCACCATGTCCAGCGGTTGCATGTGAGTGTCGCCGATTGACGAGCGCAGCTGAACCACTTGGGTCTGCAAATCGATCAGCAGATCCGCGATCGCCTCGCGATTGAACAGGCTGGTGTATTCATTCGCGTCCTCCCATTCCTCGATCGGCTTGCCGATGATGCGGCAGGTGCTGTTGCCCATGCCGACGCATTCCACTTCCTTGTATAGGATCTGCCTGCCCATGAAGGTCGAGGTATACCCGCAGGCGTAGCCGATCTGGGTCCAGCAGACGGGTTCGTTATGCGTGCCAAAGAAGCGCTTGTGCCAATGGCCTTCCCACGAGTTTTCCCAGAGAAACTCGCCGTAGAACTTGCCCGCGACGCGGTCGAACTCCAGCTTGACCGGGGTGACCTTGACGACTCCCTCCAGCGTATGAAGTCGCGGCCCGGTCATGAAGACTTCCATGTCGCTGGCATTGGGCGAGCGGGTTCGCACGAGTTCGGCATCACGGACGCCGGATTCGTAGCCCATGCGGGTGAACAAGGCTTTGGCGCGGTTCATCCCCAGCGTTTCGATCAGTTCCTTGCGCAGCAGGGCCTGGGTTTCCGCATGGATGAGCAGCATGCGGTGCTCATGCAACCAGATTTGCCCCGTTTCGGCGCAGAAATGCACTCGCGCGCGCAGATCGTCGCTGGTCGGATCACTGGTGGTCTGCCTGATGCTGCGTATCTTGGTCATAAACCAACCCCCACTTCAATCTTGCAGTGTCGCCTGCTTGCAGTCTTTCCTTGCTTGATTCGAGTCAAGAAAAAGCCGACCGCTAATTGCGGTGCCAGCCATCTCTGCGCAACAGAAGACTTGAACTGGAACAACTCAACACATCGCCCTGAGCGCACCCCGCCGCACCTTGCCTGTCTCGGTACGCGGCAATTCTGGCAGCACATGGGTCGCTGCAGGTTTCTTGAAAGCGGGCAGTTCGGCGCTGACGGTTTCCAGCCGCGCTGCCAGGCTTTCTCCTTTGCCACTCAGCGGCGCGAGGAACATGTGCAGACTGATCGGGCCGCCGTCGCTGTCATAAGGTACGATGGAAAGCTCTCGCACATGCTCCTGCAGACGCTCAAAGAACCAGTGCTCCAGCGCCACGGTGTCTACCCAGCGTCCATAGACCTTGAGCAACTGATCAGAGCGTCCGGCGAAAATCCATCCCTGGTCCTGATCGGTTGCGGCGCGCCTGAATACGTCACCGGGAGAAAACTCATTGTCGCAAAACACCGCGCTGTCGTGAGTCACGACCCGCGTATAACCCAGCGACAGCGAAGGGTGAGAGAACCACAAACGCAGGCTGGCTTCAGGGTCGCCGGGATCGGAAGATTCCTCGCGCGCGTGGGTCAGCGGCGTGGGCCGGAATCCCGCCATGGCCGACAAACGGTAAAGCACCAACGCCAGCGTTTCGGTCGTGCCGTAACCGTTCACCAGGCCGACGCCGTGCTTGCGTTCCCATGCATTGGCCAGCGCGGGCGGGCAGGCCTCACCTGCGGAGACGTAACGGGTGATGGAGTCGAACCTCAAATCCGATTCGAGCAGCCTCTGATATAAGGTCGGGACGCTGAACAAGATGGTCGGAGTATGCTGCCTGGTCAATATGGCCAGGCGCTCCGGGCTAGGCCACTGCGGATCGAGTACCACTGATGCGCCCAGACGCAGCCCGGCCAGCAACGAGTTGGCCAGAGGATAGGCAAAGAATAATTTGGAGGTGGAGATAAACCGGTCGGCCGATGTGGCACCCAGGATTTCACGGGCAAAGACATGTGCATGCTCGGCACAGCGGTGAGCATGCGCGATGCCCTTGGGCTTGCCGGTGGTACCGGAGGAAAAAAGCAGGAAGGCCGGATCATCCGGTGCGGCCTCGAATGCTGCACTATCTATTAGCTCCGTGTTCTTTACGCGGGACAACCAGGCGGAACGGTTCATGATAAGTGCGTCATTCAGAGCCTGGGCCAGGCCGTCTTCAGTCAGCATCAGCTTTGCCTGGCTCTCCACCAGCAATTCGGGGACGAGCGCAACATCGGTGCGCGGACTGACCAGTGCCGGTACGCCGCCCATCCAGATCAGTCCAAGTAAGGCTGTCACCGAGTCGATGCCGTCGAGCAGGGCGATCACGGCCTTGTCGCCGGGTGTCAGGGACAACGAGCGCCAGACCGCCGCCATGTGCACGACGCGCTGGCGCAGCCCGGCATAGTCGAGGCGCTGTTCATCCTCGATCAGGGCGATGGCCTCCGGACGGCCAGCGAGCAGCATCGCAGCAGCATTTGCCATTTTGTCTCCTCTTTTGTTGCCGCCTCTGTCCTGATCTGGGCCAGGGTAAGGCTGTATATATTTCCAGCATCATGCGCCAAACTACTTATAATTCAATACTATTAATGTAATAACTGTTATTTGATTTATCGATAATCATCATGCATGAATTCGACCTTAACCTGTTACGTGTCGTGCTGGCCATCTATGATGAAGGCAGCGTGAGCAATGCCGGGAAGGTGTTGGGCATGAGCCAACCAGCGGCCAGTGCTGCACTCTCCCGCTTGCGTGCTCGCATCGGTGATCCACTCTTCGTGAAAACCTCTCGTGGCATGGAACCGACACCGAGGGCCGCGGCGCTGGTGCCGATCGCGCGGGAAATACTCGAGCGTGTCAGTCATGAGTTACTCACGTCGGCAGCTTTCGATTCGGCAACGACGCGCACGCGTTTCACCTTCGCCATGTCTGATATCGGGGAGATGGTGTTTTTACCGCGGTTGCTCGAGTACCTCAGCAAACACGCGCCCAATGCCCAGATCCGTTCAGTGTCAACGACTCCACGGCAAGTTGAGACCAGCCTCGAAACGGGCGATGTCGATCTGGCCATTGGCTACTTTCCTGACCTCAAGAAAAACAGCTTTTTTCAGCAGCGCCTTTTTTCACATTACTTCGTATGCCTGCTGCGAGTTGGTCATCCCTTACGCGGCAAAAAGCTGACCCTGAAGCAGTTTCTTGCACTCAATCACGCCGTGGTGCGGGCGGAAGGGCGCAGTCAGGAAATCCTCGAACGATTTTTCGAGAAGAAAAGCATACAACGCAAGATCGCGCTATTGACCCCACACTTCATGAGCATCCCGATGATCATCGCACGCTCCGACCTGGTGGTCACCGTACCTCACGCACTTGGACGCTATTTTGAGACTTCCGGAGCAGGAGTCAGAGTGGTCGAGCCGCCAATGCGCCTGCCGAGCATCGAGGTCAAACAGCACTGGCACAGAAAATTTCACCGCGATGCCAAGGTGGCCTGGCTGCGCAAAGTAGTTTCCGAACTGTTCAACGACAAGACCGACGAATGGAAGCTCTGAATGCTGCCCGGGAAAGAATGGATGTATTGGGTGACCGCTGACGAAGCTGAAGCCGCCGCTCGCTGCGCAACCTTGAACGTCAGCAGTATGGCGTGTAGAGCCAGTGAGCATCTCAATCTCGTTTCCCCAAACCTGCCATAGAAATTTTGCTTCTCCAGATCGGATCTTGACCAAACAGAATATGACGTCGCTACAGCTCTTTCTGGAATAATTGTTCGATCACCTCTGCCAATTCGCAAACCTCTCAAAGCGAGAGTCTTCAGGATGTGCAACGAGCCAGTCCCGAGCAATGTTTCTGGCACTATCAATACGTCCCGTTTGAGCATGGAGTAACGCCAGCGCATAGAGCGCGTCCGCGTTGTCGGGAGTGTTTGCCCGCACGGCGTTCAGCGCCATTTCTGCCTCGTTCCAGCGCTCAAGGCGCATCAGCACCAAGGCGTGGTTGTAGCGGACGCGTGAAGCATCGGGTCGATGTTCAAGCGAAGCTCTAAGAGCGGCATCAGCTTCCAAGAAACGGCCAGCGCCACCAAGTAGCAAGCCGAGGGCAAACTCAAGAGGGGCGGGGTCGGGCGATACATCGATGCCTTGCCTGAGCAGCGTCGCAGCCGCAAATTCCTCACCACACTCCACCAGCAAAGATGCCAACTCTGTGCGAGCCCTGTCTAATTGTGGATCCATGGCCAGTGCGGCGCGGTAGTTGTCTTCGGCTTCGTCCAAGTTAACCTGATCGCGAGCGAGGGAAGCAAGATTCAGACGCGCCACCGGAGCATCGGCCATGGCTAGTTGGGAATTCTTGTACTCGTCCAGAGTACGGGTGAAAGGCTCGCGATAATCCGCCGGCACTCTTTCCTGCCCCGCTGCCCCCAGACTTCGTGCGGCTGCAATGCGTACCGCTCGAATCGGATCGTTGAGCATGGGAAGGAGCGGAGCCGCTGCTCCGTTTCTGGCGAGGGCCGCTGCTGCGCTTGCCCTGACTGTCGCGTCAGGATCAGAAAGGGCCTTGATAGGAACGTCGGCCGCCAAGCTGCCGAGCAGGTCGATCGCCGTAGCACGGACGATTGCGGATTGTTCCTGATCTGTGACCATGGCCGCGAGGGCAGGTGCGGATAACAGATCGCCGCGACGTGCCCGGACAAAAGTTTCACCGAAGTGAATCGCCGGTTTTCTCTCGCCGTAGCGGGCGGCAAGAATATTGGTCGCCCAGCGGCTGTCGCGATCGGCATGGCATTTGTTGCAGGCGTTGGGTACGCCGAGTCTTTCGCTTAAATCCGGGCGCGGAATTCGGAAAGCATGGTCACGACGTGAATGAACTCCCATGTACATCTTTGCTGGCATGTGGCAATCGACACAATGGCTGCCGGGGTCACCCGACACGTGAAAGTGGTGTGAAGAGTCGTCGTAGTGTCGTAAAGGCCGACCGGGAAATCGTTCGTTCGATGCCTCATTGTGGCAGGCCGTGCAGGTAGCATTACCCGGACGCTTTAGCTTACCCCCGTGGGGGTCGTGGCAGTCCGTGCAGCGCACACCGGATTGATACATGCGCGACTGGCGGAAGGAGCCGAACTCAAACACCTCCCCTTGCTGTTGACCATCGGGATAGTACAGGCCAGCGCGCAGGGTTTCCGGCCGAAAATGGTCGAGCAGCGGCGTGCCAGCTTCGTCAGCCCGTGTGATGCGGCTGCGCACGGCATGGCAGCGCGCACACTGATCGATTTCATTGCTCTTCTCTCCACGATGGAAATCTACAGGCATAGGCAGCAGGCGGCCCCGGCGGGCGGCTTCGGCATGCGCACGACCTGGTCCATGGCAGGCTTGGCAGCCCACCTGGAGTGCGGTCCAGGTCGTGCTATAGGAGTCAGTCTTTGCGTCGTAGTGCTTAAGCACACCGGAGGAGTGGCACTCGGCGCACATGAGGTTCCAGTTGTAGTAGCGCCCGCTCCAGTGCATGGCGGCGTCGAATGCTGCAGTGTTTCCATCTGCCAGGCTGAACCAGCGTCGCTGCCGCACGTCCCAAGCCACTGTGAGGCTTTGCAGTCGGCCGTTGGGGGCCGCAACGAGATATTGCTGGAGAGGATCGATGCCGAAGGTATAAAGGATACGATAACTACGCAGCGAGCTGTCGGCACCACGGGCACGGGCATAAAAAGCGCCCTTGGCACGATAGAGAAAGACGGTTTCGCCGCCGTCGGCCACTTGCCGGCCAGCGAAGTCGCCGAGAACCGTCTGCGTGGTTGCTGGCTGCATCGCGCGGGCATGATGGGAACTGCGCCAGGCGCGATCGGCGTCGGCATGGCAAGAACCGCAGCGGCTGTCAGAGATGCTGGCCGGATCGCTTGCCTGGTGGGGCGGCGCAGCCATCGCCGAGACGGCCATATATAAGAGAATGGCTGAAACGAGACCGTGCATGCGCGTAGGGAAGCAACCAGTAGTGGACCACCACCGGCCGCTTTCGCTTACTTGGACGACTTCTGCTGCCGTGCCGGCATCTTCGCCTCGTACGCTAAGTCCTCGTAATATTTGCCTGCATTGCTGTACCCGGGTCGGCTGGCAAGGCCTTCGATCTCCAGGGTTCCCGTTTCTAACACGTATTGCTTCCAGGCAACGAGGAGCTCCTTGAGCTTCTCGGGGTTGGTGGCAGCTAGATCCCGGCTCTCGCTGCGGTCATCGGCGATGTTGTACAACTCCCAGTTGCCGCTTCCCCAGGGCGGGTTGGCGTAGACGATCTTCCAGTCGCCCTTTCTCAGAGCTTTGCGCCCGCCCAACTCCCAGCCAATGGCTTCGTCTGGATTATGTACTATCGCCTCATTGCCGCGCAGGAAAGCAAGCATGGACTTGCCGCGCAAGGGAACAACTGTTCTGCCCTGATATTCATTGCCAGGGTGGCGGGCGCCGGCCAGTTCGTAGATCGTTGGAGCGAGGTCGGTCACATGTATCAGCGCCCGGCGTTCCCCGGTACCGATGCCGGCCTTGGGCCCCCAGGCGATGGCCGGTACAGAGATACCACCTTCATACATGAAGGATTTGTACATCTTCAGTGGCGTCATGCCGACCTGAGCCCAACCGGGGCCGTATTCAACAAAGGAGCCAGGACGACCGGTGTTCTCGATGCTATTGTCCATGTCCTTGTGGACCCAAGTGCGGGTTTCAGCCACATCATAAACGGAGTTTCCGTCAGCACCGTTGTCGGAGAGAAAGAAGATCACCGTATTGTCAAGTTGGCCTTTCTCCTCAAGATGTTTGAGAACGCGTCCAATCTGCCGATCCATGTTGTCTACCATTGCGGCGAAAACCGCCATGCGCTTCGCTTCAGCCTTCTTTTGCTCTGGTGGCAGGGTGTTCCACTTGGGCCAGTACGGATTGCCCTCGTAGACTGCAGTTTTTGCATCGACGAGACCGATCTTTTTCAGGCGTTCAAAGCGCTCTCGACGAAGCTGATCGTAGCCGCCCTGGTAGCGATCGGCGTATTTACGGATATCCTCATCGGGTGCTTGCAGCGGCCAGTGGGGCGCAGTGAATGCCAGGTAGGCAAAGAACGGCTTGCCACTCGATTCGGTCTCGTCCAGGTATTCGAGCAACTTACCCGCAAAGGCGTCCGAGGAATAGAACCCGTCGCGTGGGATGTCGATGGACTTGCCGTTCTCCCGGTAGATGGCCTTCGGCGGCTTGTTGGGGTCGAGTGCGACAATTCCGATCTGGTCGCCAAAGTGGCTGGCGCCACCCATGGTCATGGCGTAGGATCGGTCGAATCCCCTGGCAGCCGGACTCTGATTTTCCGCATTGCCCAAATGCCACTTGCCAGCCATCACCGTACGGTAGCCAGCATCCTTGAGTACCTGGGGAATCGCCACCACTCGTTCATTCAGATAACCCTCGTACCCCGGCTTGCCGCGCTGCTCTGGCAACATCAGTTCAGCCATGTCGCCGAAGCCGGCCAAATGGTTGTCAGTGCCGCTCATCAACATCGCCCGCGTAGGCGAACAGAAAGGCGCTGCGTAGAAGTTTGTCATTCGGGTACCATTCTTCGCCAGTCTATCCAGGTTGGGGGTGGCGATTTCTGAGCCGAAGGCGCCGATATCGGTGAGGCCGAGATCGTCAGCGAGGATCAACAGAATGTTAGGGCGGGTTGTCTCGGCGGCCATCGACGCCATCGGCATCGACGACAGGAAGGCTGCCATCACGGTAACGCCCGCTGCGCAGGAAATTTTCATTGTCGTCATCCTCCAGTTATTGTTTTTTTTGGGCACCCCAGAAGTGCCTGCCACTCATAATGGCACTGCACTCCGCCTTTAACTATCTGAGCTGGAACTCGTTCCACCAGGTGGAACGCAGCCGTCTGCTGACCGCTTGGGCACGTTGGCCGATCGGCTTTATCTACATCGCTTTGACCGACTCGGCGATGGCGTCGGCAGCTGCTTTAAGATCCTTGATGTGGGCGCGGACAATTTTTTCCTTCAGCCGGTATTTGCGTGGCCAAACGAGATTCATACAGGCAAGAATTCTTTTGCCATCCATAATGGGGACGGCGATTGCATCGAGGCCGTCGTCGAATTCGCTTATGTCCCTGTCAGTGCCTCCGAACAGCGGATCGCGAGAAGCGTAGCCCAGTTTGCGTGTGGCAGCCAGAATTGCCTCGAGTTCCCCGTATAGGACGGCATGGCTCCGCGGGTTGAGTTCCGGATGGCTTTGAGCATGGGCGATGATGCGATCTCGGTCGCGCTCAGAGCAAAAGGCTAACCAGGCACGTCCCGGTGCCGACAGAAACATGTTGATCCGAAATCCGATGCGATAGGGGAAGAGTCCGAGGTTGCTTTGGCGGCGCGAGGTCTCCACCAATTCCAGACGATAGTTGCGGTAGATAAGCAAATCGGAGGGCCAAATAACTGTTCTCTGCAGAACATCCAGATGCGGCGCCGCTACCTCGGCGATTCGGTAGGCGCGCTCGTCGAGCCGCGACTTTCCCGATGCCCTGAGGCACCGGCGATAACGTCCGTCGCCAATTGCCTTCCAGGTCATGCCCGATTCTTCCAAGGTCAACAGGATCCTCATCAGGGTGGGCTTAGCAAGATTAGTTCGGGCGGCCAGTTCGGCGAGGGTGAGGCCGGTGTGCTCGTCTAGGATCTTAAGCACGCAGAGTCCGCGTTCAAGAGAACGTATCGTCTTCATTCTCGGTGGTTACTGTTACTATCTTGGGGGATGAATAGGTCTTGTACTTATGGACGACAGAATACCCGATCCTCGCTAGGAACGAGAAGATCTCCCATGCCATGATCAGCAGCCTCTTGCCAGTTTGCGTGTTCGTGATGATGATCTGCATCGGCCTCGAACTTGTGCCAGAACAGTTTCGCGCCCTTTTGCGCTCTCCGAAGCCGCTGCTGGTAGGCATGCTGGGGCAGTTGTTGGTAGCACCTGCGGCCGGCTTTGCGGTCGCGGCGCTGTTTGCAGGCATTCCTCTCATCACGCTGGCAATCGTTCTCGTCGTTGCCGCCCCGGGTGGACCAGTGGCGAATGGTTTTGTTCTCTTCGGCCGGGGACGCCCAGACGTTTCGGTATCCCTCAGTACCATCAACGGCGTCCTTTCACTTGCTTCGACGCCGCTCATCGTGCATCTTGGTTTCGCCTGGTTCGGCGATGCGAATGTATCGGTTTCACTGCCGATCGCCAAGACCATCCAGCGCATCCTAATCGTCGTGGTCCTGCCCATCTTCGTCGGAATGTCTCTCCGCCACCTGGCCGGAGTACGCGCGCAACAACTGCAAGGCTGGACGCGGCGTCTAACCATGCTGATGCTGCTTGGCGTACTTGCGATTGTGTTCATCGCCGCGCAAGAAGTTCTGGCCAAGCATTGGACCACCATGCTTCCTGCCGCACTGCTACTCTGCGTTGCCATGCTAGTGGCTACAGCGGCGCTCGCATCGATAGCGCGCCTCGACAGGCGA
This sequence comes from Pseudomonadota bacterium, assembly GCA_026399515.1. Classification (GTDB taxonomy): domain Bacteria; phylum Pseudomonadota; class Gammaproteobacteria; order Burkholderiales; family Rhodocyclaceae; genus JACRAR01. The sequence continues at coordinate 15,426 of JAPLQT010000101.1, read as the reverse complement.
CTGCGCATGACTATAGCCACCGAGGTGAGCGTCCATAACGTGCCTCTTGCCATCCTGATGGCAGAGTCTCTTCTCGAACGCCCAGAACTTGACGCTTTCATCGTGCTCTATGCGCCAACTATCGCCATTCTAGCGTTCGCCTGGGCATGCTGGCACCGCGTCTACCATCAGGATTGAGCAGTAGTGGATGACCGCAGTTAGATCTGAAGCGGCCCCACCAGAATTTCGCGCCTACGGCCGGTCTATGGCGTGAACCGACCGTCAATTCCTATTTGTCATACGATTAGAATTTCTTTCGGGATGAAAATTAACCATCCATAATGCGGACATTCGTTTTTGACTTTTTCGATGACTGCTATCCCGATGCTAAATCCAAGAGTTGCCAGTCTCGATTTGTGTCATACGATCTGCATATTGACGGTCGGTTCACGCCATGATCCGTTCTGCCAGGTTTTTTGAGACCAGCAGCACAGACTGACGTTGCCAATCTGCCGGTCAGCAAATTGGTTAACGATTGGTCGACAGCTGAATGCTGTTGCTCACCAAGGGTTGTCCGTAGTCAGATGGTTGCCAGGCGATCCACCGTATCCGGATAAAGTTCGACCATCTTGATTAAAACCGCGGCCTGGGCATTCGGATGTGCCCGACCTTGCTCCCAGTTTTCAAGAGTTCGCTCGTTAATCCGAAGATACCGTGCAAACACTGCACGCGACAGGTTGAGTTTCCTTCGCAGACCCAATACGTCTTCGGCAGAGACATCTGGCGTCGGTTTGAGCTCGACATCGTGACGTTTCAACGTAATCTTCCCGCTACGCTCAGCAGCGAGTGCCTCGAAGCCTTCGGTCAGTTCTGAGAACAGCTTTCGTTTCATATTGCGCCTCTTGTCTCGATCTCTTTATCCAATAACGCTTTCAGGATCTTCTTTTCCTTGGCGGTCAGGTCTTCCATCTCGTCTTTGTCATACAAGGTAAACAACCAGAATTGCCTGCCACCAAACCACCAGTAGTAAATTATGCGCAAGCCGCCACGTTTTCCCTTGCCTCGCCGGATATCCGCGAACCTTACTTTCCGCAGGCCACCTGTTCCGGCTATCGGATCACCTGTCTCGGGATTCTGTAGCAACATCTGCTGAAGCCCACGAAATGCCTCATCGTCAAGATAGTTCTGACGGAAGCGTTCAAACGGTGGCAATTCAACAAAGATAGCCTTCACGACATGAATTATACGCAGACTGCGTAGTTATGCAAGATGTCGCAGGAACAATTCTGTCGATGAACTGAAATCTCGGCTCACGAAGCGCAGCGGTTATTGGTGCCAACATCTCAACGGGTGGCCCCATGGCGGAAACAAGCATTGGGCCCCCGTGTGGACTGCCTAAAAAAATCTGGGTATCCGTATTTCGTGATTTATATTACCGGCAACGATATTGACTTCCTCGGCAGCCTCGATATTATTACGTTACCGGACACGTTATATCGAGGAAGCCATTATGGCAACGAAAAGCGAACGAGTGATAAAGGCTGACGCGAAGAAAAAAGCTCAGACGCAGTTTGCTATCGTGGAGGAACATCGTTCCGAAATCGAGGCCATGCGGCGGCACGGAAAAAAGCCCAGCGAAATCGCCGAATGGCTTTGTCGATTTGGGTTTGAAGGCAGTGGCGGGACACTCAACGGCATCATGCCATGGCGACCGGGTGACTATGCGCCCAAGATCGAAAGGAAGAAGGCAGGTCGCCCACGTATTCACAAGGATTCAGCGGCTCGTGTCAAAGCATTCCGTGCGAGTGCTGGTCATCGGTACGATATTCATCTCGGACAGGAAGCCGCTGTGATAATGCGTGCTCTTCAAGAGCAAAGCGGCCTATCGGCATCAGGCGTTGTTGATGCTGTGCTTCGAGGCGCGCTCAAAATCATGCCGCTGACGAAATCAGTACCGGTAACGTAATATTGAATCCATCACGAAATTCGGATAACCGAAAATTTCTATTTGCTTGAGAATTAGCCTTCCCGTAGGAAGTCGTTCAAATTGTCTTCTTGAGCGGCCTCTTTCGGGAAAGTCAATCTAAGAGTGGCCAGCCTCGATTATCGTCATGCGTAATGCATATTGACGGTCGGTTGACGCCATACTGCTGACGTTCAAGGTTTCGGCGTGAGCGGCAGGTCAACCGCCGGAAGCCGACGGTCAAGACCGTTCCACTGAAAAGGTCCCCCACAGTGGACGGGATTGGCCTGCTTGCTGTCTGCGCGGCACCTGATGCAAATTCGTACATTCGTCCTTCTTCTGGCCAAGTGTTTTGACCTTAGTGACGCCAGCGACCCGCCACCCGCGAACTGCAGGGCAATGTCTAGGACGGGTCCACCAAGCGGAGTCTGCAATGGGCTCTCAGCAGTTGTCGACCGCATCTGCTCGATTGTGCAAAGCCGTGTTTCGTTCATGTCGATCACCATCCTTCCGATGATCAACCCACTTCTCAGTTCAACCCGCACTTTTTCCCTACAGGCACGTTCCTCATTGGAAAAGGCTTCATGGCGTCGTTCTTCGGTTTACTAGACAGTATTCGGTTTGGCTAACCGGCAACCATTCTCGGTAGCCACGCGCACGGCGATCTGTTCCAGTTCGGCAAACGGGATCGGCTTGGGCAGGATCTTGATCCCTTGCGGCAAGCCGCCGCGCTGCGCCACATCCTCGGCGCCGAGGCCGGTCACCACGACAATCTCCGTCGCGTCGAGTTGCGGCATGGTGCGCAAGGTACGCAGCATATGAAAGCCATCCACATTCGGCATGTGCAGGTCGGCAATCAAGAAATGCGGTCGTAGGCTGCCGAGGATCACCAGTCCTTCGATGCCGTTCATGGCCGTCGTCACTTCAGGCTGCATTGGCCAGCGCGCCAGTTGCAAACGATAGAGCCTCAGAAAATCTGGATCATCCTCGACCACCAGGATGCGCAAGGGCGCTGCGGGCTCTTCTACGCCGCCAACCGAAGGGGCACCTGCCACTGCTTCTTGCAAACCGCGCGCAGCCAACAGGCGTTCGACTGAGTCACGCATGATGCGGCGATGACCGCCCTCAGTCTTCCAGCAGGTCAGCAGGCCGTTGTTGGCCCAAAGCTGAACCGTCCGCATAGTCACTCCTAGCATGCGCGCCGCCTCATGACTGGTGACATAAGACCTAAGAACTTTTTCGCTATTTATCGACATTTGTGCTTGTTTTTAGATGTATCATCTAGTAGCATTATCTATCGTTATTGTTTCGTTTGTCAAGCATCAAACGATTTGCATGTCGTAATTCGAGCAGTTGTGGGCCAGAAAGGTGGGGGGTAGTGACGAGCATAACAAACGTTTCGGCTGATCCAGTCATGCCGGCACCTGTCCGATCGCGTCATTCGCTCAAAATCCGGATCACCCTCGCCACACTGGCGATCTTCCTTGCAAGCATCTGGGTCCTGGCCTTCTACACCAGTCGTATGGTGCGCGAGGATATGGAGTCTGCGATGGGCTCCCAGCAGTTGTCGACCGCGTCTTTTGTCGCCGCCGCGGTCAGTCAGGAGTTGGAGGAACGGCTCGCCGCATTGCAGGCGGTGGCTTCAATCATCAGCCCGGCCGTACTTGACAACAGCACGGCCGCTCAGGCGTTCCTGGGGCAGCGCCCGGACCTTCTGGGCCAGTTCAATGGCGGCATCTTCGTCGTTTCTCGAGAGGGCACGGCAACCGCGTCGTTGCCGCTGGCGCTGAAACGGACCGACCTGAATTTCATGGGCCAAGCGCTTATTGCGGCCGCGCTCAACGAGGGCAAGGCCGGAATCGGCTCTCCGCGAATCGGTGTGGCATTGCAGGTTCCGGTCCTTAGTATGGCGGTCCCCATTCGCGATAGCCGGGGCAAAGTGATCGGCGCACTGGTCGGCGTGACCGATCTTAGCAAGCCCAACATCCTGGAAAAGATTGCCGGGAACCGTTACGGTGAGACGGGCGGCTATGTGCTGGTCGAGAAACGGCACCGAACCGTGGTGACCGCCACCGACCGGAAGCGGATCATGGAAGTCCTCCCCGCCGCCGGCATAAATCCTCTGATAGACCGCTTCATAGACGGCTTTGAGGGGACTGGCGTCACAGTGAATCCGGCTGGGGTCGAAGTCCTCGCCTCCGCCAAGGGCGTTTCTGTGGCAGGTTGGTACGTCGTGGTCGCATTGCCTACGGCAGAAGCCTTTGCGACGATTCGCGAAATGCAACAACGCATGCTGCTTGCAGCGCTCATCCTGACTCTGGTAGTGGGGCTCATTATTTGGTGGGTATTGGCGCACCACCTTTCACCACTGGACGCAGCCGCGCAGGCTGTGACCTTAATGGTGGCAGGTACCAACAAAACTCATTCGATCCCCGTCAGGAGCAGCGATGAAATCGGCTTACTGCTGCGCGGGGTCAATCACCTGGTCATGAACCTTGCGGAACGTGAGGAGGACCTGAAGGAAAGCCAGTTCCGCTGGAAATTTGCTGTTGAAGGCTCGGGAGATGGTCTCTGGGATTGGAACGTCGTCGAGCGGACCGTGTTCTTCTCCGCGCGCTGGAAGGAAATGCTGGGCTTTGACGAGGCTGAGATCGGCAACGGCCTGGACGAATGGGAAAAACGTGTTCACCCCGAGGACTTGAGCACGGTTCGGGCTGCCTTGCAGCTGTGTCTTGACGGTACCACGCCAATCTACGTCTGCGAGCACCGTGTCCGCTGCAAGGATGGCAGCTACAAGTGGATTCTCGATCGTGGCATGGTGGTGGCTCGGGACAAGGACGGCAAGCCCCTGCGGGTGATCGGCACGCATGGCGACATCACGCAGCGCATGCAACTGATGCAGGAACTCGCCGACTACCGTGAGCACCTTGAAGCACTGGTGGCGAAAAAGACCTTGGCCTTGAGTGAAGAAAAGGAGCTGCTACAGGCGCTCGTCGATACGATTCCCTTCGGCGCCTATCGCATCCGTAACAAGCTTGGTTCTACGGATGACCATCAGGCATCCGGATTTCCAGCCTTTCAACTGGAGATGGCGAGTACCCGGTGCTGCGAATTGCTGGGCATTACCCCGGTCGAAGCGCCCAAAGTATTGGGTATGTCGATTGAACATATCCATCCCGACGATCGAAGAGAATTTGTCCGTCTCAACATTGAGGCCCACGCACAGCTGAAGCCCTTCGCCTGGGAAGGCAGGATGAAGGTGCATGAGGATTACCGCTGGATGCGCATCGATTCAACACCACGGATAACGGTTGACGATGTCGTCTGGAGCGGCATTGTCCAGGATGTCACCGAACGTCGGCAACATGGCAGCCTCCTCTATCGCAGCGTCATCGAGGCGTCTCCCGACGCCTTCATCGCGATCGACGAAGACGAGCGAATCGTCGAGTGGAGTCCGCAGGCCGAGCGGCTGTTTGGCTGGAGCCTCGACGAGGCCGTCGGTAAGACGCTGACGCAAACGATCATCCCAGCCAGCGCACCAATCAATCATATACATCACCTGCGTGACTTTGTTGCCACCGGTCGAGATGGGGTAATCGGCTCCCTCCGCCGTTTGACTGCAGTAAACCGCGATGGACGCGAATTTCCGGTCGAATTGCGGGTCATGGCTCTGCAGCTGGATGCCCACTGGCGTTTTACCAGCTTCATTCGCGACATTACCGACGAACTGCACCTGGAACGGCAGTTGGTGCAGGCACAAAAACTCGAGGCCATCAGCCATCTGAGCAGCGGCCTGGCGCACGACTTCAACAACATACTCGGTATCGTCATCGGCAATCTCGATCTGCTGAGCCTGGATGTTCCGGCCGGCGAACCGCGCGAAATTCTGGCCGCCGCAATGGCCGCCGCCCAGCGCGGCGCCGAGGTCACCAAGTCGCTGATGGCGGTCGCGCGCCGCGGCACGCTGGTCCGGGCTGACAGCGACATCAATCGACTGCTACTCGACTTGGCACCGCTGTTGCTTCAAACCGCCGGCAAGAAGATCCAGCTGACGGTGACACCGAGTGCCGAGGCGGCTTGTGCGTCCCTCGATCCGGGTGGCTTCAGCAATGCCTTGCTGAATATCGTCATCAACGCGCGGGATGCAATGCCGGAAGGGGGAGAGGTGTTGGTGTATTGCTATTCGACGCAGGTCGAAAAGGACAACAAGGAGTTTGCGAACCTCGGGCCGGGCATGTATTGGCTGGTGGGTGTTGACGATACGGGAACGGGCATGACGCCGGAGGTGGCGAAAAATGCCTTTGATCCATTCTTCACCACCAAGGGACGCGATAAGGGAACCGGCCTGGGCCTGGCGATGGTGTTCGCCTTCGCCCACCAATCGAGTGGCACCGCCCGTATCCTGAGTGCTCCCGGAAAAGGGACGTCAGTACAGATGCTGTTTCCGGCAGTTGCCCGGACGACAACCGCCGATCAGCGCAAGGACTGTCCGGTGCCCGCTCGACAGGAGGGGGCGGCAACACCCAGCAAGGGTCGTATCCTGGTCGTTGACGATGAAGCCTCACTGCTGAAGATCACCTCACGGTGGTTGACCGACCTCGGTTACGCCGTCGTGACCGCCGATGCGGCGAAGGCGGCTATCGACGCACTGAGCCGAGCTCAATTCGATGTGCTGATGACGGACATCGTCATGCCCGGTGACATGGATGGGCCGGCGCTGGCACGCTATGCCGCAAATCTTTATCCGCAGATGCACATTCTTCTGGCCTCGGGCAACGCTGAAAGCCTGACCGACGAGGACCGCGCGCGCTGGACGCTGCTGGAAAAACCTGTAAGCCGGCGGGTGCTGTCCGACGCGATGGCAATCGCCCATCAACCACACAATAACCGGGAGAGCTGACTATGACCGAGACCGCGCCACCCACCCTGTTTGCGGTCGACGACGACCAGGGTATGCTCGACTTTATCGTCCGGGTCGCCCGCCTCGCCGGCTACCAGACCCAGTCATTCACCAACGGGAAGGCGATGCTCCAACATCTCGATGAGCGCCCCGATGTCATCATTCTCGACATGACCATGCCGGGCCTGGATGGTTTCGAGGTGATCGAAGCCCTGGTGGCGCGCAAGTATGCCGGTCGCCTCATCATCGCCAGTGGATTCTCCGGTGACGTGACCCACATGGCCGATCTCTTGGCACGAGGCCAGAAACTCGATGTGGTCGGCACTCTGACCAAGCCCTTCCGCGCCGCCGAGTTGCAGGAAATGCTGGCGAGCATTCAAACCCAATGAACGGGGAAGAGAAAGTGGACGGGGAGGCCGCCCCTGATGAGCTGAAAACCGGCACGGGTCGCCTGCTGATTGTCGATGACGACCCGGCTGCAGCGAGCATGCTGCGGCGCATGCTCAAGGGGCATGGGCACGATGTGCGGGAGGCTGCTTCGGGCCAGATCTGTCTGGACGTCATGGACGAATTTGCCCCGGAAGTGATTCTTCTCGATATCGACATGCCGGGCATCGATGGCTACGAGACCTGCCAGCGGATTCGCAGCCGCTACGATCGGGCCAACCTCACCATCCTGTTTCTATCGGGCCGCGACTCGTTGGACGATCGATTGCGAGCCTATGACGCCGGGGGGGATGACTTTGTCGCCAAGCCCTTCAAGGCCGAGGAAATCCGCCGCAAGATAGCCCTCGCCGTCGCCGCCCGAACGCGCCGCAGGCAGTTGTTCGCCGAAAAGGTCTCGGCCGAGGAGACCTCGAATGTGCTCATGCAGGGTTACGATGAAATGGGCGCCGTCCTCAAGTTCTCGCGCGGGGCGCTTGGCTGCCGAAGCCTGGCGGCGCTGGCCGAGCTGGTGATTTCTTCCATGCGCGGGACGCAGGCCGAATGCCTGGTCCAGTTGCGCGGTTCTGCCGCTGCGGGCACGCTGACGCTGTCGTCCAAGGGGCCGGCGTCGCCGCTGGAAGAGTCGGTGATCGAAGGGATGCGTTCACACGACCGAGTTTTTCAGTTCAGGAGTCGGATGATCGTGAACTACGACAGCGTTTCCGTGCTGGTGGTCAACATGCCTTTGGCCGACGATGCGCTGGCCGGACGAATTCGCGACTATGCCGCGATGGTCGCCGAGACCGCTGAAGACGCCGTGGCGAACATTTCGCTGCGCGCCGACGCCGTGCTGCGCGCCAAGGCGTTGCGCAGTCTTGCCGATGAAGGCCATGCCGGCATCGAGAAACTGCTGGCCAGCCACAGTGCCCAGCGCATGGAGACACGCTGCGTGCTCGAAAAGATGGTCGAGAAAATCGAAGCGATGTATTACCAGTTCGGCCTTTCCGACCGTCAGGAAGCCGCCATCAGCCAGATGCTGCGCTCCGGCAAGGATGAAGTGCTGACGCTGTTCGAACACTTCGGCAGCGATTTCAATGTGCAGCTCACCACCATTCTCGATGGCCTCAATCAAGCCAGCACCCACCGGATCGACACCGAGGAAAGTGCCGTCGCGACCAACGAGGTATGGAATTAGCGCAAGGAAACACGGATAGAAGTGGTTCCGCGTAAAAGTGCGGGATATGGTAATTGACGTTGACAAATTATCATTTTTATTATAATATGGCAGCGTGTGTTTCAGATATAGTTACTTTTGCCAGATGATTTCCGATCTCCACAGCAAGTTTTACACCACGCGTGAGGCCGCCGAAAAGCTCGGAGTATCTTTGCGGACGGCACAGTTGTGGTGTGAAAGCGGCCTGCTGGAGGCCTGGAAAACCGAGGGCGGACATCGCCGCATCAGCCTGACATCGGTGGAAAAACTCCTGGCCGGAAATCGTCCCGCTGCATCGGCCAGCAAGCACGGCATGGACCAGCTGAAGGTGCTGGTCGTCGAGGACGACAACGTCTTGCTCAAGCTCTACAAGATGCGCATGACCACTTGGGGACTGCCGATTGAAGTCATCACGGCTTCAAACGGATACGAAGCCCTGGTCCTGATTGGCCGCGAGACGCCCGACCTGATGATTTCAGACCTCAGGATGGACGGAATCGATGGTTTTCAAATGCTGCGGACAATGTGGAACTCGCCGTTCAAGGAAGGCATGGAGATCGTGGTGGTTTCCGGTCTCGACAAGGCTGAGATCGAGGCGCGCGGCGGTCTTCCCGCAGGCGTGCCGATCTATCCGAAGCCGGTGCCGTTTGATCTGCTGCGCGATTTGTGCGAAAGCCTGCTGGAAAGGCGTCGCCAGGGGCTCTCCGCATCATGACACTCAAGCCCCCGGCCAGGCATCCAGCCATTGAGCCGCCCTTGCTGGCCGGCATGATTCGCGGTGAATTGCAGGCGTGGATGAAACAGGTCCACCACGCCTTCGTTCAGCTCGATGCAATGCGCAGCGAAGGGATGATCCCGACCACGCTCACCGGCAAGGCGGTGTTCGACGATGCCTCGACCATGCTGACGGAGTTGTCCGAGAAGATGGAACTGCTTTCCGCCCTGTCCGAAACCTATGCCGGTCAGCGCGACAGCAATCAGGAGCGGTTGTTCCTCTACGCCCTGTTATGCGAAGTCATTGATGTCAGACACGGCAAGACTTCCGCCAGGTTCGTCGCCGAGGAACCGCAAACCGACGTGGCGCCGGTCTATGGCAACAGGCACTGGCTGAAGCTCTTGCTCACCTATCTGGCGCGCGAGCTGGATGCGAGTGTCAATCCTTCAGAAAAGATCGTGTTCACGCTCCGTCAAATGGGCAACCACATGATGCTGGCGAGTAGCACGGAAACCATTGCGCTGTCCCAGCGCAATCGGCCGAGGTCGCCGATGCTGCCCGACAGCGGGCTCACCGCCAGCTTCTGCGAGCGGATCGTCGAACTTCATGGCGGCACCCTGCGCCTGCGCTACGAGGACGACAACAAGACCCTGACCGGCATCGCGCTGTCGCTGCCGACCAGCGCACAAGGGCAATCGGCCGCCGGCCATTGTGAAGAGTGCCCCTTAGTCCAGCAGATTGAAAACTATGCCGCCGACCTGGCGGTGTTGATGGATCGCTGCGAGCAGCTGGAAGGCGAAAGGAATCCTCGTGCATAAGCTATTGATCGTTGATGACCAGCCGGACATTCGCAAACTGTTGCGCATCACGCTGGGCCGCAGCTACCAACTCATCGAAGCCGAAGACGCGGCGTCCGCCTGGGAGCTGGTCCGTCACGAAAAGCCGCAGGGGGTGATCCTTGACATCATGATGCCGGGAGAAATGGACGGCTATCAGCTTTGCGAGAAGATCCGTCACGACCCGCAGCTCAAGAGCACTTACGTCATGCTGGTCACGGCGCGCGGCCAGGTCGCCGACAAGGAGCGCGGCAAGCTCGCCGGCGCCGACGACTATTTCGTCAAGCCCTACAGCCCCCTCGAACTGCTCCGGGCCATCAAGAAGCGCCTGAGCTGAAAGGACCACGGGACAACCATCATGATGAATCAAAAACTGCTGATCGTGGATGATCAGGACGACCTGCGGCGGATGCTGCGGATTGCGCTGGGCTATGGGAAATATGTCATGTTCGAAGCCGAGAATGGCGCCATCGCACTGGACATCGCCGCGCGGGAGCGGCCCGACGTGATCCTCCTCGACGTGATGATGCCGGGCGGCATGGATGGATTTGAAGTCTGCCGCCGCATCCGGCAGCTGGCCGGAAGCGTTGAATACACCCCCTATGTCGCACTGCTGACGGCCCGTCAGCAGACGGCCGATATCGAGGCCGGACGCGCGGCGGGCGCCGACATCTACATCATCAAACCTTACAGCCCGATGCGCCTGGTGGAGATCATCGAATCGCGGACAAACATCGCGACCACGATGAGCGTGGTCCGCCCCGGCCGCTGACCGACACCCACCGAATGCACGCATGAGTGCCATTGTCGTCCTGGCCGACGCACGTCCGAGGAGCACCGCATCGCTGGTGACGGTAGCCGCCGCCACGTACCTCGTGCTGGGCTGGCTAGGCATCAGCCTGACAATTCCACCGGGCTTTGCCAGCCCGCTATTTCCCGCCGCGGGCTTTGCCGTGGCGGTGATGCTGTGGTCAGGAAATCGTGCCTGGCCCGGTATCCTGCTGGGCTCCGCCCTCCTCAATCTTGGGATTGCATGGCAGCACGGCGAGTTGGGTTATCTGAGCGCCCTGATCGCTTGCGGGATCGCCAGCGGCGCGGCGCTTCAGGCTTTCGTCGCATCGTGGCTGGTTGCGCGCGTCTTGGCAAATGCCTGGCAGTGGCTGGAGCAGGATCGGGACATCTTCCGTTGCCTGGTGCTGGCGGGGCCGCTGGCGAGTGTCGTCTCGGCGACGACAGGAGTGGTGGTGCTGTTGCTGGCGCGGGTCATCGTCCCTGAGGCGGCGCAGAATAACTGGTGGACCTGGTGGACCGGCGATACCCTGGGAGTGCTGATCGTCACGCCGCTCAGTCTGGCTGTCCTTTACGGCAAGCACTCCCCGTGGCGCGAGCGCCTGCTGTCGGTGGCCGTCCCGATGCTGATTGTGCTCGGACTGGTGGCGGGGGCTTTTTTCACCGCGGCCCGGTGGGAACGCGCACAACAGAAAGCTCAAATTCAGGATCACGGGGAAGCGCTGGCGCAACTCCTGAAGCAACGCTTCATTGCCCATCAGGAAGCCATCTCGGCGTTGCGGCGGCTGATCGAAGTGACGCCTGCCATGAGCTATCGCCAGTTCGAATACTTCACCCAAATCACACTGAGGGACAATCCCGACATTTTCGCCCTGAGCTTCAACCCCTATGTGGTCGCGGCCGAGCGCAAGGCATTCGAGCGCGATACGGCGGCACGCAGCGGAATCCCCGGCTTCGAAATCAAGGAGCGGGACCGCCAGAGGCGCCTGGTTCGCGCGGCTGACCGAGCGGAGTATGTGACCGTCGGTTTCATCGCGCCCCTGGCAGGAAACGCCCCTGCGATCGGTTACGACATCAATTCCGAGCCGGTCCGCCATGCTGCCATCGAGCGCGCCAAGACCTCCCGGGTGCCGGCCGTCACCGCGCCGATACAACTCGTCCAGGAAAACCAGAAGCGGGTCGGGGTGCTGGTCCTGCATCCTGCTTACAAGAAGGAGTTTTTGCTGAGCGACGCCGAGCAAACACCTGCGCTGATCGGTTTCGCCGTCGCCGTCATCAAGGTCGACGAGATGGTGGAGATCGCCACCCGGACAGCAGTTGTCGAAGGCCTCGGCTTCTCGATTGAGGATGCCGAGGCAAGCGCCCTCGATCGCACCATCTATCAGTCCCCGTCTACCGCAACGCCGGGCGATCCCTACTATCGCTGGCGAACGCAGGTAAGAATGGCTGATCGCGACTGGAACCTGAGCGTCATGCCAAGCGCCGCGTATTTGCAGCAAAAGCGCTCCTGGGCCGCCTGGGCAGTAGGCGTGACGGGCCTGACGCTGGCGGCTTTGCTGCAAGTGCTGCTGCTGGTGTCCAGCGGCCGGACGTCGATCGTCCAGCGCAAAGTCAAGGAACAAACTGAAGAGCTGCATGCCCGGGCCGACGCCCTGCAAGATCGCGGCGTCCAGCTGGATGCATTGTTTAGCCTGAGTCCGGACGGCTTTGTGGTGTTCGGCCCGGACGGCCGGGTCAAGTTCACCAACCCGGCCTTCCACACCATGACCGGCATCGCCCCGGAGGACATCAGCGGCAAGCCAGAGGCCGCTTTGGAGGGAGAACTACGACGTCGCGCAGAGCAGCCCGAACTGTTCAAGGGGATCTCCCCCTACTTTCCCGAAAATGGCGCAACACCAAAGATCCATCTTCTGGCGCTACAGCAACCGCGTCCGTCGGTTCTGCAATTGATCGGCATCCACAGTGTGGCGGCGAGTGTATCGCGCATTCTTTACCTGCGTGACGTGACCCACGAGGCCGAAGTCGACCGGATGAAGAGTGAGTTCCTGTCGCATGCCGCTCACGAATTACGCACTCCCATGGCCAGCATTTTCGGCTTCAGCGAACTGCTCCTGGAAATGGATCTTGATGAGGCGACCCGGCGCGATCTGCTCGAAACCATACACCGTCAGACCCACTTGCTGGTGGAGATCATCAACGAACTCCTCGACCTGGCGCGCATAGAGGCCCGTCGCGGCAAGGACTTCACCATCACCGAGGTCGACCTGACGGCATTGGTTCGGGACACGGTGGCCGACCTGGCTTTCGATGCCGAACGTTGGCCGGTCAATCTCGATCTTCCGGCACAGGAGACCAAGGTTCTGGCGGACGCGTCGAAAGTACGCCAGGCCCTAGTCAACGTCCTCGGCAACGGCCAGAAATATTCGCCGGTCGGCGGTGCATTGGACGTTGCGATCAAGACCAGCCCGGCCGGGTTCATCGGCATCGCGGTGGAGGACCACGGCATCGGCATGACCGAGGAACAGATCGGCCACGTCGGACAGCGCTTCTGGCGCGCTGACACTTCCGGCAAGACTCCCGGCACCGGGCTGGGCATGGCCATCGTCAAGGAGATCCTCGAATTGCACGGCGGCCACATCGAGGTTCATTCCCGGCAGAAGACCGGTACGAGTATCACCCTCTGGTTTCCCGTCATGAGCAGCGCCTTGTCCTTGCCGCCGGTTTCACCCACTTGAATCATTTCAGGGAACTCACTTCATCATGACCCAAAACTCGAAAATACTTATCGTCGACGATGACAGGGACTTGCGCAATCTGGTCCGCCTCTCGCTCGACAATGGAAAGCGCGCTATTCGCGAAGCCGCCACGGCACTCGAAGGCCTGCGCCGCGCCAACGAAGCACCGCCGGATATCCTGTTGCTGGATATCGGTCTCCCCGGCCACTTCAACGGCTTTTCGCTGTGCGAATCGCTCTGCAAGGATCCCCGCCACCACACGCTGCGGGTGGTGGTCATCAGCGGTCACGGCGAGGCGGAGGACCTGGAACAGGCCAAGCGGCTCGGCGTGGTTGCCTACATCGTCAAGCCATTTTCTCAGGCCAAGCTGGTGACCCTCATCGAGCAGATGGAGAACGAGATCCGCGAGATGGTGACAATCGTTTCGTGATCGCCGAGGGAACGATATGTTGAACGATGCGCAAATGGCGACCCAGCGGCACCACAGCCTGAGTGAAGTGATGGAGCGCGCGGTCATGGCCAGCACCAATGGCATCATGATCGTTGAAGCCGGGCCACAGGCACTCACCACCGTATTCGTGAATCCGGCCTTCGAAAACATTACCGGATTCTCCAGCAACGAGATCGTCGGCTTGTCGCCGGGCCGGCTGCATCAGGGAGACCGGGACCAGGTAGCGCTGGATGAGTTGAGAAGCGCCATCTCGGCACGCCGCTCAACCAAAGTGGTATTGCGCAATTACCGCAAGGACGGCACGCTGTTCTGGAACGAACTGACGACTTCCCCGGTGCACAACGCGGAAGGTCGGCTCACGCACTTCGTCGGCATTTTGAACGACATCAGCGATCGCGTTCGCGCCGAGTCCGAGCTGAAGACCTGGGCGGCGCGGCTCGACGCGCTCACCTCGATGAGCGCGGAGGGTTTGGTCGCTTTTGACGAGTCGGGTTTGCTGTCCTACGTCAATGAAGCCTTTCTGCGCATCGGCGGGTTCACCGCTACGGAAACCACGGGTTTGGACGCCGCGGCCTTCGATCGGCTGCTTGCCGGACAGTGCGACCCGCAGCGCCCCTGCCGCGGCGCTGCCGAGGAGCTTGCCGGACTGAAGGCGTGCGGTCGTGTCGTCAGCGCTGAAACGGAAGTTCATTTGCTGGTGCCGCGAAAGCGGATATTGCTGCGCTTCGCCTGCTCGGGCCACCACGGGACCTCGCTGCTGCTGTATTTCCGCGATGTCACCAAGGAACGGGAGCTGGATGAAATCAAGAGCGAATTCCTCGCCACGGCGGCGCACGAATTGCGCACTCCGATCACCAGCATCCTCGGCTACACCGAGTTGCTGCTGGCGCGAGACTTTGACGCCGGACAGAGCCGCGAATTGCACGAGATCGTTCTCCGCCAGGCACATCGGGTCACCGAATTGCTCAACGAGTTGCTCGACCTGGCGCGCATTGAAGCGCGCCGGGGCAAAGACTTCAACCTCGCAGTGCAAGAACTGTGTCCGATTGTGCATGGGGTGGTCAGTGCGATCGAGGGGGCGACGGAGCGGACCGTAATTGCCACGCCCGACGAATCGCTTACGGTCAACGTGGATCGGGAAAAACTGCACCAGGCCTTGCTCAACGTGCTGATCAATGCGCTGAAATTCTCGCTGCCGGCAACACCGGTCACGGTCTCGATCCGACAAAAGTCCGACAGTATGCCGACGATGATCGGGGTCACCGTTGAGGATCAGGGCAGGGCTATCGCATACGCAGGTGTCGTAAACCCAGAGGAAAAGTTGTTTACAGACAGCGAGTTATGACATGGTCTTGTAAACCCAAGTGATATCGCGTCTACTCTCGATTTTGGTCGGGGGTAGAAATGACGCTGACGGAG
>JAPLQT010000122.1 GCA_026399515.1 Pseudomonadota bacterium | reverse complement strand
CGCGCCGGGAGAGCCTGATTAGCTCAAGGGGAAGAAGTCATTCCCGACTAACGATTGAGGCCCCGGCGCGCGTCTTTCATCAGGGTCCGGGCAATCTGCGCAACAAATGACCGGTTGTAGTTTCGCAGTCCTCCATCTTCTCGTACGGCTAGGAAGGCAAAAGATGAACCCGCAGGAAAACAGAAAATGAAAAACTAAATCTCAAAACACTTGCGCTGAATGGGGAAGCCCTTGTAGTTTGAGTTCAGCGGCTGCCGAAGGCACTCCGCTGGAATGATGGGATGGACTCCCCCTCTTTGTAGGCGCACGCTGTGCGCGGCTGTCTTTCATTTGGCGTGGAGGTCAGCACCGATCAACTCCGAGGAGGAATCCAAAATGAATGCTACTACCGTTGCTGTCGATCTTGCAAAAAGCGTCTTCCAATTGGCCGTGGCCGATGCATCCTGGAAAGTCATCGAATCGCACCGCCTGACCCGAACACAGTTCGAGCGCTGGTTTGCCAATCGAAATGTCCGCCTGGTGATCATGGAAGCCTGCGGCTCGGCCCACCACTGGGCACGCTGGCTGAATGGTCACGGTATCGAAGTGCGCTTGTTGCCCGCCGCGTACATCCGCGCCTATGTGAAGCGCAACAAGACCGATGCTGCCGATGCTTGCGCGCTGCTGGAGGCGGCACGCGCGTCCGACATCGTTCCGGTGAAAGTGAAATCGGTCGAGCAGCAGGCATTGCAGGGTTTGCACCGTACTCGTTCGCTGTGGATGAGTACGCGCACCTCGCGCATCAATGCGCTGCGCGGCTTTTGTCGTGAATTCGGCTTGGTCATCCCGCAGGGAGCGCGCACCGGGGTCGAAGCCATCAGCCGGGTCCTGGCTGATCCGAATTCGGTGGTACCCGGACTGATCCGCGGTTCCATGAAGTTGCTGGTCGAAGAGATCCGCCTGCTCGAAGCCCGCATCGCCCAGTTGGAGCGCGAACTGTCCGATGTGGCCAAACATAGCCCGGCTTGCACGACGCTGCTCTCCATTCCCGGTGTCGGTCTGCTGACGGCGACGGCGATGGTGGCCGCGACCGGCGGGAGCGTATCGCATTTCAAGGACGCCCGGCATTTTGCGAGTTGGTTCGGATTGACACCGCGGGAGTTTAGTTCCGGCAGTAGCCGGGTGTTGGGCCGTATCTCGAAACGGGGTGACCGTTACCTGCGCATGCTGCTCACCCACGGGGCACGTTCTGTCTTGCGTGCCGCCAGTACTGCCCGAGAGGTGGGACGCAGCCTGGATGGCTTGCGCACCTGGGCGATGGCGGTGCAAGGCCGTACCAATCACAACAAGGCGGCTTGCGCGCTGGCTAACAAGATGGCGCGCGTTTGTTACGCCACGCTGCGCGATGCCACACCGTACGGTCAGCCGGCGCCTCGGCAGCAGCGCAAGGTTGATCGTACTGCCTTCGCAATTGCCACGTAATTGTCTGCAAGATGCCGATAACTCTTCCGGCAGCTTCATGCCTGCCGCTTGTAACGATTGGCACTGCGTGCGCAGATTCCATGTCGGCACGGGCCACTCAGAGCCCACTATCGATGCCGGATATACGACTGCATGCGCTTCCATTCAGCCACCACTATCGATCTGTCTCTTTACCTTTGGGGGGAGTCCATATATGAAGGGTTAGTTTCCATCTCTGGGGCCTCGTGCCGCCTTTGGCTTCAAAGATATGTCGATCCCGTCGAGAACCCTATTGATCAGGGTTGTAGAAATGTCGGAGGTTGGGTGCCCGGGCATTGGACTATCGACTCGGCCAGGACGTGCCGGTTTGGATGATTCGTATATGAAGGCGCCATCTGTTAGGGCTCGCCGCACCTCAGTCCCGAAACCCTTGGAAGTGTTATTAGCCGCAACTCTGATTCGCAAGAATCCAATTTTGTAGTGTTCTGTACGGGCGATCTCGAGCAAATGGAACCGG
Source organism: Pseudomonadota bacterium (assembly GCA_026399515.1). Classification (GTDB taxonomy): domain Bacteria; phylum Pseudomonadota; class Gammaproteobacteria; order Burkholderiales; family Rhodocyclaceae; genus JACRAR01. Next base: position 129,699 of record JAPLQT010000122.1, on the reverse strand, counting down.
TAAAGCGAAACAAGTACGCCAAGCAGGATGGATACCAAGATCAAGATGCCAGACACTACCGAAGTCATCAATGTCGACTGGGAAGCTCCCTCAAAGCGAGGAAGAAACACGAACAAGTATGCGGCACCCATAACAGCAAGCAAACCGAGCTGCAGTAAACCAACAAGTAAAAGCCGGGCGCTTTTTCGATTTTCTGAGATATACGAGGAGCACTCTTCGATCGCTTCGTCGAGCGTTCGGACATCGATATCTGATTGGTCAGCCATGTTCTTCCTCTTGGAAGTTAACTTTGTTATCGGGAGCAGTTTTGCTGCATAACTCCGGCGCCTGCTCCCTAAGTCGGCGTCGTGGATCGCGTTAAAACCCGCTTGCTGCCTGCCTTTCCGGCCACAATACGGGGTTTTATCCAGTACTAAACTATCGTGAAAAGCGGCACCGCCCCGTTGTTCGCCATTCAATCCCTGAAAGCACCAGATCAACTACACGACCGCCTTCGCTATTGGTACGACAGGATACCCATGGTGCATGCATATGTCTATTGGGTACCTATATTCATATGTCGAGCAGGTTCCACCGGCTTGTATGGCCGGAGGCGCAAGAGCCTTCAATTCGCCTTCAAGCGCACATTGCCGCTTGCCTGATTTGCCGCGCCGGCAGCTTCAGTTGTCGTGCGCGAGCCTACCTGAACACTACCGCATCACTGCGGAGCCGCTTGGATGATCGTAATTGCGAGTGTTGAGGCGCCATGAACCCGGCGCATCGCAAATTCCGGTCGGCGTCAATCTTCCAGTGGGCGGAGACGGGCGATCATTTGATTCCACGCCTCTATCGCTTCGGCGATGGCGGTGGCTTCGTCCTTGCCCGCCGCTGGAATTGCGGGGCCGAGCTGGCCGCAGACGGGACAGGTCATGCGGTACACGATTTCGTCACGCCCGTCTGCCGTGCGGCGGGTGCCGCGACGTACATCGGCTTCGGCGCCGCAAGTGCAATGTCTCGTTCGCATACCTTCGATGACGACCCCGAACTCGTCCGTTACTTCCTGGCGCACGACCGCCGATAGGCTTCGACGCAACCTCGCAGCCCATTGCACGGCGCACTCTGGATCTTGTCCAGCAACGCCAAGGGCACGCTCGGCAGCTTGAAGGTCTCTTCCAGTTTCTGCCGCATCTTCAGCCACAGACCCGCCGTCATCTCGGCGTCGGCCAGGGCGCGGTGATACGCGCCGGTCTCGGCGACGCGGGCGTGGCGCACCAGGGTTGCCAGTTGGTGATTCGGCGCATCCGGGTAGATGCGCCGCGCCATGCGCATCGAGCAGAGCATAGTCGCGCGTTGCGGCCGGCCGATGCGTTGCAGCTCGGCTTGCAGGAATTTCCGATCGAAGGCGGCGTTGTGCGCGACCAGTGGGGTCTCGCCGATGAAGTCGGCCAACTCGGCCATCACCGTGCCCGCCGTCGGTGCCTCGCGCACCATGCGGTTGCTGATGCCAGTCAGCGCTTCGATGAAGGGAGGAATGCGCACACCGGCATTCATCAGGCTCTGGTAGCGGTCGACGATGGCGCCGTTGGAGACCACCACGGCCGCCACTTCGGTCGCCCGCGCGCCTTGCTCGGGGGACAGACCGGTGGTTTCGAAGTCGATAACGACGACCGTCTCGGACATGGCAGTCGGTCGCTGCAATGCTCAGGAAAACGCCGTCGAGTAGGCCAGATGTCCGTCGATCAAGGTATAGCGCACGCGTCCGGGCAATTTCACGCCGAGGAAGGAGGTGTTCTTGCCCTGGCTGCGCAGCGACTCGCGGCTGACCTGGAAGCTGGCCTGCGGGTCGAAGATGCAGATGTCGGCCGGCGCACCCGGCGACAGGGTGCCGGCCTCGATGCCGAGGATGCGCGCCGGTTCGCAAGTCACGCGTGCCAGCGCCTGCGACAACGGCAGCTTCATTTCGGCGGCCCATTTCAGTGTGAGCGGCAACAGCAGTTCCAGGCCGGTGGCGCCCGGTTCGGCATCGTCGAACGGCATCTGTTTGGCGTCGTCATCCACCGGCGTGTGGTCGGAACACAGGGCGTTGATGGTGCCGTCGGCCAGTCCGCGGCGCAGCGCATCGCGGTCCGACTCGGCGCGCAGCGGCGGCGCGAGGCGGGCGTGTGAATCGAAGTTGCCGATGTCGCGCTCGCACAGATGCAGGTGATGGGCGGAAATGTCGCAGGTCACCGAGATACCGGAGCGCCGCGCGGCGGCGATGATCTCCAGGCCGGCGGCGCTGGAGATGCGGGTCAGGTGCACTTGCGCGCCGGTCTCGCGGGCTAGTTGCAGGATGGTCGTCAGGGCGATGGTCTCGGCCGCCACCGGGATGCCGGTCAGGCCGAGCCTGCTCGCCACCTCTCCGTCATGGGCGACGCCGTTTCTGGCCAGAAACGGATCCTGCGCCTGAAGCCAGACCGGGAATGCGAATGTGGAAGCGTACTGCATGGCGCGCAACAGCACCTGGGTATCGACGATGGCGACGTTGGCCTGGCCAAAGGCGACGCAGCCGGCCTCGGCCAGTTCGGCCATCTCGGTGAGGTGTTCGCCGCCCAGCTTGAGGGTCAGGGCGCCGACCGGGTAGACATGGGCGAATTCCGGCAGGCGCGCGCGATGCTTGAGCATCTCGACCAGCCCCGGTTCGTCCAGCGGCGGATCGGTGTCGGGCGGGATCGCCAGGCTGGTAACGCCGCCGGCAGCGGCAGCGGCCATTTCCGATTCGAGCGTGGCGCGATATTCGTAACCGGGCTCGCGCAAACGCGCCGACAGATCGACCAGGCCCGGACAGACGATGCAGCCGGTGGCATCGACAGTGCCGCTGGCTTCGAAGTCCGGCGGTACGGCCCCGACGCCGACGATGCGGCCCTTGGCGATGAAAACGTCGGCCATCCGGTCGATGCCGTTGGCCGGATCGATGACGCGCCCGTTCTGGATATGGATTTTCATTTGTACCTCAACCTCCCGCCAGCATGCTCATCACCGCCATGCGCACGGCGATGCCGAAGGTGACCTGGGGCAGGATCACCGCATGCGCGCCATCGGCGACCACCGAATCGATCTCGACGCCGCGGTTCATCGGCCCGGGGTGCATGACGATCGCATCGGGCTTGGCTTGTTGCAGTTTCTCCGGCGTCAGGCCGTAGGATTTATAGAATTCCTGCGGACTGGGCAGCAGCGCGCCCTGCATGCGTTCGTTCTGCAGGCGCAGGGTCATCACCACATCGACGCCGCGCAAGCCCTCCGTCATGTCGTGGAAGACCCGCACGCCCATGCGTTCGACTGCGGATGGCAACAGCGTCTTGGGCGCGATCACCCGCACTTCCGGCACGCCGAGTATGGTCAGGGCATGGATCTGCGAACGCGCCACGCGCGAGTGGAGCACGTCCCCGATGATGGCCACGGTCAATTGTGAGAAATCCTTCTTGTAGTGGCGGATGGTGTACATGTCGAGCAAGCCCTGCGTCGGGTGCGCATGGCGGCCGTCGCCGGCATTGACGACGTGGATGTGCCGGTTGCCGATGTTGGCCAGGTGCCCGGCGATCAGGTGGGGCGCGCCGCTCGCCGCGTGGCGCACCACGAACATGTCGGCCTGCATCGCCACCAGGTTATCCACGGTATCCAGCAAGGTCTCACCCTTGGCGGTGCTGGAGGTGTTGATGTTGAGATTGATGACGTCGGCGGAAAGACGCTTGGCGGCGATCTCGAACGTGGTCCGGGTGCGCGTCGAATTCTCGAAGAACAGGTTGAAGACGCTTTTGCCACGCAGCAAGGGAAGTTTCTTTACCTCGCGCTCGGCAACCTCGGTGAAGGGCGCGGCGGTATCGAGAATCCGGGTGAGAATTTCGCGCGGCAAGCCTTCGATGGTCAGCAGGTGCTGGAGTTCGCCGTGGGCGTTGAGCTGGAGATTTTGCGGCTTGTCACGCATCGTGCCGGTCCTTGAGCATGAGACTGAGGGGAGAAGAAACGTCGTCGCCGGCACGCGCCAGCACCAGCTCCTGGGCCGCAGGCAAAGCTTGCGCCAGAGTGTGGGCGCAATAGCGGGCGCAGATCGGCAGTTCGCGGCCGCCGCGGTCGACCAGCACGGCCAGGTCGATGCGGGCTGGGCGGCCGTAGTCATACAGCTCGTTCATCGCGGCGCGGATGGTGCGGCCGGTGTTGAGCACATCATCGACGATGACGATTTCGGCGGCGGCGACATCGAAGGGAATCGAGGAGCCCTTGGCGCCGCGGCGCAATCCCTTGCTGGCGTAGTCGTCGCGGTGAAACGAGACATCGATGCTGCCCAGCGGCACACTCAAGCCGAGCGCCGCATGCAGCCGTTCCGCCAGCCAGACGCCGCCGGTGTGGATGCCGACCAGCGCCATGGCAGGCCCGGCATGCGGCTTCATCGCCGCCACCAGGGTGCGGAGCAAGGCTTCGGCCTCAGGTAACTTCGGCAAGCTTGGTTTTTTGGGCATCGAAATAATCCTGCAAAATGATTTGTGCGGCGGCGGCGTCTACCTGCTGCTTGCGTGCCCGCCAGTCCAGGCCGGCATCAGTCAGGCGGCGCTCGGCCTCGATGGAACTGAGGCGTTCGTCGACCAGGCTGACCGGCAGGCCGAACCGGCCTTCGAGCTGGTGGGCAAAACGGCGGCAGCGCGCGCTCATGGCGTGTTCGCTTCCGTCCATGGCGCTCGGCAGGCCGACCACCAGGCGCGCCGGCTGCCATTCGGCGATCAGCTCGCCGATCGCGGCGAAACGCGCATCGCTGGCTTCGGCAACGATGGCGGTCAGCGCCCGGGCCTGGCCCAGCAAGGTTTCACCGATAGCCACGCCGATCCGCTTGAGGCCGAAATCGAAAGCCAGGACCAGGCCTTCAGGCATGTCCCGCCACTTCGGAGAGGTTGGCGAAATCCACGCCGAGGAGTTGCATCGCCGCCACCAGACGCTCTTCAGGCGGCAGTTCGAAGAGTATCTGAGGATCGGCGGCGACGGTCAGCCAGGCGTTCTGCGACAGCTCCCATTCGATCTGCCCGGCCGACCAGCCGGCGTAGCCCAGGGTCACCAGGATTTCGGAAGGCCCGCCGGTGGCCGCCATTTCGAGCAGGATATCGCGGGTGCTGGTCAGGCCGATGTCATCCTTGACGATCAGCGTCGATTGCCAATGGCCGGCCGGGCGATGCAGCACGAAACCCCGGTCGGTCTGCACCGGGCCGCCGAAATACACCGGCATGGCGCCGATGGAGGACGGCCCCGCGTCCGCCTCGAAGGGAATATTGACGCGCTCGAACAGGGTGGCGATATCCATGTCGATGGGGCGGTTGACGATGATGCCCAGGGCGCCCTGCTCGTTGTGCTCGCAGATGTAAGTCAGGGAACGGGAAAAACTGGGATCGACCATGGCGGGCATGGCGATCAGGAAGTGATGGGTTAGGCAGACGGAGATGGAATCGTCGATCACAATGCCATTGTAGTCGTTGTACCCGCCCCTGTCACAGTCCACCGGCATTTTCCCTCGCAACGACACATTGCCGACGGCGCCGGATGCGGCGAAGCAGGTACAATTCCCCTTTTCGTGATTGGGGAGTTTTACGTGCAACTTGTCTGCCTAGACCTTGAGGGTGTGCTGGTTCCGGAGATCTGGATCGAGTTTTCCCAACGCACCGGCATCCCGGAACTGCGCCGCACCACCCGCGATGAACCGGACTACGACAAACTGATGAAGGGCCGGCTGGCCCTGCTGGCGCAGCACAAGCTGGGCCTGCCGGACATCCAGAAGGTGATCGCGGCGATGGGACCGATGGCTGGCGCCAAGGACTTTCTCGACGATTTGCGCCAACGCTTTCAGGTCATCATCCTTTCCGACACCTTTTACCAATTCGCCATGCCGCTGATGCAGCAACTGGGCATGCCGACCTTGTTCTGCCACCAGTTGGAAACCGACAAGAGCGGCTTCGTGGTCAACTATCACCTGCGCATGCCGGAGCAGAAACGCGAGGCGGTCAAGCGCTTCAGGGAACTCAAATTCAAGGTCATCGCCGCCGGCGATTCCTACAACGACACGGCCATGCTGGGCGAAGCACATGCCGGCATCCTGTTCCGTCCCCCGGAAAACGTCATCCGGGAATTCCCGCAGTATCCGGTCACCATGAACTACGCCGAACTCGACGCGCAGATCCGGAGCGCCAGCGAGCGTATCTGATGCATCACGAGCGTTTCTACACCCTGGCCGCGTCCTGCCCGGACCGCGTCGGCATCATCGCCCGGGTCGCCGGCTTCATCGCCGAACACCGGGGCTGGATCCTCGAGTCGAGCTACCACGCCGATACGCCGGAAGGCGGACCGAGCCGGTATTTCATGCGCATCGAAGTCAAGGCCGCCTCGCTGCCTTTCGACATCGCCGAGTTCGCCCGGAAATTCCAGCCCATCGCGTCCGAATTGGCGATGGACTGGACGCTCAGCGACAGCGCCCGCAAGAAGCGGGTGGTGATCCTAGTGTCGAAGCAGGAACATTGCCTGTATGACCTGCTCGCGCGCTGGCAGTCGAAGGAACTCGACATCGAGATCCCCTGCGTCATCTCGAATCACGACACGCTCAAGGGCTTCGTCGAATGGCACGGCATTCCCTTCCACCATGTGCCTGTCGATCGCCGCGCAAGCCGACACCATGGTGCTGGCGCGTTACATGCAGATCCTCCCGCCTCGGCTATGCACCGCCTATCCGGGCCGGATCATCAACATCCATCACAGTTTCCTGCCCAGCTTCGTCGGCGCCAAGCCCTATCACCAGGCCTATCAACGCGGGGTCAAGCTGATCGGCGCCACCTGCCATTACGTCACCGCCGATCTCGACCAGGGTCCGATCATCGAGCAGGATGTCATCCGCATCGATCACTCCGACTCGGTCGAAGACATGGTGCGCTACGGCAAAGACATCGAGAAAGCCGTGCTCGCCCGCGGCCTGCGCTACCACCTGGAAGACCGCGTGCTGGTGCATGGCACAAAAACAGTGGTGTTTCGCTGACGCCGATCCCGGCGTTTATTCGGCCAGCGGCAGCGTCAACAGGAACACCGCGCCTCCCTCGGCGTGGTTGTCGGCGGCCAGATGGCCGCCATGGCGTTCGACGATGCCGTAGCTGATCGCCAAACCCAGACCGGTCCCCTTGCCGACCGGCTTGGTGGTGAAGAAGGGATCGAAGATATGCGGCAGATTCGCCAGGCCGATACCCGGTCCGTTGTCATAGAAACCCAGCAACAGACTGTCGCCCTCGATACGTCCGGTCACCGTCAGGCGTGCATCGGCGACTTCGGCGGTGGCGTCGCAGGCGTTTTGCACCAGGTTCATCACCACCTGCTGCATCTGTCCCGGCGAGCCTGTCATCGGTAGTTGCTCGGGCAGTTTCAAGTCGACACGGAACTTGTCGCTGCCTATCTTCGTCACCCAATGCACGGCGCGCTCGATGACCCCCACCAGGTCGAAGCGAACCTGCTCGTCGCGGTCGATGGCCGAAAAACGCTTGAGGCTGTCGACGATGTCGCGGGTGCGCTGGGCGCCCTCGACGGTGCCTTCGATCAGCGGCGGCAGATCCTCGACGATGCGGTCGATGCGCAAGTCCCGGCGCAGTTTCATTATCTCCGCATCCGGCAGGGAGCGATGCACGGCATCGAGATAGCTGTGCAGTCGTTCGGCATAGCGTTTTAACGCAATCACGTTGCCGAGGACGAAACTGATCGGGTTGTTGAGTTCGTGGGCGACACCCGCGACCAGGCGGCCGAGGGAGGCCATCTTCTCCGAGTGCAGCAACTGCTGCTGGGTGCGCTTCAGCTCTTCATGGGTCCGGCGCAGAGCTTTGTACGCGCGGCGCAGTTCACCCACCGGCCGGCCGGTGACGACCATGCCGAGCAGCTTGCCGACGCCGCTGTAGCGCGGCGTGCAATTCACCGAAACCGGCACGCTGCCGCCGGATGCGGTGGACAATTGCAGCTCGAAATCGTGCAAGGTCTCGCCGCCGTGGCCGGCGAAGTAATGCTGCATTTGCTGGCGCGAGGCTTCATCGGCCAGCAGGTCGAAGATCGCCCGGCCCTTCATTTCGTTCTCGGTCTTGCCCGTCAGCGCCAGCAGCGACTGGTTGACGTCTTCGATGATGCCGGCGCGGTTGCAAACGACCAGGATATCGGACATCGACATCAACACGCTGGTGATGAATTGCTGCGATTCCTCGAGCGCTGCATTCTTGTCTTCGAGCGCGACCTCGTATTCGAGCAGGTCGTGATAGACCTCGTCCATCTTCTGGATCACGTCGATCCAGACATGCTCGCCGGCGGCGGCGCCGGCCGAGGCCGCCAGCGTTTCCAGCATCTGCATCGCGCCACTGTCCGGCTCGCGCGGCGGTTTTGCGGCTGTGCCCATGTCAGGATCTCGGCTTGAGGTGCAGATGGGCGCCGCTCCGTTTACCCTTTGGAGTGTACCCATGCGTATGGTTGCCTTGCTCGGCCGCCACCGAAACCAGGTTGAGGCTACCGTGGCGTACACCGCGCTCGGCCATCAAGGCATCGGCGAAAGCGCGCACGGCCTGCGTCGGCCCTTTGAGGATGACGCTCTCGATGCAATTTTCATGGTCGAGGTGGGCATGCAAGGTGGATACGGTGAGGTCGTGATGCTGGTGCTGGATCTCCGTCAGACGCTCAGCCAGTTCGCGTTCGTGATGGTTATACACATACGACAGATTGGCCACGCAGTACCGGGCCTCGCCGCGCGCCAAGCGCGACGACTCCAGTTGGCCGCGCAACAGGTCGCGAACCGCCTCGGAACGGTTGCGGTAACCGCGTTGGGCAATCAGACGATCGAACTCGATGGCCAGGTCTTCGTCAAGCGAAATGGTGAAGCGTTCCATGGCGTTTTCCTATCAATGCACCGTGCATACCATGCACGGATCGAACGAGCGCACGATGTGCTGCACCGCCAGCGGGGCATCTTCGCCGTCTTCCACCGGCGCGCCGACCAGCGCCTGTTCGAGGGCGCCGGGAATGCCTTGGGCATCGCGCGGTGAAAAGTTCCAAGTTGTGGGGGCCACGATCTGGTAGCTGTGGATGCGGCCGCGCCGCACCGACAGCCAGTGACCCAGCGCGCCGCGCGCGGCTTCGACCAGGCCTTCGCCAGAGGCTTCCTGCGGCATCTCGCCGACGACGCAGTAGGGCTCGCCGGGTTCCAGCTCTCTGGCCCAGGCTTCCATTTCGGGCAGGACGCGGGCAATCTCGATCAAGCGCGCCACCACCCGGCTCATGACGTTGCCGCCGTCAGCTTCCACGAGAGCCCGCAACAAGGGCTGGCCCGCCACCACCTGCCGCGCCAGCGCGCCGGTCTCGACCACGCGCCCCTGCCAGCGTGGCGCCTTGCACCAGCTATAGGCACCGGGCTTGTCGACCAGCGGCACCGTAGAGCCCTGCGCGGGATGCTGCGGCGCCTCGGCCTGGGCATACCAGGCATGGCTGACGTCCTCGCGGATATCGGCGCTGTTCATCGCGTGCCTGCCGCCGTCCCAGACACCGGAGGGGAAAAGCCGGCTCTCGCCATCCGCTTGCGGATAGCTGCCATAGCTGATGAAGCTATCCCTGGCGCGCCCGAGCCTCGCCAGGCCGAGGTCGCCCGCAATCCCGAGAAAGCGCCGAAAATCGCTCGCCTGGGGCGGCCGGGCGTCGCTCCAGTTTTCCAGCGCGGCGCAACTGTCCAGGGATACGATCGCCTCCAGCGTATCGCCGAACAGCGTGCGTTCGAGGAAGCCGCGGAATTCGCGCAACTGGCGATAGAGGCGGATTTTTTCCGAGGCCTGCAACGGGCGCGATGAGCCGCCCGGCTGCAACGCCAGGGTATGCGGCCACTTGCCGGCAAGCAGCCCCATCAGGTGCATGAAGGCGGTGCGCGGCGGCAGGATCTCGTTGCCGGCGGTGCCCGTCAGTGCCCGAAAACGCGGCTCGGCATCGGCGAACCAGGGACGGTTCCGATATGCAGTGCGGGCAAAATCGGGCATGAAGAACAGGTAGAAATGCGTCAGGTGGTCGGCCAGGTTTTCCGTCGCCAGCGTCAGGTTGGCCGCCAGCCGGCCGTTGCGCGGCGGGACCAGACCCATTGCAGTGGCCAGCGCCTGCGCCGCCGCCGCCGACTGCGCCACCGAGCAGATGCCGCAAATGCGCGGGACGAACACCAGGGCATCGGCCGGCGCCTTGCCTTGCAGTATCTGCTCGAAACCCCGATACATCGGCGAATTGACCTGGGCGCTGCGCACCGCGCCCGCGTCGATATCGAGCGTCACTTCGAGGTCGCCCTCGACGCGGTTGAAAGGTCCGACGACAAGTCGTGTCATGCTCAGCGCCCCGGCTTCTTGACGCTCGGCGCACGCAGGATGTGGTCGGCCGTGGCGTTCTCGCGGACCCGCGACGGCGTCGCCGACTTGGACAGCGCGGCGAGCGCGATGAACCATGCCTTGGGCATGTCGGTCGGCAAGCCGATCGGGATGCCGGCGATCTTCGGGGTTACGGCGAAGGGATGACCGGGTTCCTCGAAACCCGGATCGGTACAGCGGATGCAGGCGTAGCCGCCGCGCAGGCAGGAGCCGCTGCCGTTCCACAGGCGGAGATTGCAGTCGGCATGCGCCTGGGTGCCCTTGCAACCGAGATGCTCCATCAGGCAGCCCTGGTCGGAAGGCTTGTCGGCGCTGGCCTTGAATTCGTAGAACTCGTTGCGCGGACAGCCATGGTGCACCAACTGGCCGGCATAGAAACGCGGCCGGCCGAAATCATCCAGGTCCTCGCGAGTCATGCTGCCGCGCGACAACGCGATCAGGGTTTCGTTGACCCAGTCCGGGTGCGTCGGGCAGCCGGCGATGTTGATGACAGGCAATCCGCCGCCGGCGCGAAACTCCGCGCCGAGCAAGCCGCCGAGCGTGTCGCCGTCGTATTGCAGCCCGCAGGCATCGGCCGGATTGACGCCGGCCGCCGTCACGCCGCCGTAGGCCGCACAACTGCCCACCGCCACCACGTGGCGCGCCCGCGACGCCAGCGCCCGAACCCAGCTGATCATGGATTCCCCGGTGCCGGACAACATATGGAATCGGCCGCTGCCATTCGGACCGCGCAACAGCGATCCCTCGACGCAGAGCATGTCCAGCGGCCGGCTCCCGTCCGCGCAGGCGCCGATCAGCGCCAGGGCTTCGGCCGCGCTGGCTTCCGACAGGCTCGGGTGCCACAGGATCTCGATGCCTTCATCGGCCAGCGTGGCAAACAAGGGCATCCCTTCCACGCCCAGCCATGACAGGGTACAGCCGCCGCACCCGCCGGATTGGAGCCACAGCAGGTTCATGGTTTGTCCAGCCCGTAACGCGCCAGCTTGGAACGCAGGCCGACCCGCGACAGCCCGAGCTCGGCGGCGGCGTGCGTCTTGTTCCAGCGGTGACGGATCAGGACTTCCTTGACCACGCGCGCTTCCAGCTGTTCCATGCGTTCCTTGAGACCGCCGTCGAATCCCGCCAGCAACGACAATTCTCCTTCCTGGGACTCCTCGCCGGCGGCGGTGAGCACCCGGCTGCTCAACAGCTCGGCACCCAGCCATTCGCCGTCGGCGAGCGCCAGCATGCGCAGGATTTCGTTGGAAAGTTCGCGCACATTACCCGGCCAGCGGTAGGCGCACAGGCAGTCCATGGCCTCGCGGGTGAAGCCTTGCACCTTGCGCTGGAGCAGCGCCTGGCCGCGCTCCAGCAGGCCGGTGGCGATCAGCGGAATATCCACCGGCCGCTCGCGCAGCGACGGCATGTGCAGGGTCACGGCGGCGAGTCGGTAGTAGAGATCTTCGCGGAAGCGTCCCTCGCGGACTTCCTGTTCGAGGTCGCGGTTGGTGGCGGCGATCGCCCGCACATTCACCGATAGCGGGCGGGGGCTGCCCAACGGGCGTATTTCGCCTTCCTGCAAGGCGCGCAGCAACTTGACCTGGAAGGCCGGCGAGGTCTCGCCGATCTCGTCGAGGAAGATGGTGCCGCCGTCCGCCTGCTGGAACAGGCCGATGCGATCCTCATAGGCGCCGGTATAGGCGCCGCGCTTGTGGCCGAAGAGTTCCGATTCGAGCAGGGTATCCGGCAGCGCGCCGCAGTTCTCGACCACGAAAGCCTTGTCGCCCCGCGCACTGGCATAGTGGATGGCGCGGGCCAGGAGTTCCTTGCCGGTGCCGGACTCCCCCGTCACCAGGATAGCCAAGTCGTGCGGCGCGAAGCGGGCCGCCAGAGTGCACACGGCGTTGAGCGGACTCTGCGGCGCGCGCGCGAGTTTCTCAAACCCGGAGAGCGCTCTCACCTGGGCGCGCTTGCTGTCGACGCGCTGCTGCAATTCCCGCGGGCTGTCGCGCAGATCGAGCGAGAGGCGCTGGTTGTCCTGTTGCAGGCTATGCAGCTTTGCCGCGCCTTTCAGGGTCAGCAGCAGTTGCTCGGGCTGCCAGGGCTTCATCAGATACTGCCAGATGCCGGCCTGGTTGATGCCCGCGATGATGTCCTCGGCATCGGTATAGCCGGAAATGATGATGCGCACGACATCGGGCCACTCGTCGCGGACCTGTTTGAGAAACTCGACGCCGGACATGCCGGGCATGCGCTGGTCGCACAACACCACCTGGATGAATTCTCGGCGCAGCACCGTCAACGCTTCCTCGGCGCTGGGAACGGTGAACACCGTGAAGTCCTCTTCCAGGGTGCGGCGCAAGGCTTCGAGCGAGCGCACCTCGTCGTCGACAATCAGGATGGGGGGCAGAACCGTCGTCATGTTCAGGCCGCTCGTTCGCCGGGCTTGTCTCTATGGCGCGCCAGGTGGCGCGGCGTCCACGCATGCGGCACCTTATGGACGAAATGGTGGCGGGCGTAGTGGTAGCTCGGGTCGAAGCCGTAGAAATTGCGCCGCATCTGCGTCAGTTCTTCCGCGCGATATTCAGCGAGGGGTTTCGCCGCCTCGTCAGCGGCACGCCGCGCGCGCTTGGCGGCAAGCTGCCTATCCGACTTGCCCTGTTCCGCCTCGATGCACAGGTCGTAGAAACCGCTGTCGACCGCCTGCCGGGCCGTCATCGGCAGGCGGCGCTGCATGATGTTCCGCGCGCCGTCCGCGCCGACGCGCGGCGGCAGCAGGTAAGTCCAGAACTCCGAGCCATAGAGATTGCCCATGTTCTTGTAATGCGGATTCAGCATGACGCCTGCGCGCACCCACACCTGATCCGCGGCGCGCGCCAGGAAGCAGCCGCCGGCGCCGGTGTTGCCGGCGAGCGCCGCCACCGTGAGCTGCGAGCCGCAACGCAGGATGGCTTCGGCGAGATCGTCGATGGCATTGATGTTGGCCCAGGATTCATCGGCTGCGCTCTCGGCGTTTTCGATCAGGTTGAGATGTATACCATTGGACCAGAAGTCCTTGCCGCCGGCCAGCACGATCACGCGCGTCGGCCGGGTCTGCGCCCATTCGAAAGCCGCTTGCAAGCGCTGGCATTGCCGCGTGCCCATGGCGCCGTTGTAGAACTCGAAATGCAGGAAGCCGACGTCATTCGCCTCTTCGTAGCGGATGTCCTGCCAGGTGGCATGGTCAGGCGCCCACCATCCTTCCAGAGGCGCTTCGGGCACGGCGGCGGCCTCGGTCGCGAAGGCGAGCGTGGCAGGCAGCTTGATGCCGTCCGCGCGCCTGGCGTGGCCGACCCAGACTGCACCGTCCCGGGTCGCCCGCAGCAAGGCGGTTTCGCGGCGTGCGATGACCTCGCCGGGGGTTCCGCGCAGACGCGCTTCCGGCCAGGCATCGAAGACGTGGCACGGAACACCGAACCAGAGGTCGGCGACGCCGGGGACACCATCACCGGCATCGATCTTGCGCAACACGCTGGCGCTGTCGTCCTGCCGCCAGTCGATGGCGCGCTCGGCCTGCTTCATCAACGGCCGCAAGCGGCCGCGCACTGGAGAGCGCGCCTCGGCGATGCGCCAAGGCGCCCAGCGCCCGGCATTGAACTCGCTTATCCGCAGCACCGCCTGTAGCACCGCGCCACAGGCTGCCTCAGTCACTTCGTTGCGATACACGCTGGCCTTCTTGCCGCGTCGCAGGGGAAACTCCGTTGTGGCCCAGATCGGTCCTGCATCCATTTCCGCTTCGGCCTGTAGCACCGTGACGCCCCAGGATTCCTCGCCCTCCTGTATCGCCCAATCGAGCGCCGATGGTCCGCGGTCGCCAACGATGCCGGGATGGACGATGAGACACAGGTGTTGCGACCAGATCGATGCCGGAATCGCGCGCTTGAGAAAAGGCGCGACGATGAGATCGGGCTGGAACTGCGCCACCGCTTCCTCCGCCACGGTATCGGCGATGTCGAATTCGATCGAGACCTCGTGGCCGCGCTCGCCCAGCTCCGCATACAGGCGCTGGGTCAGGCTGTTGAAGCTGTGGGTGAGGAACAGGACGCGCACGATTCGGCGGCCTAGCAAATTCTCGGCAACTGCTCGCCGGTGAGCCAATCGACGATGCGCCGGCCGCCGAAGCTGGTTTTCATCTGCACGAAGTGATGGGCATCCTCATGCACCGTGCCGATCAAAGCGGCATCGTGCCCCAGCGGATGGGCGCGCATGGCGGCGAGCAGGCGCTCGGCATCGGCCGCCGCGCAGATCACCACCAGCTTGCCTTCGTTCGCCACATACAGCGGGTCGAGGCCGAGAAATTCGCAGGCCGCCGCCACGACAGGCTTCACCGGAATGGCGGCCTCCGACAGCAGCATGCCGACGCCCGACTGGCGAGCGATCTCGTTGAGCGTGGTGGCCAGCCCGCCGCGCGTCGGATCGCGCAACACGCGAAGATCGACGCCTGTTTCCAGCAAGCTTGCGATCAGGCCGTGTAGCGCCGCGGTATCGGAGACGATGGGCGCATCGAAGGAAAGATTCTCGCGCTTGCTCATGATCGCCATGCCATGATCGCCCAGCGTGCCCGAGACCAGGATCGCGTCGCCAGGACGCGCCCGGTCGCCCGAAAGCAGCACTCCCTCAGGCACCACGCCGACGCCGGTGGTGGTGATGAAGACGCCGTCCGCATTGCCCTGCTCCACCACCTTCGTGTCGCCCGTGACGACGGACACGCCGGCCTCGCGCGCCGCGGCGGCCATGGAGTCGACGATGCGCTTCAGATCTCCCAGCGGAAAGCCTTCCTCGAGGATGAAGCTTGCTGCTATCCACAGCGGCTGCGCCCCCATCACGGCGACATCGTTGATAGTGCCGTGGATGGACAGGCAACCGATGTCGCCGCCGGGGAAGAACAGCGGTGAAACGACATGGGCATCGGTGGCCATCACCAGACGACCAGCGGGCGGTGGCAGCAAGGCGCCGTCGTTGCCCTGGGCCAGGTATTCGTTGGCGAAGGCCGATGCGAACAATTCCTCGATCAATTGCGCCATGGCACGCCCGCCCGAGCCATGCGACATGTCCACCCGGCCCTGCTTGAAATCGAGAGGACGCACGTAGTTTTTGCGCACCGTGCTCATGCCGTCGCCTCTGACGGGAAATCCTTATACCGGCCGTAGGTGTAATGCGCCGCGCAGGCGCCTTCCGAGCTGACCATGCATGAGCCCATCGGGTTCTCCGGTGTGCACACCGTGCCGAAAATCTTGCAGTCCTGCGGCTTCTTGACGCCGCGCAGGATGGCGCCGCATTCGCAGGCCTTGTTGTCCGGCACCGGCACATAGGTCAACTGGTAGCGGCGCTCGGCGTCGAATTCCGCGAAACCGGCGCGGATCTGCAAGGCCGAGTAAGGAACCTCGCCGAGACCGCGCCATTCGAAGCTGCGGCGCAACTCGAAGACTTCCGAGACCAGCGCCTGCGCCTTGAGATTGCCGTCGCGAGTCACCGCGCGGCTGAATTCGTTCTCGACTTCGGCGCGCCCTTCGTTGACCTGGCGCACCAGCATGCGGATCGCCTGCATCACGTCGAGCGGCTCGAAACCGGCGATCACCACCGGCTTCCTGTACTCCTCGGCGAAATGCTCGTAGGGCCGGCTGCCGATCACCGTGCTGACGTGCGCCGGACCGATGAAGCCGTCCAATGGCACGGTGCCGTACTGACGCACTTCCGGCGATTCGAGAATGTGGGTGATGGCCGAGGGCGTCAACACGTGGTTGCAGAGCACGCTGAAATTCTTCAGCCCTTGCCTCCGCGCCTCGCGTATCGCCAGCGCGGTGGGCGGCGTGGTGGTCTCGAAGCCGATGGCGAGAAACACCACCTCGCGCTGCGGATTTTCGCGGGCGATCTTCAGCGCGTCCGCCGTCGAATACACCATGCGGATATCGCCGCCGCGTGCTTTCGCCTTCAATAGCGACAGCCCGCCGGAAGCCGGCACCCGCAGCGTGTCGCCGTAGGTGGCCAGGATCACGCCGCGGTCCAGGGCAAGGCGGATCGCCAGATCGATGCGGCCGATCGGCAATACGCACACCGGGCAGCCGGGGCCGTGGATCATCCGCACATTGGCCGGCAGCAGATCGGCTACGCCATAACGCGAGATGGCATGGGTATGGCCGCCGCAGAACTCCATGAAACTGTAATTGCGCGAAGGTTTCGCCTCGGCCGCGATGGCGACAGCCAGGCCTTTCGCCACTTCGCCATCGCGAAACTCGTCGACGTATTTCATTGGAGTTGCGTCTCCACCGTACCCATTTCCTCGAACAAGGCTAGCGTCTTCGCCGCCTCTTCCGGGTCGAGCTTGGTCAGTGCGTAGCCGACATGGATGATCACGTAATCGCCGACGGCGACATCATCGATGAGGGCGAGGGAAACTTCTTTCCGGACGCCGCCAAGATCGACCACACCCAGGTCGTTCCCTCTGATTTCGACCACTTGGGCCGGCAATGCCAGACACATGTTCTATTCTCCGTAAGTCTGTAGGGCGATCCATGCCTGTCCCAGGCTGAGACCGCCGTCGTTGGGCGGCAAAGCTCGCGCCATGAGGACGCGCAGGCCGCGTCGAGCCAATAGTGTAGCCAGTTTGCCGCTCAGGATGTGGTTCAGGAAACAGCCGCCGCCGCAAGCGACCGTCTTGAGCCCTTCGCGGCTGGCCGACTGCTCCACCCAGTCGGCCAGGGCCGCCGCCAAGGTGGCATGAAATACGGCGGCGCCGTAAGCGGCATCGGAACATTCCGCCAGCATGCGATAGAGCGGCAGCAGGTCCAGCGTGCCGTCACTGCCGATGCGGTAAGCGTCGCTCGGCGGCATGACATCGCGGTAAGTTGCCGCCAATCCCTCCAGCAGCATCGCCGCCTGCCCCTCGAACGAGGCCACCGCCCGCACCCCGAGCAGCCCCGCGGCGGCATCGAAAGCGCGTCCCATGCTTGAAGTCGGCGGTGAATTTACGCCGCGCGCCAGCATCTGCGCCAGCGTGGTCGCGGCCGGCTGGGCAGCAAAACGCGTCAGGATTTCCGCATCGCGGCCGAGCGCATGCAATACCGCCGCGGCCATGCGCCACGGTTCGCGCGCCGCGCGGTCGCCGCCGGGCATCGACAGCGGCCGCAGGTGGCCGAGCCGTGTGAAGCGCGCACCGTCGACGCGCAGCAGTTCGCCGCCCCAGGCCGCGCCATCGCCACCCAGGCCCACTCCATCCAGCGCCAGCCCGATCACCGGTTCGGCGTAGCGATGTTCGGCCAGCAGCGCCGCGATGTGGGCATGGTGGTGCTGCACGGCTATGACGGGAAGGTCGTGGCGCGCGGCGAATTCGATGGCGTAGCGGCTGCTGTAGAAATCCGGATGCAGGTCGTGCGCGACGACTTGCGGCGCCACGTCGAGAATGTCGAGCAGGTGCGCCAGCGTTTCGTCGAGGAAACCACAGGTCGCGGCATTGTCGAGATCACCGATATGTTGCGAGACGAAAGCCTCGTCGCCGCGCGTGACGCAGATGGTGTTCTTGAACCAGCCGCCGGCGGCGAACACACTGGGGCCGGAACGGGCCAGGCGGATGGCGCGCGGTGTATAGCCGCGGGCGCGGCGGATGAACTGGCTACCGCTCGGCACTGCGATGTCGCGATCATGCAGCAGGAAGGCATCGGCAATGCCGGCCAGCCGCTCGACGGCTTCGGCATTCCCCGTCACCAGCGGCTCCCCGCCCGGATTGGCGGAGGTGCACACCAGGGCCAGGGGCTGGGCGAGTGCCAGCCAGGCGACACCCGGCGGACTTGCCGCCGCCTCATGGAACAGCAGGAACTGGATCGGCGTGGCCGGCAGCATCACGCCCAGCCAGGCCAGGCCGGGCGCGCAACCGGGCAGCGCGGCATCCGTTCCGGCGCGCTTTCTTGCCAGCACGATCGGCCGTTCGGATGATTCGAGCAAGGCCGTATCTTCATCGGCCAGGTCGACAAACTCGACCGCCGATGCGGCGTTTGCCAGCAGCACCGCGAAAGGTTTTTCCTCGCGCGCCTTGCGCTCGCGCAGGCGGGCGACGGCAGCCGCATTGCGCGCATCGCAGACGAGATGAAAGCCGCCGAGTCCCTTGATGGCGACAATCTCGCCGCGCCGCAGGCGTTCGAGCGTTGCCGCAATGGGGTCGGCCATCTCGCTAGTGCGGCCCAGTGCATCGAGCAAAGCGAGGCGCGGACCGCACTTCGGGCAACAAGTCGTTTCGGCGTGAAAGCGCCGATCGCCCGGATCGGCATACTCGCGCGCGCAAGCGGCGCACAGGGGAAACGGCGCCAGCGTCGTCTGCGGCCGATCATAGGGCAGATGATGCGTGACGGTATAGCGCGGCCCGCAGTGGGTGCAAGTGATGAAGGCATACCGCCAGCGCCGGCCGGCCGGATCGCATAACTCGTCCAGGCATGCCGCGCAGGTGGCGCTGTCATGACCGATGGCGGTGCTGACCTTGCCGGGCAGGCTATCCAGGATGGCGAAGCCATCGCATCCGACTAGGGCGCTCATCCGTGACTCAACCGAATCGACACGCGCCAGAGGCGGAGCTTCGTGACGTAGCCGGCGTAGCACCAAATCGAGATTTTCCGCGGAACCTTCTACGAGTATGTCGACACCCTCGGCGTCATTTCTCACCCAGCCGCTCAGCGCCAGCTCATGTGCCAGGCGCCAGACGAAGGGCCGGAAACCAACGCCCTGGACCACCCCGGTCACACGGATGCGCTGCGCGATCACTTTCAGCGCTTTCCGGCCTCCTGCGCCGCCGCGGCGCCGCGCGTGATCCACGCCAGCCACTCCTCCATGCCCTCGCCGCTGGTGGCCGAGGTTCGGATCACTTCAAGTTTCGGATTGACGCGGCGGGCGTAGGCGATCGCCTGGTCGACGTCGAAGCTCAGATAGGGCAGCAGGTCGCATTTGTTGAGCAGCATCAGGTCGGCGGCGGCGAACATGTCCGGGTACTTGATCGGCTTGTCCTCGCCCTCGGTGACCGACAGGATCGCCACCTTGTGCGCCTCGCCGAGATCGAAAGCGGCCGGACAGACCAGGTTGCCGACGTTCTCTATCATCAGCACGCCGGCATCGGGCAGATCGAGTTTTTCGAGGGCGTGGCCGACCATGTGGGCGTCGAGATGGCAGCCCTTGCCGGTATTGATCTGGATGGCTTGCGCACCGGTGGCGCGAATGCGTTCGGCATCCTGGCTGGTCTGCTGGTCGCCTTCGATCACGGCCAGCGGCAGCCGGCCCTTGAGCGCCGCGATGGTTTTTACCAGCAGCGTGGTCTTGCCCGAGCCGGGACTGGAAACGAGGTTCAGGGCGAAGATGCCGCGCTCCGCGAAGCGTCGGCGGTTGGCCGCGGCGTAGGCGTTATTCTTCGCCAGGCTGTCCTGTTCGATCTGCACCATGCGGCCTTGCGCCATGCCCGGCGCATGGGTGTGGGCCGGGCCGTGCCCGTAGTGCAGGTGCTGGTGGCCTTGCACCGGCCTGAATGCATGCTCGTGGGCATGTTCGCCGTCGTGGGTATGGGGATGAACATGGCGCGTGCCATCGGCATGGACATGTTCGTGGCCGTGCTCATGCTCATGGGCCTCGCCGTCGATCATGGTTTCGCCTTTGCCGCAGCCGCAAGTGGTGCACATCGTGATGCCTCCGTAGGGCCGCCCCAAGGAGGCAGCAAGCCATTTTATATAGCCGCGCCAGCGGCTATTCCAAAGTCACCCCCTTCCTCGGGGAGGGGGATGGGGGGAGGGTCTTTCCCTCCTCCTAGTCGACTTCCAGTTCCTTGACGCGCATTTCGGTGCCGCCGGTGGCCTGCACCTGGTAGGAACCGCAATGCGGACAAGGATCATACAACGCCTGCATAGCCACCGTCGCCGAACACTGCATGCACCAACCCTGGCCGGGGGTGTCCACGATCTCCAGGGTCGCCCCGGCGGCGATGCTGTCGCGCGTCACGGCATCGAAGCAAAACCGCAACGCATCCGGTTCCACGCTGGACATCTGCCCGATCTCCAGGCACACCGTGCGCACCGACGTGAACCCCTGGTTGCGCGCGGCATCCTCGATCAGTTGCAAAATGCCTTCGGCCAGCGCCATCTCATGCATGCTCGATCTCGATTTGATAGGGGACACAAGGGTCGAGCGCCAGGGCCAGCGCAGAAGCATGGCGGCGCAAAGACTCGCCGTCGGTGCCCGGCGCTCCGAACAACAGGGAAGCAAAGGCACCGCGCGGGTGAAAATTCCACTCGGTCGGCGCCACCAAGGTGTATTCGGCCACTCGCTCATCCTCCAGACGCACCCGGTGCAACAGGGTGCCGCGGGCCGTTTCGACACTTGCCACGCCGATGCCCGGCGCAACGCTACAGGCATCGATAGTCGTGGCCGCAGCGGCGTCGGCCCCATCAGCAATGTAACGCGCGCACCGTGCCAAGTCCATCAGCCGCGCCAGCAGGCGTGGCCGGGCACCGCGGCCATAATGCAGCAACGCAGAAGCCAGCGCCGGATGGAGGCGCCAGCGGGCCAGCGCACCAGTCTCTGCGGGTGCGCCCTGCCATTCCGGATGACGCTCAAAGGCTTCGTCCCATCTGCCGTCCAGGGCTTGCGCAAACGTCGCGGCTGACGCCTGCGGCAGCCAGGCGCCCCGGTCTTCCAGCGGCGCGTCCGGCAAGGCTCTCCACAGGCGTTCCGCGAGGCTCTCGCCATCGCCGGCCGGCGCGTAGCTGGCTAATTGTTCCCAGGACTCAAGCGGCATGCCCAGCACTTCGGTGGCGACGAAGTCGGCAAAAGTATCGCCCCAATCCGGCCAGCAACCGGACTTGCCGGCCAAGGCCAGGCGTCTAAACCAGGCAGAAAATTCGGTTTGCAACTGCGCCTGGCCGAGGAGTTGCGGCCAGTCCAGCAACAGCCGCCAGAGGTGCTCCTGGGTGGCCTCACACAACAGGGTCAGGCGCTCCGCCTCTGTTGCCGGCTGCGCCCGTCCTTGCGCCGCCGCCACGGCGGCGGCTCCGGCCAACCGTTGGGCGCCGCCGCAGACGGTAAATAGCAGAGGCAGCAACGACAGGGCAGCGGATACCGATTTCCCCGCCAGCAGCCGCGCCGCGCGCGGCCGGGTGGACACGATCTCGACCGCTGCCACGCGCTCGGCGTCGACGACGAGTTTGAGTTTCAGACTGCCGGCTATGCTCATGAACAGAGATAGGGCGGATTTCCGCCACGCGAGGGTTTGACTTCAAGAGCAGGACACATCATGTTTGTGCGAATATTTCGCGCGGCGGAAAAATCCGCGAAGTGCGCAGATGCGATAGTTTAGCCTGCCCTGCCGCCCAGTATGAACCCGCGCCGGGAGAGCGGAGACGCCAAAACCGACAGGCCCTGTAGGCGGGCCTGTTCCCTTGCATCTTGCGCAACTTCGTTTCCGGCGGGTTGAAACAGTTCGACCATCGCCTGTGTGGCGAATTCCAGCGCCGCTATCGGTCCCGAAATTTCATCGGACGGAACAGGGGAAAGCAGGGAACAGAAATGGTAGGAGCCGCACTCGACTTCGCTACCGCCCATGAAGTCGTAGTCGCCGGAGGGAAAGCGCCAGCACTGGCGCTGGTCGGCGCGCAGCGGACGAAACTTTTCATCCGTGTCCGGCAGCACCACCAGGTTGATCGCCCAGGGCAGAATCAATACCCCCACCTGCTTGCCTTGCCAGGGACGGAAGCCGACGGTCTCGATGGCCAGGTCCGGACGGTTCATCGGCAAGCCGGCCATGCGCGTGGCGGCGATGCGGCGGAAGGCGGCGGCCAGCACGTTGGCCGGATCAACCATGCCCGTCGGGCAGGGGCATGAACCTGTGCCGGCTAGCCTCGCAGCCGGGACAGGTCCAGCCCTCGGGTAGGACATCGAACGGAGTGCCGGGCGGAATCTGCGCCACCGCGTCGCCTTCCGTCGGATCGTAGACCTGCCAGCAGACGCCGCACTCGAAGCACATTTCCGGCGTGGTCCCGGCTGCGGTGCCGGTGCGCTCGAAGGAACCCGCGGGGAACTGCATCAGGCCTGCTCCAGCGAGGCGATCCACTCGGCCAGGCGCACGCTGCTGTCGGCGTAGTCCTCGGCGGCGGCGAGAGCCACGGCGGGGATATCCACCAACTCGATGGAGTTGAGGATCAGCTTCTCCATGCCGTTGAAGTATTGCACCCACCACACGTGAGGCAGGGCGGTGGCGGTGATGCGGCAGTTGCCGAAGCCGCGCGACAGGATGGAAAAGGAAATCCGGCCCAGTTGCTCGTCGAGCCACGCCAGATCCTCCGGCGTCGCCGGCAACAAGGACAGATTAATGACCTGCGCCGCCCGTCCGGCATCCCATTGCGCTGAAAGACTGCGAATCTCGTGATACAGCGCCGGAGCGTTCATCAGATCCGGCGGCGGCGCGGCCGCAGCAGCGCTTGGAAACGCACGCGCCAGCGCCAAATCACGCAAGGCGGCGGGAAACGCGCCGGCCTCGACATCATCGACGCTGGCGCCACGGATTCGCCAGATGCCGGTGAAAGCCGTTTCCTGCGCATGCAGGTCGCTGCCGGTCTGAATACTGACTTCGCCCTCGCCCAGCAACTCATTGATCTGGTCGCGCACTGCCGGATCGAACTGCAACAGCGAGTAGCGTACCGACTGCGGCGAAGCAAACGGCGTCGCCTGCAACGCGGCCAGCAACTGACGCAGAAAATCCATCGCCGCGGCCACCACCTCCGGCCCAGCATCGAGTTCGGTTATTGGCGGACGAAAAGTATGTACGTCGCCCTGCACGTCGAGCGTATTCAGGATTTCGTCGTCGAGCGGTTGCGACCCCGGTCCGATATCCGGTCGGTAGGTTACAACGGGGATGGGAAAGCTCATCATGGCTGCGTTCTTTCAGTGGGGTCAGTGACAGGCGGTGCTGGCGTTTGCGTTGTGCACCGGAATAACCATGCCCGGGATGCGTGACGGCTCCGCGGCCAGCAGTTCGGGAATCAGGCGGCTGTAGGCACTCCAGTCCTTCAGCCCTTCCAAGACACCCAGATAGCCGCCGTCGCGCACGGCCAACAGCGCCGGCCAGACGCGAATCCCATAGCGCGGGGCGAACAAGCGGGCAGTCTCCGGCGCCAGGATCCCGACACGCACCGGCAGTTCGAGCGTGGCCACCACCTCCGGCAAGATGACCATGAGGTCCCAGGTCTCCGGAATTTTCTGTAGCTCTTCGGCAAACAGGATCAGGCTTGCGCCAGGAGCGGCAACAAAGGCGTCAAACCCGTCGCGGTCCACCAGCGTGTAGCCATGGCGCTCGCGCATGACAGCGAAACGCTCGGTCAGCCGCTCGCTGCGATCGGGAGTCGGTAACAATTCACTCATGAGGCGAGGCCCTCGGAGGCGGATGAAAGCGTGGATACAGGCGCGGGACGCAGAAAATCGGGCAACTGCGGCTCGCGATCGACGAGATCGGAGAAATGACGATCGATCAATGCGTCTATGCTGGCCTCGTCGGCACCGGCACTGGTCCCGGCCAGAATCGCTTCGAGTCCCGCCAGCGCGGCGCCGACCCGGGCGGCACGCTCGGCGTCAACGACTTCACGCACGGCGCCGAGGAAACACAGCACCCACTGCCCAGGCTCAAGCGGCCCGGAGAGCAGGGTGTCTACGCGCTCGCGGCCGTTGCGGCCTTCGCACAGCGCGAAGCTTCCC
Source organism: Pseudomonadota bacterium (assembly GCA_026399515.1). Classification (GTDB taxonomy): domain Bacteria; phylum Pseudomonadota; class Gammaproteobacteria; order Burkholderiales; family Rhodocyclaceae; genus JACRAR01. The sequence goes on along the minus strand of JAPLQT010000122.1, from coordinate 105,574 downwards.
TCCATGCACACTACTTGCATTGGCAAGGCCATGCACATGTCAGGCGGCGTGCAGGTAGCGGTCGTCGCCATAGCGGCACGCCGCCTCGACCGAAGGACGGCCGGACTCATAAGCAGCCAGTGCCAGCGCCGAGTCGCACTGCATTTCCGGGACATGGCGCGGCTGCGCTGCGTAGCCCCACTGCCGCAACTGCTCAAGGGCCATGTCGATGGCGTCGCCAAGCCGGGCCTTCACCACCGGCCGCAGGCTGCCGCCATAGTCGTCGAGCTCTTCGGGCTGGACCCCGATCAGCAGCAACTCCTCCGGCAGTTTCCCGGTCAGCGCCGCCGCGGAAATCACTTCCTGAAAGCCGGTCTGGTGCAGGCTCATTTTCTTGACACCCATGAAACGCGGCACTTCGTCCCCCTCCACCCGCTTCATCGTTCCGGGTGGCAGGCCGTAGTCGATGGCGTCGAACACCACTAGGCGGCGCGCCGCTTGCACGTAAGGCAACAGGTAAAGACCCTGGGTACCGCCGTCCATCGCGGTGACCGTTTCCGGCAGCACCCACTCGGCCGCGAGCTTCTCGACGCAACGCACGCCGAAACCCTCGTCGGCCCAGAGCAGGTTGCCGATGCCGAGTACCAGCACTTCACAGCGCGCTTCATCCATGGCATTCAGTCGCGAAAGGTTCGGTGACCGCTGATCATGGTGTTGATCATGGTCTGGCGGCTCATGATGTCCTCGCGCACGGCGGCATAGACGTGCAGGATGACGAAGCTGACGATGCCCCACATGCCGAGGTGATGCCAGCTATGCGTGGCCTGGCTGCCGCCGAGGAGGGGAATCACCCAGCCGAACAGACGGTCCTGCCAACTGCCGAGCCCGGCGCCCTCGCCGTAGAGCGCGAAACCGGTGCAGATCATCAGCACGGCGGCCACGGTGACGAACAGGAACATGAACAAGTGCCCCATCGGATTGTGGCCCACATACTTGTAGGGCTGCTTCTCCAGGAACAAATACCAGCGGAGTTCGCGCACCAGGCCGGCCCACCATTTGGCATCGGTGACGGGCAGGTAGAAGAGCTCCCGCGCGTTGTGGTTGCCGACCACGGCCCAGTAGATGCGGACCAGGAAGGCGACGGCGAACAGGTAGGCGGCGGCGAAGTGGGCGAAACGGATATAGCCCATCAGGAAGTGATCGGAAGCCTCACCCGGCGTGCTCGACAGCGGGCTGGCGATCAGGTAGCCGCTACACGCCAGCACCAGGATGCACAGGGCGTTGAGCCAGTGCCACAGACGCACCGGGGCTTCATACACATACACCGTTCGGCCGGCGGCGGTTTGCGGATTGTTTTCAAGTTCGGCGGCGGCCGCGTTCAGGTTCATGGCAATCTCCTCGCGGGTTGCATTGCGGTTAGCGCACCTTGACCGACGTCAGTTCCTGACCGTCGGCACTCATCACGTGGGTCGAGCAGGCGAGGCACGGGTCGAAGCTGTGCAGGGTGCGCAGGATCTCCAGCGGCTCGTCGGCTTTGGCCAGCGGCGTGTTCATCAGCGCGGCTTCGAAGGCGCCGATCTGACCCTTGGCATCGCGCGGACTGCCGTTCCAGGTCGTCGGCACCACACACTGGTAGTTGTCGATCTTGCCGTCCTTGATCTTGATCCAGTGGCCCAGCGCGCCACGCGGCGCCTCGGTGAAGCCGGCTCCCTTGGCTTCCTTCGGCCAGGTGCTGGGATCCCATTTCTCGACGTTGGCGGTCGAGGAATCTCCGGCCTTGATATTGGCGATCAGCTTGTCGAGCTGCTTGACCTGCAGGTCGGCGCAGTACAGCGCCTCGATGCCGCGCGCGGCAGTGCGTCCGAGCGTTGAGAACAGCGCGGTGACCGGAACGTCGAGATGTTTCAGGACGCCGTCGATGGTCTCCTTGATGAAGGGGAATTGCTTCGGTTGCAAATAGCCCAGCACCATGCGCGACAGGCAGCCGACTTCCATCGCATTGCCGCGCCAGCGCGGCGCCTTGATCCAGGAATACTTGGCAGACTCGTCGAGGTTGTCGATCTTGGTCCGCGTGCCCTTGAAGTTCGGGCCTTCGGGCTTGTAGTTGGGTTCCGTGACGCCGTCGAAGGGATGCAGGCCCTTGGACTCGTCGGCGTACTTGTACCAGGAATGGTTGACGAACTCCTGGATCTGCTCCGGGTCCTTGATATCGACTTCGTGGATCTTGTCGAGCTTGCCGCCGATGATGGCGCCACGCGGCAGCATCAGATTGCCCGGCGAATAATCGTTGGCCCGTTCCGGCAGGTCGCCGTAGCTCAGCAGCGCCTGCGAGGACAAGCCGCCGCCGTAGAGCCAGCCCTTGTAGAACGAGGCGATGGCCAGCAGATCGGGGATGTACACCTGTTCGACAAATTCCTTGCTGCGGTCGACGATGCTCTTGACCAGATTCAGGCGCTCCATGTTGATGGCGCCCACCGCGCCCGTGTCATGGACGTTGATGGCGCAGGGCACGCCACCGACCAGCCAGTTCGGGTGCGGGTTCTTGCCGCCGAAGATGGTGTGGACCTTGACGATCTCCTTCTGGAAATCCAGCGCTTCGAGGTAGTGCGCCGTCGCCATCAGGTTGGCTTCCGGCGGCAGCTTGTAGGCCGGATTGCCCCAGTAGGCATTGGCGAAGGGACCGAGCTGGCCAGAGTCGACGAACTTCTTCAGGCGGTTCTGTAGGTCGCGAAAATAGCCGGGCGAGGACAGCGGCCAGTTCGAGATCGACTGGGCCAGCTCGGAAGTCCGCTTCGGGTCGGCCTTGAGCGCCGAAACGATATCCACCCAGTCCAGCGCATGTAGGTGGTAGAAATGCACCAGATGGTCGTGAACATGGAGGTTCAACTGCATCAGGTTACGGATGGTGTTGGCGTTCTCGGGGATCTTGATGGAGAGCGCATCTTCCACCGCGCGCACCGAGGTCAGCGCATGGGTTCCGGTGCACACGCCGCAGATGCGCTCGGTGAAGGCCCAGGCATCGCGCGGATCGCGGCCCTTGAGGATCACTTCGAGTCCGCGCCACATGGTCCCGGTGGACACGGCGTTGCGAATCACGTTGTCCTTGTCGAGATTCACCTCGACGCGCAGATGGCCCTCGATGCGGCAGATCGGATCGACGACGACCCGCTTGCCGGAGTTGTCCATCTTGAAGCCTTGGGTTTCGTAAGCGCCCATACTATTTATCTCCCGTCACTGTTTCAGCACTGTCCGATTTCTTGGCCTTCTTCAGCGCGGTCAGCGCGGCGTGCGCCACCACCACGGCACCCGCCGCCGCCGCCGCCGTGCCACCGACCTTGTCGGCATTCGCCTCGATGCCGAACTGTTTGATGTCGGTGACACGATCATAGAAGCTGCCCTTGTCCCAGAAGCCGTCTTCCGAACAGCCGATGCAGCCGTGACCGGACTGGATCGGAAACGACACGCCGTCGTTCCAGCGCACCGTCGAGCAGGCGTTGTAGGTGGTCGGCCCCTTGCAGCCCATTTTGTAGAGACAGTGGCCCTTGCGCGCCGCATCGTCGTCCCAGGCTTCGACGAACTGGCCGGCATCGAAATGCGGGCGGCGGTAGCACTTGTCGTGGATGCGCTGGCCGTAGAACATCTTCGGCCGGCCCTGGCGGTCCAGCTCCGGCAGGCGGTCGAAAGTCAGCATATAGGTGACCACCGCCGTCATCACCTCGGCAATCGGAGGGCAGCCCGGCACCTTGATGATGGGCTTGCCGCTGATGACTTTGTCGATCGGCGTGGCGCGGGTCGGATTGGGCTTGGCGGCCTGGACGCAGCCCCAGGAAGCACAGGCGCCCCAGGCGATCACCGCCTTGGCATCGGCCGCGGTCTCCTTGAGGATTTCGATGAAGGGACGGCCGGCCTCGATGCAGTACATGCCATCTTCATTGAGCGGCGGATTACCTTCCACCGCCAGGATGTAGTTGCCCTTGTATTTCTTTTTGATCTCGTCGAGCTGCTTCTCGGCCTGGTGGCCAGCGGCGGCCATCAGGGTGACGTGATAGTCGAGCGACAGCATCGACAGCACCACGTCCTTGGTCAGCGGATGGGCGGAACGGATGAAGGACTCGGAACAGCAGGTGCATTCCAGGCCTTCGAGCCAGATCACCGGCGTGCGCGGCTTGGTTTCCATGGCGTGGGCGATCCGCGGCGCGGCAGCCGCGCCGAGGCCCAGGGAAGTCGCCGTGAGGCTGCAAAACTTGAGGAAACTGCGACGGGAAATCCCCTGCCGGCGCAGCACGTCGTAAAAGGTTTCGGTCATTCCTGCTCTCCTGAAGTGTCTTCGTCTTCTGGTAAGGAACGACTCCCGAACCTTCCAGCGAAGTAACGTGTGTTTCGCAAAAACGGTGCCACCGCGCCATGATTCAGGTTTGATTATTCAAGTCGGTGATATTAAAGCAATAAAGCAATTGGTTTGTTTCAACCGCGCTTGCAGTGTGGTGTAAGTCCTGATCCAGATGGGTCGTGTCGGTGGAAAGCTACTTGTCGGGAGCGGCAGACCAGCGTGCCCCAGGGACCATTGAGCGCACGGCAAGATGGGGCGGGAGCAACGATTTGTGATAACTATGAAGAACGCCTGACCACCATCCCGCCACGCGCCCCTTAGGCTGAGTGCAAAGATATTCGGGTCGAATCGGGTCAACGCAGCCGGAAAAACCTTGACAGTACCCATGTATTTGCCATAATAAGCACATGTGCTGAACATGTTCATAAAGGAGAAAATGGATGGCGACTGCAACCGAAAGAATCCCTGTCCTGGTAACGGCTACAGAGAAGGGACAAATAGCCAAGATGGCAAAAGCTGCTGGCCTCTCGATGGGTGAGTTTCTTCGTCGTGCTGCTGCGTCGTTTCGGCCTTCCGAGGATGAAAAGATTCTGGCGGGAATGATCGACCAGATGAACAAGACTACCGCACAGGCCAGCGCCGCCATGGATAATGCTTTTGCTCTCATTGAAGCCTCGAACAAGAGAATTGCGGCAATGGAACGCAAGGCTGTCGAGAGAAAGGCCGCTCGATGAGCGTCGCCGACAAAATGTGGGATGCGATTACCACCGTCATTAAGATGAACGACAAGGTGGAGCGCATGGCGGCAACATCCGTCGCACAACAACAGAAAATCGAGAGTTTGACTGAGCGCGTAATTCGCCTTGAAACCGCCCTCGAAATTGGTCTTGCGCGAAGCGGCGGTGAAAAGCCGCCCCGTCGCATTGAACATAGGGGCTAACGGAAAGGACGGACAATAATCAAAGGTTCCATGCTCTGGGTGTTCCCAGAATACCCGACGCCACGTCACACGGCGGGATGGGGGGCGGGGGTGACGATTTGTGATAACCATGAGGAGCCCGCGGCCCCCATCCCGCCGTGCGCTCCACCGTCCGAGGGAAAGCTATTAAACGTCCGGGGGTCGATTTTTCTTTCTGCAGCGTATTGAGCCGTCGCTTCCGATCTCAGCTAGCGCCAATGACCACCCGGTCATCGCCGTCCAGGCGATAGGCCGGGATCACCAGATTGGCCGGCGCCGGCCCCTGACGGAAGACGCGGCCAGCGAGGTCGTAGCGCGAGGTATGGCAGGGACACAGGAACTCGCCACGGCCGCCGCTGCCCAGGCGCAGGTTGGGCGGACATCCCTGGTGGGTGCATTGCCCGATGGCGACAAAAATTTCCGGCCGCAAGGAGCGGTGGCGGTTGCGGCAGCCTTCGGGTTGCAGCGAATGCGCCGAATTCGGGTCGATAAGCTCGCTCTCGTGCTCCGCCAGCATCGCCAGTTCCTCGGCTGTTCGGCGCAGCACCCATACCGTGCGGGCCTGCCAGTCGATGACGCGCAGCTTGCCGGGCGGCAGGTCGCCGATAGTCACCGGGATCGGATTTCCTTCCGGGGCTTGTGGCCGGTTGGCGTAGTACCACACCACCGGCACCGCCACGCCTGCGGCACAAAACGCGGCCAGCAGTTGCCGGCGGTGGCGCTGCGGGATATTGGGAAAGTCGTTGGCCTTGATGCTCATCGGAGGATCTGTCAGCTCGGCGACCCGCTGAACGATGACTTCTGCGCTCAGTTCCTGCTGCCGAGCAACAGGAATCTCCTCTTGCTCAACGACGGCTCAGTCTTGCAATCTTGCTCTTTCTTTAATGCTTCGGGTACCGGGTCGGGCGCCTTGAGCATGTTCTTGATCACTTCCCTTGCCACCGCACAAGCACTCTCATGCTCGGCAAACTGCGACATTTCGGAGATCAGCGAACAGGACTGGTACTCGCCGATCTCCGCTTCCTTGCCGCCGAGAAACGCGTAGTTGCCCGACGGAAAGCTGTGAAACAGCCGATGATTCCCGGAGACGCTCTTCCAATGCCCATTCGGTCCCGGCAGCAGCATCAGGTTGATGCACCAGGGCGTAATCAGGACGCCCAGCCAGTTTTCCTGCCACAGCGCGAAATCCAGCGCCTGTACCCGCAACGCCGGATTGACGATGGGAACATCGCTCATGTGTTCGACGCAGATGCGTTGAAACGCCGCCTCGACCAGGCGCGACGGATCGGCATCATGGCGGGGCGCGCTACCAGGCACGGATGTCGGCTTCGCCCCTGGCGGCGATCTCCCGCATCAAGCTCAGGGATTCCTCGGCGCGCTGCGCATCGACCCGCTCGAAGGCGAATCCCCCCGCCTGGATCAGCAGGTAGTCACCCAAGGCCACTTCATCGTCGAGCAGCATCAGGCTGACATTGCGTTGCTCTCCCTCGGCTTCGACCGTCGCCGTCAAACCGTCGATGGCGAGAACCCTGGAAGGCACCGAGAGACACATCTCAGGCAGCCTTAAGCTGGTTGGGCAAGGCTGCGATACCATGTTCCGCCAGTTCCGCAACCACCATCGCCACCAGGTCCGGCACCCGGGCCGCTATCAGCGGGGTCATTTCCAGTCCGAGTTCGAAGTTCTCGGCCTGTACGCCGATCACCACCATGCTCTTGGGAAACTGGCCGACGAACTCGAGGCTGGCCATGACATCCGAGAGTCCGATCTGATGCGGCGAAAGTTTGCTGCGGAAAAATACCGGCACTTCGCTATCGCCCAGGCGCACCAGCGTGCCTTCGGGTTTGCCCGCCTTGACGGCATCCACCACCAGCAGCAGGTCGACATCCGCCAGATCGTCCAGCAACTCCATGCTGCTGGTGCCGCCATCGATGATCTCGACGAAGTCCGGCAAAGTGTAGGATCGGCGCAGGGCCTCGACCGCATGCACGCCGACCCCTTCGTCGCTCATGATGGTGTTGCCGATGCCGAGGACGACGACTCTCATGCTGGCTCTTCCCGAAACCCGGCCGAGTCCGGCCTATTTTGCCTGCACGGTGATCGCCGAACCGCTTTCCGTGTCGGTGACGTGGATCGCGCAGGCGATGCAGGGATCGAAGGAATGGATGGTGCGCAGGACTTCCAGCGGTTTTTCCGGATCGGCGATCGGGGTATTCATCAGCGAGGCCTCGTACGGTCCCGGCTCGTCCTTCTCGTTGCGCGGACAGGCGTTCCAGGTCGACGGCACGACGCACTGGTAGTTCTTGATTTTCCCGTCGTCGATGACCACCCAGTGCGACAGCGCGCCGCGCGGCGCCTCGTGGAAGCCCACGCCCATGACTTCGCCCTTGGGGAAAGTCGGTTTGTTGAAGGTCGCGATGTCGCCCTTGGCCATGTTGCCGACCAGCGCGGTCCATTGGTCGCCGAGCATGTCGACCTGCACGCAACAGGAAATCGCGCGGGCGGCGTGGCGACCGATGGTGGAGTGCATGGCATCCAGGCCGACCTTGGTCTTGGCCAGCGCGGAAACCGTGTCGAGGGCGGCGGTGGCGTATTTCTTGGTCGGCTCATGCCCAGCGGCCAGCATGCAGAGGATGCGCGCCAGTGGCCCGACCTGCGCCACCTTGCCATAGAAGGTCGGCGATTTCAGCCAGGAATACTTGGCGTCGTCCTTGAAGTCGGTGTAGTTTGGCTTGGTTTCGCCCTTGTAGGGATGCAGCGCGCCGGCCTTCGAGTAGTCGTACCACGAGTGCTTGACCGATTCCTCAACGCCCTTGGTGAAGTATTCGTCGCCGAACTTGGTGATGGGCTTGAACTTCGCCAGATCGCCGCCCTCGATGAAACCGCCGGGCAGGGCGAACTTGGTGCCCTTGGTATCCATCGGGATATCCGGCACGGCGAGATAGTTGGTGACGCCGGCGCCGATCTTGGTCCAGTCTGCATAGAACGCGCCGACCGCCGCGACGTCTATCAGATAGACGTTCTTGACGAAGTCGGCCAATTCGTCGACGTTCTGGATGTGCGGCGTCTTCGAGCCAAGGATGGAAACGATCTTGTTGGCCTTGCGCTGGATTTCGAGCGCCTGAAGGTAGTGCGCCACCGCCATCAGGTTCACTTCCGGCGACAGCTTCATTGCCGGGTGGCCCCAGTAGCCGTTGGTGAAAATGCCGAGCTGGCCGCCATTGACGAAGTTTTTCAGGCGCTCGTGCGTCTTCCTCATCTGGTGCTTGTTGTTCAGGCTCCACGACGACAGGCTCTCGCCGAGCGCCGCGGCCTTGTCCGGATCGGCTTTCAGCGCCGAGGTGACATCGACCCAGTCGAGCGCGGAGAGGTGATAGAAATGCACGATCTGGTCGTGCACCGAGTGCGCCAGGATGATCAGGTTGCGGATGAACTGGGCGTTCAGCGGCACCTCCAGTTGCAGAGCGTTCTCCACCGCACGCACCGAGGTGATCGCATGCACCGTGGTGCACACGCCGCAGATGCGCTGGGTGATGGCCCAGGCATCGCGCGGGTCGCGGCCGAGCAGGATCAGCTCGACACCGCGCCACATCTGGCCGGAGGACCAGGCTTTCTTGACCCGGCCGCCGTCGACATCGACGTCGATGCGCAGGTGGCCTTCGATACGGGTGATCGGATCAATGGTTACGCGAGTCATATTCTGTCTCCATCCTTCAGTGGGTGGTTGCTTGCCGCGGAAGAACCGGGAAGCGGCGGGTGATGACGATGTAGCCGAGCACTTCTATGGCGAACATGCCGACGGTGACCAGCAGTTCCGGCAAGGCCGGGAAGTAACGGAAGCCGTCGCCGGTTTCGTAGCCGATGAGGAATCCGTTCAGTCTCAGCAGGGCGCCTCCCAGCAGCAACAGGATGCCGCTCAGGAACAGCTTGGCTGGATCGCGGCGATTTGCTTCGGACCCGATCAGTACCAGCGGCGCTATGAAGCAGGCGGTCTCGATCCAGAACATCAAAGCTTCGAGCGACGCACCGAAAGCCAGCGGCAACGCGCCACGCACCACCAGGTCGGCGATGCGGGCAAGCAGATACGCCACCAGGAAGCCCAACATGACTTTCGACAGCGGCGTCAGCAGCCGGGTCTCGATCTTGCGGCGAGATACCGTGGACGCCACACAGGACTCGAACAGAACCACCGCGTAGCCCATGGTGACAGCCGTGAGCAGATATAGAAGCGGCTCGAGTGGGGTCGCCCAGAGCGGATGGATTTGGATGCCCATCACCACCAGCAGCGTTCCCAGCGAGGACTGGTGCATCATCGGCAGGACCGTACCCAGCGCGACGAGGAAGAACAGCACTTTGTTGAGCTTCTTCTTGACGTCGTACCTGCCGAATTGTTCGAGAAAAGCCGGCGAGAACTCCATCCACATGACGATGATGTAAAGCGAGATGCACACCGCGACTTCGAACATCACCGAGTTCGGATTCCAGTAGGACGGCGAAAAGATATGCCAGAAGTTCCACCAGCGACCGAGGTCGAAAATCACCCCCGCGCCGGCCAGGGTGTAGCCGAACAGCGAGGCCAGTAGTGCCGGCCGCACCAGAGGGTGGTATTCGCCGCGGTTGAAGATATACACCAGCATCGCCACCGAAAAGCCGCCGCACGCAAACGCGGACCCGATGATGACGTCGACCACCACCCATACGCCCCACGGATAGCCATCATTGAGGTTGGTGACGGCGCCCAGTCCCATGAAGAAACGCACTCCAAGTACCGCCACCATTACGGCGATAAGGACAGCGCATATCAGCGTGGTCGGCGTGACCAGGCTGCCACCGAGGGGGGCAGGAGCGTGCGAGGCCTGAGATTGATTGGACATGATCTCAATCCTCCTTTTGCTCGCCCTGCGCATCGTCATCCTTGACGTTGCGCTTGGCGGCGTAGGCCATCACGCCCAGCACGGCGAATGGCATGATGAGATTTCCGTAGAGCGTGTGCTGGATGGTTTCGGACAGCGCGGCGGCGGCGGTTTCGGGCAGGTCGGGCAGACCTACCTTCTGGAAATCTACGGCAGAGAGTTTCAGAACCTGGGTGCCGCCATATTCCTTTTCGCCATAGACATGCTGGAGATACTTGCCCGCCGCGGTTTCATAGCTCTGGTCCGGGCCGCCCAGCTTGCCGCGCGGAAATTTGGCGCGCTGGCCGGGCTTGAGGGCCAGTCGGCGCTTGGCCTCGATCAGCAGGTCCGAGGTCTTGCCGTAGAGCGTCGCGCCCGTCGGGCAGACTTCGGCGCAAGCTGAGTAGTGGCCGTCCTTGTAGCGATGGCGGCAGAGTTCGCACTTGCCGATCTGGCCGGTCGGCGAATCGTACTGATACTTGGGTATGCCAAAGGGACAGGCGGCAACGCAGTAGCGACAGCCGATGCACTTCCGGGCAGGCCGACACGCAGGACGGATCGCCGCAGTGCATGCAGGAAGTCTTCATGAACGCGTAACCGTTCTGTTCCTGATCCTTCACCTCCATGGTGCCGTTGCGATACATCTTGATCAGGTTGAAGGTATGGCCGGAAGTATCCAGCGGCGTGTCCCAGAGTTGATCGACCGTGCTGAATTCGGGCGGATTATTGTTGGCCTGTTTGCAGGCCGAAACGCAGGCCTTGCAACCGACGCAGAGCGTTGCGTCGTAGAGCAGGCCCATCGCCCCGGGCGGCAGTTTCTTGGTTTCCCGCGCACACGCCGGCTCGCTCGCCACGCCCGTGGCCAGCGCCGTTCCGCCGGCGAAGCATCCCTTGAGGAAATCGCGACGCGAGGCCATGGTCACACCTTGGCCTGGTCGGCGGCACCAGTCGATTTGCCCGCCTTCTCCGCCTCTTCGGCGGCATGGGATAGGCCCAGGTTGCGCGTCAGCATGATTGCGGCGCCCGCCGCCGCGCCGGCGATCGCTGCGACCGCCGCGGCCGCGGCGAATGAAGCCGCCTTGCCCTGCTCTTCGACGATGCGCGGATATTGCAGCGGGGGCGCGACGTTGAGCATCTTGGCGACCTGGTGGATCGGCTTGGCAAAGCCGACGCCTTTCTCGGTACAGCCGATACACGGATGACCGCAACCGACCGGCCAGTTGTTCTCGCCGGCATCGCCGAAACCGATAGTCGAGCAGTTGGCATAAGTCTCAGGACCCTTACAGCCGAGCTTGTAGAGGCAGTAGCCCTGGCGATGGCCGACGTCGCCGAACTCCATGGCGAAACGGCCGGCGTCGAAGTGGGCGCGACGCTCGCAGTTCTCGTGGATCAACCGGCCGTAGGCGAATTTCGGCCGGCCCAGCTTGTCGACCTCGGGGAGCTTGCCGAAGGTCAGGAAATGCACCACGGTGGCCAGGAAATTGTAGGGATTGGGCGGGCAGCCGGGTATCGTCACCACCGGTTTGCCGAGCACTTCGGCCACGCTCGAAGCGCCGGTCGGATTCGGATCGGTGGAAGGCATGCCACCCCACGAGGCGCAGGAGCCGATGGCAATCACCGCGGCCGCGTCTGCGGCGCACTCCTTGACCAAGTCGATGGCCTTTTGCCCGCCGATCTTGCAATAGATGCCATTGTCCTTGACGGGGATCGCGCCCTCGACCACCAGGACATACTTGCCCTTGTTGGCTTTCATCGCGCTCTTGCGGGCGGCCTCGGCCTGGTGTCCGGCGGCGGCCATCAGCGTTTCGTGGTAGTCGAGCGAGATGACGTCGAGGATCAGCTTTTCCAGTGTCGGGTGCTCGGCGCGCAATAGCGATTCCGAGCAGCCCGTGCATTCCTGGAAATGCAACCAGATCACGGAAGGCCGCTTGGCGGACTCCACCGCCTTGGCGATGGCGGCTTCGGCACCCGCCGGCAGGCCCATCGTCGCCGCCACTGTCGCGCAGAACTGCAAGAACTCGCGGCGGGAAAGATCTAGCCGTTTTTCCAGCTTGTCCAGCGACTCCCGGTTTTCGTCGAAAAAAACTTCGTTCCGCTCCATGTTGTCGATTCCCCCTCTCAGACTGGACTATTGGGCCGCCTGCTCCGACAGCGGACGGATATTCATGAAAGTTAGGTATCAAGTTCCATGCCACGCCGCCGAAGAGGGGTTTATTCCAATAAATCAGTGAATTAACTCAAACACAGGAGAACCAGACGAACAGTTGTCTTCCAGGAAAAATCCCCGAGCGAAAACTTACCTTCCATTCCAGGTATGAAATATCGTATAAACTTCAACTATTTGGGGTTGATGGATAAAAATGTGCTTGAAGCTGGCACTCAAGTTTCCATCTTGAAGCGAGTGCTAGCTCACTGCGCTGAACCGCGGTGGTTCAGAACCGATCAGGCGTGCTTATGAAACAACAAGCCCTGCATTCGATCGATTTCCTTGGCCAACTGGAGAATCTCCTCAGCCGGAATTTGGCGGATGACTTCCTGCGTATTGGCATCGGTGACCTTGACGACGGTGCGTCCTGTGTCATGATCGACCGAGAATCGCAGATCTGGCGCAAAAGACTGGGCTTTGCGCTGTAACGCATCCATCGCTTGCTGAAGTTCTTTCTGCGTGGGTTGCTTCTGTTGCGTCGCTTGGGTCGCTTCGGTCGCTTGGCTTGGGCCGGATTGATTAACCAGTACAGGCGAACCTTGGGACAATGGCATAGCCCGCGCCACAGGCTCCGACGCCGGTGCGGCTGTAGCTGAAACACTTCTTGTTGGCGGAACCAATGACACTTCCATTTTCATCTCGGCAAATTCTTGCAACTGTTGAAATCCAAAGTCCTTCACGCCGATCACAGTTCATAGTACAGCGTTCCAACCGCCCCGGGTATTCTGTCTAAACGCCTCCCCGGCTACTACAAATAGCAGGCGCAACCTACGCTCGCTAAAGCATCTATGGGATTTATCCTTTCTCGATTGGATATAACGGCAACTTGAACTGCAACTTTAGCTTCATCGACAAAAATATCGCTGGCAATTCAATTATTTCTCACCGGCCATGGTTTAACCAGCCAGACAAGCTTGTAACATGTTGATTTATTGTAAATGAATAAAAAAACGGGCGCCACATGGTGTGGCGCCCGAAATACCACTAGAGGAAAACGAATCAATAATGGTAAGCCGACTCGCCGTGGGAGGCGATGTCGAGTCCCTCGCGCTCTTCGTCTTCGGCGACACGTAGGCCAACGAACATATCCACCAACTTGTAGCAGATGAAAGCGACGACTCCCGACCAGACGACCGCCGTACCGACCGCCCACAACTGGCTGATGAGCTGCGCCGTCATGTCGTAATCGCCGACCTTGTTGGCGACGTAGTCATAGACGCCCGTTCCACCCAGGCTGGGCGCAGCGAATACGCCGGTCAGTATCGAGCCTAGGATACCGCCAACGCCATGCACGCCAAACACATCGAGTGAGTCGTCGGCGCCGAGCAGACTCTTCAAGCCATTCACGCCCCACAGACAGATGACACCGGCTAGCAGACCGATCACCAGGGCACCGCCCACACCGACATAGCCGCACGCCGGGGTAATCGCCACCAGACCTGCGACAGCACCGGAGGCACCACCCAGCATCGAAGGCTTGCCCTTCGCCATCCATTCGACCGACATCCAGGAGAGCGCCGCGATCGCCGTTGCCAACCAGGTATTGACGAAAGCCAGAGCCGCGCCGCCGTTTGCTTCGAGGGCGGAACCGGCGTTGAAGCCGAACCAGCCGAACCACAGCAGCGATGCGCCGATCATGGTCATGGTCAGGCTATGCGGCGCCATCGAATCCTTGCCGTATCCGACGCGCTTGCCGACCATGAATGCGCCGACGATGCCGGCCATGGCCGCGTCGATATGCACCACGGTGCCTCCGGCGAAGTCGATCGCACCTTTCTGGAACAACCAGCCGGCGGTCAAATTCAGCTTGTCGGCCGCTTCGGCGGAAACATAGCCGTCCGGACCTGCCCAGAACCAGACCATGTGGGCGATCGGCAGATAGCTGAAGGTAAACCACAGGACCGAGAACAGTAGTACCGCCGAAAACTTGATGCGCTCCGCGAAGGAACCGACCACCAGGGCCACGGTAATCGCCGCGAATGCACCCTGAAAGGCCACGTAAATGAACTCGGGAATCACCACCCCTTTGCTGAAGGTGGCCGCCACGCTGTCAGGCGTGATGCCTTTCAGGAACAGCTTGTCGAGATTGCCGAAGAAGGCGTTGCCCTCGTTGAAGGCGATACTGTAGCCATACACGGCCCACAGCACGCTGATCAGCGAGAAGATCACAAACACCTGCATCAGCACCGACAGCATATTCTTGCTGCGCACCAGGCCGCCGTAAAACAGCGCCAGACCTGGGATCGACATCAGGATGACGAAGGCCGTGGCCACGATCATCCAGGCGGTGTCACCCTTGTTGGGCACCGGCGCGGGTGTTGCGGCAGCCGCTGGAGCCGCCGCCGGAGCCGCAACAGCCGCTGCGGCGGGGGCAGCAGCAGCCGGAGCCGCCGCCGCTGGTGCCGCCGCTTCGGCGGGTTTGTCTTCGGCGTAGCTGGTGCTGCCGAAGCCGACGGCCGCAACCATCAGAACGAGTGCAATGAGTTTTTTCATCATGTTCCCCTTATCCACTTACAGCGCGGCCTCACCGGTTTCACCGGTGCGGATGCGGACGACCTGTTCGAGATCGAAGACGAAGATCTTTCCGTCACCGATCTTGCCGGTGCTGGCCGATTTTTCGATAGCTTCGATCGCCTGTTCGATCAGCTCACTTTTGATGGCTGCTTCGATTTTGACCTTGGGCAGAAAATCGACGACATATTCGGCGCCCCGGTACAACTCGGTATGCCCTTTTTGCCGACCGAATCCCTTGACCTCGGTGACGGTGATGCCCTGTACGCCGATGGCGGAGAGAGCTTCACGCACTTCGTCAAGCTTGAACGGCTTGATGATGGCGGTAATCAGTTTCATGGTAATTCCTTATGAATTCAGGATGGGCCGGCGTGTATCGTGTCGTCGGCAAACAGTCCTGGTCGGTTAGAAGGTTTTGCCGAAAGTCAGTTGGAGGCGGCTCTTGCCAGCCGAATAACCGCCGGCCGGAGAAGCGAAGCAATAGAACTCGCCCTTGGCGCAACTGCCCTTGGCGTCGGTACCCAGCAATGCGACCCCGGCGACGCCGATGCCGAAGTCCTTGGTCAAGCCGAGTTTCCAGTCGGTATACGATGCCCCGCTGTAATCCTTGACCGACTGGTGGCCCACATGGGCGCTGACGCCCAGGCCATCACCCAGATCGAAAGCACCGGTGAGATCCAGGTAGCCGCTGCCGGTGGTCTTGCCGCCCTTGGGCGTCAGGGCACCGAAGAGGTTGGTGGTGATCGCGCCCTTGTAGCCGCCATAGAGATCGAGTTCAAGGCTGGCGCCGCTGGCGCCAGCGTCGACGAGCCAACTGATGCTCGAACCCCAGGTGCCCACATAGAATCCGCTCGGATGCGCATAGTCGAACCCGCCCTGAACGGCAGGCTTGCCACGCGTCTGCGCGATGCCTCGGTAGAGATACTCGGAAGCGAGCATAAAGTTGCCGGTAAAGGGGCTGGCGGGCGCGGCGGCCGGTGCAGCCGCTGGGGCCGCCTCAGCAGCCGGGGTTGGTGTGGCAGTTTGGGCGAAAGCAACGGTCGGAAACAGGAAAGCGGCAGCGACGGTGGAAGCAACGAGGGATTTATGCATGATGTTTCTCCTTTAAGTAATCGGCAATATCGCTAGTGCACAATCTGTGCCAGTAGGAATTAACTAATAACAACAATTACTTATATTCTTGCGCTAGATCGGTCCTGAGTGCATTGCACCGACTTGCGGCGTTTGACCAATGATCCGCACCATGTCGGTGCGCACGCGCCGAGGCGGCATGTCGTCGTGCTAAACTTGCCTCAACATCTGAGGACGACACCATGCTCAACCCAAATTCACTCAACGAAATCTCGGCCCGGATTTCCGAACTGATCGCGACGAGTCCGGCCAAGGACATCGAAAAAAATGCCCGCGCCTTGCTTGCCAGCGCGTTCGCAAAACTGGATCTCGTCGCCCGCGAGGAGTTCGACCTCCAGGTGGCAATGCTGGCGCGCACCAGGGAAAAACTCGGCGCCCTGGAAGCCCGTGTCGCCGCGCTCGAAGCCAAGGACCAAAAACCCGCCACTTGATGCCTCCCGGATGCAAACCGATATTTAGTGCTTGACTATTAGTCCTAGTTCAGACTAATATTTGTTCTGGTTAGTACTAAATCAACACCGAGAGCATGCCAAAAAAATCCTTTCTCCCCATCGTCCGCGAGCTGGTTCGCTGCTATCAGGCATTCGAGTCCCATTCCGCGCTGCACATTCGATCCATGGGTTTGACGCCAGCGCAGTTCGACATTGTCGCCACGCTCGGCAATACCGACGGCATGAGCTTCAAGGAACTTGGCGAAAAGACGCTAATCACCAAGGGCACTCTGACCGGGGTGGTGGATCGCCTGGAGGCGAAACAACTGGTCGTCCGCAGCGCATCCCCGACCGACGGACGCAGCCAGATCGTTAGCTTGACGGCAAAGGGAGAGGCATTGTTCGCCGACACTTTTCCCGCCCACATCAGCCATATGGGCCGCGTCTTCGTGAATTTCAGTGCCGCCGACTTGAAACAGGCTGAAACCGCCTTGCGCCAGTTGCGTAGCGCGCTGGAAGGAACCCAGGAATCCGCATGAATACACCGACCGCTTATACCCGCAGCGCCATTGTCCTGCACTGGCTGGTCGCGCTGACTATCTTGTGCGCCTTCCCGCTCGGGGTGTACATGCACGAGTTGCCGCTCAGTCCGAACAAACTCCAGTTGTACTCGTATCACAAGTGGCTGGGCATCTCGGCGCTGTTGCTGGTGGCGATACGCCTCGGCTGGCGCCTGGGACACCGCCCGCCGCCCTTGTTGCCCGGCATGCCGCGCTGGCAGGAGATCGCCGCCCATGCGATCCACCATAGCCTGTACCTGCTGATGCTGGCGGTCCCGCTCTCCGGCTGGTTGATGAGTTCGGCGTTGGGATTCAGCGTGGTGTGGTTCGGCGTGATTCCCCTGCCCGACCTGATCGGAAAGGACAAACAACTCGGCGAGCTGCTCAAGGACGTGCATGCCACCCTCAATTTCACCATGCTCGCCTTGGTCCTGGTGCATGCGGCCGCCGCCATCAAGCACCACTTGTTCGAACGCGACGGCACCCTGGCGCGGATGCTGCCATTTATTAAACAGGAATCGAAAACATGAAACGCCTCCTCCTTGCCCTCTTAATGTCGCCGCTCGCCGTCGGATCGGTATCGGCTGCTGAGTTCAACGCCGTCCTGGGAGACAAGAGCGCCGTGAACTTCGTGTCGAAGCAGATGGGCGTCCCGGTCGAAGGCAAGTTCAAGAAGTTTGCCGCGCAGATCTCCTTCGACACGAACAAACCGGAAAAGGGCAGGGCACAGATCGAGATCGAACTGGCCAGCATCGATGCCGGCAACAGCGACGCCAACGATGAGGCGAAAGGCAAGGCGTGGTTCAATATCCGCGAATTCCCCACCGCCAAATTCGTCTCCGGCGGAATCAAATCGGTCGGCAATGGCCGCTACGAAGCGGCCGGCCAGATGACCATCAAGGGCAAGACGCGCGATGTCGTGGCGCCTTTCAATGCCAGGCTTGACGGCGGCAACCTCGTAATCGACGGGGCCATCCCCATCCTGCGCTTGCAATATGGCATTGGCGATGGTGCCTGGGCCGATACCGGCACCGTCGCCGACGAAGTACAGGTCCGCTTCCACTTTACCCTCGCAGCCACCGCCAAGAAATAGCGCGGCGTCGAATAACTCTTTCCACCAGCAATCACCCGATCCAACAGGAGAACCTCATGCAGAAAACACTCGCCCTCTTTGCCCTATCCGCCGTCCTGGCCGCCCCGGCGTTTGCCGCCGACAGCTATACCGTCGACCCGAGCCACACCTTCCCGGTGTTCGAAGTCAATCACTTCGGTTTCACCAACCAGCGCGGACGCTTCAACAAGAGCGCCGGCAAGATCACCCTGGATCTTGCGGCGAAAAAAGGCAGCGTCGAGCTGATCATCGACACCACCTCGCTCGACATGGGATTCGATACTTGGAACCAACATCTATCGGCGGATGGTTTCTTCAATACCGAAAAGTTCCGGACCATGACGTTCAAGTCCGACAAGCTGATTTTCGATGGCGCCAAAGTCATCGCCGCCGAAGGCAGCTTCACCCTGCTGGGCGTGACGAAGCCGCTCAAGCTGACAGTCAACAATTTCCGTTGCGCGCCCCATCCTTTCACCAAGAAGGATATGTGCGGTGCCGACGTGACGGCGACCCTCAGGCGTTCGGATTTCGGCATGACCAAGTTCCTGCCGGCCGTCAGCGATGAAGTGAAGATCAGTTCCCCGGTCGAGGCCTACAAGGACTGACCACCTGCGTAGCCGGTGACGGCGGCGAATGCGGCGACAGCTTATAGTCGCCGCTTCCGCCGCCGTTTGTCATGTCGCTCGCCGTCCTCAAGTCTCGCACACTGTCCGACATGGATACTCCCGAAGTTACGGCCTAGGTGCATCTGGCACCCGGCCTGCCCGCCTTCACGAAGGGGGATACTTAATTGCGCTGCTGGGCACCGAGGTTTCGCGTCCTGGGAGCGAATCCTTATCACCGCGAGCTATCGGCCAACCGCCACTCGGAATCTTTCTGCATACCGTCCTTTGGTTTGACCTGATCACCAGGAAGCAGACATTGGCCCGGCGTCGCTGCGGTTTGGGTACGCCTACCCTCTCCGACTGGCAGTCGGGCCGTTGAGATTATGCATTGACTTTCACAACAGTCAGAATAATAATCATTTCAATAATTTATTCAGGAACTATAATGAAAAAACTTCTCAAGCTTTTTGCGGCACTCCTGATGCTGGTCGCGTTTTCCGCGCAGGGCGCCAGCGTCACTGGGGTATTCAACAACGGTGTTGTGACCGCCACCATCACGCCGGATGCCTCTGAGACCGGCGCCAACAACGTGTATATCGCCGCGGTGTGGCAGGGCATAGCGATTGTGCGCGGTTCGACCACCCTGAACTGGACCGTATACTCGGGTCAGGCATTCCCAGTCGCGGCGACATTAACGTTGGCCGCAGGCGCTCCGAAAACCGTGACGGTTGCTGACTTCGATCTCTCGTCATTGCTCGGGCTGGTCATTTATGTTGCTTACGGCAAGTCGGAAGCAGACTTCGGCTTGCCCGGCCACGTAGGACTGGTCTATACGGTACCGACACCAACGGTGACGACGACCACGACTACGACCACGACTACCGGGGCGACGACTACCTCTACTGTGGCGCCGACCACCACCACTTCGACCGCGCCAACCACGACTACTACCACCACCACCACGACTACCGCACGCAGTGGTCCGGAAGCCGATATTGTCCCAAACGATCCTTTGTTTCGAGACCAATGGCACCTCAAGAACACCGGGCAAGCGGGACCAGATGGCGTGCCAGGAAAGGCCGGGGAAGACCTCAATGTGTCTCGTGCCTGGTATTTTGCCACCGGCACCGGGATCCAGATCGCCGTCATAGATGATGGCCTCGACATAAGTCATGAAGATTTGAACATTGTCGCCGGTAAGAGTTGGGATTACCGAGTGAACGCCTATGGCGATCCGTCTTCTTCCGCCAGTTCGCATGGCACCAGCTGTGGCGGTCTCGCCGCGGCCAAAGGCAATAATGGCATCGGTGTTACCGGCGTGGCCTACAACGCACAATTGGTCGGCTACAACCTGCTGTCGGCTACAACGGGTGACTTCGGCGCAGACTCCGTAACCAAGGATCTGGCTTCCAATCACATCTACAGTAATAGTTATGGCGCGGCGGATGGCACTGGTTTATTGTATCCGTCCGACGCAGCGTGGACGCAGGCCATCGATACCGGGACTCTTACGGGGCGGGGAGGGAAAGGTGCCATCTATACTTGGGCTGCCGGCAATGGAGCGCCAGTTGATCGCTCTGACTATGACGGCCAGGCAAACTATCAAGGGGTACTGGCGATCGGCTCTCTCACCGATCAAGGAAAACGTTCATCCTACTCGGAACCCGGCTCGAACATCCTGGTAATGGCCTTTGGGGGTGAGTCATGCGCCGAGCATACGACAACCACTACCGATGTAAGTGGTGTCCCAGGGTACAACAACGGCACATCGTCAGCGAATGATTATGTCGGCGCACCCAACTACACGCGTTGCATGAACGGCACGTCCGCAGCGACTCCCGAGGCATCAGGCGTCGTAGCCCTGTTGCTGGAAACCAACCCGGCGCTGACTTGGCGGGATGTGCGGCAGATCCTGGCCACCACTGCCCGCAAGAATGACCCGGGCAATAGCGACTGGGTGACCAACGGTGGCGGTCTTCGCGTAAACCATAATTATGGATATGGCGCCATCGACGCGACTGCGGCCGTCAAGGCGGCCCAGACTTGGAAGAATATCGCGGCGCAGAAGACCGCGACTGCCTCGGCAACTCCTGCAACCGCCATTCCAGACAACGGTGCCGCCGTTACCAGCACGATCCACTTGGCCGGCAGCGGCATCGGCAAGCTTGAGTTTATTGATGTCAACCTCACTACAGACCATGCTGAAGTGGGCGACCTGGAAATCAACTTGACCAGTCCTGCGGGCACTGTCAGCAATCTTTCCGTCGTTCATGAGTGCAAGAAGGACAGCGCCACGGTGGCGTGCGGAGCTTCGATGGCCAGAGGGACGCGGTTTGGTATCGCCAGGCTGATCGGCGAGTCGGCAGACGGCAATTGGACGTTGTCAGTGCGTGATGGTAAAGCCGGCAATACCGGCGCACTGGCTTCTTGGAACATAAAAGCATATGGCTACTGATCAGGAGACGAAGATGACCCACATTCAACGCAATGCCGCCGGCAATGTCCGGGTTTGCGCCCCCCGACGCCTCAGCGAGTGTGCCGCGGTGAGTTTGGTTTTGGCTCTGTCGGCCGGCAGTTCGCTGGCCCAGGTCACACACTACTATGATGGCGGCAATGAACGAACAGTAACGGTACAGCCTGGGTTGGTGGCGGAATTCGCGAGCACCCCTCGTGCAACAGCACTCAGTGCCAAGCCAAGAGCATCGGACGACAACGCTGTTGAAACCCCATTTGTCACCATTCGCAATATAGACGCTCCCGCCAGCCTGTCAGCCGGGGTGACCGGAAACCAATCTCCGGTGTTTCGTGAGGGCAATTCACCAGCCGGGCGCTTGATGGCTCTGCCGGGCGGCGTGATCGTTAACTTCAACCCGGGTTGGTCCGACGGACAAGTGCGTGAATGGGTCGCGGCGCATGGATACAGTGTTCGCCATCAACTCAACATTATCGGAAATTGGTACGTTCTCGATACCCTTCCAGGAGAAGTGTCCCTACAGACAGCCAACGCAATTCAGAACTCCGGCGACGTGGTCTCCGCCAGTCCGAACTGGTGGAAAGAAACGGTGACTCGCTAGGGCGTGTTCTCAATAACTCATGGCACGGCAGCGGAAAGCCCTACGTTACGCTTGATGGTCGGCAATGGCGGAATGGTGTTGGCCAGTGGTACGCGATCCAACAAATACCGCCAGAAGGAGGCGTTGAGTTTGCGGCACGTCTTCTTCAGACTGGCAAACGTGTCGCTGAATTGACGACCCAGATCACCGTGGGTGCCGCAGCTGACTTTACGTTCCTTCACGAAGTCATAGCGGTCGGCCATCTGACTCTTGTCCCCATCAAGTTATTTTCGGGCTGGCTATTCCGACGAGTTTGCCAATTTGCGATCGGGTCGCGGCGTCAGCTTATAATCGCCGCTTCCGCCGTCGTTTTCATTTGTCATGTCGCTCGCCGTCCTCAAGTCTCGCGCCCTGTCCGGCATGGATGCTCCCGAAGTTACGGTCGAGGTGCATCTGGCGCCCGGCCTGCCCGCCTTCACGCTGGTCGGCTTGCCGGATACGGAAGTCAAGGAAGCTCGCGACCGCGTGCGCGCGGCGATCCAGAATTGCCGCTTCGAATTTCCGCAGCGGCGCATTACGGTGAATCTGGCGCCCGCCGATCTCCCCAAGGAGTCCGGGCGTTTCGATCTGCCGATCGCTTTGGGCATCCTGATCGCCTCTGGCCAGGTCAAGGCCGACGGCCTGGACGATTACGAATTCGCCGGCGAACTGGCGCTGGGCGGCGAGTTGCGCGCCATACGCGGCGCGCTGGCGATGTGTGCCACCATGTCCGGCGCGAACACCGCCAATCGAAGTTTCATCCTGCCTGCCGATAGCGCTCCCGAAGCCTCATTGGTGCGCTCGGCCACAATACTCCCGGCGCGCACCCTGCTGGAGGTGTGCGCCCATCTCAACGGACAACAGCTCATCCAGCCTTACGCTGGCGCGGCCCTGCTGGCTGAACCGCGGTATCCCGATCTCGCCGAAGTCAAAGGTCAGGCCCACGCCAAACGTGCGCTGGAAGTCGCCGCGGCCGGCAGCCACAGTCTGCTGATGTCCGGTCCGCCGGGAACAGGCAAGTCGATGCTGGCGAGCCGCTTTCCCGGCATCCTGCCGGCGATGACCGAAGCGGAAGCCTTGGAAAGCGCCGCCGTGCAATCCCTGGCCGGAAGCTTCCGCATCGAGAATTGGGGGCGCCGGCCTTACCGATCGCCACATCATTCTGCCTCCAGCGCGGCGCTGGTCGGCGGCGGCAGCGTGCCGCGCCCGGGGGAGATTTCCCTGGCGCACCACGGCGTGCTGTTTCTCGACGAACTCGTCGAGTTCGAAAGACGGGTGCTGGAAGCGCTGCGCGAACCGCTAGAGAGCGGCCACATCTGCGTCTCCCGGGCCGCCCGCCGCGCGGATTTTCCAGCCCGCTTCCAGTTGGTCGCGGCGATGAATCCCTGCCCTTGCGGCTGGCTCGGCCATGCCAATGGCAAGTGCCGGTGCACGCCCGACCAGGTGGCGAAATATCGCGGCAAACTCTCCGGCCCTTTGCTCGACCGGATCGACCTGATGCTGGACGTGCCCTCGCTGTCCGATGCGGAATTGCAGACGCAGGCTGACGGTGAGACTACTGCCGACGTTCGCCAACGCGTTACCCGGGCCCGCGACCGGCAGCTGGCGCGACAGGGCAAAGCCAATGCGCTGTTGAGCACCGCGGAGATTGACGAGCACTGCCTGCCCGACGAAGCGGGCACACAACTCCTGAAACAGGCCATCGCCCGCCTGTCGCTGTCGGCACGCGCCTACCATCGCATACTCAAGGTGGCGCGCACGGTGGCGGACCTGGCCGGGATCGAGACCGTACGCGGCCCGCATGTCGCCGAAGCGATTCATTACCGGCGCGGCTTGTCAGCAGGCTGATTTTTCCGCACCTTTCAGCGCATCCATCGTGAAAGCTCACGTAGCCCCTTTGACAGCGCCGCCTCGCGGCTTTTCGGCATTGCTGGCGGCGCTGGCGATGATCGGACCGTTTTCGATCGACACTTATTTGCCGGCCTTCCCGGCGATGAGCGCCTCGCTCGGCGCCAGCCAGGTCGAAGTGCAGCAGACCCTGACGGCCTTCATGGTGCCCTTCGCCTTCATGATGTTATGGCACGGCGCCTTGTCGGACGCACTCGGCCGGCGCAAGGTGATCCTAGTCGGGCTGGCTGTGTATGCACTGTCCTCGTTGTTCTGCGTCTTCGCCACGCGCATCGAATACCTGTGGATCGGCCGCGCCTTGCAAGGTATTTCCTGCGGCGTCGGCATGGTGGTGAGCCGCGCCATCGTCCGCGACCTGCTCGACGGGCCGGCGGCGCAACGCCTGATGGCGCGCATCAGCATCATGTTCGCCATCGCGCCGGCGATCGCACCCATCATCGGCGGCTGGATCCACGCCTACTTCGACTGGCACGGCATCTTCGTCTTCATGGCGCTGTTCGGCGCGGCGCTGTGGCTGGCGACGCTGCTCTGGCTGCCGGAAACCCTGTCGCCGGACAAGCGCCAGAGCCTGCACCCGGTGCATCTCTGGCACGCCTATGTGAGCGTTTTTTCCCACGGCGAATTCATGCGCCTGTCGGCATCGATGACCCTCAATTTCAACGCCATGTTTCTTTACGTGCTGTCGGCGCCGGTGTTCCTGATCCAGCATCTCGGCATCTCGCCGCAGGGCTTTGGCTGGCTGTTCGGTCCGGGTGTCGGCGGCATGGTGATCGGTTCCTTCCTCTCCGGACAACTGGCGGGACGACTCAGCCCGCGCCGCACCATCGCGCTCGGCTGCATCGTCATGAGCCTCGCCGCCGCCGCCAATCTCGCCATGAACCTTCTAATGCCGGCGCGCTTGCCCTGGGCCATCCTGCCTTTCCCTTTCTACAATATCGGCATGGCCATGGCGATGCCCAGCATGCAATTGCTGGCGCTCGACCTGTTCCCCGAGAAGCGCGGCCTCGCCTCAAGCTGCCAGGGCGTGGTGCAGACCGCCACCAATGCCCTCACCGCCGCCGTGCTGGCGCCGCTGCTGTGGGCTACACCACTGACGCTGGCCTTCGGAATGGCGGGTTTTCTGGCGCTGGGACTGATCGTCTTCGCCATCGCGCTGTG
Source organism: Pseudomonadota bacterium (assembly GCA_026399515.1). GTDB lineage: Bacteria > Pseudomonadota > Gammaproteobacteria > Burkholderiales > Rhodocyclaceae > JACRAR01. The sequence continues at coordinate 80,704 of JAPLQT010000122.1, read as the reverse complement.
GTATTACCGCGCGCCAGCCTAATCAGGGTTCGTCGGAGTGCCAGTTCTTGGGGGATTTACAAGGGGGCTTGCCCCCTTGTTCCGAGCCGGGGGATAAACAAGGGGAGGGTCTCCCCTTGTTCGTGCGCTCGGGTTTATGGGCCTGACGGAGCGCCCATGTTTGATTCCAACTCGGCACGGGCCCGAGCTAAACTGCCTGTCGGCAATTGGTGTCGCGCAGGAAGGAAATCAGGATCGTCGAGACGACGACGGTACCAAAGATCAGGCTGAAACCGGCCTGATAAGCGGCGGCGTCATAGGTGCGCGCCCCGTTGACCAGGGTGCCTGGCCAGTGACTGTCCAGAACCCAGCCCACCGCGGGCTGCAACAGCATGCCGCCCACCAGCGGTCCCATGTTGCAGACGCCGGATGCCGTCCCGGTCAAACGCAGCGGCAAGGATTCCTTGGCGCAGGCGAAGCCGATGGTGATGTTGCCGGAGGCGAATCCCACCGGCACCAGCACGGCTACCAGCAGCCACAGAGGCAACGGCAGAAAGACTATCGCCGCCCAGCCCGCCATTGCGATGAAGGTAGTCAACACATACAGCGGCTTGCGCCGGCCCATGCGTTCCGACCAGGCGCCGAGCACCGGTCCGCCCAGCGCCCAGGCCACCAGCAGTGTCGAAGTGATGGTCGCAGCGGCTTTCGCATCCAGGCCATGCACCTGGCGCAGGTAGGGCACGCCCCACAAGCCGGCGAAAGCCAGGACGGCGCCGACCACGCCGACCGGCGTCAGCAGCAGGATCCAGATATTGCGGTAACTCACGACTTCCAGCAGGCCGCGCAAGATAGGCGTCGGCTCGTGGTGTTGATGGGTGCCCTGAAAATGGCTGACATAGCCCGCTTCGGCGGGATCGTCGCGCACCAACCACCAGGTGGCGAGGCTCACCAGCGCCGTCAGTCCGGCCGAGACGCCCATCACCGCGCGCCAGCCGAACGCGTCTACCAGCAGACTCAAGGGCACGCCCGCTGCCACCGCGCCAATCACCCCGGTCAGCAACGCCATGCCGGACGCCAACGCATATTGGCGCGGCGCGAACCAGTGGCTGGCCAGCTTGAGCATGGAAACGAAGGCCACCGCCACCGAGGCCCCGATCAACAGCCGACCGGCATTGGCCCACCACAGGCTGGTGGCGCCAGCGAACAGCGCGGTGCCGAGCGCCGCCACGCCCGCCCCCAGCGTCAGCAGGCGGCGCGGGCCCCAGCGGTCGGCGATGACGCCGGTGGGAATCTGCATCGCCACGTAGGAATAGAAATAGAAACCCGAGAGATTGCCGAGCGCCGCGGCACCAATGGCGAATTCCGCCATCAACTGATCGGTGATCACGGCCGGCGCCACGCGCTGGTAGAAACCGATCAGGTACAACAACGCACCCAGCCCCCACACCAGCCACGCCAGCGCGGCCGGCGGAAATTCGCGCGCAGACTCACTCATGTGCCAGTTTGTGTTTCGCTGTGAGGTGTTTCATGAGCGGGGTCATCGAAACAATTCGGGAATTCATTATAAGCCCGGCACCCATGACCTCGAATCACCAGGAGGGGCGCGGGGGCGCGACATCGCGCGTGATAAAATGCGCCGATTCGTCCACGCCTCAACGCCATGCAAGCCGACCGCAGTCAAGAACTCCGCGCCCTTCTGAGCCGCCGCATCCTGATCCTCGACGGCGCCATGGGCACCATGATCCAGCGCCTGGGTCTGGCCGAGGGCGATTACCGCGGCGCGCGTTTCGCAGACCATCCCAAGGATCTCAAGGGCAACAACGACCTGCTGCTGTTGACCCAGCCGGCAATGATCCGCGCCATCCATGCCAAGTACCTGGCGGCCGGCGCCGACATCATCGAGACCGGCACCTTCAATGCGACCGCCATATCCCAGGCCGACTACGGCCTGGAGTCCGTCGTCTATGAACTCAACGTCGCCGGTGCGCGGATCGCGCGCGCGGCCTGCGACGAATTCACCGCCAAGGATACTGCCAAGCCGCGCTGGGTCGCCGGCGTACTCGGCCCCACCTCGCGCACCGCCTCGCTCTCGCCGGACGTGAATGACCCCGGCTACCGCAATGTGCATGTCGACGAACTGGTTGCCACCTACCTGGAAGCGGCGCGCGGACTGGCCGATGGCGGCGCCGACATGCTGCTGGTCGAAACGATTTTCGACACGCTCAACGCCAAGGCCGCGTTGTTCGCCATCGAGCAATTGTTCGACGAAAAAAAGCAGCGCTTGCCGCTGATGATTTCAGGCACCATCACCGACGCCTCCGGCCGCACCCTTTCCGGGCAAACGACGGAAGCCTTCTGGAACTCGCTGCGGCATGCGCAGCCACTCTCCTTCGGGCTCAACTGCGCACTCGGCGCGGCCGAGCTGCGCCAGTATGTGGCCGAACTGTCGCAGATCTGCGACTGCTTCGTCTCGGCCCACCCCAACGCCGGTCTGCCCAACGCTTTCGGCGGCTATGACGAGATGCCGCAGATGCTGGCCGACGAGATCCGCGAATGGGCGGGTGATGGCAAACGCGCCGGCATCGTCAACATCGCCGGCGGCTGCTGCGGCACTACGCCCGAGCACATCCGCGCCATCGCCCAGGCGCTGGATGGCCTGGCGCCACGCCGGCCGGCCGCACCGGAAAGGAAATTGCGCCTGTCCGGACTGGAGCCCTGCAACATCGACGCGCAATCGCTGTTCGTCAATGTCGGTGAGCGCACCAATGTCACGGGCTCGAAAGCCTTTGCTCGCTTGATCCTAAACGGCCAGTTCGAGGAAGCCGTGGCGGTGGCGCGCAACCAGGTCGAGGCCGGCGCGCAGGTCGTCGATATCAACATGGACGAGGCGATGCTCGATTCCAAGGCGGCGATGGTGAAATTCCTCAACCTGATCGCTTCCGAACCCGACATCGCCCGCGTGCCGATCATGCTCGACTCCTCCAAATGGGAGGTGCTCGAAGCGGGGCTGAAGTGCCTCCAAGGCAAGGGCATCGTCAACTCGATCTCGCTCAAGGAAGGCGAGGAAAAGTTTCTCGCACAGGCGCGGCTGATCCGCCGCTACGGCGCCGCCGCCATCGTCATGGCCTTCGACGAACAGGGCCAGGCCGACACCTATGAACGCAAGACCGGGATCTGCAAACGCGCTTACGAACTGCTGGTCGGCGACGGCTTCCCGGCCGAGGACATCATCTTCGATCCGAACATCTTCGCCATCGCCACCGGCATCGAGGAGCACGACAACTACGCCGTCGACTTCATCAACGCGACACGCTGGATCAGAAAGAACCTGCCGCATGCCCAGGTCTCCGGCGGCGTCTCCAATGTCAGCTTCAGTTTCCGCGGCAACGACCCGGTGCGCGAGGCGATCCACACGGTGTTCCTCTATCACGCGATCCAGGCCGGCATGAGCATGGGCATCGTCAACGCCGCCCAGCTAGGCGTCTATGACGAACTCGATCCCGCGCTGCGCGAGCATGTCGAAGCGGTGGTGCTGAACAAGTCGGCGGATGCCGGCGAGCGTCTGGTCGAGTTTGCCCAGACGGTGAAAGGGTCGGCCAGGGAACAGGTGCAAGATTTAAGCTGGCGCGACAAGCCGGTGAATGATCGCCTCGCTCACGCGATGGTCAAAGGCATCACCGACTGGATCGTCGTCGATACCGAAGAGGCGCGGCTGGCCAGCGTCGCCGCTGGACTGCCGCCGCTGGCGGTGATCGAAGGGCCGCTGATGGGCGGAATGAACGTGGTCGGCGACTTGTTCGGCGCCGGCAAGATGTTCCTGCCGCAGGTGGTCAAGTCGGCGCGCGTCATGAAACAGGCGGTGGCGCACCTGTTGCCCTACATCGAGGCCGAGAAGCTGCGCGTAGGCAGCAAGGCCAAGGGCCGCATCGTGATGGCCACGGTGAAGGGCGACGTCCATGACATCGGCAAGAACATCGTCGGTGTGGTGCTGGGCTGCAACGGCTACGAAGTCTTCGACCTGGGCGTGATGGTGGCTTCCGACAAGATCCTCGCGGCGGCCCGCCAGCATGACGCCGACATCATCGGCCTGTCGGGCCTGATCACTCCCTCGCTGGAGGAGATGAGCCACGTCGCCGCCGAGATGAAGCGCCAGGGTTTCACGGTGCCGCTCTTGATCGGCGGTGCCACCACCAGCCGCGCCCACACCGCCATCAAGATCGCGCCGAACTACGACGGGCCTGTCGTATATGTGCCGGACGCCTCGCGCGCCGTCGGCGTCGTCTCCAAGCTGTTGTCCGACGACCAGGCGGCCGGCTACCAGGCCGAGGTCGCCGCCGACTACGAAAAACTGCGCGCCCAGCATGCCGGCAAGAAGGGCGTGCCGCTGGTGTCGCTGGCGGGGGCGCGCGCCAATCGCAGCCGGCTAGCCTACGCGCCTATCGCACCGAAGATGACCGGAGTCACGGTTCTGCGCGACATCGATATCGCGGAGTTGATAAGCTACATCGACTGGAGCCCGTTCTTCCAGACCTGGGAGCTGACCGGCAGTTATCCAAAAATCCTCGACGACGAGATTGTCGGGGAGGCCGCACGCGAAGTATTCCGCGATGGCCAGGCGATGCTGGAGAAGATCGTCGCCGCGCAGTTGACAAACCCGTGGCTGACCGTGAATGCCGTGTTCGGCTTATTTCCGGCGAATGCCAGTGGCGACGACATCGAGATTTATGCCGATGAGACGCGCACCGCCAGGCGTGCCACACTGCGTTGCCTGCGCCAGCAACACCAGCGGCCGGCCGGCAAGCGGAATCAATGCCTGGCCGACTTCGTTGCACCCGCCGGCGCGCCCGACTGGCTCGGCGCCTTTGCGGTGACGGCTGGTCTCGGCATCGAGCGCAAGCTCAAGTCGCTAGCCGACCGCCTCGCCGAAGCCTGCGCGGAATGGCTGCACCGGCGCGTGCGCAAGGAATACTGGGGCTATGCGGCCGATGAAGAACTCACTGCTGCCGACCTGGTCGCCGAAAAATACCGCGGCATCCGTCCCGCGCCGGGTTACCCGGCCTGTCCCGATCACACCGAGAAAGCCACGCTGTTCGACTTGCTCGATGCGACCGGGAACACCGGCATCCAACTCACCGAGAGCTACGCGATGCTGCCGGCCGCGGCAGTGAGCGGCTTCTATTTCGCCCACCCCGAGGCGCATTATTTCGCCGTGACCAGGATCGGCCGCGACCAGCTCGAAGACTGGGCGCAACGCAAAGACATGAGCTTCGCCGAAGCCGAAAGGTGGCTGGCGCCGATCTTATGAGGCGGAAGGCAGACGATGACCGGCACCTACCGCGGAATCAAAGCCGGCAGGCACTCCTGCTCGATGTCGCGTCACTCATCCTGGGGCGTGCGGACTTGCCATGAGAGACCGGCGCTTCGCCTTGGCTAATCCTCTTTGGCGGCGGTCGCTCAAGACCCGGGTGACCGTCTTCACGCTGGCGATTTTCCTGGTCGGTATCTGGTCGCTGGAGTTCTATGCCAGCCGGATGCTGCGCGAGGATATGCTACGCCTGCTGGGCGAACAGCAGTTCACGACGGTGTCCTTGGTCGCCAGGGAGGTCAATGACGAACTGGACGATCGGTTGCTGGTGCTGAAAAAAGTTGCCGAGAGAATCACTCCGGCCATTCTGGACAATCCTGCCGCCCTACAGACTCTCCTGGAACAACGTCTGATCCTTCAAGGCCCGTTCAACGGTGGCGTGCTTGCCTATCGTCTCGACGGCACCGCGATTGCCGAGCTTCCGCCCTCCGCCGGACGTGTCGGCATCAATTACATGGATGTCGATACCGTCGCCACCGCGATCAAGGAGGGGAAAACCACGATCGGCCGGCCGGTCATGGGCAAGAAGCTGGGAGCGCCGATTTTCGGCATGACAGTGCCGATTCGTGATGTTCAGGGCAAGGTGATTGGTTGCCTGGCGGGAGTGGTCAATCTGGGCAAGGCCAGTTTTCTGGACAAGGTTACCGAGGGCCAGTATGGCAAGACCGGCGGCTATCTGCTGATCGCGCGGCAGCACCGGCTGATCGTCACCGCCTCCGACAAGCGCCGGATCATGGAGACACTCCCCGCTTCCGGTATCAGTTCGTGGATCGACCGTGCCATCCTGGGCCACGAAGGTACCGACATTTTCGTCAACCCCATGGGGGTGGAAGTGCTGACTTCGATCAAGGGGGTTCCCGCGGCGGATTGGATCGTGGTGGTCGCATTGCCCACCGTGGAAGTCTTTGCCCCGATTCGGGCGATGCAGGAGCGTATGTTTCTGGCCACGTTGTTCCTGACCCTGCTGGCTGGCGGTCTGACCTGGTGGATGTTAAGACGCCAGTTGTCGCCCATGCTCGCCGCCGTGAAAACCCTGGCAGCTCTTTCGGACTCAGACCAGCCCCCACAGCCTTTGCCGATCACCAGGCAAGACGAAATCGGCGAACTCATCGGCGGCTTCAACGGCCTGCTGAAAAGCCTGGCGCTACGGGAAGAAGCGCTGAAGGAAAGCGAGGCCCGCTATCGCAGGATGATGGAAACAGCCAATGAAGGCATCCTGTCCCTGGACGCGGATCGCCGCATTACCTTCATCAACGCGCGCCTGGCCGCAACGCTGGGTTACGATCCCGGCGAGTTGACCGGCCGCCAATTCGAGGACTTTCTTTTCCCCGAAGACCTGGACGACCATCAACGGCAGGTGGCGTCGCGCCAGCGAGGGCTCGTCGGCAGCTATGAAAGACGTTTGCGCCACAGGGACGGCAGCGAACTGAGGGTCCAGGTATCGGCGACCCCGATCATCGACGGCAACGGCCGTTATGCCGGCTCTTTCGGCATGTTCACCGATATCACCGAACGCTGCCGCGCCCAGCAACAGTTGGCCGAGCGCGAACTGGAACTGCGCACCATCATCGAGACCGAACCCGAGTGCGTTAAACAACTGGCGGCAGACGGCACCCTGTTGCATATGAACCGGGCCGGACTGGAGATGATCGAGGCGGATTCCCTGGATCAGGTCATCGGCCAGAAAGTACAGCAGTTGGTGATGCCTGAACACCGAAATGCCTTCATGGCGCTAACGCAAGATGTATTCGCGGGGGAATCGGGCAACCTGGTGTTCGAGGTCCAAGGACTCAAGGGCGGTCGCCGCTGGCTGCACACCTATGCGGTACCCTTGCGTAATTCGCAAGGGCTGATCACTGCGTTGCTGGGTCTGACTCACGATATTTCGGCCAACCGCCAGGCCGAAGTGGAACTGCGTATTGCCGCGACGGCCTTCGAGTCCCAGGAAGGCATATTCGTCACCGATGCCGCCGGAGTGATCCTGAAAGTCAATCGCGCCTTCACCGAGATCACCGGTTACAGCACCGAGGAAGCCGTCGGGCAGAAATCGAGCTTGACCAAATCCGGTCGCCATGACGCCGCCTATTACGCTTCGATGTGGGAAAGTATTCAGCGCGACGGCGCATGGCAGGGCGAAATCTGGAACCGGCGCAAGAACGGCGAAGTTTATCCGGAATGGCTCACCATCACCGCAGTGAAGGGACGCAATGGAGAAACCAGCCATTACGTCAGTACGCTGACCGACATCACCGCACGCAAGGTGGCGGAGGACGAGATCAAGCACCTCGCCTTCTACGACCCACTCACCCGCCTGCCCAACCGGCGGCTGCTGCTCGACCGCCTGCAACAGGCGTTGGCTTCCAGCGCCCGCAGCGGACGCGAAGGCGCGCTGCTGTTCATCGATCTCGACAATTTCAAGAATCTCAACGACACCCTCGGCCACGACACCGGCGATCTGCTGCTGCAACAGGTCGCCCAGCGCCTCTCCACCTGCATCCGCGAGGGCGACACCGTCGCCCGCCTGGGAGGCGACGAGTTCGTCGTGATGCTGGAAGATCTCAGCGAGAACTCCCGCGAGGCCGCCACCCAGACGGAAACCGTCGGCGAGAAAATCCTTGCCACGCTCAACGTGACCTACTCGCTTGCCGGTCATGAACACCATAGCACCCCGAGCATCGGCGCCACCTTGTTCAACGATCACGCAATGACGGTGGATGAACTGCTGAAACGGGCCGATCTGGCCATGTACCAGGCCAAGGGGGCGGGGCGCAATACGCTGCGCTTCTTCGATCCGGAAATGCAGGCCGTCGTCACCGCGCGCGCCGCACTCGAGGAAGACCTGCGTATCGGTCTTCAGGCTGGACAGTTTCTCCTCTACTACCAGGTCCAGGTCAGTGCTGCGGGTCGTCCGACCGGGGCCGAGGCGCTGGTGCGTTGGTGGCATCCGCAGCGAGGCATGGTGTCACCCGTCGAGTTCATACCTCTGGCGGAGGAAACCGGACTCATTCTGCCCTTGGGGCATTGGGTGCTGGCAACCGCCAGTGCCCAACTGGTGGCTTGGGCGGCGCGGCCGGATACGGCCCATCTCAGCCTGGCGGTGAATGTCAGCGCCCGCCAGTTCCACCATCCGGACTTCGTCGAAGATGTGCTGGCGGTGCTTGAGCGGACGGGGGCGAATCCGCACAAGCTCAAGCTGGAACTGACCGAAAGCATGCTGGTGCACGACATCGAAGACATCATCTTGAAAATGACCGCCTTGAAAGAGATCGGCGTGAGGTTCTCGCTGGACGACTTCGGTACCGGCTATTCCTCGCTCTCCTACCTCAAGCGCCTGCCGCTGGACCAGTTGAAGATCGACCAGTCCTTCGTGCGCGAAGTGTTCACGGATATCAACGACGGTGCGATTGCCCAGGCCATCATCGCCTTGAGCCAGACCATGGGTTTGTCGGTGATCGCCGAAGGTGTGGAAACCGAAGAGCAGCGCGACTTTCTATCCCGGCTGGGCTGCCAGTCCTATCAGGGCTTCCTGTTCAGCCGGCCGCTGCCGCTGATCGAGTTCGACCGCTTGATCACGGGTTAGCCGGCTCGCCATACAAACACGGCCCGGCGTGCTAATCCTTGCAACTCCACGCGGACTATAATCCCCTTCGCTCAGTCCCCAATGGCAGGGTTACCATGAACCAAGCGACTTCCAATGATGATGGCCGCCTAAGTTTCGACGAGGCCGTTGCCCATGTCCTGCAAAGCGGCGAGGCGGCCTATACCGTCACGCCAATATTCGGCGACCGCGTCGATGAAGAGACTAGGGCCGAGGGCGCGCGGGTCTTCGTCCTGTTGCCGGAAGAGGCCGGGGAAGCCGGCGGCTACCGCTTGCAGTTCGTCGCCGGCCCGTTCTTCTCCTCGGCCTATGCGGCGCACGAAAGCATCGCGGCCGCCGACATCCCCGAAAGTATTCGCGAGCTGCGCTTCATGACGACGTACTGCGAACCGGAATGGTTGACCGAGCAGGTGCAGGTTCTCATCAACAAGCTGGTGAATGCCGCCGGCGCGGCGACGCCCGAGATGCCCAACTACCTTGACGTGCCGGCCAAGGGTGCCGGCCCGGAAGCGGTCTTCCCCATCGCCTTCATCGGCCGCGACCCAAAACCGCCCCACTGAACATAGCTATCTGGGCCATGAAGACAGCGTCGATAAGAACTTATCTCCTGATGCTGGTCCTGGCAATGTCGGTCCCGCTCGTCGCGGTCATCGGATTTGGCATCTATTCCGATATGCAGCATACCATCGCCTCCACCAAGAGTTCGCTGCGGGCGCTTGCCAACAGCATGGTCAGCAACACCAGCAGCAAGATTCGCAGCGCCCGCCGGATTGCCGAAAGCGTGGCTGAACGTCCGCTCGTCAGGCAACTCGACCGGAGAAACTGTGATGGCATCCTGAAGGACCTGCAAAGCATGGAACCCGGATACGCCAACATCGGCTATTCGAATGTCGAGGGTTTGGTAATTTGCTCGGCCGCGCCGTTGCCCGAAGGCAAACCGGTCAATTTGGGGAAGGCGCCATGGTTCCAGAATTTCATGAAGGAAAAGCGCTTCACGGTCGGACAACCCATCATCGGCCCAATCACCGGCAAGTGGGTAGCTGTCCTCAGCACACCTATCCGCGACGAGCATCAGCAGATGATCGGCGTGGTGAACCTGCCGCTCGACTTGAACTCCCTGGATCCGAATATTCCCGACCAATTGCTGCCGGCACAAAGCCGCTACGGCTTCTTCGACGCAGACGGAATCATGATCTGGCGCAATCTCGACCCGGAAGGGGTGATCGGCACCCGGCCTAACGCGGATGCGGCGCGGCGGATAGTCGAGGTGCGCGATGGAGAATTCGAAAGCCTGGCGATAGACGGCGTGACGCGCTACTTTTCGGTGGTGCCGATGCCGGAAACCGGCTGGATCGCTTTCGTCGGCGTTCCGGCGGCGGAAGTTTACGCGACCGCCAAGCGGCGGGCCACCATCAGCTCGGCAATCGCGCTGGCCGTCATTGCCGTACTGATCTTCTTCGCCACGATTATCGCGAGGCGGATCGCCACACCGATTGCCGCGATGGAAAAGAGCGCCCGCGCCGTCCACAACGGCAACCTCGAGGTCCGGGCGGGCGTCGCAGGCCCGCGTGAAGTCGCGGCCGTGGCGGTGGAATTCAATGCGATGATCGAAGCGCAGCAACTCGGCAACGCGCAATTGCGGGTTGCCGCCGCCGCCTTCGAGTCGCATCAGGGCATAGTCGTGACCGACACCAACGACGTGATCCTGAGGATCAATCGGATGTTCACCGAAATCACCGGCTACGGCGCCGGCGAGGCCATCGGCCGGCGCATGAACATACTCAAGTCGGATCGCCATGACGCGGACTTCTACGCCGAGATGTGGAACAAGATTCTGAACGACGGCGTATGGGAAGGCGAAATATGGAACCGCCTAAAGAACGGTGAAGTGCGACCGCACTGGCTGATCATCTCGGCGGTCAAGGATGACGGCAACGTTACCCACTATGTCGGCACGTATACCGACATTTCCGAACGCAAGCAGATGGAAGAGCAGGTGCGGCAACTGGCGTTCTACGACACGCTCACGAACCTGCCGAATCGCCGTCTGATCAATGACCGCCTCAGCCAGATCATGGCTACCAGCAAGCGCACCGGTTGCTACGGGGCGGTGCTGTTCCTCGATCTGGATAATTTCAAGCCGCTCAACGACGCGCACGGGCATGAGGTTGGCGATCTGCTGTTGATCGAGGCCGCGGATCGACTGAGAAATTGCGTGCGCGAAATGGATACCGTGGGACGTTTCGGGGGCGACGAGTTCGTGGTGATCCTCGCCGAGTTGAACGCCAGCCAGGACGCATCGACCACCCAGGCGCGCATCGTCGCCGACAAAATCTGCTCCAGCCTGTCCGCACCGTACCAACTAAGCCTTAGGGACGCAGGGAAAGCCGACACCATCGAACATCGTTGCACCGCGAGCATCGGCGTGGCTTTGTTTATCGACCACCACGCCAGCCAGGACGATGTTCTCAGATGGGCCGATGCGGCGATGTACCAGGCCAAGGACGCTGGCCGGAATTCGATTCGCTTCCATGGAATGACCTAAACGCCCCAGACCACCGGCACGTTTTTCTTCAGCGACCACTCCATCAGTTCGATCAACGGAACGGCGCGTTGTGTCAGGCTGACAAAGGCGCGCTTGCTGCCGTCGGGGGCTTCCTCGGTTTGCGGCAGGTCGTCCTCGGTTATACCAGTCCGGCTTTCCTTGTCCCGTGCGATGGCGGCCTTGAGGCGCGCGATGGTGTCGGGCAACTGTTCGACGGTGACGATGCCCTTGGCGGCGGACTCCTTGCCCATGACTTCCATCAGCCTGTATGCGACGTCGCCGAACATGATGACGTCGCCGGCGGCCTGCGATTGAAATATGACGATCATAGTCCCTGCTCTCCCAGCCAAGCGTGGATACGATCCGCGGCAAGACGCCAGTCGCGCTCCAGCATCAGGCCATGGCCCATGCCGGGAAAGATTTCGGCTTCGACGCCGTAGGTGCGGGCGGTCATTTCCACCAGGGACGACGGGATCAGGTGATCGTGCTCCGCGCCCAGGACCAGCAAGGGCGTGTTCTTCACCCGCGATGGATGCGGCAGGTTGAACAGCGTCATATCCCACACCGCGCGGTGCGACTCCCGCTGCGAAAAGCGGAAGTAGCGCTGTAAATCGTCTTCCGCCACCGGCTGGGCGAACAGCGCCTCACGCAGCGTCTCGGCGGCGATGCGGCCGCCGCCCATCAGGCTGTTCAAGTCGCTGAGCAATCCGGGTTTCTGGAACATCAGGCCGAAAGCCGAGGACATGATGCCTTGCGGCGGCACCGCGCACATCAAGACTGCGGCCGGCGCCTGATGTCGTTCCAGGTATTTCTGCACCACGAAACCGCCCATCGAATGGCCGATCAGCACCGGCGGCGCCGGCAACGCGGCGATGGCCTCGGCCACGTCATCCACATAATCGCTGATGCCGAAGCTATCGAGCTGTTTGCGTCCGCGGCTGGCGCCATGGCCGGACAGGCTCAGCGCGTAACTTGGATATCCCTGGGCGGCGAACCAGGGCAGGAAATGCTCTTCCCAGCACCATGCCGCGGTGTATGCACCGTGAATGAACAGCAGCGGCGTTTCATGACGCGCAGCCTTGCCTTTGGGGACTTTCGCCAGGACCTCCAGGCCCTCGAAGCGGGAATTCGTCATCGGATAGTAGCGTAGCGCGTAGCGGAAAACCTGTAGGCTCCCGAGTCGCGGTTATCATTGCAGTGTCTAAAGAACCATTTTACCCGCTCTCCCCATGTTCAAGTGGCTGATCGCCCTGTTTGTCACGGTATTCATCGTCGGGATCTGCCTGCCGCGCCTGACGGCGCTGCTCAGGCTCGGTCGCCTGCCGGGGGACGTGAGTTTCAGGTGGCGTGGCCGCTTGTATCTTTTCCCGTTCGCCACGGCAGTGCTTCTATCCTTGCTGGCGAGCCTAATCCTGCGGTTTCTGTAGGCCCAGCGCCTGCACGGCGGCGACGCGGGCGGCATGGATGCGCTCGGGAATCTGCGCCTGGTGATTCGATGCGGCGGCGGCCCGGGCGATGCCGCCAGCATCGACGGCACGCGCGGCGGCCAGCGCCGCGCGCCACCAGCCGGCTTGCGGATAGGCTCGTTCGCCCTGATCGAGACGGCCGCGAAAATCTGCTTCGCAGGCGCCCAGCAATTCATCGAAGCGTTCCGGCCGGCGCAGCGCGTCGCAATGCTCCAGCACCTTCACCATGGTGGCCGGCCGCAATACTTCAGCGCGGTGGATATCGCTATGGTAGGTCGCAACCAGACGCGCCAGCTCGCGGCAATCGCCGGGAACGCGCAGGCGTTCGAACAGCGGCCCCAGCAGGGCCACGCTCTTGGACTCGTGGCCGGTGTGGCGCGGCAGAACTTCGGCCGGGGTGACACCCTTGCCGAGATCGTGGGTCAGGGCGGCGAAGCGGGCGGGCAGCGGCAATTTCAGACGGGCCGCCATGTCGATGACCATCATCACATGCACGCCGGTGTCGACCTCGGGATGGTAATCGGCCCGCTGAGGGACGCCGTAGAGTGCATCGACTTCCGGCAGCAGGCGCGCCAACGCGCCGCAGGCACGCAGGCAGGCGAACAGGCGCGAGGGCTGCTCCTCCATCAGGCCCTTCGCCAATTCCTGCCAGACCCGTTCGGCAACCAGATGATCGACCTCGCCGTCCTCCACCATGGCCCGCATCAGGGTCAATGTCTCAGGCGCCAGGGTGAAATCCCGGAAACGGGCGGAGAAACGCGCCACCCTCAGGATGCGCACCGGGTCTTCGGCGAAGGCCGGAGAAACATGGCGCAGCACCCGCGCCTCCAGGTCGCGCCGGCCGCCGTAGGGATCGACCAGGGTGCCGTCCTCGGCCTGGGCGATGGCATTGATGGTCAGGTCGCGCCGCGCCAGATCCTCTTCCAGCGTGACCCGAGAATCGGCATGAAACACGAAGCCGTGATAACCCGGCGCGGTCTTCCGCTCGGTGCGCGCCAGGGCATATTCCGCCTGGGTCTCGGGGTGCAGGAAGACCGGGAAGTCCTTGCCGACCGGCCGGAATCCATCCGCCACCATCTGCTCCGGCGTCGCTCCGACCACCACATAATCGCAATCCACCACCGGCAGACCCAGCAGCGCGTCGCGCACCGCTCCGCCGACGGTATAAATCCTCATCGGCAGAACCCTGCGCTGAGCGAATTCGGCACGCGTTCCATCCGCCTTGGCGTGAAACTCAGTTGCGAAGCGCCCCGCACCCTGCCCCCAACGTCGGGCACCGGTAACCCACGAGCGCAGCGAGCAATTTGTGGCCCCCGCCCGGGCGGGGGTGGGGGGTGGGGGCGTGGCCCAAGGCCACTTCCTTCGGGGCGTAAATCCTGGTCTTAAAGAATTTCATGGTACGGGGGTGGTCTGACGAACATGCGAGTTAGGATTTATGGCAGGTCTTCCAAAGCCGCGGTCTTGGCGGCGCCACTCCCGCGCGGACCGACGGTGCCGAGCCTGATTTTCAGCGACTGCGGTTTATCCTCGAACAGGGCCGAGTAGTACACCGCGTTGCTCATCACTCGCTTGACATAGTCGCGGGTTTCGTTGAAGGGAATGGTCTCGGCGTAAATGGCGCCTTCCAGCGGCACTTCGGCGCGCCAGCGACGGGCCCGGCCCGGGCCGGCATTGTAGGCGGCCGAGGCCAGGACCGGGTGGTTGTCGAGACTCGCGAGAACCATCCGCAGGTAGTTGGTGCCGAGCGTCAGATTGGTACCCAGGTCGGCCACCCGCGTCGGATGATAGTCCTTCAGGCCGATTTTCTTCGCCACCCATTGCGCCGTCTTCGGCATAAGTTGCATCAGGCCCTTGGCGCCGACGCCGGAATGGGCATTCATCATGAAGCGGCTTTCCTGGCGCATCAAGCCATACACCCAGCCGCTATCCACCGCCATTTCCTTCGCCAGCGGCTCAACGCTGTCGCGAAAGGGTGCGAGGTAACGCAAGGCATAATCGTGCTGGACCTGGGTGCGGTCGGCCGCGCTGATGGCGCGGTCGAATACCTCGCTGCGCAACGCCAGATCCGCGGCGGCGAGCAACTGGCGGTCGTTCATGCCGCGCAGCGTCCAGTTCCACTCGCGCAAGCCCTCCAGGCGCAGGTCGAGACGGAACAAGGCCAGGGCGCGCCTCAATCCCGGATTGTCGCGCGCGGCGGCAAGTTCCTCTGGGGTGGGAGGCGCGGCACGTGGCGGCACGATGATCAGCCGGTTGAGCTCTTCATCGGCGAGGTTGCTGTAGAAATTTGGCTGGCCGGCAATCTTCTGGTACAGGGCGCGCGCTTCGTCCGGACGGTTATGGACCATCAGCGCCCGCGCCAGCCAGTAGCTCCAGTCGGGCTGGGCCGACATTTTCGCCGGCATGCGATCGATCGCGCGCATGACCATGGGCCAGTCATGGGCGCGCAAGGCAGCACGCGCCTGCCAGGCCAATTGCTCCTCGGAAAGCGGGATATTGGCGGCCAGCCCGTACCAGATCAAGGCTTCAGGCAGGTGCTGCTGCGCCGCTTGCCAGGCCAGTTGGCCCCAGGCATAGCCGCGCTCGGCCTCGGAAAACTGATTCTCGATTTTCTGCCAATGCTTTGCGGCGTCGATAGGATCGGCGTGGGCCAATCGTTGCACCGCATACAGCGCCATCTCGCGGCCGACACGCGTCGCGGCAAAATTCTTCGTCGGCTTGTCGAGCGCGCGCAAGGGCTTATCGGCAATCGCGTCCAGGGTCTTGGCCGAAGGTGACTGTGCCGCCGGCAAATAGGCCGCCGTCTGTTTGGCGGCCTTGAGTTTCTTGGCCTCCAGCAAGCGCCGCAGCCTTTCCCAGACGTCATTTGCATCGATGCGGCCGGCAACTATCAGTTGCTCCATCAGCGGGAAGCAGGAATCCGGCAAGTCCAGCACGGTGGTCCACAGCGGCCGCACTTCGTCGAGCGCCGCCGGGCCCTGTCCGCTGTTCAGGCGGCCTTGCAGCTCGTAACAGGCCAGTTCCTGGTCAGGCTGTGCCAGCGCGGCGTATTCGCCGAGGAACTCATCCCATTTGCGCTGCTTGCCGAGCAATTTGAGCCACTCACTGCGCAGTTTCTCGGCGAGATAGGAGCCTTTCTGGGTCGCCAGGAAATCCCTCACCCCTTCGCTGTCGCCGTCGTCCAGGCGCTGCTGCAGGCGCCAGTATTCGACCCAGGGTTGGAGATCATGCTGGCTTCCCTGGGCAGCCACGGAACTCATTGCGTCGGCTTGCCTCCCGAGTTTGATCCGCTCGCCGTTGCGGAAAGCCTCGCGCGCCGCCAGCACCTTGTCGTCGCCGGGCGAAGACAGCGCCAGAAGTGGCATGAAGGAGAGTAGCCAAAGCCAGTGTTTCACGGATAAACTCTTAACGTGGGTAGCATCGATCGTTCAAGAATAACACATGCCTCACACCACCCCACCGCCGGATAAAGCCTTGGAAAGTAGACCTGTTTGCTCCGTCGAACGTTCGGCGTTGCGCCGCGAAAAGATCGCCGCGCGCGAGGCGCTCCCCGCCGAAGAGCATGGCCGCTTGTCGACTGCCATCGAAGCTCATCTGGCCGGCTTGTTGCAACGTTGCCGGCCGAGCCGACTGGGCTTCTGCTGGCCCATACGCGCCGAGTTCGACTGCCGGCCGCTGGTGACCCGGCTCATCGCCACGGGCGTACAGGCCTGCCTGCCCAGGGTGATGACCCCCGATGCGGCGCTTAAGTTTTGCGCCTGGCGGCCGGACAGCGAGATGCTGATCGACCGTTACGGCATCCACTACCCCGCAAGCGGTGAAATGCTGACGCCCGATGTGCTGCTGATGCCGGTGAATGCCTTCGATGCGGCGGGATACCGCCTCGGCTACGGCGGTGGATACTTCGACCGGACCCTGGCGGAGCTCGCGGCACTCGCACAGCGGCCCGTGGCGATCGGCGTCGGATTCGAGCTGGCGCGGGTCGACAGCATCTACCCGGGACCACATGATATGCCTCTCGACGCGGTGGTGACAGAGCTTGGAATCGACAGCTTCCCGGCGCGGCTCGGGCGGAAATGATCCAAGAATCCCACAAAACCTGTCATGCTGTCGTCGAACCAAGCTCGTCTGAAACCCATGTCCACGCCTGAATCATCCAATACGGAATATTTTCCGCCGCCCTACCTGTATCCGGTGACCAACGCCCGCAACGTTTGGACGGCGGTGCTGCTCGCCGTTTCACCCGGCACGCGATTGGACCATCTGGCCCGGCTGTTCGACGAGTTCGGCCTCGACGAGGCACTCGGCGCAATGCCTTGCATCGTGCCGCTGGCCGACCCGACTGCTCTCTCCAATGCACTGGCCCAGCAACTGCCGATCCAGCGCATCACCCTGCTGATCCCGCTGGCGCATTGCGTCGATCCGCTGGCGACGGGGGATATGGAGCGACTCAGGCTTCTCGGCTTCCGCGTGATGGCCGAGGGTCTGCCGCCGCCGGGCGATAAGCTGCACGAGGCCGTCACGGCGATCGCCGTGGACGCCCCCGATAGCGGCAACAACGCTCCGCCGAAAATCCTCAGACATCTGCCCGGCCCACACCTCGCGGTTCGCACGGATACCCCCGCATGTTTCGCGCAGACCCTGGCCGCCGGATGCAGCCTGTTCGCCGGCGAATATCCCCTGCATCCGCCGCCGAATCAGCAGCAGCATGGCCCGTCGCGCGCCCTGCTGCTGAAGCTGCTGGGCCTGGTGGCGAGCGATGCCGAAGCGCACGCCATCGAGGTCTTGCTGAAACAGACGCCCGAGCTGTCCTACCAGTTGCTCAAGCTGGTGAACTCGGTGAGTTTCTCGCTGGCCAACAAGATTTCCAATTTCCGCCAGGCCATCGCCATCCTCGGCCGCCGCCAGTTGCAGCGCTGGCTGCAATTGTTGCTGTATGCGCAGAATCGCGGCGACGCACACAACCCGCTGATGGATCGCGCCGCCCTGCGCGCCAGCCTGATCGAAGCGCTCTGCAAGGCCAGCGGCGGCGACCGCGAGGAACAGGAACGCGGCTTCATGGTCGGCATGTTTTCCCTGCTGGAAGCGCTGTTCGCCATGCCCCTGGAAGACATCCTGACCCCGCTGAATCTTGCCGAAGACGTGGTCGATGCGCTGCTGAAACGCGGCGGCCGGATCGGCGCCGTGCTGGCTCTCGTCGAGCAATCCGAGCACGCACCCGGACCGGATTTCGCCGAACGCCTGGCGGCCGTCGGGCTGACGCCGGCAAGTTATTGCCAGAGCCTGGTGCAGGCTTGCCGCTGGACCATCCAGGTCAACCGGGAAATCTAGGCCATGACCGTCCTTTCGGCAGGCTCGGAGCTTTTCGGCGCCTATGCCGAACAACTCAGGACCGCACAACGGCTCGACGCGGACGCACGCGGCGAACTATTGGGAAATATCGCACGGCACCTGTTGGAAAGCCCTCGCGGCGGTTTTCTGGGCACCTACGATACGACCCATGAAATCGTCCAGGAAGTCTCGCTGGACGGAAAGACTCAAGGCTACTACGCGCTTGCCGGACGTCCCGGCGGCTATGGCGAAACCGAGCGCCAACAGCTCGGCGCCCTGGCCCAGATGACAAGTTGGCTGCTGCGCCTGCATGAACACACCGACCGTCTCGCGGCGGAGCTCAGCCAGAGCGGGGAACGCATCCACCGCCAGACGCAGATCCTGGACCAGATCAACGACTCCGTCGTCACCATGGATCTGGCCGGCTTCATCACCCACTGGAACAAGGGCGCAGAGCGTCTATTCGGTTATACGGAAAAGGAAGCCGTCGGCAACAACATCCTGTTCCTGTATGCCGATGAAGACGAGGAAGACGGTCCGCAACTCCAGGACACTTTTCTCGAGCATGGCGGGCGGGAGATGGAGGTTCGCCGCCGCCGGAAATCCGGCGAGATATTCTGGGCCAGCCTTTCCCTGTCGCTGATCCGCGATGCCGACGGCGAGCCCAGCGGCCTGATCGGCTACCTGACCGACATTACCGGACGCATCGAAGCGGCGGAAAGACAGCGGCTCAATACCCGCATGTTCGAACATAGCCAGGAAGGCATCTATATCACCGACGAGGCCGAACGCATCATCTCGGTGAACCCGGCTTTTTGCCGCATCACCGGCTATACGGCGGCCGAGGTGATCGGCCAGACGCCGCGCCTGTTCGATTCGGACCGCCATGACGAAACTTTTTACCAACTGAGGGACGAAGCCATCCTGGCCAGGGGAAGTTGGCATGGAGAAGTCTGGGAGCGCCGCAAGAACAACGAGGTCTATCCGAAGTGGTCGTCGATCAGCGCGGTGAAGAACGAACAGAACCGGACCACCCACTATTTCTCGATATTCAGCGATATCACCGAACGCAAGCGCAGCGAAGAGCGCATCAACTATCTCGCCTTCTACGATTCGCTCACCGGCCTGCCCAACCGCACCCTGATCCATCGCCTGATCGACCAGGCTCTGGTCGAAGCCGAGCGCAGCCAGCATCAGGGTGCGCTGCTGTTCATCGACCTGAACCGCTTCAAACCGATCAACGATACGCTGGGGCACGATGTCGGCGACCGCCTGCTGCAACAAGTCGGCCAGCGTTTCCGCAACGCCTTGCGCACCGCCGACGTCGTGGCACGGATGGGCGGCGACGAGTTCGTCGCGGCGCTCTTCAATATCTCCCGCCGCGAACACGCCGGCTATGTCGCCCAAAAACTGCTCGACTCGCTGCGCGAGCCGATCCTGATCGACGGACACGAGCTGCGCGTCGGCGCCAGCGTCGGCATCAGCGTCTACCCTGAGGACGGCCTGGATACTGCGACCCTGCTGCGTTACGCCGATGTCGCCATGTACCGGGCGAAGCAAAACCCGCAGGAAAGTTACGCCTACTTCAGCGCCGAGATGAACCAGCTCGCGCTCGGCCGCCTGGCCATGGAAGAGGGCTTGCGCCGGGCCCTGGAAAAAGGCGAACTGGTGTTGCACTATCAGCCGAAAGTGGATATCGCCTCGGGCCGCATCATCGGCGCCGAGGCGCTGGTGCGCTGGAACCATCCCGAACGCGGGATGGTGCCGCCGGGCGAGTTCATCCCGATCGCCGAGGAAACCGGCCTGATCGTCAGCATCGGCGAATGGGTGCTGGAGGAAGCCTGTTCCCAAGCCCGCAGTTGGGAGCAAAGCGGCTTTGCGCCGGTGAAGCTGGCGGTGAATATTTCGGCGCGCCAGATCACCTCCAAGCTTCCGGGCATCATCGGGGCCTTGCTCAGCCGGCACCGGCTGACCCCAGCCTGGCTGGAACTGGAATTGACCGAAAGCATGTTGATGAACAACACCGAGAGCGTCATCTCTATGATGGACGAATTGCATGCGATGGGCATTTCGCTGTCGCTGGACGATTTCGGCACCGGCTTTGCCAGCCTGTCGTACTTGAAGCGTTTCCCGATCGACACGCTGAAGATCGACCGCTCCTTCATCACCGGCACCCCCGGCGACGCCGACGACTGCGCCATCGCCGGCGCCATCGCCGGCATGGCCAAACAGTTGCGGCTCAAAGTCATCGCCGAAGGCGTCGAAAACGCGGCCCAACTTACCTTCCTGAAAAGTCTGGACTGCGACGAAATCCAAGGCTACTTTTTTTCCCGTCCCTTGCCCGCCGACGAACTGATGGCGTTGATCAATTCGGAAAGCCGGCTGGCTGAAACCTGAGCGCTCTAGTTCTCAATGAACTTGATGGGGACAAGAAGAAAATGGCCGTCCGCTAACCGGGAGTGGAAGAGTGGAATCGAATGCGAACTATCGACCCACAGCCGCCGGTCGAGCTGTCAGATGTTGAACGGCATATATCAGAGTTGCCTTGTCGCTTCGCGCGTCCGCCTGCGGACAACTGCTCGACCAAATCAACCCGTCAGTCGTTACTTGTTGGCAATGCACGCATACCTGACATCGGGCCAGAGACGCTAACCCCAAACCGTCGAGTGAATGCCATCTATGGACCCACTCCAAGGTCAAAGTACTGGCGAACCTGTTTTACTCTCTCTCACGGCCGATGATTTCCCGAAACAAGTTCTGCCAGTTGCCAACTTCGCCGCCATCGACAGCCTTCTTTATCTGAGTAAAGTCGGTCGCGAGAACAAGGCAACCTACACGCCCTTCCTTCTTGCCATTGACCCTCTTTACTATTCGGCGGCACATTTCTTGGTGGTCGCCGTTCTCGACACTCAACTTGGCTAAACGGGCGTACTGGTCATCGGTCAAAACTATTAAGCTTGGTAAAGCGCTCTGTGGCGGCCCGTCGCTAACCAACTCCATCTTGGTGCCGCTGAAGCTTAGATCAAGATTTCCCTCTGCGTCCTTCGGAATGATGGTCCGGATGTGTACAACTCCGTGGAGTTTATGATGGACATATTTCGACGGCACACCCAACGAAATACTGCCATCGAACCAATCGAGCGGAAATTGGTAAATCAAGGCCTTCCACACGAGGCTGCCCAAGATATCAACAATGTGCTTTTGTCCCTCGAACTGGTCAGCCTCAATTTCCTCCATTGTCTCTCCATGCATGAGTCCATTTCGCATCTTGTCCAGGCGCTTGAACATTGAATCATCGCAGTCCTTGTCCACGGTTGTCAGCAGTGATTGAATTGCTTGTTTCTGGTATCTCTTGTGCACTGGGTGCGTTTCGCAAGATTTGCAGAACAGCGGCGAGGCGCAATGGGGGCAATTGCTCGGTACTTTCTCTTCCCCCTTTTGAAACTCGGCAATGATTTCTAGCGCAAACCAGAAGTACTGAAATTGATCGCTAGGAACCGCCGCGTTGACTCCTAGACGGTACCAACGCATTGCGCGCCGAATTGCGGGCGGGATCTGGAATTCAGAAAGCCGCTCTATGGCCTTGGTAGTGTGATCGTCCAAGAACGGTTGAGGATCGTCATGGTCAATTGCGTCACCCCAGAAACGTACGTCCCGCATCCCAGTGTCCTCGGTGCAATCCACAATCTGCCGAATCCGATGACGCGAAAATCCTGATCCGACTGTAAACGCGAGCATATTGAGACAGTCAGCCAATCGCTCCTCCGCAATCTCCTTCGCACCATCCAAGTCCGGTGAATCGAAGTAAATATGCAATGCCAAGAGAAACGGCGTGGAGTAGTCGTTGCGTTGAATATTCTTGATGAGTGCGCGGTATAGCCCTTGCGGATGCTTGATCTCCAAACGCAGATCATCTGCTACTACCGAGCATTCCGATTTGACCTCGAAGTTTGCAACTACTTCCATGCCCATTCTCCTCGTCCCGATGACTCTAAGCATCCTAATACACGAATGCTCCGTCGTATTGCTCGCCAATCCATTCAGCTTGCATGATGCGGCAACGATATGGACGGATTTCAACTCGTGACATCCCTGGCCAACGTTAGGTGTTGGTTGGATTGCTAGCAGAGGGCGATTAGAGTGCGGCGGGCTCTTGTGGTCAGTATCAAAGGGGCCAGCGTCGAAATTAATTCGAGAGGTATCGTGACGAAAGTCCCCCAGAATTTTTGCAAGCAACCGCGAACGTCGTCAGTGTAGAAGAATTCCCACCGTCCGGACTTGGCCGGAGATGGTCTTTAGAGCCACGCGCTCCATTGCGGCCCATGGAAAATCAACGGTTTTGCCAACCGCCGCAATGTGGAACACCCCGCCAGAGGCAGCCTCCGGCGTATACCGGTCGGTACAGCCATCAGCGCGTAGGCGAAGCACCGGGCACGGCCACAATCTCATCATCCACAGCCTTCTGTACCGCTCTGTAAAACGCCTCGCGTGATGCCATGGCGACCGGGTCTCTGGCGCCACCCGCCCAGTTCGCGTTGGAGGCGATCACGAGTTTGCGCTTGGGGTCGATGAAGATGCCCTGGCCGAAGATGCCGCGCGCGGCAAAGCTACCGTCGGCATAGGTCCACCACAGGTAGCCGTAGCCACGGTCTGGCTGACCGATGCCGGTGCGTGTGGTGGTGGCCTCGGCCAGCCAGCCTTCGGGAAGGATGCTTTGCCCGTTAACCGTGGCACCATTCAGGATGAATTGCCCGAAACGTACAAAGTCCCGCGACGCAGCCTGAATGCAGCAGCCGCTGATCTCTTGCCCGGTCTTACTGAGAAGCCAGGTGGCCTGCTGTTCCATACCGGCCGGCACCCAGATTTTTTCCGACAGATAGGCCGACAAGGGCTTCTTCGTCGCCTGGTTAAGGAGGATGCCCACCAAGTTGGTCTCGCCTGTGCTGTATAGCCAGCGCGTGCCGGCGGGCGCCTCGAGCGGGAGTTTGCGCAGATAGCTCACAAGTGCGTCCACGCCATCTTCGGGCTTGTGGTTGTTGAACTTCGCCACGTCGGAGTTCGGGTCCGAGTAGTCCTCGTTCCACTTCACGCCCGAGGTCATGGTCAGCAACTGGCGGATGCTGACGTCGTCGTAGGCTGAGCCTTTCATCTGCGGGACGTAGTCGCTGACCTTGTCGTCCATGCTTTTGATGTAGCCATCGCGGATGGCCGCACCCACCAGGGTGGAGGTGATGGACTTGGCTACGGAGAAACTGGTCCAGCGCCCGCTGCTGGCAAAGTCCAGGCCGTAACGCTCCAGACGCAACTTGCCGTCATGCAGCACTAAGAGCGCTGCGCTGCGCTGGCCCGCCATGTAGGCATTGACGTCCATAGTCAGCTTCAGCGGTGATCCCGGCGGCAATGGTGATGGATTGCTTCCAGCTGGAATGCCATGCGACTTCGCGAGGATAGGAAGCCGGTCCAATGCGCGAAACGCCGCATCGCGCTGAGGCTCGCTCCAAAACAGTAGATCCCGGTTGGTGGGCAGCGTCGCCAGAAGTCCGCGCGTTTCTTTGTCGAGGCTGAACCAACCGGTAATGCCAGCAGCGGCAAGGACGACCAGCGCCCCCAGGGCAATCTTCTTGAATTTCAATCCGGTGCTCCTCAGGAATGGTGGCGATTGCGATTATATGTTGGCTTTGCGACCCGATGGCAAATTGGCAAACTCGTCGGCATAGCCAGTCCTCAAGCCATTACCGCCGACTGCATGCGATCGAGGGCGGCGTCGAGGAGGGCGCGCGGACAGCCGAAATTGAGGCGCACGAAGCCGCTGCTGTCGCCGCCCTCGCCACGCGGACCGCGGCCGAAATCGGCGCCGTTGGATAGCCCGACCCCGGCTTGCTCGAAGAAACGCTGCGGGTTCTCCAGGCCACGGGTTTGACAGAGCTGGCGCGCATCGATCCAGGCCAGGTAAGTCGCCTCGACGTGGGTCATGGCGAGTCCGGGCATCGCCGCGATGCGCGCCTCGACATGGTCGCGGTTGCCGCGCAGATACTCGATCAAGGCCGCATGCCAGGCGCCCGCATCGCCAATACTGCTGTAGGCCGCCTCGGTCGCCGCCAATCCCAGCACATTCACGTCCGGCACGATGCCCTGCATTGCAGCACGGAACGCGCGGCGCAATTCGGCATCGGGGATCACCGCGAAGGCGCTGCCCAGGCCAGGAATGTTGAAGGTCTTGGATGGCGCCATCAGGGTGATGCTGCGCCGCGCCGCCTCGGGAGAAATTGCGGCAAAGGGCTGGTGACGCAAATCGGGATCGAGCACCAGCCCGCAATGAATCTCGTCGGAACAGACGATCAGATCATGCCGCTCGGCAATCTCCGCGATGCGCCGAAGTTCGTCCTCGCGCCACCCCCGCCCCACCGGATTGTGCGGATGACACAGTAGAAACAACCGGGTGGCGGGCGACAGTGCCGCTTCAAGCGCGGCGAAATCCCATTCCCAATGGCCGTCGGTTCTGGCCAGCGGCGCGCTCACCACACGGCGCTGCGAGAAACGCGGCGAGGAAAGAAACGGGGGATAGACGGGCGTCGCGGTGAACACCTCGCTGTCCGGTTCGCCGACCGCGCGGCAGGCCACATTGAGGCCGACGACCAGGCCCGGCAACCACACCAGCCAGTCCGCTTCCACCTGCCAGCGATACTCGCTCGCCAAATGTTCCAGCACCGCATCGGTGAGCGATGGCCACGGCCCGCCGTAGCCGAACACGCCATGCTCGATCCGCCGCCGCAACGCATCGAGCACCGACGGGGGTGCGGTGAAATCCATGTCGGCGACCCACAGCGGGATGGTGTCACGCCCGGCGTATTTGCCCCACTTGATGGAGTCGCGGTCGCTACGGGCGATGGAGGTATCGAAATCGAATGGCATGATCCCCCGAGTTTACTACGGCGCCTATACCTCCAGGTGCTGATACAGCACGGTCGACAAGTAACGTTCGCCGAACGAAGGAATGATCACCACCACCAACTTGCCCTTGTTCTCCGGGCGCTTCGCCACTTCCAGCGCCGCCCAGACCGCCGCACCCGATGAAATCCCGACCAGCAGGCCTTCGTCGGTGGCCAGCTTGCGCGCGGTGCCCAGAGCGTCGTCGTTCTTGACCCGGACCACCTCGTCGTAGATCTTGGTGTTGAGGATGGCCGGCACGAAGCCGGCGCCTATGCCTTGGATCGGGTGCGGGCCTTTCTGGCCGCCAGACAATACCGGGCTGGCATCCGGCTCGACGGCTATGATCTGCACGCCGGGCTTGCGCGCCTTCAGCACTTCGCCGACACCGGTGATGGTGCCGCCGGTGCCGATGCCGGAGACGAAGATATCGACCTTGCCGTCGGTGTCGCGCCAGATCTCCTCGGCCGTGGTGTGGCGATGGATCTCCGGGTTGGCGGGGTTCTCGAACTGCTGCGGAATGAAGTAGCGGCTATCGGCCGCCGCCAGTTCCTGCGCTTTTTTGATCGCGCCGCCCATGCCTTCCGGCCCCGGCGTGAGGATCAGCTCCGCGCCGTAGGCCTTGAGGATCAGCTTGCGTTCGCGGCTCATGGTCTCGGGCATGACGAAGGCGGCCTTGTAGCCGCGCGCCGCGGCGACCATGGCCAGGCCGATGCCGGTGTTGCCTGAGGTCGGTTCCAGGATGATGGTGTCGGGCTTGATCTTGCCGGCCTTCTCGGCGGCGTCGAGCATGGCGACGGCGATGCGGTCCTTGACGCTATGGGCCGGATTGAAGAACTCCAGCTTCAGCGCGATGGTGGCGTCTATCCCTGCATTGACGCGATTGAGTTTGACCAGCGGGGTATTGCCGATGAGTTCGGTGATGTTGTTGGCGATGGCCATGGCAGTGCACTCCTATGTTCAAATCGGTAAACGATCTCAGCTTGCCTATACTTGTCCCGCAAGCAAAAGACTTTATTCGAATAAGCAAATTCCATTTGACGCCATCAACGGACGCCTGCCGCCAGCCGCCGCTCCAGGTCGGCACCGAAGCGCGACATGGAATAGCAGCCTATCCAGTAGATCAGGCCGATGAACAGATAGCCTTCGAGGTAGTAAGAGCGCCACTCGGCGTCGCCCGCCAGCGCCAGCGACAGCGCGCCGGTCAACTCGTAGAGACTGACCACGGTGACCAGCGAGGTGTCCTTGAAGACGCTGACGGCGCTGTTAACGATCGATGGAATCACCGCTCGGATGGCCTGGGGCAGGATGATCCAGCGCATCGCCTGCCAGCGGGAGAGGCCGAGAGCAGACGCCGCGTCGTGCTGGCCGGCGGACACCGCCTGCAAACCGCCGCGCAGGGTTTCCGACAGATACGCGGCGGCGAACAGCACGATGCCGGCCTGCACGCGCAGCAGCACGTCGATCGAAATACCCGGCGGCAGAATGATGGGGAACAGGAACGAGGCCAGGAACAGCACCGATATCAGCGGCACGCCGCGCACCAGTTCGACATAGAAGGTGCACAGGATGCGCAGCAGGGGCAGGTCGGATTGATAACGGCCCAGCGCCACCAGCACGGCCAGCGGAAAAGCCAGCAGCATGCCCAGGGTCGCCAGCAACAGGGTCAGCGGAAAGCCGCCCCACTGGTCGCTACCGACCGGAGTGAGGCCCAGCAGTCCGCCGCCCATCAGCAGGAAGAATGCCGGCAACGCCAGGACCCAGGCCGCGAACAGGCCACTTCGATTCAGCAATCGCAAGCCGCTGACCACGATCACCAGCAGCAACAGGACGGTCGCCAGCAGCGGCCTCCACTGCTCGGCATGGGGATAGCGGCCAAACAGGATGAACCGGTATTTCTCCGCCACCACGCCCCAGCAGGCGCCGGCATGCTCGATGGCGCCGCAGGCCGCGGCATCCGGCCGAAATACCGCCTTGACCAGCGTCCATTCGATCAGCCCCGGCAGCCAGTAGAGCACGCCGCCCAGCAGCAGCAGCGTCGTCAGACCGCTCCAGGCATCGGAAAACAGGTTGCGCCGCAGCCACTCGCGGGTCGCCGCCGTCTGCGTCATGAACGCTCCGCCCAATGCCCGGTGCGGCGTTCCAGCCAAACGCTGAACCACGCCGTGAGCAGGGACAGGACCAGGTACACCACCATGATCAAGGCGATACATTCGGCCGCGCGGCCGGTCTGGTTGAGAGTGGTGTTAGCGACCGAAACCAGGTCTGGATAACCGATTGCGACCGCCAGCGAGGCATTCTTGGCCAGGCTCAGATGCTGGTTGGTGAGCGGCGGAATGATGCTGCGCAAGGCCTGCGGCAGCAGCACCAGACGGAAGCTCTGGACGCGCGACAAGCCCAGCGCCAGCGCCGCCTCGCTCTGTCCGCGCGGCACCGCCAGTATCCCGGCGCGCACGGTTTCGGCGACATAGGCGGCGGTGTACAGGCTCAGGCCGAGCAGCAGGGCAAGGAATTCCGGGGTCAGTGAGGCACCCCCGGAGATCGTCATCTCGCCGCGCACCGGCAGGTCGAGGCAGGCGCCGCCGCCGCCGAACCACGGCATGAACAAACCGCTCTTGCTCAGGAACACATGCGGCATGATTTCCAGCGCGGCGCTCGCCGCCGGCAGCAGGTCGGTCACCACGAAGTACCAGGCCAGCAGTTGCAGCAACAGCGGCACATTGCGCAGGGCTTCGACGTAGGCCTTGCACAGACCGCGCAGCAGCAGGTTGGGCGACAGCCGTCCCAGCCCGATAAACGTGCCGAGCAGGGTGCTGACGACGACCGCTGGCAGCGCCACGCGCAAGGTATTGATCAGCCCGACCACCAGCGCCCACAACACGCTGTCGGCGGAATCGAAGGGCAGCAGGCTCTCGCCGATGGCGAACCCCGCCGGCTCGCGCAGGAAACCGAAGCCGCTGCGGATGCCTCGTTCGTGCAGGTTGGCGGCGGTCGTGTCGAGCAGCAGCCAGAGCAACAGGAGCAGTCCCGCCGCCAATACCGCTTGTGCAGCAAAGCCCTGCCAGCGCCTACTGTTCATGGGTGTTGATTCCAATTCCAAATCAAGTGTGACGCGAAGATGACCAGCGGAAATCCCCGTGGGACGAGCCGAAGATGACCGCAGGAAATCCCCGTGGGACAGTGTAAGTTACACGGCGAGGCGAAGTCGATGCCCATCAGGAAATCCCCTTGGGGGACAAAGTCACGGTTGATTTTGAATTGGAATAGTCTAGCGGATGGGCGGCGCATACATCAGCCCGCCCTTGTTCCACTGCGCATTGAGGCCGCGCGGCAGCTTCCGCGGCGAGCCGTCGCCGACATTGCGCTCGAATATCTCGCCATAGTTGCCGGCCGTCTTCAGCGCTCGCGCCGCCCACTCGCGATCCAGCCCGAGCGGCTTGCCGCTGTCCTCGGCGCTGCCGAGCAGGCGCTGGACAACCGGATCGGTGCTTGCTTTCATCTGTTCCAGATTGGCCTGGGTGATACCGTATTCTTCGGCTTCGATCAGTGCAAAGACCACCCACTTGACGATGGCGAACCACTCGTCGTCGCCACGCCGCACCACCGGCCCTAGCGGCTCCTTGGAGATCAGTTCCGGCAGCACTGCATAGTCATCCGGCTTGGGCGCTTCCTTGCTGCGTATAAAGGCCAGCGCCGATGCGTCGGTGGTGTAGGCCTGGCAACGGCCGCTGAAGAAGGCCTTGAGCGCTGTCTCGAGTTTCTCGAAGACGACGGGTTTGATCTTGATGCCCTGCATCCTGAAATAGTCGTTGAGGTTCTTCTCGGTGGTGGTGCCGGACTGCACGCAGATTTCGGCGTTCTTCAACTGCCTGGCGCTGGAGATCTTGAGCCTTTTTGGCACCAGGAAACCCTGGCCGTCGTAGTAGGTGACGGTGGTGAAGTGCAGGCCAAGCGAAGCGTCGCGCGTCAAGGTCCAGGTGGCGTTGTTCAGGAGCACATCCACATCTCCCGATTGCAGCGCGGTGAAGCGCTGCTGCGAGGTGAGCGGAACATATTTGATCTTGCCCGCGTTGCCCAGCACGGCCGCCGCGATGGCACGGCAGACATCCACATCCAGGCCGCTCCAGTTGCCCTGGCTGTCCGTCGAGGAAAAGCCGATCACGCCGGTGCTGACCCCGCACACCAGTTGCGCCCGCTGCCTGATCTGCTCCAGGGTCTTGCCGGCGTGGGCATCGGCGAACGGCAGTAGCAGTGCCGCCAGCGCAATCGTCGCGCGCAGCCGGTGCGCAAACGTGGGAAGTCTCATGAGATGTGCCTGACGCGGATGCAAAGGAGGGAAGGTTCGAATTCTGTATTCTATCAATTGGCGGCTTCCGCAGTGACGGCGAGAGCGCCAGGGGCAGAGAGCAGGCCAGATCTTGCCAATCATGTGTCTGAACGTCATACTTCCCGATACGGTCTCACCTCATTGGAAGAATCATGAAACCCAGTCTGCTCAATCGAATCACCATCGAACCCGGCAAGTGCGGCGGACGTCCATGCATTCGCGGCCAGCGCATCCGCGTCACCGATATTTTGGGTCTGCTCGGCGCCGGGGCTTCTCATCAGGAAATTCTTGCGGACTATCCTCTCCTCGAAGAGGATGACATTCTGGCAGCGCTTGAATATGCCGCGGCCCAGACCGACCATGCCATCCTGATTGCCGCATGACCCTGTTGGTCGATAACCAGTTGCCACTGGCTCTGGCTCGTTATCTTGCCGCCAATGGTTGGGAATGCACCTATGTTCAGGACGTTGGGCTGGAAGCAGCCGAAGACAGAACAATTTGGCAGTACGCCAAAGAGCGTGACCTAACCATCATCACCAAGGACGAAGATTTCCAGGCGCTCGCCAATCGGCAAGGCAGCATCCCTCCACAGGTGGTATGGGTTCGACTCGGCAATTGCCGGAAGGTCGAATTGCTGGCGGCGTTTTCAAGAATACTGCCTGCGTTGCGTGATATGTTGGCGGCTGGTGATGCCGTGATCGAAATTCGATAAGACGCTAACAACGAATCTTCGAAAGCCCGGTATCGACCCAGCACTTCCATCAATTGCGACGTCTGTCGTGGTGACGTGAACATCACCCGGCCTGGACTTGCCCCACGCCATCCCCGCTGCGATGGTGTTTGACCGCGCTGCAAGCGCCGAGGATACTTACGGCTGTTGATTTGCAGAGTCTCGTAACATGCAGTCAAAATTGAAGCGTTCCACCAAACACCTTCTGGCGCTGCTGGTCCTACTGCCCATGGCGGTGCTACTCCTCGGCGCGATCTACATGCTCGGGATGGAGCATCTGGAAGGGACTTCCCGCACGTTTCTGCAAAGCATCGAGTGGGCGTCCGAAACGCTTACCACGACGGGCTATGGCGCCGACAGCCGGTGGAATCACCCGGTCATGGCGGCGTTCGTCATCGTCAGCCAGTTTCTCGGCCAGTTTCTCGTCTTCCTGATATTTCCGGTATTGGTGTTGCCCTACTTCGAGGAACAGTTCGAAGTCCGCTTGCAGCCCGTGCTACCGCCGATGGCCGGGAAAGTGCTCTTCTACCGCTATGGCCCGGCGATCGAATCCTTGCTGGAGGAGTTCAACAGCATCAACAGCCCGTTCGTCGTTTTCGAAGAAGACATGGCGCTGGCGCGCAACCTCCGCGATCGTGGCTACAACGTGGTCTTCGGCAAGCTGGCGGAGGACTCTTCGGCGTTCATGCGCGTGGATCAGGCACAGGCGGTGGTCACCAATGCCGGCGATCACGCCAATGCAACCTGCACGCTGGTTGTCCGCGAGCTCGGCTTTACCGGCCCGATCTACGCCTTGGCCGACGATCCGCTCTACCGGGCGCCGATGATACAGATCGGCGCGACGGAAGTATTTACGCCGGCGCATGTTCTCGGCGCCGCCCTGGCTTCCCACGCCAGCACGCGGATCAGCCCGCCGGCGGAAGGCATGCATCTGCTCGGCACCATCGTGGGAATGGCCGAATTCCGGGTCCGGGCGGGAAGTCCGCTGGCGGGGAAGCGACTCGGCGATCTGCATCTTCGCGAACAGCATGGCGTGTCCGTCATCGGACAATGGCACGGAGGCGTTTTTACCACTACGAAGGGGCCGGAAACCCAGGTTGAGCCGGGTGCCATTCTCGTCGTGGTCGGTCGCCACGCCAATCTGGAAAAAGTCGAACGGATGGCCATGCCGATTCGTCGAACCGGCCCGATCGTGCTGGCCGGCTACGGCGCCGTGGGGCACAAGGTCGTTGAAATGCTGCATGACGCCGGTGAAACCTGCGTCGTGATCGACCGTGTATCGGCACCCGGAGTCGACGTTGTGGGCAGCGTGCTCGAACAGGCGACTCTCGATCAGGCCAAGGTTCGCGAGGCCGGTGCGGTCGTCCTCGCCTTGAGCGACGACAGCGAATCCGTGTTTGCCACGGCCGTGGTACGCAACTACGCACCGGAGGTACCGCTGATCGTGCGGGTTCTCAGGACACCCAATACGGCCCGGCTATACCGCGCAGGCGCCGACTTCGCCATTTCGGTGGGACAGGTGGCGGGACAGATCCTTGCCTATCATCTGCTCGGCGAGCAAGTCGTCCTCGTCGAAAATCGCATCAAGTTCGTGCGTTTGAGCGCCGGCACGCTGAGCGGCCAGCATCCATGGCGCAACGAGACGCTGGAACGAACGGGGGCCAAGATCGTCGCCGTGGAGCGGCAACGTGACGTGATCGTCGAATTCGACCACGACTTCCTGGTGCGCCCGGATGATGCGCTCTTCGTATGCGGATCGATCAACAGCCTGAAACGCTACCAGCTTGAGTTCCACGCCACAACGGCGCCGGAAGTGCGCTCCTGATTTTTGTGAGTCTGGTATAACGCTTCCCAGACCTTGGAGTTACCAATGACGACAAAATCAGAGCCGATGCCGTCCAGCGCCTATTCGGCGCTTGGCGACAACAGCTACCAGAGCAGCCTGCTGACCCGTGGCCCCTGGCACCCCCGGCACCAACATGCCGGTCCGCCGATCGCCCTGGTGTGCCGGGCAATAGAGCAAGTGGCCGCAAAGCACAAGCTCACACATATCTCGCGCCTCACAGCCAACCTGCTGCGTCCGGTGCCGATCGACCGACTCACGGTGGAGGTGACGGAGGATTATGTCGGCCGCAACACGGGGCATTTTTCCGCACGCCTGATCGCGGAAGAGAAGGAGGTCGCCAGATTCACTGCCTTGGCGCAACGCGAGAACGAGATCCATATCCCGGATGGATTGCCCGGCCATCCCTTGCCCATGGCAACGCAGGGACCGGAGGCATCGCCCCTGGCGGGTTTCCCGTTTGCCGGCAGGCATGTCGGTTACGCGGATTTCGTCGAGGCTCGCGTGGCAAAAGGAGAGTTTTTCAGGGGACCATGCGCGATCTGGTTTCGTCTGCGCCATCCCCTGGTCGAAACCGAGGAGCCGAGCGCCTATCAACGCGTTGCCGTCGCCGCGGATTCGGGCAATGGCATCAGCGCGATCCTGGACTTCAAGACATACAACTTCGTCAATTCGGACCTGACGATCAATCTCTTGCGTCGGCCTCAGGGCGTATGGATCTGCATCGACGCCGCGACTTACATTGGACCCAACGGCTCCGCGCTGGCCGAGTCCCGGCTCTTCGACGAGCAGGGATTGATCGGTCGCGCGACGCAGAGCCTGGTGGTACGGAAGATCGACTGAGACTAGAGGGTAATCCATGTGCGAACTGCTGGGGATGAACTGCAATGTTCCCACCGATATCTGCTTTTCCTTCACCGGTTTCCAGGCGCGCGGCGGGGCGACCGACGTGCATCGCGACGGCTGGGGCATCGCTTTCTTCGAGGGGCGCGGGGTGCGCATGTTCCTGGATCCACAGCCTTCGTGCGAGTCCCCGGTGGCCGAGCTGGTGCGCCATTACCCGATCCGTTCGCTCAACGTCATCGCCCATATCCGCAAGGCGACGCAGGGTCCGGTCGGTCTGGAAAACACCCATCCCTTCATGCGCGAACTGTGGGGCCGCTACTGGATCTTCGCCCACAACGGCAACCTCGATGCCTACGCGCCGACACTCGACGGCAGCTATCTGCCGGTAGGGCAAACCGACAGCGAACGGGTCTTCTGCCACCTGCTGCAAACCCTGCGCCTGCGCTTCCCCGCAGGGGCACCCGAGCGCGTCGCGCTGCGCGACGCGCTGGAGGAATTCGCGGCACAGGTCAGGCCGCACGGGCAATTCAATTTCCTGCTCTCCAACGGCGACTGCCTGTTCGCCCACCGCTCGACCGAACTGCACTACATCGTCCGCCAGGCGCCGTTTGCCGTCGCCCACCTCAAGGACCAGGACGTGGCGCTGGATTTCAACGAGGTCGCGAACCCGGACGACCGCGTCGCCCTGATCGCCACCCTGCCGCTGACCGACAACGAGACCTGGACCCCGCTGCCGACGGACACGGTGACGATGTTCGTGGATGGGGCGTACCAACCCGCCTGAGATGTAAATGATTGTTACAAGTCGTCGATTAGGCATGCTTGTGCGGTTAGCCTTGGCAGCCGTCGCTTTTCTTGATACCTTGAATCCAAGCTTGACCACTGTAATTCATTGACTTCCTCCACCCATCCAGGCGACACGAACCAGCCCGAATCCCCTTTCCTGGGGCTGGCTCCTTTTCTTCGCGTAGACATCGCCGGTGTCGATTTGCGGCCTATCGCCCAAGAGATGTTGCTTGCCGCCGAACAAGAGCCCGACAATGCAAACCTTTGGATGAATTTGTCCACCGCCATGCTATGTCTCGGGCAGCGCGATCACGGTCTGGCAATCCAGGCTCAAGCCTTGGAGATGCAGCGCATCTACCGCTTGGCCGCATCCCGCCAGCCCGCAAGATTACGCTTGCTGATGATCATGGCGCCGGGCGACCTGGCTGCCAATACGCCTCTCGATTGCCTGCTGGAAGACAGCGATATCGATCTGGATTTCTATTATGTCTCTCCGGGTTCGCCCTTCGCGCTGCCCGTTCCCGAACATGACGCCCTGATCGTGGCAATCAGCGAATCCGAAGAGAATCTGGGCCTGTTGGCGACACTCGAACAGGCGCTGGCCAATTGGCCGAAACCCATCATCAACTCGCCGCGAAACATACCGGCAACGGGACGAATTGCCGCCAGTTCGCTTCTTCAGAATGCGCCAGGCTTGCTCGTCACCCCGACCCTGTCTGCCTCCCGGGAACAATTGCAGGCCTTTGCGACCGGCGCGGCACGCATCCCGGAGTTCTTTGCGGGTTGTGATTTTCCGGTTATTCTGCGCCCGGTCGGCTCCCATGCCGGCCGCGATCTGGACAAGGCCGGCGGTCCCGAGGACATTGCAGCCTATCTTTCCAAGGTGGAAGGAACGGAGTTCTTCCTGTCCCGCTTCATCGACTACAGCGGTAAGGACGGGCTGTTCCGGAAATTCAGGGTTGCGCTGATCGATGGCAAGCCTTTCGCCTGCCATATGGCGGTTTCGTCGCACTGGATGATCCATTACGTGAATGCCGGCATGTATGAGGATGCGCGGAAGAGAGCGGAAGAGGCCTTGTTCATGGCGAATTTCGACGACTTCGTCGAACGTCACGGACCGGCGCTGGATGCGATTTACACACGCACGAAACTCGACTATCTCTGCATCGATTGTGCGGAAACCGCCGATGGGCAACTGTTTATTTTTGAAATCGACCACGCCATGGTCGTGCATGCCATGGATACGGAAGACCTGTTTCCCTACAAGCAGCAACATATGCGGAAGGTGCAGACGGCATTCGAGAATTTTCTTATCCGCCTGACTACTGGCTCCCAACAACACGTAAAAGCCACCGAAAAATGAACCGCAACAGCCTGAATTTCTCCGGCGGGCCGGGTGCATTGCCCGAGAGCGTGCTGCTACAGGTCCAGGAAGCCGTGATCGCGGTACCCGAAGTCGGTCTGTCGGTCCTGGCTATCAGTCACCGTTCGGACTGGTTCGCATCCATCGTCGCCGAGGTGGAAACCAATATCTGCAAGCTCCTTGGGCTATCCGGGGATTATCACGTGTTGTTGCTGCAAGGCGGGGCAACGCAACAATTCTCCATGGTGCCGATGACCCTGCTGCGAGGCAAAACGTCTGCCGCGGAATACCTGCACACCGGCTACTGGAGCGGGAAGGCGCTTCCCGAAGCACGCCGCGAAGGTCCGGTTCGCGTCGTCTGGAGCGGCGAGGCGAGCGATTTCCGGCGACTGCCCGGAGACGACGAACTGTCCTTCTCAGCGGACGCACCTTATATTCATTATGTTTCCAATGAAACCGTGGAAGGACTCCAGTTTCATCGGGTCTTGGGACGGGACGATGTGCCCCGTGTCTGCGACATGTCCTCAGACTTCCTGTCCCGCCCCTGCGAAGCGGAACGGTTTTCCCTGATCTACGCCCATGCCCAGAAGAACCTCGGCCCGGCCGGGGTGACCGTGGTTCTGATCCGCGATGCGTTGCTCAAGGACGCTCCTGAAAACCTTCCCGGCTTTCTGGACTATCCCAGCCAGATCGAGGCGCATTCCAACTTCAATACTCCGCCGGTTCTTGCGATCTACGTGGTGCTACTGGTTACCCGTTGGATGATGGCCGAAATCGGCGGCGTGGAGCGCATGGCCGAGCTGAACCGGACCAAGGCCGAACTGCTCTATAAGCTGTTGGACGAAAGCCAAGGATTTTATCGGGGCAGGGTCGAGCCTCAGGACCGCTCCATGATGAACGTCACATTCAATCTGGCTAATCCGGAAGTTGAAAATCATTTCCTGGCTGCGGCAACGGCCGCTGGATTTTCGGGCTTGTCCGGCCATCGTGCCGTCGGAGGCGTCCGGGCTTCGATTTACAATGCCTTGGCCATCGCCGCGGTCGAAAAACTGATGGGCTTCATGGAGGACTACCAGCGGAGTTCCGACAGGGCGGCTTAGGGCCGCCAACCATATCGCTTGGTGTTTGCCGTTCGCAAGCGGAGTAGCAACCTCCGCGCAAAAAAAAATGGAGCGCCGGGGAGGCGCTCCATTTCATCTCCCGACGTGCTTCAGCTTACCGAGTCAAATAGCGCCTTGGCCTGGGCGTTACAGAACGGGGGTTCGTATACGCCGTGGTAGTTGCCATAGTAGGTCGCAAATGCGGGCAGGGATGGGTCGGTCGGTGCCTTGCCGCCGGTGCCGAAGACCGCTTGGACCATGGGGTCCACGTCCACCGTGGTGACATTGGTGAGCTTGCGGCTGTCAAAATCGGCCTTCATCGGGATCAGGTGCAACGCGGGCGGCACGGTTGGATCGCCGGCACCGCCACATAGCATGACTTTGGACTTCGGATTCCAGCCCAGCAGGTCATTTTTCTTGGCCGCCAGATATAGGGGACTCTTGTCGTTGGTCTGTATGTCGGCAATGAAGGCCGCTTGAAACATCGCATCGCGCGCCTGCGTGGGCGTTTCACCTGCTGCGCCGGGAACCTTGCCCGAGGTTACCAGGGTGGTGTAGTTAAGCGTTGGGCTGGGCAGCAAGCTTTCGATGTAATCAGAATAGGGCGTCTTGAAGACTGTTTTGACGTCGCTGTAAATCGTCCCATAGACTTTTTGCCATGACGTGACTATGAAGGGCACGAAGAACTGATAGCCGGCGATAACAGCCGTGGATTTCATCGAAGCCGACAGGTTGTAGGGGCCCGCGAGGTGCGCACCGGCGACCACATTGATTTCCTTGGCGTTGTCACGCTCGATGGCGCGATGTGTCGCCATTGAAGAGTGCCCGCCCTGTGAATACCCCGCCAGCATCACCTTGCCGGACAGGGATGCGCCTACCGTCTTGGCGGCATTTCGGGCCGCCCGGATGGAGTCGATCACCGAGGACGCCTCGGAATCGGCATGGAGGTAAGGATGGTAAGTGTAGGCCGACTTGGCGTAGCCGAGATAGTCCGTGGCGACCACAGCATAACCCTGTGCGGCGTAAATAGCGGTCAGCATGAAGGTCTCGCCGTCGGTCGGGTTTGCCAGCGTGCGGGGCTTCTGTACGTCGGTGCC
This sequence comes from Pseudomonadota bacterium, assembly GCA_026399515.1. Taxonomy (GTDB): domain Bacteria; phylum Pseudomonadota; class Gammaproteobacteria; order Burkholderiales; family Rhodocyclaceae; genus JACRAR01. The sequence goes on along the minus strand of JAPLQT010000122.1, from coordinate 43,404 downwards.
CTTGGCGTAGGCGAGCAGACCGGCAGCGGCGGTGCAACTGCCCGTCGGCACCAGCAGTACACCTGAAGCATTGGTCTTTTCGCCGCTCACGCCTATGGTGTTGTAGTTCAGAGCCACTACCTTCACGTCGCACTTGGCCTTGCCGCTGATCGCCTGTAGACCGCTGGCCAACGATCCGCCGTCAATCTGCGCCATGGTGAGTGTCGTCACCACGGCGGCCGGGTCAACCAGCGTTCCGCGGTCCAGGGCTGCCTTGAGAGGCAAGCCCGAGATAGCAACAAGGCCCAAGTCGCCGAGTTCCTTGCTGGCAGCCGTCAGCGCGAGCTTTAGATTGTCGAGCAGCTTGTCGTCGGCATCGCCGACCTTGAACACGCCTGTAAGCAGGTCGCCCGATGGGGCTCCGCCTGTCAGTGCGGTCGCCTCGGCCTTCACATAGGCTTTTGCGGCAGTCAGTCCGGCGGTGATCGCGGTACCCTTGGCTGCGTCGAAGCTTGTAAACGCGGCGGTCGCATCTGAACCTAGCGCCCTGGTAATGACCAGATCGGTCAGGGGTGTGACGTTGGTGTTACCCGCCGCCGTGGCAAAGCTGTGCAAGACCACCGTGCCATTACTTGCCTCCAGGATGCAGGGGAAAGTCTGGAGACCGTTGAGTTCCAGGGAGAAAGTGCCGTCTGCCCCGGTCTTGCCCGTCACCGCCGCGCCGGTCGTACATTTTGCGGTTATCGTGGCATTGGACAGAGCGCCGCCGGTGGCAGCCAGGCCGGTGATGGTCGGGTTGGGCGGACTGCCTCCTCCCCCAAGACAACCCGCCAGAAGTGTTGCAGCGCTTAACGCGGCTAGTAGCCCCTTGTTTCCTATCATCCGTATCTCCTCATTATGTGTTGTTTTAAACCTAAACATGCAGTCGGAAGATTGAGCCAACAGAGAACTAAAGTCAATGAAACTCGCATCGTCGTCAGACCACCCCCGTGCCATGAAATCGTTCAAAAACAGGGTTTACGCCCCGAAGGAAGTGGCCTTGGGCCACGCCCCCACCCCCAACCCCCGCCCAGGCGGGGACTACAAGTTGCTCGCTGCGCTCGTGGGTTAGGGGCGCTTCGTAACGGTATTTCACGTTAAGTTACATGGGGAGAAGGGCGCCGAGGCGCCCTTCTCTTTGAGACAAGGCTCCGGAATGATTACCAGGAGGAGATCACCGATCCCTTGAACTCGGTGTCGACGAACTTCTTCACTTCGGCGCTGTGATAGGCCTTGACCAGCGTCTTGACCCATGCCGCATCCTTGTCCTTTTCGCGTACCGCGATGACATTGACGTAGGGGCCCTTGGCTTCCTCGATGGCGATGGCGTCCTTGACCGGATTGAGTCCGGCGGAGATCGCGTAGTTGGTGTTGATGACGGCGGCATCTACGTCGGCGAGGGTGCGCGGCAACTGGGCGGCGTCGAGTTCCTTGATCTTCAGCTTCTTCGGATTGTCGACGATGTCGAGCGGCGTGGCCTTGAGGCCGGCGTCAGGCTTGAGTTTGAGCACGCCTTGCTTCGCCAGCAGCAACAAGGCGCGGCCACCGTTGGTCGGGTCGTTGGGAACGGCTACGGTGGCGCCCGGCGCCAATTCGGCCAGCGACTTGATCTTCTTCGAATACACGCCCATCGGGAAGTTGACGGTGGTGGCCGCCGTCACCAACTTATAGCCGCGATCGCGGTTCTGGTTGTCGAGGTAGGGCTGGTGCTGGTAGCTGTTGGCGTCGAGATCGCCGGCGGCCAGCGCCGCGTTGGGCTGGACGTAGTCGGAGAATTCGACGATCTGCAGCTTCAGGCCGTCCTTCTCGGCCAGCTTCTTCACCTGCTCCATGATCTGGGCATGCGGCCCGGCGGTGACGCCGATCTTCAGCGCACGCTCCTGGGCATGGGCGCTCAGGCCGGCAATTGCAAGCAGGGCAACGAACAATTTTGTAACGCGCAACATGGGATACCTCCTTGGTTGAAATCAGCGATGATCGAGCGCCCGCGACAAGTGGTCGCCGAGGCTTTGCACGATCTGGACGAAGACGATCAGCACCACCACCACCATGGCCATGACGTCGGGCATGAAGCGCTGGTAGCCGTAGCGGATGCCCAGATCGCCGAGACCGCCGCCGCCGACCGCGCCGGCCATGGCGGAATAGCCGATCAGGCTGACCAGCATGATGGTCAGGCCGTTCACGATGCCGGGCAGGGCTTCCGGGATCAGCACCTTGCGGACGATCTGCAGCGGCGTCGCGCCCATCGCCTCGACGGCCTCGATCAGGCCGGCATCGACTTCGCGCAGCGAGGCTTCGACCAGGCGGCCGACGAAGGGAATCGCCGCCAGGGTCAGCGGCACGATGGCGGCGCCCGTGCCTATCGAGGTGCCGGCCAAGAGCCGCGTCAACGGGATGATCGCCACCATCAGGATGATGAAGGGCGTCGAGCGCAGCGCGTTGACCAGCAGTCCGAGACTGCGGTTGAAGACCGGTCGCGGTAGGATGTGCCCCGGCCCGGTGACGGTCAGGATCAGGCCGAGCGGAATGCCCAGCACGGTCGCCAGTCCGCCGGCGGCGCCGACCATGATCAAGGTCTCGACGAACGAGTCCCAGAACAGCGTAAGGAGTTCAGCCGACATGGACGGCCTCCACGCGAATACTCTGTTCGACTAGCCAGGCCATTGCTTCGTCGCGGCGTTCGGCCACCCCTTCCATCAGCACCAGCAGCGAGCCGAACGGTCGCCCCTGAATCTCGTCGATCTGGCCGTGCAGGATGTTGAGATCGAGGCCGAAGCGCCGCGTCAGCACCGAGATCAGCGGCGCGTCGGCGGCGGCGCCGGTGAACACCAGGCGCAGCAGCCGCCCGCCGGTGCTCAGGTGCGGCTGGGCCAGCCGTTCGAGCAGGCCGGCCGGCAGTTCCTGGCCGACCACGTCGCGGATCAGGGCTCGCGTGGTCTCGTGCCGCGGATCGGTGAATACCTCGAAGACACTGCCTTGTTCGACGACGCGGCCGCGGTCGAGCACCGCCACGCGGTCGCACAGATCCTTGATCACCTGCATCTCGTGGGTGACGACGATCACGGTCAGGCCGAGGCGCCGGTTGATGTCGCGCAGCAAGGAGAGTATGGACCGCGTGGTCTCAGGGTCGAGTGCCGAAGTCGCCTCGTCGCAAAGCAGAACCCGCGGCCGGTTGGCCAGCGCCCGGGCGATGCCGACGCGCTGTTTCTGGCCGCCCGAGAGCTGGGCCGGATAACGGGCGCGCTGTTCGGCCAGTCCGACCAGATCGAGCAGCGGCGCGACGCGCGCCTCGATCTCGGCCTCGTCCACACCCGCCAGTTCCAGCGGCAACGCCACATTGTCGAACACCGTGCGCGACGAAAGTAGGTTGAAGTGCTGGAAGATCATGCCGATGTCGCGGCGGGCGGCGCGCAGCTCGGCATCGCCGAGCGCCGTCAGCTCGCGCCCGGCCACCCGGACGCTTCCGGCGCTGGGACGCTCCAGCAGGTTGATGCAGCGGACCAGGGTGCTCTTGCCGGCGCCGCTGCGGCCGATGATGCCGAAGATCTCGCCGGCCTCGACTCGAAGGTCGATGCCCGCCAGCGCTTCGACTGCATTGCCGACGGCGCCACCGCCCCCGTAGTGCTTGGCCAGATTTTCAATGACGATCATGGTGCCGCTATTCCCCGCCGTTCAGCGCCTTCTGCAAAACCTTCTCGTCGACGCCGGGCGCCACCATGGTCACGAACTGGCGCGCATAGTCGCGCAGGTAAACACCGCGATGCACCGCCAGGCGGGTGGTATTGTCGTCGAACAGGTGGTCGGCGGCAAGCAGCGCAAGCCCGGTGTCCTTGGCCGGATTGAAGGCCATCGGCGCGACGATGCCGATGCCCAGCCCGATCTCGACATAGGTCTTGATGACGTCCGCATCGATGGCGGAGAGCACGATGTCCACCGCCTGTCCGGCGGCGGCGAAAGCCTTGTCGATATGGGCGCGACCGGTAAAGCCCTCGTGGTAGGTGACGATCGGATACGCGGCGATAGCATCCAGGGTCAGCGCGGGCAACTGCGTCAGCGCATGGCCTTGCGGCACGATGACGGCGTGGTGCCAGCTATAGCAAGGAAAGCTGACCAGTTCGGCGACACCCTCGATGGCCTCGGTGGCGATGCCGATGTCAGCCTCGCCCGCCAGTAGCATCTCGACGATCTCGCGCGGGCTGCACTGGTGCAGGGCCAGATGCACCTGCGGGTAGCGCGCCTTGAACTGCTTGATGACTTCCGGCAGCGCATAGCGGGCCTGGGTGTGGGTGGTCGCCACCGTCAGGCTACCCTGCTCGCGGCTGGCGAACTGGTCGGCGATGTTGCGCAGGTTCTGGGCGTCGCGCAGGATGCGCTCGACCGTTTCGAGCAATTCCTTGCCCGGCTCGGTCAGCCCCAGCAGGCGCTTGCCGCGCCGCACGAAGAGCTCGACGCCGAGTTCGTCTTCGAGATCCTTGATGTTCTTGCTGACCCCCGGCTGCGAGGTGTACAAGGCGTTGGCGACCTCGGTCAGGTTGTAGCCGCGCCGCACCGTTTCACGAACGATTTTCAGTTGCTGGAAATTCATGCGGTCCTCAGTTCCTGGTCCACCGCATGCAATACAAAACCGCGATGGCGGATCTTCGCCTGTATCAGCCAGGCCGGGCCGTGGTCGTGCAGGTCGAGGAAGTCGGCGACGAAGGGCGTGGCCGGCTGTTCGACGACTTCCTGGGGTGTACCGACTTGTTCGACACGGCCATGATTGACGAGGACGACACGGTCGGCGACTTCCAGCGCCTCTTCCTGATCGTGGGTGACGAAGATGCTGGTGATGTGCAGCTCGTCGTGCAGGCGCCGCAGCCAGCGCCGCAGATCCTTGCGTACCTTGGCATCGAGCGCACCGAAAGGTTCATCGAGCAGCAGCACTTGCGGCTCCACCGCCAACGCGCGCGCCAGGGCGATGCGCTGGCGCTGGCCGCCGGAAAGCTGCGCCGGATAGCGGTCGGCGAGCCAGTCGAGTTGCACCAGGTCTAGCAGTTCATGCACCTTGCGGCGGATATCCGCCTCGGCCGGACGGGTGGCGCGCGGCCGCACACGCAGGCCGAAAGCGATGTTCTCGAACACGCTCATGTGGCGGAACAGGGCGTAATGCTGAAACACGAAGCCGACCTGGCGCTCCCGCACGTGGCGCGCCGAAGCGTCTTCGCCATGGAACAGAACCTTGCCGCTGTCCTGCTTTTCCAGGCCGGCGATGATGCGCAGCAGCGTCGTCTTGCCACAGCCCGACGGACCGAGCAGAGCCACCAGTTCGCCGGACGGGAATACCAGGCTGACGTCGTCGAGCGCCTTGAAGCTGCCGAACTGCTTGTTGATATTGCCGACCTCGATGCTCATGCCGCATGCTCCTGGATGATGGTCCGTTCATCGTGGCCGAAGTGCCATTCAACGTAAGTCTTGGCCGCCAGCGTCACCAACGCCAGCAGCGCCAGGATCGAGGCTACGGCGAAGGCGGCGGCGAAGTTGTATTCGTTGTAGAGGATTTCCACATGCAGCGGCAGGGTGTTGGTCATGCCGCGGATGTGGCCGGAGACGACAGATACCGCGCCGAATTCGCCCATGGCGCGGGCGTTGCAGAGAATCACGCCGTACAGCAGGCCCCATTTCACATTCGGCAGGGTGACCCGCCACAGGGTCTGCCAGCCGGAGGCGCCGAGTGAGATGGCGGCCTCCTCCTCGTCGTTGCCCTGCGCCTGCATCAGCGGAATCAGTTCGCGCGCGACGAAGGGGAAGGTGACGAATACCGTCGCCAGGACGATGCCCGGCACGGCGAAGAGTATATGAATGTCGTTGGCTTGCAGCCATGGCCCGAACCAGCCCTGGGCGCCGAACATCAAGACGTAGATCAAACCGGAAATCACCGGCGAGACGGCGAAAGGCAGGTCGATCAGTGTCAGCAGCAGGCTCTTGCCGCGAAACTCGAACTTGGCGATGGCCCAGGCCGCGGCCACGCCGAACACCAGGTTGGCCGGCACCGAAATGGCGGCGGCGATCAGCGTCAGGCGGATGGCGGAAAGCGCGTCCGCTTCGGCAATCGCATTGAGGTAGACGGCGACACCCTTCTTCAAGGCTTGATGGAAGACCGTGGCAAGCGGAACGAAGAGGAACAGGGTCAGGAAGGATAGGGCCAGGAAAATCAGGCACCAGCGCACCCAGGGCGGTTCCTCGGTGCTGGCGCTGCGTGCCGTGGACAGGGCGATGGCGGCGGTCATCTCAGTCGCCTTTCCCGCTTCGGCGGCGGCTCCACCACTGCAAGGCATTGATGGCGAACAGCAGCACGAAGGATATGATCAGCATCACCACGGCGATGGCGGTGGCACCGGCATAGTCGTATTGTTCCAGCTTGGTGATGATCAGCAAGGGAGCGATTTCCGAGATCATCGGCATGTTGCCGGCGATGAAGACGACCGAGCCATACTCGCCGATGGCGCGCGCCAGGGCCAGGGCGAATCCGGTCAGCAGGGCCGGGCCTATGGCCGGCAGGATGACGCGCTGAAAGGTTTGCAGGCGGCTGGCGCCGAGACAGGCGGCCGCTTCCTCCAGTTCCAATTCCAGATCTTCCAGGACGGGCTGCACGGTGCGGACGACGAAGGGCAGTCCGATGAAGGTCAGCGCCACGGTGATGCCGACTGGAGTGAATGCCACCTTGATGCCGTAGGGTTCGAGCAGGCCGCCTATCAATCCGTTGCCGGCGTAGAGTGCGGTCAGGGCGATGCCGGCCACGGCGGTCGGCAGGGCGAAAGGCAGATCGACCAAGGCATCCACCAGCTTCTTGCCGAAGAAGTCGTAGCGCACCAGCACCCAGGCCACCAGCAGGCCGAAGACCGCATTGATGGATGCGGCGATCAGCGAGGCGCCGAAGGTCAGGCGCAGCGACGCCACCACGCGCGGCGCCGTCACCGCTTCCCAGAAGGCCGGCCAGCCCATCGTCGCGGTCTTGAAGAAGGTTGCCGACAGTGGGGAAGCACGCTGTGGCGAGTGAGGAGACCGGAGCCAGAAGCCATATCAGAATTCCTAATTAGTCCGGGCGGATTATGGCCAGTTGCGTCATAAGCAGGAAATACCGATTTCCACTTTGGTTATAACAATAGTGAATAACGAGGTGCTACCTCTGACTATGCCCGGCTTACACCTCGAACAATTCGCGCGCAATCAATGAGGATGCGTTGGTGAGCGTTGGTCTGGAGGGCAAGGTCCGGGGAGTTTGCTCGCCCTCCCGGTGCAAAAGGCGCACATATCGGTCGGGCAGACTCCCCAGGCCTTGCTGTGATCCTCGTGCTTGTTTTTGATAAAAACCGACCCCAGCCGAGTCACGCGCTGGCACGGAGTCTCGATTCGGCGATATGTGCGTCCCCCAGCACCGGGAGACGAAGCGAGACCCCGTGTCAGCGCTCGTGCAACCGCTCATTCCGCTTCTTGTTTGAACTACCGGAACTGGCTGTTCCAACCACCTATTCAAACGCACTCAATCGATCCTTGCGCGGATGGAATTGTCCGGCGTTCACTGGTAGGCGCATCCAGCAGGTAACCTTTGACGCATTCGACTCCCGCGGCAAGAGCAGCATCCAGATGCGCCGAGGTTTCGATATGCTTGACTCCGACGCGGATGCCGTCCCGGACCAGCAAAGCGGCATGCTGAAGCAGGTTGTCCGTGTTGAACCCGGAAGCATCCAGGACAAGCAAGTCGGGAAGCAGCAGATGGGCCACCGAGCGGGCGTGAATCACACTTTCGGCACTGACCGCGACAGCGAAACCGTTGCGGCGATAACTCGCGATGATCTGCCGCAGCCGGCTCAAATCGAATACCCGCGTGGTATTGATGTCGATGATGATGCGTTGCGGCGCGACGTCGAGCATGGCCAGCACCTTGCCGAAGAACTCGCCGTGTTTTTCCGGGACTGCGTGCAGTAGCCGCGTATCGACATTCAGCACCAGCGGCTGCGCCGATTCGCCGCGTGCAAAGTAGTTGAGCGCATGCACGGTGCGGCACAGTCGGTCGAGGGCCACCAGATCGCTATCCACCACCGCGTCGGCGAACAGCAGTCCCGGCGACTGGTCCGCGCCGCTTTTCGAATGCGAGCGGGCGTATGCCTCCCAGGCGAAGACGCCGCGATCCGTCGGCCGCCGCCACGGCTGGAATGCCGTGGCGATGTAGCTGCCGTAGAACTTGCCGACCACCTGCCGGGTCGGCGTCAGTTGCAGCCCGGTGATCTCAGGCAGGGCGCGCCGCAGGCCGGTGATCAAACGGCCCAGAGCGGCGGCGTTGAAGGACATGACAATTCGATGTACGACAGCCTGCGATTTCGGTCTAGCGGTGGTAGATCTGGTCGAAACTGCCGCCATCTTCGAAGTGGGTTTTCTGGGCTTTCTGCCAGCCTCCGAAGACCTCGTCGATGGTGATCAGCTTGATGCCGGCCAACTGCTTGGCAAACTTGGCGGCAATGGCCTTGTCGATCGGCCGGTAGTAATTCTTGCCGGCGATCTCCTGACCTTCCGGGGTATACAGGTAGTCGAGATAGGCTTGCGCCAGTTTGCGCGTGCCGCGCTTGTCGACGACTTTATCCACCACGCTGACCGGTGGCTCGGCCAGGATCGACAGCGAAGGCGTGACGATCTCGACTTTGTCGGGGCCGAGTTCCTTGACCGCCAGATAGGCTTCGTTTTCCCAGGCCAGCAGCACGTCGCCGATACCGCGTTCGACGAAGGTCACGGTGGAGCCGCGCGCGCCCGAATCGAGCACCGGCACATTGGCATACAGCTTGGCGACGAATTCCTTGGCCTTAACCTCGTTGCCGCCCGGCTGCTTCAGCGCGTAAGCCCAGGCCGCCAGATAATTCCAGCGGGCGCCGCCTGAGGTCTTCGGATTCGGCGTGATCACGCCGATGCCCGGCTTGACCAGGTCGCCCCAATCCTTGATGCCTTTCGGGTTGCCCTTGCGCACCAGGAAAACGATGGTCGAAGTATAGGGCGAGGCGTTGTGCGGCAGGCGCATCTGCCAGTCGGCCGGCAACAGCCTAGCCTTGTCGGCGATGGCATCGATGTCGTAGGCCAGCGCCAGCGTCACCACGTCGGCTTCGAGACCGTCGATCACCGCGCGCGCCTGCTTGCCGGAGCCGCCGTGGGACTGCTTGATGGTTACGGTCTCGCCGCTCTTGGCCTTCCAGTGCTTGGCAAATGCGGCGTTGAATTCCTGATACAGTTCGCGGGTCGGATCGTAGGAAACGTTGAGCAGGGTAGTATCGGCGCCTGCCGTGGCGGCGGTCAGCAGCGCCACTGCCGCGATCAAGGCGCTCAAGAACTTGCGGTACATGGGACTCTCCGTAGTTTGGATTTGGCGAAGTCGGCAGTCTAGGATCAGCCCGTTATTAATAGAACGAATTGATTTTCACATCGATATAACAAGAGCGCATATGCGCCGCCCTTGACCCGAGGACATTATGAAAAAGTCGCCGCTTAATATCCTGAAGTGGTCCGTGCTCGGACTGCTGGCCTTGATCGTCGTCGCGGCGATCGGTGCCTATCTGATGGTACGCTCCGCCGGCCATCCGCAAGTGGATGGCAATATGAAACTCCCCGGCCTCACCGCGCCGGTGACGATACTGTGCGACGAACTCGGCGTACCGTATATCTTTGCGGCCAACACGCCCGATCTGATCCGCGCCCAGGGCTTCGTCACCGCACAGAACAGGCTTATGCAAATGGAATTGTTTCGGGCCACCTGGCGCGGCGAACTCGCCGCGACCTTCGGCGCCGACGCGCTGCCCTCGGACATACGCATGCGGGTGCTGGGCATACGCCGCAACGGCGACCTCCACGCCCTCAAGCTGGATCCTGCCGCGCGCGCCTTTTTCCAGAATTACGTGGATGGCGTCAATGCGTATGTCGAAGGCTACCGAACGGAGCATCCGATCGAACTGAAGGCGGCGGGTCTGGTGCCGAAGCCATGGAGCGTCGCCGACCTGATCGCACTGATCCACTATGTGCATTACACCCACGCCACCAATTTCACCGCCGAAATCGTCGCGCAGAAACTGATCGACAAGCTGGGCTTCGATCGCGCCCGCGAAATTTTTCCGCTGACCGGCAACCCCGACTGGACGGCACGTAGCTCGTCCAATCAGGCTCCCGCTGTCCGCACCGACTGGGCAAAACTCGATGTCGATTGGAGCGATCTGGCGATAGCGCCGGAGACCCTCAACCACCAGGGACTGGGCTCGAACAACTGGGCCGTGGGGCCGTCCCGCAGCGCTTCGGGCAAGGCCATGGTCTCCAACGATCCGCATCTGGACAACCGCATGCTGCCGGGCACCTGGCATCCGGTGGGCCTGTTTTCGCCCGACATCCAGGTGGTCGGCGCCGCGCTGCCGGGCATGCCGGGCATCCTCGTCGGCCGCACCCGGCATGTGGCCTTCGGCGTCACCAATGCCTATGGCGATGTCCAGGACTTGTACGTCGAGACCCTCGATCCCGCCGACGCCACGCGCTATCTCGACGCCGGGCGCAGCTTGCCGTTCGAAGTGGTGACCGAGTCGATCCGGATCAAGGACAAGGCTGCGGAAGGCGGTTTTCGCGAGCATCCGCTCAAGCTGCGCTACACCAAGCACGGGCCGGTGATCACCGACCATCCCGGCCTGTGGCCGAAGGGCGACAAGCTGCTGGTGCTGCGCTCGACCGACGCCGAAGTGCTGGCGCCGGTGACCGGCATCGAAGGCTTGTTGACGGCCGCCGACGCGGCGGCGTTCGATCGCGAAGTACAGAAGATCGACCTGATGATGTTCAACTTCGTCTTCGCCGACGACCAGGGAACTATCGCCCACCGCGCCACTGGCGCAGTGCCGATACGCGCCGGAGCCGACGGCGGCTATCCGCGCCTGCCGGCGACTGACGGCAGCGACGACTGGACCGGCTTCATCCCCAAGGACCGCATGCCTGGCATGATCAACCCGGCGCGGGCCTGGGTCGGCACGGCCAACCACGACACCCGGCCGCAAGACTTCCCGTGGTACTACACCACCTACGTGGCGCCGAACTATCGCTACACGCGTATAGGCCAGGTGCTGGGGGCAGGCAAGCAGATGACCGTGGACGATCACTGGAAGCTGATGCACGACGACCGCAATCTGCAGAGCGACAAACTGCGCCCGGCCATCGTCGCGGCGCTCAAGGACGATCCGGCCCAGCGCGATCTCGCCGCCATCCTGGAAAAATGGGATGGCGTGGATCGCGCCGATCAGGCGGCGCCGCTGATCTACCAGGCGCTCTATCGCGAAATCGCGCTCGGCACTTTCAGCGACAAACTGGGCGACGAGCTGGCGAAGGAAATGCTATCGACATGGTACTTCTGGCAGCAGCGCTTCGATGCGCTGGTGGCGACGCCCGATTCCGCATGGTTCGACGATGTGCGCACGCCCGATCGTCGCGAAACGCTCGCCGACGTCATCCGCGGCGCGGCGCCGCGCGCCCGCGCCACGCTCGAAGCGGCGCAGGGCAAGGATCCATCCGCATGGCTCTGGGGCAAGGCGCACACCTTGCGTTTCGTCAGTCCGCTGCGCCGCGAGGGCGCGGGGCAGGAACTGCTGGGCGGCTTCACGCTGGAGCGGTCCGGCAGCGGCGAAACCCTCAACCGCGGCGTCTATGATTTCCAGAAGTTTTTTGACGTCAAGTACTTCGCCTCGATGCAGCTCGTCGTGGACTTTGGTGACCCCGACAAGATCGAGGCGATACTCGCGGGTGGCGTCAGCGAGCGCCTCTTCCAGGCCCATCAGAACGACCAGGCGAAGCTTTGGGCGGCGGGTCAACGCCGGCCCTGGTGGTTCAACCCGCGCCAGGCCGAGGCCAACGCGAAATCACGAGTCGTGCTCTCGCCTTGAACTTGGCGGGATAACGCTCATCCCCCGCCCGCGCTTCCGACAGACATCGGTCCGGCAGCACGAATCAACGCAACCTAGAGAATCATCCCGGCGGCGACAGTGTTATTGCTCGATTCATCGATGACGATGAAGGCGCCGGTGACCCGGTTCTCCGCATAGCTGTCGGCAAACAGCGGCTGGGCCAGCCGCAGCGTCACCCGGGCGATGTCGTTCATAACCAGGCCGGTTGCGTCTTCGTGTTCCAGCGTGGCGATATTCAGCCGGCTGTCTATGCTGGCCAGCTTCGCCTTGACCGAGCGCGTGGTGTGCCGCACCAGGTAAGTCCTCTGGCGATCGAGAGGCGTTTCCGACAGCCAGCAAAGATGGGCGCTGATCGAGCTGCGCGTCGCCGGCACCGCCGCGCTGTTGAACAGCATGTCGCCGCGCGAGATATCGATCTCGTCCGCCAGCAGCAGCGTAATTGATTGCTCGGCAAAAGCCACGGACAAGGACTGACCGGCGATCTGGATATCCTTGATGCGCGTCTTCAGATTCGACGGCAGATGGGTCACCTCGTCGCCGACGGCGATCTCGCCGGATTCGATGCGCCCCATGAAACCGCGGTAGTCGTGCAAGGCCGGATCTTCGGCCTGCTGAGGTCGGCAGACGTACTGCACGGGAAAGCGGAATCGCCCCTCATGGGTCGCCGACTCGGTGCGGTCGGTGGAAACTTCTTCGAGAATCTCCAGCAGGGTCGGACCGAAATACCAGCCGAGCCGGTCCCCGCGTTCCACGATCATATCGCCGTTCAAGGCCGAGATCGGGATGAAGCTGACCTCGGCGATACCCAGCTTGCGCGCGAAGTCGCGATAGTCGGCGCGGATGCGCTGGAATACCTCTTGTTGGTAGCCGACCAGGTCCATCTTGTTCACCGCCACCAGCAGGTGCGGAATGCCCATTAAGTGAGCGATGGTTGAATGACGCCGCGTCTGGGTCAGCACGCCCTTGCGCGCATCGACCAGGATGATGGCGAGGTCGGCCGTCGACGCGGCCGTCACCATGTTGCGGGTGTACTGCTCGTGTCCCGGCGCATCGGCAATGATGTACTTGCGCGTGCCGGTGGTGAAGTAGCGGTAGGCGACATCGATGGTGATGCCCTGCTCGCGCTCGGCTTGCAGGCCGTCGGTGAGCAGCGACAAGTCCGGCGCGTCGAGCCCGCGCTGTTTGGAGGTTCGACCGATGGCGTGCAGCGTATCGGCGAGAATGGACTTGGAGTCGTAAAGCAGGCGGCCGATCAGGGTGCTCTTGCCGTCGTCCACGCTGCCGCAGGTCAGGAAGCGCAGCAGTCCGTTGTCGAGTTCAGGCAGACGTTGCGGGGCGTTCATCAGAAATATCCCTCTTTCTTGCGCAGCTCCATCGAAGCATCGGAGGTCTGGTCGTCGAGCCGGGTGGCGCCGCGTTCGGTGATGGTGGTGGTGGCGGTTTCGGCGATGATCTCGGCCAGGCTGGCGGCAGCCGATTCGACCGGCGCGGTGCAGGTGATGTCGCCGACGGTGCGAAAGCGCACGCTGAGCGTCTCCACGACATCATCCGGCTTCGCGGGTGTCAGCGGCGTGACCGGCTGGAGCAGGCCTTTCCTGCGTACCACCGGCCGCCGGTGGGCGAAGTAGATCGAGGGCAGTTCGAGGCGCTCGCGCAGGATGTATTGCCACACGTCCAACTCGGTCCAGTTGGATATCGGGAAGACGCGGATGTTCTCGCCCCGGTGGGTGCGGGCGTTATAGAGATCCCAGAGCTCCGGCCGCTGGTTCTTCGGATCCCATAGTCCGAATTCGTCGCGGAAGGAAAAAATGCGCTCCTTGGCGCGCGCTTTCTCCTCGTCGCGGCGAGCGCCGCCGATGCAGGCATCGAAGCCGAATTCCTCGATGGCTTCGAGCAGGGTCACCGACTGGTGCTTGTTGCGCGACTCGCCCGGTGTCTTCAGCACCACGCTGCCGCGCCGCATCGAGTCTTCCACCGAGCGCACCAGCAACCGTTCGCCGAGCTCCGCCGCGCGCCGGTCGCGGAAATCGGTGACCTCGGAATAGTTGTGGCCGGTGTCGATGTGCAGCAAGGGAAAGGGGAATCGGCCGGGGCGAAACGCCTTCTCCGCCAGGCGCAGCAGGCAGATCGAGTCCTTGCCGCCGGAAAACAGCAGCACCGGGTTCGCGCATTGGCCCGCGACTTCGCGCAGGATGTGGATGGCTTCTGCCTCGAGCCAGTCGAGGTGGGATAGCGTCGGGCGTGTCAGCAGTGATGTCGTCATGATGGGTTTCTTCAGGCGCGTTTGATGTGTAATCCGCATTCCTTGGTTGCAGGGTCTTCCCACCACCAACGCCCTGCGCGAACATCCTCGCCCACGGCAACGGCGCGGGTACACGGGGCGCAGCCTATGCTCGGATAATGTTGATCGTGCAGCTTGTTGTAAGGCACGTCGTTGGCGTGGATGTACGCCCAGACTTCGCGCTCGCTCCATTCGGCCAGCGGGTTGAATTTTTCCAACTGGTTCGTGTTGTCGAATTCCCGTTGCGCGACCCCGGCACGAGTGGCCGCCTGGTCGGCGCGCAGCCCGGTGATCCAGGCCTTTTTACCGGCCAGCGCGCGCTGTAGCGGCTCGACCTTGCGGGCATGGCAGCAGCCCTTGCGCAGTTCCACGGAATCATAGAACCCGTTGATGCCATGTGATCGCGTATAGGTCTCGACCAGTTCGTGACGCGGGTAATAGAGCTTCAAAGTCAGGCCGTAATGGCGGCTCAGGCGGCTCATCAGGGCGTAGGTCTCCGCCGGCAAGCGACCGGTGTCGAGCGAGAATATCTCGATGTCGAGCTTGCCGGTGACGATGAGATCGGTCAGTACCATATCCTCGGCGCCGAGACTGTTGGCGAACACCGCCGGCGCTAAATCCGTGGCGATTTCCGCCAGTCTATGCCGGAGCAGGACGGTCTTTTCCGCGACGCTGTTGATCAGCGCCGGATCTTCCGCAAGGATGGTCATGTGGTTCTTCTCAGGCTGTCAGCGTTCGTCGGAACAGCGGCAAGGGCTGGTTGGCGGCCGCCTGGTAGGCCTCGGAGAAATCGTCGAGGCTGGCGATCGCCAGTTCCGGCTGCTTGACCACGAACGCGTCGAAGCCCACTCGATGGAGATAGTGGAGATGATCCCGGCCCACGTCGCCGAAGGCACGCAACTCCCCCCGGTAGCCGAAACGCGTGCGCAACAGGGTGGCGATGGAATAGCCGCGGCCATCGGCGGCAAGCGGAAAGTGAATGGCGATAACGCTGAAATCATCCAGGTCGGCGGCAATGTCGGCGGGATCGTCCTCAGGCGCAAGCCAGACGCCGAGCGGATCGTGCTGTTCCCATTCGCGGCGAACCAGTTCGGCCCTGCGCGCACGCCATACCGACAGCGGCACCAGCAGCGGTCCGACCGGCAGCTTGACGGTTTCCGGCGTGTCGTTGGCTGCGAGTGTCAACACCTTCCAGTTGTCTTCGACGATGTCGCGGTTCTTGATGAGCTTAGCCATTTGTCGCTTCCTTTGCATATTCGTGAATAGAGGAGTTGCCGTAGACGGCCTCGCGGAAACTTTCCGGGCCGACGCGCTTCAGGGTGTCGATGAAACGCTCGTGGGGACGGCGAAAAACCCGGTAGTTGGCGACCATGCGTTCGATCGCCGGCGGAACTTCTTCGGCGGCCAGCGAGGGGCCGATCACCTTGCCGAGTGCGGCTTCGATGCCCCAGGCGCCGCCCAGGGTAATCTGAAAATACTCTTCACCCTGCTTGTCGACGCCGAGGATGCCGATGTGGCCGACGTGGTGATGGCCGCAGGCGTTGACGCAACCGGAAATGTTCAACTTGAGCTCGCCGATATCGGCTACCTGATTCCGATCCGAAAACCGGTCCTGGATGGCCTTGGCCAAGGGTATGGATTTGGCATTGGCGAGCGAACAGAAATCGCCGCCCGGGCAGGAGACGATGTCGGTAAGCAGGCCGATGTTGGGCGTCGCCAGGCCGGCCGCGCCGACTTCCTGCCAGAGCTTGAACAGCGCGGATCTCTTCACATCGGGCAGTACCAGGTTCTGGGCCACGGTCGTACGGATTTCGGCAAATCCAAAACGCTCGGCGAGATCGGCGACGATATCCATCTGCTCGGCCGTGGCATCGCCCGGCGCCTGTCCGGCAGCCTTGAGCGACAGGGTCACCGCGGCATAGCCGGGGACGCGGTGCTCATGCACGTTGCGGGCGACCCAGGCGGCGAACTCGCGGTCGTGGCGTTTTGCGAACTCGAAGCCGGTATCGAATTTGGGCAGGTTCTCGTAATCCGGCGCCGCAAAATGCTCGGTAATGCGCGCCGCTTCGGCCTCAGTCAGGGTCGCCGGGCCATCCTTGAGAGGGGCCCATTCGGCTTCGACCTGGCGCGCGAATTCCTCGATGCCGAGTGCGTGGACCAGGATCTTGATCCGCGCCTTGTATTTGTTGTCGCGCCGGCCATGCAAATTGTAGGTGCGCAGGATGGCCTCGGAATAGCTCAACAAGTCCTGCCACGGCAGGAATTCCCGCAACACCTTGGCCAAGATCGGCGTGCGCCCCAGTCCGCCGCCCACCCAGACGCGGAAGCCGAGCTCGTCGTCGGCATTGCGGGCGAGCTGGTAGCCCAGGTCGTTGATGCGCACGAAGGCCGCATCATCCCGTCCGCCGCTGAACGCGACCTTGAACTTGCGCGGCAAATAGGCGAATTCAGGATGGAAGGTGGACCATTGGCGAAGAATTTCAGCCCAGGGCCGCGGATCGGACACCTCATCCGGCGCCACCCCGGCGAACGGATCGGTGGTGATATTGCGGATGCAGGCGCCCGAGGTCTGGATGGCGTGCAGGTCATCCTTGGCCAGTTCGGCCAGGACCTCCGGCGCATCTTCCAGGCTGACCCAATTCAACTGGAGGTTCTGACGGGTGCTGAAGTGGCCGGTACCCCGGTCGAACGTGCGGGTCACGCCGGCGAAGGCACGCATCTGCCGGCTCGACAATACGCCGTAGGGAATGGCGAGCCGCAGCATGGGCGCATGGCGCTGGACATACAGTCCGTTTTGCAGACGCAAGGGGCGGAATTCGTCTTCGCTCAACTCGCCGGCCAGATGGCGGGAGGTCTGGTCGCGAAATTGCGCCACGCGTTCGGTGACCATGCGGCGGTCGATCTCGTTGTAGCGATACATGCTGCGCTCCGATAGGGGTTGTTGCGGCGCATCGTAGCGGTTCGCTATAGACGAACGAAATACTTTGTAGTTAAATGCAAATAACCAGACGATATATAGACCATGAACATCCAGCAGCTGCGTTACGTCCTCGAAGTCGCCAGGCAAGGCCTCAATGTCTCCGAAGCCGCCGCGGCGCTGTTCACCTCTCAACCGGGAATCTCCAAGCAGATTCGCCTTCTTGAGGATGAACTCGGCGTCGAAATCTTCGTGCGTCATGGCAAGCGGCTGACCGGCATCACCGATCCGGGACGGCAGATCCTGGCCATCGCCGAGCGGACCCTGCGCGAACTGGTTAACCTCAAACAGGTCGGCGACGAATTCAGCAACGAAATGGAAGGCACACTTTCCATCGCCACCACCCACACCCAGGCGCGCTACGCCCTGCCGCAGGCGGTGAAAATGTTCATGGAGCGTTACCCCAAGGTGCGGCTCGAACTTCACCAGGGCAACCCGACGCAGATCTGCGAATGGGTGATCGCCGGCCACTCGGACATCGCCATCGCCACCGAAGCCATCGACAACTATCCGGATAAGCTGGCGGTGATGCCTTGCTACCAGTGGAACCACTGCGTCGTGGCGCCGTCGCGCCACCCGATCCTGAAGGAGAAGCTCCTGACGCTAGAGGCCATCGCCCGCTACCCGCTGGTCACCTACGATTCCGCATTCTCCGGCCGCGGCAAGATCAACCGCGCCTTCGCGCTGCGCGGACTCACGCCCAACGTGGTGCTCACCGCCATCGACGCGGACATCATCAAGACCTATGTCGCGCTCGGACTGGGCGTCGGGCTGATGGCGGCAATGGCTTTCGACCCAACGCGCGACAAGGGGCTGCGCGCACTCGACGCCTCGCACCTGATCGAGTCGAGCACAACCCGCATCGGCATCCGCAAGGACGCCTGGATGCGTGGCTACGCTTACGTGTTCATCGAGTTGTTCGCGCCGCACCTGACGCGCAAGGCAATCGAGGCGACGCTGCGCGGCGGCGGGGAGGACGCCTGCATATGAGGCGGCTTTGGCGTCGCCTCGGTGTTATTCCAGGGTCAGCCTCTCCTCATATTCGCCTTGCGGGAGGCGCACCAATTCTGCACCTTCAATGGGTACGAACAAGCCGAAATATCCTTCCGGACCGCTGGTGCTATTGGCGACAGGCTCAAACCGGCTTGCTCGGCGCGGCGCTGTGCTTGCTGGGCAAGTTCTTCGGGTACATAACAACGCAGTTGAGCCACGAGATTCTCCGCATCTATGCGCGATGTGTGGATTGTACTTAAATCAGGTATCAAGCGCTTCATTCGTTCCTCGACGAGCCACATTCCCGTTCCACAGCGTGTTGTTCCGAGCGTTCACCCGCGACTCTCGCCCTGATAAATCACCACACCCACGCGCTCGATATGCGCCAATAAATTGGGGTTGTCGATGTCGGCCTTCAGCGACAAGTCCACCTGATAGGGAATGGGAGAGTCTTCCAGCCGTCCGGCGACTTGCGCCAGCAGGCGATGATCGAGCCCGGCGCCCACCAGCGTCAGGTCGATGTCGGAGCCCTTGCTATAGTTGCCCTTGGCGCGGGAACCATAGAGGATGGCTTTCTCAATCTCGGGATAGTCGGCCAGGATGGCGCGAACCGTGGCGAGGGTTTGGTCTGACAAACCGAAACTGGTCATGCTTGCAGCCTGGACTGCATTTCTTTTTGCAAGGCTAGGAAGGCTGCGTGATAACCGCCGACTATGGCGTTGACCAACTCTTCCGCGAGCGCCTTGTTGTAGGTGTGCGAGGAAAGGTTGCGCTTCACTATCATGTCCATCCAAAGATCGCCATCGATAAGCAGTTCGCGCCTGAACGCTTCGCGCACCGCTCCCCGTGACCCCACAATGCCCGTGATTCCCTCGTAGTCGAGGAAATCCTTGAGCACATTCCAGGCCAGTTCGTGCACAATTTCAAAGCCCTGAATAACGCCCTGTTTTTCCAGATCGGAAAGGGGGCGCTGCCGGGAAAGCTGGACGGCCTGCGTCAATTGTTCGAGTGCCCGGTTGAAATTATCGAAGCGTTGCTGCCAGCGTATGTCTTGTGTATTCATGCGGCCAGTACCCCGTTGAGTTCGTTCTACAACAACTCCATTCTTGCGCCAAAGAGCCGAACCACTATCAACCCAGGAACAGCTTGTAAGCCGGATTGCTGCTTTCGTCCCAGCAGCGGTAGCCGAGGTCCTTCAGGAAAGCGCGAAACTCCTTCATCTCGCGCGGTGGGACCTGCATGCCGACCAGCACGCGTCCGTAATCGGCACCGTGGTTGCGGTAATGAAAGAGCGAGATGTTCCAGCCGGCGCTCATGCTTTCCAGGAAGCGCATCAGCGCGCCGGGACGCTCCGGGAATTCGAAGCGGTAGAGCAACTCATGTTTCACCAGCGGCGCGTGTCCGCCGACCATGTGGCGCACGTGCAGCTTGGCCATCTCGTCGTCGGAAAGATCGAGCGTGGCCAGGCCGTGCTTTTTCAGCGACGCGACCAGCTTCAGGGATTCGCTGCGATCTCCAACTTGCACCCCGGCAAAGACATGCGCCTCGTGAGCATCCGAAAAACGGTAGTTGAATTCGGTGATGCTGCGCGTTCCGATCAGGTCGCAGAACTTCTTGAAGCTGCCCGGCTGCTCGGGAATCGTCACCGCCAGCACCGCTTCGCGCTGCTCGCCCACTTCGGCGCGCTCGGCAACGAAACGCAGGCGGTCGAAGTTCATGTTGGCGCCCGATGCCACAGCCACCAGAGTCTGACCCTTGAGTTTGTGGCGCTTGGCGTATTCCTTGACTCCGGCGATCGCCAGGGCGCCGGCGGGTTCGAGCACCGTGCGGGTATCCTCGAAGACATCCTTGATGGCGGCGCAGATGGCGTCGGTATCGACCAGCACCATCTCGTCGACATAGGCCTGGCACAGGCGGAAGGTCTCCTGGCCGACGTATTTCACCGCCGCACCGTCGGCGAACAGGCCCACGCTGTCGAGCTTGACGCGCTTGCCGGCCCTGAGCGAACGATCCATCGCATCGGCATCGCTGGCTTCGACGCCGATGATCTTGGTCTGCGGACGCAGCCGTTTGATGTAGGCGGCCACGCCGGAGATCAGCCCGCCGCCGCCGACGCAGCAAAACACCGCGTCGATGGGATCGGCATGCTGGCGCAGTATCTCCATGCCGATGGTGCCCTGGCCGGCGATAACATCGGGATCGTCGTAGGGATGGACGAAGGTCAGCCCGTGTTTCTTCTCCAACTGCAGGGCGTGGGCATAGGCCTCGTCGTAGGAATCTCCCGCCAGGACCACTTCGCCGCCGCGGTTCCTGACCGCATTCACCTTGATCAGCGGCGTCGTCACCGGGATCACGATCACAGCCCGGCAGCCCAGCGTTTGCGCGGCAAGCGCCACACCCTGAGCGTGGTTGCCGGCCGAGGCAGTGATCACACCGCGCTTGCGCTGCGCGACAGTGAGATGCGCCATCTTGTTGTAGGCCCCGCGCAGCTTGAAGGAAAACACCGGCTGCATGTCCTCGCGCTTGAGCCAGATGCGGTTGCCAATGCGCGCCGAGAGATTGGGCGCAATCTCCAGCGGCGTTTCGATGGCAACGTCATAGACGCGGGCGTTGAGAATCTTTTCCAGGTAATCCGGAAACTGTTGGGCATTTTGGGCTGAGCGCGACGGCATGGTGGTCTGGTCGGAATCGATAAGAGGCGAAGCGTAGCAGGGGCTGGCGCATGCGCGCAAGCTGGGGATACATGCGGGAGTAGTTTGAAAGACTTGCCCTAGGAGGCAAGGTCCGGGGAGTTTGCCCGCCCTCTCGGTGCAAACGCGCACATATCGGTCGGTCAAACCCCCCGGACCTTGCTGTGATCCTCACAGTTGTTTTTGACAAGAAACCAACCCGGGCTGACTCAAGCGCTGGCACGGGGTCTCGATTCGGCGATATGTGCGCTCCCCAGCACCGGGAGACGAAGCGAGACCCCGTGTCAGCGCCCGTGCAAACGCTCATTCCGGTCCTTGTTTGAACTACCGAAACTGGCTGTTCCGGCCAACACATTCAAACGCAACTATCCGAATGAAACTTCGGCACGGAAGAACTGATCAAGGCAGGCGCGGCGATTCGGTTACCGGCGACACCGCGTCCCAATACGGCACCGTGCCGAAACGCTCCACGAGAAAATCGATGAAAGCCCTGACTTTCGGCGAAAGCTGGCGATTCGGCAGATAGATGGCGTAAGCCTCGCTGCTGAACGGTCCGATCGGACGATAGCTTTTCATCGCCATTTTCAGTGCGCCGGATTGCAAGTCCGCCCCGACCGTCAGCGTCGGGACCAGGGCGATGCCGATGCCGTCGAGCAGGGCCTGGCGTATCGCCTCGCTGCTGTTGATCTGGAAATTGCCTTTTACCTTGACCGCCACCCGGCCCTGCGGCCCCTCGAATTGCCAGCGCTCGCCGAATCCCTCGCTGCCGTAAGAGACGCAGTTGTGGCCGGTCAGATCCTCAGGCTTTTTCGGCAGGCCGGCGCGCGCAAAATACTCCGGCGACCCGCAGATCACATACCGGATCGTCGCGAGCTTGCGCGCGACCAGATTTTCTCCCGGTTTTTGGGTCAAGCGTATCGCCAGATCGTAGCCTTCCTCGGCGAGATCGACGATGCGGTCCAGCAGGGATATCTGCACCGCCACATCCGGGTAGCGTCGCAGGAATTCCGGGACACACGGCGCGACGTGCATTTTCCCGAAGGTGACTGGCGCGCTCAGCCTGAGGACACCGCGTGGCGTGGCGGCAAGTCGGCTGGCGGCGAGTTGCGCCGCCTCCGCCGAGGAGACGATGCGTGCGCAATGCTCGTAGACCGCGCCACCGGCTTCGGTGAGGCTCAGCGTGCGGGTTGTGCGGTTGAGCAACCGGGTGCCGAGCGCCTGCTCCAGGCGCGAAACCTGTTTGCTGACGGCAGACTTGGTGAGCTTGAGGCTGCGCGCCGCGCCTGAAAAACTCTTGGCTTCGACCACCTTGGCGAAGATACTCATTTCGGTCAAGTACTGCATTCCGGGTTCGCTCCACTGTTGTCGAAATGGAAACAGTATTGTTCTACAGCTGTGGATTGTCAATTTCGACGTTTAGCCTAGAATTTCCTCACTGGCATTCCGTTGGCCGCAGCCGACAGCGGAACGCCCCATTCGACACAGGAGCACAGCAATGAACAACGCAACGGAAGCGCGGGTGGGAGAAACCCATGAGGCGCCCGTCATGGACGGAAACAGCCGGTGGCAGGAACGGAAGGAACGGGCAACCGCGCGCGGCACCCGGGTGCTGACGAAGATCTATGCGCAGCGCGCCGAAAACGCCGAACTGTGGGACGTGGAAGGCAGGCGCTATATCGACTTCGTCGGCGGCATCGGCACGCTCAATACCGGCCATCGCCATCCCAAGGTGATGGCCACGGTGGAGGCACAAATGAAGAAGTTCACCCATGTCTGCCACCAGATCTTTCCCGATCCGGGCTATGTCGAACTGGCGGAAAAACTCAATGGCCTGACGCCGGGCAAGTTCGCCAAGAAGACCGCGTTCTTCTCGACGGGCGCCGAGGCGGTCGAGAATGCCGTCAAGATTGCCCGGGTCGCCACCGGACGCAGTGCGGTCATCGCCTTCTCCGGGGCCTTCCATGGGCGCGGCATGATGGGCCTGGCGCTCACCGGCAAGGTCGCTCCCTACAAGACCGGTTTCGGCCCGCTACCCGCCGAGGTGTATCACATCCCGTTTCCGATCGCCTTGCGGGGCGTTTCGGTGGACGACTCGCTGCGCGCGCTCGACGACTTGCTCAGGGTCGATGTCGATGCGCAACGCGTCGCGGCGATCATCATCGAGCCAGTCCAAGGCGAAGGAGGATTCCACGTCGCACCGCCGGATTTGATGCGCGGGCTGAGGGAGGTTTGCGACACCCACGGCATCGTGCTGATCGCCGACGAGGTGCAGACCGGTTTCGGCCGGACCGGCAAGCTGTTCGCCATGGAGCATTACGCTGTCGTGCCGGACCTGGTGGTTATGGCCAAGAGCCTGGCGGGAGGCTTTCCGCTGTCCGCCGTGACCGGCCGCGCGGAACTCATGGATGCTGCCGCCGAAGGCGGCCTTGGCGGCACCTACGGCGGCAACCCGCTGGCGGTCGTCGCCGCACTCGCCGTGCTGGACATCATTGCCGAGGAGAAATTGCTCGAACGCGCCGACCAGCTCGGGGCACGGCTGAAGAACTTGCTGAACCGGCTCAAGCCAGCCGTGCCTGAAATCGCCGAGGTTCGCGGCCTCGGCGCGATGATTGCCATCGAGTTCAAGCAGCCCGACAGCGGCGAGCCGAATCCCGCCTTCGCCCGCCGGGTGCAGGCCGACGCCCTGCAATCCGGCCTAGTGCTGCTGACCTGCGGGACGCACTCGAATGCGATTCGCTTCCTGATGCCGCTGACCATCCAGGATGGGGTTTTCAGCGAAGCGCTGCTGAAACTGGAGCGCGCCGTCGTGGGTGGGTGATACTCCGACGAACTCGGGCGCCGTCACGGTAATATGTCCGCATGGATTACCTGTTCTCCGCCGAGGCCGGCCTGCTGGGCCTGTTCGTTTCCAGCTTCCTGTCCGCAACCCTGTTGCCGGGCGGTTCCGAGGCAGTGCTGTTCGCCGTGGTGCGCCTGCATCCCGAGCAGACCACGGCCGCGCTGATGCTGGCGACGGTCGGCAACACGCTCGGCGGAATGAGCACCTATCTGCTGGCCCGCCTGTTGCCGCAACGTGAGTTGCCGGTGCGTCTGGAGTTTGTGAAACGTTATGGCGCGGTCGCCCTGGTCCTGGCCTGGGCGCCGCTGATCGGCGACGCGCTGTGCGCCGCCGCCGGCTGGCTGCGGCTCAACTGGCTCAGTTGTTTGCTGTGGATGGCGCTGGGGAAATTCGGCCGCTATGTGCTGGTGGCGGCCGGGGCCGGAATGTTTTAGCGTGGAATACAGTTACGAAGCGCCCCGCAACCAACGAGCGCAGCGAGCAGTTGCAGCCTCCCGCCCGGGCGGGGGTTGGGGGTGGGGGCGTTAATTCCGTCTTTGAGCAATTTCATGGCACAGGGGTGGTCCGACGACGATACGAGTCAGACCACGAACCGATCGACCGACTGCTTCAGCGTGACCGCCAGTTCCGCCAAATGATTGGCCGCCTGGGCGGATTCGTTCGCCAGGGCGCCGTTTCTTTCGGCTTTCTGTGCGATGACCTCGACGTCCTGCGCCAGTTGCGTTGCGGCGGTACTCTGTTCGCGCAAGGCCAGGGAAATTTCGTCCACGGATGCCTTGACCTTGTTCGTGCTCGTTTCGATGTTGGCCATGGCAACGCCGGAATGCCTTGCCATTTCCACCCCTTTCTGAACCTGCCCGACACTGAACTCCATTCCCGAAACGGAGCGTTGGGTGCTTTGTTGGATCTCGTCGATGGTATTGGTTATCTCATGAGTGGCGGTTGCCGTGCGTTCGGCAAGCTTGCGGACCTCATCCGCCACGACCGCGAAACCCCGTCCCTGTTCGCCGGCGCGGGCGGCCTCGATCGCGGCATTGAGCGCCAGGAGGTTGGTCTGGTCCGCAATATCCTTGATCACGTTGGCGACACTGGTAATCTGCGTCGACTTTTCTTCCAGGGTGGTAATGGCGGCCGACGAAGAATTGACGGAATCCGAAATCTTTTGCATTTCTTCTATCGCCTCGCCAACCGCTTTGTGTCCTTCTCCCGAAAGTCCGCCGGCCTCCGATGCCATCTCATGCGCCCGGTCGGAGTTGTCGGCGACTTGCTTGATACTGACGGTGACTTCCTCGAGCGAGGCAGCCATGGATGCGGTCGCATCGCTTTGTTCGTTGGAGCTCCTGGTCAATTCGTTGGCCGCCGATGAAAGTTGCTGGGAAGTGGCCATTACTCTCTCGGCACTGAGCTTGACGTCTTTCACCACCGATTGCAGTTTGTCCATGAAAGTGTTGAATATGACCGAGGTCCTGCCGATCTCGTCGTTGCGTTCCACTTTCAACCGGCGCGTCAAGTCTCCTTCACCCTCGGCAATTTCTCTCAGGCTGTGCGCCAGTTTTACGAGAGGAACGCTGACAGAACGATTCACAAACACGTAAATAAACCCGATTAGCAAGACCGCCACACCCACCGCCGCCACTACAAATTTCAGGCTGGCATCGCGTATGGCATCATTGATCTTGTTCAGCGATATATTCATGCTGACCACGCCGAGCACTGCCCCATCGGGGGCGCCGTGGCATTTGGTGCAATCCTTGCCGAGATAATTCTTTTCGTTGGTGGATGGAATCACGGCGCGCAGGATTTCCCCCTGGGCATTCTTGATCACCTGGAAGTAGGGCTTGCCGCTGGTCAGAACCTGCTGTTCGACGGCATCGGGCATCCGGTCGCTGGCAGTTCTGTTGAACTCCTTATCGATTTCGGCGCCTTTTACGGTATGAAGCTCGGTCACGTTTTCCGACTTCTGGATTTGATCGAGGTAGATATCCCGCTTATCCATCTTCTCGATGATCATTAAAGCCGTCAGCGAGGCTATGGTCATCTGATTGACGCTGACCGAGAAATCCTTTGCCTGCTTGATGCCCATTTCCTGTTGCTGCGCCGTCACCCACCAGATGATGACCGACCATGAGACGATCATCATGATGGAGATGCCCAACACCAGGCGCACCCAGATTTTTGAATCTTTGAGGAAGTTCATGTCGCTGGCCCCGTCATCGGAATTTTCACCAACGCATCGAGCTTGAATCCGAAGCGGGCCGAGGGATGAAGTGATGCGCCCCTGCCTTGCCGAATTGGTACCATTGCCTGATACACCGCTTTGCGCTGATCATGGCGGGTATTATCCTTGCATAATGAATCATGCCAATTGACATACGTCATGATGAAGGCACTTTTCGGGAATTTGGCAATATCCGCCGTTATGGGCACCCCGCCGCCAAGGCGGCACTCAGATAGCTGCCAATATTCCCCAGATCGAGTAGTCCGTCGCTGGTCTTGGCGTCGAGAAAGTAGAGATGGCGTTGATGGTCAGTGGCGGCGATTGCGACGCCGACATAGACATTGGCGGGCGGGTAGTAGCGGTAGTCGAAGCCGTTCGCCCTGGCGGACAGGGTTCTCGGCGCCAGCAGCGCCGGCAGTATCGCTTCGCCCCAGCCGAATATGCAATCCGCGTCGGTGGTGGTGGGATAGGCGATAAAGGTGGCGATTTCTGCAAGATCGGCGTCCATCAAGGCTGTGAGGAATTTCATGGCGGGATTGATTTGAATCTGCCGGCGTATCAGGTCCGGCCGATTCGCCGCCACCAGGTTGTCGATCTTCAGGCCGTTGGGAGGCATGCCATGGCAGCCGACGCAATTGGCCGTGTAGAGCGCCTGTCCAGCATCGATGCTGGTAGCTCCGAGAACAGGGGTACTGACCAGGCCCGCAATCAATACACCCGCCAGGGAGCGATGGCTTTTCCTCATACGGTCAAATATAACGCTACCGCATTATCGGCTTCGATCTGTCAGACGAAACCGATATTGGAGGATGCAAAGCGGGAGAGATTGGGCAGCACCGTCGCCAGGTCTCCCGTAGATACACCCAGCCAACTGGCCAGCGTTGCCGCGTATTGATCCACCGATGTGGTCGGCACCCACCGGCCAGCGCCATCGGCATCGTCGGCGCCGTTCAACGCCAAGGTCGGGAACGCGCCGTAAACATCGCCCCCTTTAACTGCGCCCCCCAGCACCAGATGATGATTGCCCCAGGCATGGTCGGTACCGCTCGAATTCGGCTTGAGCGTGCGGGAAAAATCCGACATGGTGAAACTCGTGACTTTATCGGCAACACCCAAGGCCACCGTGGCATTGTAGAAAGCCAGCATGGCGGGGCCGAGTTGGCCAAAAAGCGTTTGCTGCACGTTGAGTTGATTGCTGTGAGTGTCGAAGCCGTTCAAGGCGACATAGAACACCTGCCGCTTCAAGCCGGTCGTTGCCCGTGCCTCGATCAATTTCGCGACCATCATCAGTTGTGTGGCGATACTTGAACTCAGGCCGGCAAATGCGGGCGAGATCGTCGCACTGGTGCCTTGAATAATCGGGTTGACCAGAACGCTGCTGGCGATGGCCTGCGTTATTACATTGGCGGATGCGCTGACCAGGGCATTGCCTTGATCCAGTCCGAGCAGTTGCGCCAGGCCGCTGTTGCGCGCCTTGGCCGCCGCGCTGGTGCCATTGTCCTTCAAACCGAAGGTACCGCTGCCGGGTATAACCAGCGGCGCGGTGTGCTTGCCGTTGTTGAACAGGCTGGACCCGGCAATCGACATCAAGGCGGGAACTGTTACCTGAGCGTTGCTGGAAAGTACCGCATCCGCAATCCGGCCACCCCAACCCGTGGCCGACAGGACCGCCGATTCCGCGCTCTGCCATTGATGTTGCTGGTCCGAATGCGAAAACAGGCTGAAGGGCCTTTGTTTGGTTTTCGCGCGGTAGTCTGCCGCCGTCATGGGATTGACCAGCGTACCGACATTGGCCACCGCGGCCAGCTTGCCTTGCAGGTAAAGCGGCGCAATCGGGGAGAGCCCGGAGTGCAGGGCGAACGACTTGCCGCCCTGGCTGGCGGCGGCGCCCAGCGTCGCCAGGTCGGACGCCTGCAACGCCAGGGAACCACGGGCCCCGGCATAAGCCGCATAGCCGGCGCTGTCGGTCGGGATCAGCAGGTTGTTCCCGTCATTGCCGCCATAGAGAAAAATGCATACCAAGGCCCGGTAATCGTCGGTGGCCGGCGTGGCGGCCAGTGCCGGCATCCAGCCCCAGGGAGCGGCTGCGGACGACAGCGCGGCCAGCTTTAGGAAATCTCTGCGAGAGAAGCTCATATCAACGCTCCACCATGAATTGTGGCAAATTTGCCACGAGATAAATTGCCGTCTGCGCCCTCACCTTCGGGTCGCTGGAAGCGCCGGTGACTGTGCTGATGAGCTGTGTCCGCGTCTCCGGCGCCATACTGCCGTGCAGCAGCAGGATGTTGAGCCTGTCGATCAATGCGGCGGGATCGGGGGCAAGGGCCACATAGGGAGTCAGGTCAAGGTAGGTCCCGGTCGCGCCGATTACGGTCGCACTCGGTTGTGCGGCATAGACCGTGTTGCCGGTTGGGGTGCCGAGGATCGCGCTGTAAACGAAATTGGCGCGCGCCAGGGCTGTTGCGGTGTTCTGGATGCCGAATTCAGGCGCCGCCTGACCGCTAGCAAGCGCGTAATCGGCGGGGTAATAGTTGAACACGGTGTCCGGATAGAACAGGTTCTGTCCCATCTCATTGCTCCGATCCTTGAGCCATACTCCGTCGCTGATGCCGCCGAGCGAACGATAGAACCGCGCGATAAACAGCGCGGGTTCGCGCAGGTGGCCGTAATTGGATTCACTACGCATGCCACCGCGCGCTTCCGTGTCCAGCAGGATGGCGCGGATGACGGCCTGCATATCGCCGCGCGCCCCGCTACCGTTGTCGTTGAAAACACTCGCCACGCGGCTGACGTAGGCGGGGCTGGGGTTGCTGGTGACCAGGCGCTGGATCAACTGCCTGCCGATGAAGGGTCCGACATTGGGATGCATGAACGCGGTGTGGACCGCGGCGGTCAAATCGGCCGCCGACGTCTGGCCCGCGGGCAGTACGGTGGTGTCCAGCAATTGCTTGCTGGTGGTATCGTGGTTCTTCTCCACCACAACCATGTCGGCGCCGAAGTAGATCGGATTGAAGGATTGGGATGCTGCCCCCGGCACCGGTGCATAGGTCCAGCCGGTGAAGGTCTTGGCAAACCCCTTGATGACGTTCTCGTCATAACTGGGAACGGCGATGCCGGCGGCATCGGTTTGCACCGAGCCGTCGAGATTCAGCTTGTACAAGCCGATCGAGAACAACTGCAACAGCTCCCGCGCATAGTTCTCGTTGGGCTGCTGGTTGGCATTCGTGGCCTTGGGATTGTTGGCCATGTCGAGATAGCGTCCCATCGCCGGCGACAAGGTGATCTTGTTCAGAATGGTTTCGTAATTGCCGAATGCGTTATCCAGGAGGATGTTCTGATAGGGCACGAATGCATAGGGCTTGGCGAGCGGAGAATCCGTGCCCGAGATCACCAGTATTTGCGACAAGGCGAACGCCACCCGCTGCCGAAGCTGGTCCGGCGCCGAAATCGCGTTCTGGAAGAACTCCCGCTGTACCTGATAGAGGGAATAGTTGTCTCGCAGGCAGAGTGTTGCCCAACTGGTCGGGATGCCGTCGTTGGTACACGAGGCCGGTTGCGATTCGGGATAATAGGTCCAGTCCCCGACGCCGGAGGGCGGTACATAGCCGGTCCTGGGCAGGGCGACTTGATTCGCCAGCCAACCGGAAAGACCGCGCAGCTTGACATCGGCGATGCTCGCATCCGTCGGCCCGAAGCTGGCTTGTTCGAGGAAGCGCGAGATGTCGGCGTCCGCCATGGCACTACAGGGCAAGGGCGATGCATGCGGGATTCGTGCCGGTACCTGATAGATCGTCCGGTACAGGCCGTTGGTGGCCATATCATTCGCATCCTTGCCATACCCGGCGATTATCGATGCGCATTCCAGGGCCGATATATCCGCGTTCGCCAGCAGCGGAATCGAGAGTTGGCTCAAAGTACCGGAAACCGCGCTGGGAATCTGGGCGCCGGCGTAAGGCGCCCAACCCGTCGGGGAGAGAAAGAGCAGATTGCTGCCATACAACGCCGCCACATAGTAGGAACCCGGCAGACCGGCATCCACCGCGGCGGGAGAAATGCTGGCCGACAAGGTGAGCGCGTTGGAGGCGCCGGCATAATCGCCCTTGGCATCGAAGACATCGGCCCTGCCCGCGGCATGGGACTGGCTGCCAAGCGCCATGAGGGTCAAAAGACCAAGCAGTCGTGAAATTTTCATAAGTTATGGGGAAGTATTTAAAAAGGCACGGCCAGACCAGCCGATTTATGACAGCTATCGGTTACGGTCATATTACAGGAATCTTTTATTTCTCAAGCATGCCAAATGACGAACGCCTGCGTCCGGCCGACGAACGGTTACTCCGCATGCAGCCCGAACTGCAAGGCGGCGAGCCGTGCGTACAGCCCATCCTCGCGTATCAGGCTGTCGTGGGTGCCGCTGGCGACGATGCGCCCGTCGTCCATCACGATGATCCGGTCGGCCTTGCGCACCGTCGCCAGGCGATGGGCGATGACCAGCGTGGTGCGGCCTTCGACCAGGTGTTCCAGGGCGGTCTGCACCAGCCGTTCGCTTTCGGCGTCGAGAGCGCTGGTCGCTTCGTCGAGGAGCATCAGCGGCGGATTTTTCAGGATGGCGCGGGCGATGGCGATGCGCTGGCGCTGTCCACCCGAGAGGCGCACGCCGCGCTCGCCGAGAAAGCTGCGATAACCTTCGGGCAGGCGCTCGATGAATTCGTCGGCGACCGCCGCGCGGGCTGCTGCCTTCACCTCCTCGTCGCTGGCATCGGCGCGGCCATAGCGGATGTTCTCCATGGCGTCGGCAGAGAACAGCACGGTATCCTGCGGCACGATGCCGATGCGGCGCCGCACCTCGAGCGGATCGGCTTGCGCCAGGTCGACGCCGTCGAGGACGATGCGTCCCTGCTGCGGGTCATAGAAACGCAGCAGCAACTGGAACAAGGTACTCTTGCCGGCGCCGGACGGGCCGACCAGCGCAACCGTCTCGCCGGTGCGCACTTGCAGCGAGAAATCCGCCAACGACGGATGATCCGGCCGCGAAGGGTAATGGAAGGTCAAGTGCTCCATGCTGATTTCGCCGCGCGGCGCAGGCAGCGGCAGCGGTTGCGCTACGACCACGATGTCGGCCTTCGCCGCCAGCAGTTCCATCAGGCGCTCGGTGGCGCCGGCGGCGCGCTGCACGTCGCCCCACACTTCCGACAAGGCGCCGATGCTGCTGGCCACCATCACCGCGTAGAGTACGAACTGGCTCAGCTCGCCGGCGCTCATGCCGCCGTCCAGCACTGCGTGCGCGCCCAGCCACAGCACCAGCACGATCGCCCCGAACACCATGACGATGATGATCACCGTGAGCATGGCGCGCATGCTGATGCGCCGCAAGGCGGTGCGGAAGGATGATTCGACCGACTCGTCGAAGCGCGCTGTTTCCCGCGCTTCCTGGGTGAAGGCCTGCACGGTGGTGACGGCGTTGAGCTTTTCGCCGGCCAGCGCGCTGGAGTCGGCCACCCGGTCCTGGCTGTCGCGCGACAATCGCCGCACCTGGCGGCCGAACAGGATGATGGGGAGGACCACCGTCAGCAGCAGGGCCAGCGTGTAACCGGTCAGGCGCGGGCTGGTGAAGCCCATCATGACCAGGCCACCGGCCAGCATCAGTGCGCTGCGCAGTGCCATCGACATGCTGGTGCCGACCACCACCTGGATTAGCGTGGTGTCGGTGGTCAGGCGCGACAACACCTCGCCGGTGCGGGTGACTTCGAAGAAGGCCGGGCTCATGCCGATGACATGTCGATACACGGCGCTGCGGATGTCGGCCACCACCCGCTCGCCGAGCCACGACACCAGGTAGAAGCGCACCGCGACGAACAGGCCGAGCACCACCGCCACGACGAACAGGAACAGGAAATAGCGATCGATATGCTCGGCATTGGCGCGCGAGAAACCCAGGTCTATCATCTGCCGCACGGCGATCGGCAGCACCAGCGACGCGGCGGCGGCGATTGTGAGCGCGACGAAGGCCAGCGCCAGCCGGCTCCGATATGGCCGCAGGAAGCGCCCCAGCCGGGCCAGGGGTGCGAGTTTGCCGGCGGGTGAGGGGTTGGACGAATCTGGCATAGGTGGGGTAATCACTTGAAAACGACGAGTGGAGCCGGCTTGCGGTCTGACGTCGGCAGGTGCGCTGACGAGCGGAAGGTTTTATCATAACGCAATGACAAGTGGAAGCGTCGCGCCGGTCGGCGTGCCGCTGCCATCCACCCCACCGGAAAAGCGTTTGCCTGAGATAAACCTGACGGACCACGTGCAATGAACCGGTACTTCGGACTAGACCGCCTGTTCCTCTTCGTCGCCAGCAAGCTGCTGTATGCCTGTGTCCGCACCCATGTCCAGCCTCAGGACCTGTCCACGCTGGGCCTCGACCCGGCGAAACCGGTGGTGTATGTGATGCAGCGGCGTTTCCTGTCGAACCTGCTGGTGCTGGCGCGCGAGACCAAATCGCTGGGGCTGCCGCCGGCGCGCGGCAGGCTGGCGGTGGGAGGATTGCGCGAAGCGGTGTCGTTCTTCTTCCTGACCCGCCGAGAGCCGCTGCTGAGCTCCCGGCGGGCGACCTATTCCGGCTTGCTGCGCCGCCTGGTGGCCCAGGCGCGGGCGCAGGACGGCTTCGACGTGCAAATCGTACCGGTCGCTATCCTCTGGGGCCGCGCCCCGGACAAGGCCAACTCGGTCTGGAAGCTGCTCTTCGCCGACGGCTGGGCGGCGCGCGGCGAACTCAAGCAGTTCTTCACCGTGCTGATCCATGGCCGGCAGACGCTGCTGCGTTTCAGCGAGCCTTTGTCGCTGCGTCAGATCGTCGCCGAAGGACTCGACGAAGAGCGCACCCTGCGGAAAGTCGCCCGCATTCTGCGCGTGCACTTCCGCCGCCAGCGCGAAATGGCGATCGGCCCCGACCTCTCCCACCGCCGCAACCAGGTCGGCAAGCTGATCGAGGCCCCGAATATCCGCGCCGCGGTTGAAGCCGAGGCGGCGGCCAAGGGCGGCGGCGCGGCGGCCTTGCAGCAAGCCCAGGCGCAGGCACGCGCCTATGCCTGGGAAATCGCCTCCGATTATTCCTATCCGGTCACCCTGATTCTCGCCCGCTTCCTGACCTGGCTGTGGACCCGCCTCTACGACGGCGTCGAGGTCGACAACTTCGACACCGTCAGCGGCGTCGCTCCCGATCACGAGATCGTTTATGTTCCCTGCCACCGCAGCCACATCGACTACCTGCTGCTCTCCTACATCGTCTTCAATCGCGGCCTGATGGTCCCGCACATCGCCGCCGGTGAGAACCTCAACCTGCCCATGCTGGGCGGCATCCTGCGGCGCGGCGGTGCCTTCTTCCTGCGCCGTTCCTTTAAGGACAACAAGTTGTATGCGGCAGTGTTCAACGAATACCTGCACATGATGATCAGCAAGGGCTACGCCATCGAGTATTTCGTCGAGGGCGGGCGCAGCCGCACCGGCCGCCAACTCGCCGCCAAGGCCGGCATGCTGGCGATGACGGTGAAGAGCTTCCTGCGCAACCCGACCCGCCCCATCGTGTTCCTGCCGGTGTATATCGGCTACGAGAAGCTGTTCGAGGGGCGCAACTATATCGGCGAGCTGATGGGCCGGCCGAAGAAACAGGAGTCGCTGCTGGACCTGCTGCTGACGGTGCGCGAGCTGAAGAAGAACTTCGGCAAGGTGCATGTGAATTTCGGCGAGCCGATCAAGCTTGCCGACATCCTGGCCGCCGAAAATCCCGGCTGGCGCGACGTTTCGGTTGCGAGTGACTCACGCCCGGATTGGCTCAACGCCGGCATCGATCGCCTGATGCTCAAGATAACCGAAGGGCTCAACAGCGCGGCGGTCGCCAACCCGGTCAACCTGCTCGGCCTCGCACTGCTGGCCACGCCGCGCCTGGCGATGGACGAGCGGCAACTGGTACGCCAGCTCGATGCCTACCGCCGCCTGGCGCTCGCCGCGCCCTATGCCGGGCGCAGCCGGGTGACGCCGCTGGATGGCGCGGACATCGTCGCCTACTGCGAGAAGCTCAACATCGTCCAGCGCCATTCCCATCCCCTCGGCGACGTGCTGCATTTCCCTGCCGAGGAGGCCGTGCTGGCCCCCTATACCCGCAACAACATCCTCCACCTGTATGCCCTGCCCGCTCTGCTCGCCTGCCTGTATGCGCGCAATGTCGCGCTGAGCCGCGAGCAGTTGCTGCGCGTCGCCCACACCATCTACCCCTTCCTGCGCGCCGAGCTGTTCTTGCGCTGGACCAATGACGAACTCGACGCGACGCTGGACAACTACCTGGAGGCACTGGCCGGCCTGGGCTGGCTGGAACGCACCGAGGCTGCCGGAGAATGCGCCCGATATGCGGCGCCCGCCTTCAACAGCGAGGCCTATGCCCAACTGGCCCTGCTCGGCCAGGCGCTACGGCCGACGCTGATCCGCTATTTCATCACCCTGGGATTGCTGACCCAGCAGAGCTCGGGCGTCATGACCCCAACCGAACTGGAGGCCATGTGCCGCCTACTGGCGCAGCGCCTGACCCTGCTGCGCGAATTCAACGCGCCGGAGTTTTTCGACAAGGCGATCTTCCATGCCTTCGTCGACACGCTGAGGGCCAACGGACAGGCCGAGTTGCGCGAAGACGGCAAGCTGTATTTCGGTGAACGGCTCGAAGCCGAAGCCGGGCAGGCGCGCTTCGTCCTGCCGCCGGATGTGCGCCAGACGATATTTTCCATGACGCGGCTGGACACCGGGGCATTGGCCGGAACGTTGGCCGGCGTCGCGGCGAAATGAGAGAATGCGGGCATCTCTAAACATCGACTACGGAGCTTAGGATGTTCACCAAAGCCACTTTCAAATTCCTCGACGAATTGAACACCAACAATAACAGGGCATGGTTCGAAGCCAACAAGCCGCGCTACGAGTCCCTGGTGCGCGAACCTGCTCTCGAGTTCATCGAGGCCATGGGGCCGGTCCTGGAAAAATTCGCCCCCCACTTCCGCGCCGAGCCGCGCAAAATGGGCGGCTCGCTGATGCGGGTGTTCCGCGACACGCGCTTCTCGCGCGACAAGACCCCGTACAAGACCAACATCGGCATCCAGTTCCGCCACGCGCTGGGCAAGAACGTGCATGCCCCCGGCTTCTACCTGCATGTCGCCAATGACGAATGCTTCCTCGGCGCCGGCTGCTGGCATCCCGATGCCGATGCGCTGGGCCGGATACGCGACCTGATTGCCGCCAAACCCGAGCGCTGGTTCGCCGCGCGCGACGACAAGAAATTGTCCGCGCATTGGTCGCTCGCCGGCGACAGCCTGACGCGCCCGCCGCGCGGTTATGCCGCCGATAATGCGGCCATCGAGGATCTGAAGCGCAAGGACTTCATCGGCCTGGCGTCATTGTCTGCCGCGGAAGTCACCGCGCCGGATCTGGTCAAGCTGGCCGGTGCGCGCTTCGCCGCCGCCGCGCCTTTGATGAAATTCCTCTGCGAGGCGCTGGGGGTGCAGTACTGACTTGTTCAGGTTCAATTCAAAGGGGAGACACGGCATGACGAACATCGCATTTCTCGGTACTGGTTTGCTTGGGGCGGCTTTTGCCGAGGCTGCGGCGAAGCGGGGTGATTCCGTCACCGCATGGAATCGATCCGCCGACAAAGTGCTGGCCCTAGCCCAGTTCGGCGTGAAGGCCGCCGCGACGCCCGCTGAGGCGGTGCGTGGCGCCTCGAGGGTGCATCTGGTTCTGAAGGACGACGCGGTGGTCGCAGAAGTCATTGCGGCGGCGCGCCCCGGGCTATCCGCCGATGCGATTCTGATCGACCACAGCACGACCTTGCCGACGCTCACCGCCAAACGGGCAGCGGCGCTCAAGGCGGACGGGGTGAAATATCTGCACTGTCCGGTCTTCATGGCGCCGGTGCACGCCCGGAATGCCCAGGGGTCGA
This sequence comes from Pseudomonadota bacterium, assembly GCA_026399515.1. Taxonomy (GTDB): domain Bacteria; phylum Pseudomonadota; class Gammaproteobacteria; order Burkholderiales; family Rhodocyclaceae; genus JACRAR01. The sequence goes on along the minus strand of JAPLQT010000122.1, from coordinate 7,485 downwards.
TGGTCGTATCAGGGCCAAGCATGCTCTTCGAATCCGTCAAGACGGATCTCGCCAGGATGACAGGGCGCCTCGAGTATCTGGGTGAGCGCGGCGATCTGGCCGCGGCAAACAAATTGATGGGAAACGCCATGCTCATCGGGCTCTCCGCGGTGATGGCGGACGTCCTCACGCTGGCGCAGGCGAGTGGCGTAGGCGGTGAAGACGCCATCGGATTGCTTGGGCTGCTCGACTTGAACGCGGTGGTGGCGAGTCGAGGAGGGAACATGGCCAAGGGTAAGTTCCCTCTCGGTTTTGAGTTGGCAATGGCGCGCAAGGATGTCCGATTGATGCTGGAGACTACGGGCAATCGACCGATGGCGGCGCTGCCGGCGATCGCGGCCAGGATGGACCAACTCATTGCCGCGGGACATGGCGCCGAGGATGCCACCATCCTCGCGATCGATGCCGTGTCGGGCACTTGATGGCCAGTCGATTGCAATCATAAGAGCTGACCCTACACGAATGGCAGGCCAAACTCGCGCCGACATTACGCCGGGAATCGACCGATCGCGAAATCCATGAATACGCGGAAGTCATGCCTTGACTTGCCGTCCGCCACGATTTCAGAGGCCGACGGCGTGCGCTACCTGAGCCTGGGCACGCAGTGGGTACAAGGAGCGATGCGCGTCGGCAAACCGCTCGCCATCGAACTCGAATACGCGCAGCGCATGATGGCCTGGCTGCTATTGCGCCGGGGCTCCGATCTCGACAAGGGACATGCAGTGCAACTCGGCCTGGGCGCCGGGTCGATCACCCGCTTTTGCCACGGCAAGCTGCGCATGCGAACGACGGCGGTCGAGATAAATCCCACGGTGATCGCCGCGTGCCGGGCTTCGTTCCATTTGCCGCTCGACGGACCGCGCCTTGCGGTGCTCGAACAGGATGCCGCCGTGTTCGTCGCTGAAGCGGCGCGTGCCGGATCGGCACAGGTCTTGTGCGTCGATTTGTATGACCACGAAGCCGCCGCGCCGGCATTGGACAGCGAGGCGTTTTATGCCGATTGCCGGCGCCTGCTCGGCGACGACGGCGTCATGAGCGTAAACGTGTTCGGCCGCCAATCGGCCTGCGCTCACAGCGCCGGGCGTATCGCCGCAGTCTTCGGCGAGTCGCAAGTACGCATGATGGAGCCCACCCGCGCGGGTAACTCGATCGTCGTGGCGATGAAAAGCGGACCCTTTCCCGACCAGTCCCTGCTTGCCGCGCGCGCGCGAAACATCGAATCTCGTTTCCATCTGCCCGCGCGCGAGTGGCTTCCGCTGATCAATGCGCTGCCGCCTGAGCCCGTCTCTGCCGTATGAGTGCCGTCGATGCGACGGCGCAGGATTCAAGACTTTCCGCCTAGGAGGTCCAAAGCCAACGCCTCCGCAGTCTTGATGCCATCCACCGCCGCCGAGAGGATTCCGCCGGCATAACCGGCGCCTTCCCCTGCCGGGTAGAGCCCACGGGTATTGATGCTTTGCAGGTCGTCGCCGCGCTTGATGCGGATCGGCGACGAGGTCCGCGTTTCGACGCCGGTCAGCACCGCGTCGTCCATGGCGAAACCGCGGATCTGCTTGTCGAAAGCCGGCAGCGCCTCACGCAGCGCGGCGGTGACGTAATCGGGCAGGCAGGCGGATAGATCGGTCCAATGTACGCCGGGTGTGTAGGACGGCTGCACCGCGCCGATGGCGGTGGAGGGACGGCCGGCCAGGAAATCGCCGACGCGCTGCGCCGGGGCGTCGTAAGTACCGCCGCCCGCGACGAAGGCGCGCTCCTCCCAGTGGCGCTGGAAGGCCATGCCGGCCAGGGCGTCGCCGGGGTAGTCGGCGGGCGTGATGCCGACGACGAGACCGCTGTTGGCGTTGCGCTCGTTGCGCGAATATTGGCTCATGCCGTTGGTGACCACGCCGCCCAGTTCCGATGCCGCCGCCACCACGGTACCGCCGGGGCACATGCAGAAGCTGTACACCGAGCGGCCGTTGGCGCAGTGATGCACCAGCTTGTAGTCGGCCGCGCCGAGCAGCGGATGGCCGGCGAATTTGCCGAAGCGCGCACGGTCGATCAGCGATTGCGGATGCTCGATGCGCACCCCCATCGAGAAAGGCTTGGCCTCGATGAACACGCCGCGCCGCTGGAGCATGCGAAAGGTGTCGCGGGCGCTGTGGCCGACGGCCAGCACCACATGCGTGGTCGCGATCTGCTCGCCATCCTCGAGTACCACGCCGCGCACCTGCCCGTCCTCGACGAGGATATCCTCAACCCGGCTGCGGAAGCGTATCTCGCCGCCCAAGGCTTCGATGCCGGCGCGCAGATGTTCCACCACCGTCACCAGGCGGAAGGTGCCGATGTGCGGTTTGCTGACGTAGAGGATTTCCGGCGGGGCGCCGGCGGCGACGAACTCCGTCAGCACCTTGCGGGCACGGTGTTGCGGGTCCTTGATGCCGCTGTGCAGCTTGCCGTCTGAGAAGGTGCCGGCGCCGCCTTCGCCGAACTGAACGTTGGATTCCGGATCGAGCTGGCCCTTGCGCCACAGGCCCCAAGTGTCCTGGGTGCGCTCGCGCACCGACTTGCCGCGTTCCAGAAGGATAGGGCGAAAACCCATCTGCGCCAGGATCAGGGCGGCGAACAAGCCGCAGGGGCCGCTGCCGATCACCACCGGGCGTTGCCTGGCGTCGGTCGCATCGGGCGCGCGGGCGACGAAGCGGTAACTGGTATCCGGCGTGGGCGAGACATGGCGGTCGGCGCGCAGACGTTCGAGCAGCGCCGCCTCGTCACGCACCTCCACATCCAGCGTGTAGGTCAGGACGATGTCCGATTTCTTGCGGGCGTCGTAAGCGCGGCGGAAGACCGTGTAGCCACGCAGGTCATTTTCGGCAACACCCAGCCGCTTGAGGATGGCGACCGGCAGCGCATCTTGCGGATGATCGAGGGGCAGCCTGACTTCAGTCAATCGCAGCATGCGGTCGATGAGCTCTTGGCGAGTGCGTCGCAGGGCTTCTGTTGGATAGGCCGTCATTCTATCCCGAGCCGGCCTGGCCATTTCGGCGGTCGAAGCGGTTTCAACCGACGGCAAGCGAAACTGTTGGTCGAACGCGAAACCGTCCCCACCTCCCTCGACGGTGAGAGAGAGGGTTTATCAATAGGACTCGCGACGAACTAGCGCTGCACTGAGAAGATAGACAGTAGATATTGTTCCTACTTGAGCGAGCTTCCGTTGCTCGGCATTGCTGACGTTCGCGAGGATCGGTGCAAGATTGGCGAATGACAGCGTTGCGGAAATTAGCCGAACTCACACTTTCGGCCAAGTCCGGTCGTAGCGACCGTCGAAAAACTCCTCCGCTGAGCGGCAGCTAACTCCTACCGAAGCGGACCTTCAAAGTAGTAAAAAAATTGGACAGGATACCTTGCATCGGGACGCGGCGAAATTTCCCCAAGCGTCCGGCATATTGCTGATATATACTGATAGCCAACATGCCAAGTGACTGAAAACTATGTACCTAGTGTTCCATTCTTGGTGTCATCAATATCAATTGTTATACGGACTTCTGCGCCCGTGTAAACACTGTTATGTGTCTCGGCAATCCCCATGAGTAATTTTGACTTCGTTCCAAAATCGATTGATGCCGCGGCAATTCAACTCGGTGAAGGGACCACGGTCCGGATCTCTAGCGCGATCATTCAGCGCACGACTGCGCTTCGGGCGTACAGCAGTTATGCCGCTGCGGGTAACTGGATGGAGAAGCTCTCTACAGCATACATCGTCGCGATCGCTACACGGTCGGCGGACTCTTGGCTGATGCAGGACATCCAGAACCACATTCCTGAGGAACCACGGATCTCGTGCCCAAAGTGCCGTGAAGCAACAATTGGACTACATGTAATCCGCGGGCGCCTATTTCCGCGCCTGGGGCAATTGCGGAAGCATGCCAACAAACTGATCCATCATCTGGACAAACCCGAGAATCGCGGAGTCGATGGTTTGAACATTCTGGGTGTTTTCGACTACTGCTACCACCTGTTTCAAGAGAATACAGATGCGCTATTTCGGCATATTCCATCGGCGACGTTTCCGCTCGCGCTTTGCAAAAGTTGCAAGGCCGTCCGAGCGTTATGAGCGGCAAGAACAAATGACGCCACCTGACACCCGCATCAACAGCGACCGTCACCAGCGCCGCTTTGCGCTGCTGGTGACGGTGCGTTATGCAGGACGTTATGTGTCACTTGAATAACAGTTTATGGCCGCACACGATTGTCGTAGTCGCCTTATGGAGTATGGATTCGAGCTGTTGACTCGATGGACCCCTTACAAAGAGAAAATAGGGCTGGAGTCGTTAGCTTGGACTGAGACTGCTGGCTGGATCTACGCTTTCGTGGCGCACGACCGCGTCCGCTATGTGGGAATAACGACCATGGTGCTTAGAAGCCGAATGGACACTTACCGTGACATGCCAAATGATCGCGTACGAACGCTTATCCGAAACTACCTCGATGAAGGTAACGAAATCGAGTTGTATGGACTGCGCCGCCCAAACGTATCGCAGACCGAACTAGAGAAAGAAGAGTCGCAGTTGATCAGCATCTTTGAGACAGACTGGAACGTCCGGAGATAGCAACGTGACACATAACTACTCGTTGGTGCGGACGCCTATCGGCGCCGCGCAATTCGGACGTTGGGCATCATGACTACGGCTATGGCTGAACTGACCGTGAAGACTTTCGGCGATTGCTCGGCTCCCGAGAGAGGGGCGTTCATCGCGTTTGTTCGCGCTGGCGGCGAAGTCTCAATGCAGGGCCTCGTCGAACGCGTCAGTAGCGCGCCCGCGTTGGTGTTTGCTCGCCTTGCTGGGGAATTGGTCGGCGTGGCCGCGCTCAAGCAACCTCAAGCCAGCTATCGCCGTCGGGTAAGTTCTGAGAGTGGCGTCCCGCTTCCCGCAGTCGAGTTTCCCTACGAGCTAGGCTGGCTGTACGTTTCTCTGGGGGCTCGTCGCAAAGGGCTCTCGCTGTCGTTGTCGCAGGCGGCACTCGCTTCATCTGCCGGCGCTGGCGTGTTCGCCACGTCGCGCACCGAGAACAGTGCTATGCACCGGTCACTCACCAAACTTGGTTTTGTGCCAGCCGGTAACACTTTCGCGTCTGGGCGAGGCAAGCACTCAGTGCAGGTCTTTGTCCGCCATGCTGCCCAACCCGTCGTTGCAGGGGACTCTGCGCTAAATAGCGGCGCAGCCCCCCTGCACTAGGACGTTAGACATTGCAAAAAATATGGCACAACGAGACCCAAACAAGACCGCCAGGAACAAAATGATCCAATGTATTAAGGATCAGCGCAGGGCTCTTCAGCCTAGTGTGTTTATAGAACTTCAGAGATTTGAGGAAGGTAGATACTGCAATGAGAGTTCCCTCAATGCATTTATCGGTGGTCGAGCCGATGACTACATTAACCTCAAGGATGACGTTATTCATACTCCAATGGAGTACAAGAGCAGGTGGTTAAACGGCCTCAAGAAAGCGTATTCGAAGTCGAAGGATTCGAGAGCAGACCCTCGGCACGTTCGGATGCACCAATTGATTACTGGCACTTATCCAAACTTCAAAAAATATCTTTCGTTGTTCTTGGAAGGATCGTTCCTAAAGCACTACGAGGAGCACTACAAAGCCAAGCCAAAGATCGATGAAAGCGAGTATTGGTTTGGAAACAATGCGGATGAATTCGGTTTGCTTGTCACTCCGCGCCATGTAAATAATCTTTGGGAAAATGACAAATCGGAAATTCGCCACTTTAAGCACCCGTATTGGACTCTCTCACATGTAATGGAAACTGGGCTGTGTTACATGAGCGAGAACAAGATTCGCTCATTTTCGAAGCTCAGCGACTATCTACAGTTCTTTCGAGATGTCGTTCGGCGAAGCAAATCGAAATATCAACTTGATATTGCCGATCGCTACATTGCCTACGTGAATGGTCACAGCAATCCACTCTCAATCCCAATACTCATCCCCGAACTTCGATATGACCCATTCAAGAACAAGCATCAACATCGCCTTGACCTTCTAGTAGTCAACCCATGGAGTCTAGAGAAATTCGGCTTTGAATTTTCCCCCTGGTCAACACATGGGCAGCTCGAAGGTGCTGGTCGCTCTATGTCCGAATACAACAAAGAAGCCAAGGAGAAGTTTGAAGCTGAAATGAGAAAGCACAAGAAATACTGGAGGAAGTATGGAGTTACGTACATTATCTATACGGACGAGGATCTCGCGGACATGGATAGTGTCTGGATGGAAATCAAACTGCATCTAGAAGTTTCAGAGGAGCCTGCACAACTAGAACTGGCTCTACTGAGCGAGCTTTCTTAAAGCTGTGCCGAATGCAAACAATGTCTAACCCGCCGCTCCAGAGGGACGCTACGCCGGCAAGCCGGCTTCGCGCCCCTGAGTTAGCACGTTTGGGCAAGGAGAACATATGCCGCTTCCACCTGAGCAAAGAATCAAGTTCTTCGTTTTTGTGATTGAGTCGCCGTCCGCGGTCGACCTATATCATCGTCGTAGTGAAGGCGACATCGTGCGACAAGCGGTGGAGTTGAATGGCATCACGTGCGTTGTCAAGACTGCAATCTCATTGGAGGCGTTTGACGCCTGCTTGAAGATCGGCCTCTCTGAGGCAATGAATAGACTCCCTGGCTTTGTTCCATTGCTGCATATCAGCGCGCATGGTGATTCTCAAGGAATCCAACTCTCGGATGGTTACGTCATGGCATGGCGCGAGCTCCGGGAACACCTTCGCCCGATCAACCAGGCACTCGGAGGTTCACTTGTAGTGTGCATGTCAAGCTGTGAGGGCTATTCGGGTGTCCAGATGGCTATGCATCCGGAAGACATAGCTCTCCCCTTTTACGCAATCATTGGTTCGGGGAACAAGCCAACGTGGGCAGAGACAGCAGTTGCGTACGCAACGCTCTATCACCAACTCTGTCGCGGCGAGCACATCACCATAGCTGTCAATGCCATGCAGGTGGCATCAGGAAATCAAATGTTCTGGGTCCAACATGCCGAAAACAGTCGTCAGAGCTACATTGAGTACATCAACAACAATATCTCTCCTGAGGCAGCGCAGGCGAATCTGGAGCAACTCGTCACCAATGAATCGCCTGAAAATCAGGAAAACCTAAAGCGCCTTCGATGAGAAGCCCTTACCCATCCATCAACACGGACTGGCGCGATAAAGCCGCGCCAGCCGGTTATGTCAGGCGTAAGGGCAACTTTCCCGATCTTTCTACTACCGCTTTGGGGCGTGACCCGCCATTGATCACGAAAATGGCATCAGGCAGGAATGGGCACTTATGCTGACCTCTCGATTATGTGGATTAGGGATACGAAACGAGCGCCAACCGCTGCTGATGAGCGGCGGGCGTGCATTTCGCTGTCCGCATAATCACAGCGCGTTCAGGAAGTCGATCAGGGAGTCTGGTGCCC